>NZ_CP163520.1:3082500-3699000 GCF_041080675.1 Streptomyces sp. cg36 | reverse complement strand
GCGCCCCCGGCAGCGGGGCCGCGCCCGTGCGGGGCGGCCCATGCCGGTCGTCCCGGGCTCCGGGAGGCTTCTCGGGGTGGAGTGACCCCTGCCTCCTCCTGGGGCGGGGCCTCGAACATGCGCGCGTCAGCGGATAGCCTCCGGCCATGTCCAATGGTCAGTGGTACCCGCCGGAATGGCCCGACCGGATCCGCGCCCTCGCGCACGGCGAACTCGTTCCCGTGCCACCCCGGCGGGCCGCGACCGTCCTGCTGCTGCGCGACGGGCTCGCCGTCCACATGCTCCGCCGCCGCACCTCCATGGCCTTCGCGGGCGGCGCCTACGCCTACCCGGGCGGCGGCGTGGACCCCCGTGACGCTGCCGACGACACCCTGCGGATCGGGTGGGCCGGGCCCAGCCGGGAGACCTGGGCGGCGCGTCTGGGGGTGGGCCCCGACGACGCCCAGGCCATCGTCTGCGCCGCCGTCCGCGAGACGTACGAGGAGGCCGGGGTCCTCCTCGCCGGGCCCGACGCCCACAGCGTCGTCGGCGACACCACCGGCGACGACTGGGAGGCCGACCGCCTGGCCCTCGTCTCCCGCGACTTCTCCTTCGCCGAGTTCCTGGACCGGCGCGGTCTGGTCCTGCGCTCGGACCTGCTCGGTGCGTGGGCGCGCTGGATCACGCCCGAGTTCGAGCCGAAGCGGTACGACACCTGGTTCTTCGTCGCCGCGCTCCCGGCGGGCCAGCGCACCCGCAACGCCTCCACCGAGGCCGACCGGGCCGTGTGGATCAGCCCCGCCGACGCCACCGCCGGGTACGAGAGGGGCGAGCTCCTGATGATGCCCCCGACCGTCTCGACGCTGCGCGGCCTCCTCCCGTGCGCCACCCCGGCCGACGCCCTCGCCGCCTCGGCCACCCGTGACCTCACCCCCGTACTGGCGCGGGCGGCCCTGGGCGAGGACGGCGAGATCGTGCTCAGCTGGCCCGGCCACGACGAGTTCACCAAGCGCGTCCGCACCTCCGGAGGCACCCCGTGACCCCTGCCGGCACCACCCCGCTCCGCACGGAAGGCGCCCTCGCGTGACCGAAGCCTCGGCCCTCCCCGGCCAGCCCCGTGGCGGGGTGCTCTCCGGCCCCGCCACACCCCGTACCGTCAACGTCCTCGCGCCCAACCCCTCCGCGATGACCCTCGACGGCACCAACACCTGGATCGTCGCCGAGCCCGACTCGGACCTCGCCGTCGTCGTCGACCCCGGCCCCCTGGACGACGCCCATCTGCGGAACGTGATCGCCACGGCCGAGAAGATGGGCAAACGGGTCGCGCTCACCCTGCTCACCCACGGCCACCCCGACCACGCCGAGGGCGCGGCGCGCTTCGCCGAGCTCACGCGCACGCACGTACGCGCGTTGGACCCGGCCCTGCGCCTGGGGGACGAGGGGCTCGCCACCGGTGATGTGATCACCACGGGCGGGCTGGAGATGTGGGTGGTGCCGACGCCCGGCCACACCGCCGACTCCCTCTGCTTCCATCTGCCCGCCGACGGGGCCGTGCTGACGGGGGACACGGTCCTGGGGCGCGGCACGACCGTCGTCGCCCATCCCGACGGCCGCCTCGGCGACTACCTCGACTCACTGCGCCGACTGCGCTCGCTCACGGTCGACGACGGCGTCCGGACCGTGCTCCCGGGACACGGCCCGGTGCTCGACGACGCCCAGGGCGCCATCGAGTTCTACCTCGCCCATCGCGCCCACCGGCTGGCCCAGGTGGAGACGGCCGTGGAGAACGGGCTCACCACGGCGGCGGACGTGGTGGCCCGCGTCTACGCGGACGTCGACCGGTCGCTGTGGCCGGCCGCCGAACTCTCCGTACGCGCCCAGTTGGAGTACCTGAGCGAGCACGGGCTGATCTGACGGACGAGGGAGGGCGCGCCGCGCCCCGGCACGGGCGGATCCGAAGGCGCGGCCCGAACGCGATGGCCCCCGGGCCCACTTGGGCCCGCCCCGCCTGTTCCCGCTGTTCCTGTTCACCTGTCCACTTGTCAAGGAACGCCGTGTCCGCCACGTACCGGACACGTACCGAAAAGACTAGGACCGACCACTGACAACGGGGCCCGCCTCCCGGAGGAGACGGGCCCCGTCACATGTGAACGCGCAGGTGAACGGCCGTATCAGCGCGAGCGCTTGGCCAGTCGCTCGACGTCGAGCAGGATCACCGCACGGGCCTCCAGGCGGAGCCAGCCGCGCTGGGCGAAGTCGGCGAGCGCCTTGTTCACCGTCTCGCGGGAGGCGCCGACGAGCTGGGCCAGCTCTTCCTGGGTCAGGTCGTGGACGACGTGGATGCCCTCCTCCGACTGCACGCCGAAGCGGCGCGACAGGTCGAGGAGCGCACGGGCGACACGGCCCGGCACGTCGGAGAAGACCAGGTCGGACATCTGGTCGTTGGTCTTGCGCAGTCGGCGGGCGACCGCGCGCAGCAGGGCGGTGGCGACCTCGGGGCGCGCGTTCAGCCACGGCTGGAGGTCGCCGTGGCCCAGGCCCAGCAGCTTGACCTCGGTCAGCGCGGTCGCGGTGGCGGTGCGCGGACCCGGGTCGAAGAGGGACAGCTCGCCGATGAGCTCGCCGGGGCCGAGGACCGCCAGCATGTTCTCGCGGCCGTCGGGGGAAGTGCGGTGGAGCTTGACCTTGCCCTCGGTGACCACGTAGAGGCGGTCGCCGGGGTCGCCCTCGTGGAAGAGGGCGTCGCCGCGGGCGAGCGTCACCTCGCTCATCGAGGCGCGGAGCTCCGCGGCCTGCTCGTCATCGAGCGCCGCGAAGAGCGGGGCGCGCCGCAGAACGTCGTCCACGAGTTCTCTCCTTGTCGACCGGTACAGGGGACCGTGCTGCCCATTTTGCCGGACGGGGTAAACAGTGCGATCAATCACACGGGTAATCACAAGGATGACGCACCCGAACGCCGGACTGTGCGGCAGGGGGCCGATTGGGGTGGTGATTCGCGGTGGCCGGGGCGGATGTCGGCGTGTGGCTTTAGGCTGGCCGGGTGTCCAATTCGCCGGTGAGAGCGCAGGCCAGGGGGGCCACAAGAGTGTCCGCAGGCAGTGATTCCGCTGTGGGCGAACAGCCCGCGATTAAACCGAAAAATGCCGCGAAAGAATCAAAATCGGCCAATCGGGCCGCGTCGGAGGCCCAGCCCGCCCCGGGCGCGTCGCCCGCCCCGACCGGACCGGTGACGCCCGCGGGCGCGCCCAAGAAGAGCCCGTCCCAGAGGGCCGCGGCGAAGAAGCCTGCGGGGCAGAAGCCCGCGGCGAAGAAGGCCGCGGCCAAGGGATCCGTGGCCAAGAAGGCCGCGGCCCAGAAGCCCGCCGCCGGGAAGGCGGTCGCCGGGAAGACGGCCGCGGCGAAGCCCGCAGCCAAGAAGGCGCCCGCGACGGCGTCGGCCGAGAAGCCCGCCGCCACGCCCGCGGCGAAGAAGTCCGCCGCCCGCAAGACGGCTCCGGCCACCAAGAAGACCGCGACCGGAGCCACCGGCACCACCACCGCCGCCGCCCCCGCGAAGAAGCCCGCCACCAAGGCAGCTGCGGCCACCAAGGCGGCCCCCGTGAAAAAGGCCGCCACCAAGGCCGCCCCGGCGAAGAAGCCCCCGGCCAAGCCCGAGTCGCACCTCTCCATGGTCCGCCGGGCCCGCCGGATCAACCGGGAGCTGGCGGAGGTGTATCCGTACGCCCATCCGGAGCTCGACTTCCGCAACCCCTTCGAGCTGCTGGTCGCCACCGTGCTGTCCGCGCAGACGACCGACCTGCGGGTGAACCAGACCACGCCCGCGCTGTTCGCCGCGTACCCGACCCCGGAGGACCTGGCGGCGGCCGACCCGGAGGCCGTCGAGGAACTCATCCGGCCCACCGGGTTCTTCCGCGCCAAGACCAAGTCGATCATGGGTCTGGCCGCCGCCCTCCGGGACGACTTCGGGGGTGAGGTGCCGGGCCGCCTCGACGACCTGGTCAAGCTCCCGGGAGTCGGCCGCAAGACGGCGAACGTGGTGCTCGGCAACGCCTTCGGCGTTCCCGGCATCACCGTCGACACCCACTTCGGCCGTCTGGTCCGCCGCTGGAAGTGGACGGACGAGGAGGACCCGGTCAAGGTCGAGGCCGTCGTCGCCGAGATCTTCCCGAAGAGCGAGTGGACGATGCTCTCGCACCGCGTCGTCTTCCACGGCCGCCGCATCTGCCACTCCCGCAAGCCCGCCTGCGGCGCCTGCCCCATCGCCCCGCTCTGCCCGGCGTACGGGGAGGGCGAGACGGACCCGGAGAAGGCCAGGAAGCTCCTGAAGTACGAGAAGGGCGGCCTGCCGGGCCAGCGGCTCTCCCCGCCCCCGGACTACCCGGGCCTGCCCGCCGCGCCGCTGGGAGCCGGATGACGGATGGCGGATGACCGGACGGAACGAACGCGACCGTCCCGGACGTTGTGACCGGTGGACGACGGGGGTGCCTATGACGCACGCGAGTGACACCAGCAACACCAGCGAGACCAGCAAAAGGTACGGAACGTACGAAGGCGGCGCCCGGGTCTACGAGGGCGCGGCCGGTGCGGACGGGCGCCCCGGCGGGCCGGGCGGCGCCCACGCCCGCCCGCCCGCCCCCGATGCGCGCAGTGCCCCCGAGGTGCGCCGCGACGGCCTGCCCGACTGGCTGGACCCCGTCGTGCGCGCGGCCGACGGCATCGAGCCGCTCCAGCTCAGCCGCTTCCTGCCGCCGGAGAGCGGGGCCGGGCGCCAGTCCGCCGTGCTGATCCTCTTCGGCGACGGCCCGGCCGGTCCCGAGCTGCTGCTCATGGAGCGCGCCAGCCAGCTGCGCTCGCACGGCGGCCAGCCCTCGTTCCCGGGCGGCGCCCTCGACCCCGAGGACGGCGACCCGCAGACCACGGGCCCGCTGCGGGCCGCCCTGCGCGAGGCCGAGGAGGAGACCGGCCTCGACCCCGAAGGGGTCCAGATCTTCGGCGTGCTGCCCCGGCTCTACATCCCGGTGAGCGGCTTCGTGGTCACCCCGGTCCTCGGCTGGTGGCGCGCGCCGAGCGCGGTGCGCGCGGTGGACGCGGCCGAGACCGCGCGGGTCTTCACCGTCCCCGTGGCGGATCTCACGGACCCGGCCAACCGCGCCACCGCCGTCCACCCGCGCGGCCACGCAGGACCGGCCTTTCTGGTCGAATCCGCCCTCGTCTGGGGCTTCACGGCCGGTGTGATCGACCGGCTGCTGCACTACTCGGGCTGGGAGCGGCCCTGGGATCGCACCAGGCGGGTCCCGCTCGACTGGCACGCGTGACAGGGTGGGCCCGTGAACGTGCTGGACATCCTGTTGCTGGTCGCCGCCGTGTGGTTCGCGATCGTCGGCTACCGCCAGGGCTTCGTCGTCGGCATCCTGTCGGTGATCGGATTCCTCGGCGGTGGCCTCATCGCCGTGTATCTGCTCCCGGTCATCTGGGACCAGCTGACGGACAAGCGGGCCGTGTCGACCACCGCCGCCGTCATCGCGGTCGTGGTGGTGATCGTCTGCGCCTCGGTGGGCCAGGCGTTCACGACCCATCTGGGCAACAAACTGCGCCAGCACATCACCTGGCAGCCCGCCCGCGCCCTGGACGCGACGGGCGGCGCGCTGGTCAACGTCCTCGCGATGCTCATGGTCGCCTGGCTGATCGGCACCGCGCTCTCCCCGCTGGCCGACCCCCAGGAGGACCCCTCCAGCAAGGGCAACGCCCTGGGCAGGGCGGTCAACGACTCCCGGATCCTGCGCGGTGTGGACAAGGCGATGCCGAAGCAGGCGTACACCTGGTTCTCGGACTTCTCCTCGATGCTCGCGAAGAACGGGCTGCCGCAGGTCTTCGCCCCGTTCACCAACGAGTCGATCACCAAGGTCCCGCCGCCGGACCAGGCGCTCGCCTCCAGCCCCGTCGCGGCCCACGCCAAGAAGTCGATCGTCAAGGTCACCGGCACCGCCCCCAGCTGCGGCAAGCGCCTGGAGGGCACCGGCTTCGTCTTCGCCGAGCGCCGGGTGATGACCAACGCCCACGTAGTGGGCGGAGTGACGGACCCCAAGATCCAGATCGGGGGTACGGGCCGGACGTACGACGCGACCGTGGTGCTCTACGACTGGCGCCGCGACATCGCCGTGCTGGACGTTCCCGACCTGACCGCCCCGGCGCTGCGCTTCTCCACGACGCAGGCGCACAGCGGCAGCGGCGCCATCGTCGCGGGCTTCCCCGAGGACCAGCCGTACGACGTGCGCGCCGCGCGCGTGCGCGGCCGGATCACCCCGCCGGGCCCGGACATCTACCACCGGGGCACCGTCACGCGCGAGGTCTACTCGCTGTTCACCACGGTCCGCCCCGGCAACTCGGGCGGCCCGCTGCTCACTCCCGACGGAAAGGTGTACGGGGTGGTCTTCGCCAAGTCGCTGGACGACCCGAACACCGGATACGCGCTGACGGCCAACGAGATCCGCGAGGACATCCAGCTGGGCCGCACCGCCAACCAGCAGGTCGACAGCCAGCAGTGCGCCCTGTGAACCCCGGCCCCGGCCCCCGCCGCTGACCCCGGTCCCCGGCACCCGGTCCAGGGCGTCCGGCCCCCGGAACCCGATCTCCCGGAAGAGGCATCCATGCGACTGACGATCCTCGGCGGCGGCGGTTTCCGCGTGCCGCTCGTGTACGGCGCCCTGCTGCGCGACCGCGCGCCCGGCCGGGTCACCGAGGTCACGCTCCACGACGTGGACGCGCCCCGGCTCGCCTCCATCACCAAGGTCCTCGCCGACCAGGCGCACGGCGTCGCGGACGCGCCCGCCGTGCGCGCCGCCACCGACCTCGACGAGGCGCTGCGCGGCGCCGACTTCGTCTTCTCGGCCATCCGGGTGGGCGGTCTGGCCGGCCGCGCCGCCGACGAGCGGGTGGCACTGGCCGAGGGCGTCCTCGGCCAGGAGACGGTCGGCGCGGGCGGCATCGCGTACGGGCTGCGGACCGTGCCCGTGGCTCAGGAGATCGCCCGCCGGGTCAAGGCGGTCGCCCCGGGCGCCTGGGTCATCAACTTCACCAACCCGGCCGGTCTCGTCACCGAGGCCATGGCCCGCCACCTGGGGGAACGGGTGATCGGCATCTGCGACTCGCCGGTCGGACTGGCCCGCCGCGTGGCCCGTACGGTGGGCGCCGACCCCGACGCCGTACGGCTGGACTACGCGGGCCTAAACCACCTCGGCTGGCTGCACGGGCTGTACGAGGGCGAGGAGAACGTGCTGCCGCGCCTGTTCGCCGACGACGCGCTGCTCACCTCGTTCGAGGAGGGCAGGCTCTTCGGCGCCGACTGGCTGCGCTCACTGGGCTCGGTGCCCAACGAGTACCTGCACTACTACTACTTCAACCGCGAGGCCGTCGCCGCCTACCAGCGGGCCGAGCGCACGCGCGGCGCCTTCCTCCTCGACCAGCAGGCGCGGTTCTACGCGACGGTGGCCGGCTCCGAGCGCGCGTGGGACGTCTGGGACCGCACCCGTGCCGAGCGCGAGGCCACGTACATGTCGGAGAACCGCGAGGTCTCGGGCGCGGGCGAGCGCGCCGCCGACGACCTGGAGTCCGGCGGGTACGAGAACGTGGCGCTGGCGCTGATGCGGGCCATCGCCCGCGACGAACCGGCGACGCTCATCCTGAACGTGCGCAACGGCTCCTCGCTGAGCGCGCTCGACGCCGAGGCCGTCATCGAGATCCCGTGCCTCATCGACGCCTCGGGCCCGCGCCCGCTGCCCGTCAGCCAGTTGACGGGGCATGAGGCGGGCCTGGTCAGCGCGGTGAAGGCGGTCGAGCGGTGCGTTCTGGAAGCAGCCGCGAGCGGGTCGGCGCGGACGGCGGTCAAGGCGTTCGCCCTGCACCCGCTGGTCGACTCCGTCCAGGTCGCACGCCGGCTCGTGGACGGCTACCGGGACGCGCACCCGGGCCTCGCGTATCTGCGCCCGTAAGCCCGTAAGCCCGTAAGCCCGTAAGCCCGTGAGGCCGTACGCCCGTAAACCCATGAGGCCGTAGGCCCGTGAGCGTGCGCCGACTCGCACCGCGCGAACCGCCGCCTACGTCCGTGGATGGCGCAGCCGCGCCGAGACCCAGCGGGCCCGGCGGCGCAGGATACGCGGAATGCCGAGTTGGGGATCATGGCCCTGACCTTGCGGGCCACCCCTCTCGTGGGAAATCGGCGCGGTGGCCGAGCGGCGGTTGCGTGCTGCGTCACCGTAGTCGTGCGTCCAGCCCATACCGGGACGTCTGCCCGTACCCCAAGGTCGGTAACCGCGCCCAAGGGGGCCAATTGGCCTATGCGCCGGGCATTTGGCTGTTCGTCGGACAAGCGTCCCCGTGCGCTCACCCGTACGGGTGACTCAGCGGTCCGGCTCGGGATCCTTCAGCCAGTTGACCAGCTCCGCCGAGAACGCCGCCGGGTCCTCCTCGTGGGGGAAGTGGCCCAGCCCGTCGAACAGCCGCCAGCGGTACGGCGCTTCGACGTACTCGCCGGAGCCCGCCGCACTGCGCGTCCGCATCACCGGGTCGAGCGAACCGTGCAGATGCAGGGTCGGTACCCGTACCGGCCGCTTCATCCGGCGGTTGAACTGGATGCCGTCCGGCCGTGCCATCGACCGCACCATCCAGCGGTACGGCTCGATCGAGCAGTGCGCGGTGGACGGAATCGTCATCGCGCGCCGGTAGACCTCGACGGCCTCCTCCTCCGGCGCGACCGGACCCGACCACTCCCGCATCAGACGCCCCACCAGAGCCGCGTCGTCCGCGACCAGCTGACGCTCCGGCAGCCACGGCCGCTGGAAGCCCCACACATACGAACCGGCCCGCGACTGCGCCACGTCCGAGAGCATCGCCGAGCGCCAGCGCCGGGGGTGCGGCATCGACGAGACGGCCAGCCGGCGCACCAGCTTGGGCCGCATCACCGCCGCCGTCCACGCCAGATAGCCGCCCAGGTCGTGCCCGACCAGGGCCGCGTCGGGCTCGCCGAGCGACCGTACGACCCCGGTGATGTCCAGAGCGAGGTTGGCCGGGTCGTAACCCCGGGGCGTGCGGTCGCTGCCGCCCACGCCGCGCAGGTCCATCGCGACCGCCCGGAACCCGGCGTCCGCCAGGGCCGTCAGCTGGTGCCGCCACGTCCACCAGAACTGCGGAAAGCCGTGGAGCAGCAGCACCAGCGGGCCGTCACCGAGCTCCGCGATGTGGAAGCGCGCACCATTGGCGGCCACGTCCCGGTGTGTCCAGGGACCATCGATGCGGACGGGGCTGCCATTGCCGCCAGGGCTGCCCGTGGCGCCGGTACCGGTATCAGCTGCGCTCATGCAGACGAGCGTGCCACAGCCGGGGCCTGGTCCGTGACCGGGCGGGGATGCGGCTTGACGCCCCCGAGCACGGCGGCGGTCTGCTTGGCCGAGGCGATGGACTTCTCCGGCGGCTTGACCTTCTTGAACTTCGCCACCGACAGCAGCGCGAGCAGCCCCGCGAGCAGCAGGAACGCGCCGCCCACGATCAGGAACGACCAGGCGAGGCCGAGTCCCAGGTTGTGGATCCCGTACGCCGCCGCGAAGCTCAGCACCGGCAGCGAGAACAGCACGAGCACCCCCGCCGTACTGATGGCGAGGCCACCGATCGCGCCGCGCTTGACGTCCTGGCGCAGTTCCGCCTTGGCGAGCGCGATCTCGTCGTGCACCAGCGCGGACATCTCGGCGGTCGCCGAGGCGACCAGCTGACCGAGGCTGCGCTCGGCGCCGGCGGTGTTGCTCGGGTCGCTCATTCGCTGACTCCCACTTCTCTTCTCCGGTCCCGTCATCTCCGGCCCAGACGTCCTTCTCCGGTCCAGATGTCAGATCATGCCGGACGGCCGCCCTCGTCGCTCCCCGCCCCCGCCAGTTCCGCGAGGCGGCGGTGCTCGGCGGCCTTCGCCTCGTAGATGTCGGCCATCCGCAGGTGGTAGGCCGGATTGTCCTGTTCGTACACGTCCGGGATGCCGTCCTGGTCCTCGTCGCGCTCCTCGTCCTCGACGAGCGCCCGGTAGCGGCGTACGCGCAGCTTCAACAGGACCGTGGCCAGTACGGCCGCGATGAGCGAGCCCATCAGGACGGCGGCCTTGATCTCGTCCGTCAGCGCGCCGTCGCCGTCGAAGGCCAGCTCGCCGATGAGCAGCGAGACCGTGAAGCCGATGCCCGCGAGCGTGGCCACGGCGAACACGTCCGGCCAGGCCAGGTCGTCGTTCAGCTCCGCCCTGGTGAACCGGGCGGCCAGCCAGGTGCCGCCGAAGATGCCCACCGCCTTGCCGACCACCAGACCGAGCACCACACCGAGCGTCTCCGGCCGGGTGAACACCTCGGCCAGCGCGCCTCCGGTGATGCCGACACCGGCCGACATCAGCGCGAACAGCGGCACGGCGAGCCCGGCCGACAGCGGTCGCACCAGGTGCTCGATGTGCTCGCCCGGGGAGTGCTCCTCGTCCTCGCGCCGGGTGCAGCGCAGCATCAGGCCCATGGCGACGCCCGCGATGGTGGCGTGGACGCCGCTGTTGTACATCAGGCCCCAGATGACCAGCGCCAGTGGTACGTACACGTACCAGCCGCGTACGCCCTTGCGGAGCAGCAGCCAGAAGACCGCGAGGCCGACGACGGCGCCGCCGAGCGCGGCGAAGTCGATCTCCTTGGTGAAGAAGACGGCGATGATGAGGATGGCGAAGAGGTCGTCGACCACGGCGAGCGTCAGCAGGAAGGCGCGCAGGGCGGACGGCAGCGAGGTCCCGATCACCGCCAGCACCGCGAGCGCGAAGGCGATGTCGGTGGCCGTCGGCACGGCCCAGCCGTCCATCTCCCCGCCGCCGACCGTGTTGACCAGCGTGTACACGAGCGCGGGCACGGCCATTCCGCATATCGCGGCGATCACCGGCAGGGCCGCGGCCTTGGGGTCGCGCAGTTCGCCCGCGACCAGCTCGCGTTTGAGCTCGATGCCCGCGACGAAGAAGAAGACGGCGAGCAGGCCGTCGGCCGCCCAGTGCTGGAGCGAGAGGTCGAGTCCGAGGGCGCCGATCCCCACGTGGTACCCGCGCACATCGGCGTAGCTCCCGCCGAACGTGTTGGCCCAGATGAGCGCCGCGATCGCGGCGACCAGCAGCAGCACACCGCCGACGGTCTCGGCGCGGAGCGCGTCGGCGACGAAGTTCCGCTCGGGCAGGGAGAGCCGTCCGAGGAACTTCCTGCTGGTGTCCTGACGGTTCACGGGCGCGACCACGGGGTGACCTCCGGTCGGTTCGGCGGGCATGACGAGCACGTTGCCGACCAGACTTCCCGGCGCACCTGGGTCCCTCTTGTCGCGCCATTGACGCGGGTCCTTACTTTACCTAACTCTTTACCCGGGTGCGGGGTGGGATGGTTCCGGTTGATTTTTACGATATGTGGAAGTGGGGGGAGGGGCGCGGGCAATGGCGCGCCCGGCCCGCCCGGACCCGCCGTGGCAGCCGCGGCTGAACGGGGGGGCGGGGCCCCGGATGCGTACGCCCAGCGGGGTGCGGCCCCCGCGCCGGTGGCCCGGGGCGGGCAGGAAAAACGCCGGGCCCGGCCACGCGCACCGCGCGGCCGGGCCCCTGCGCACACTCCCCGCTCAGTCCTCGCTGGACGCGGCCGGCAGCTTCGTCTGGATCAGATCCATCACGGACGAGTCCGTGAGCGTCGTGACGTCCCCGAGCTCCCGGTTCTCGGCGACGTCCCGCAGCAGTCGCCGCATGATCTTCCCCGAACGGGTCTTCGGCAGCTCCGCCACCGGCAGGATCCGCTTCGGCTTGGCGATCGGCCCCAGCGTGGCGCCGACGTGCGCCCGCAGCTCGTCCACGAGGCCGTCGGACTCCGCCGCCGAACCCCGCAGGATGACGAACGCCACGATCGCCTGCCCGGTCGTCTCGTCGGCCGCGCCGACGACCGCCGCCTCGGCGACCGACGGGTGCGAGACGAGAGCCGACTCGACCTCGGTCGTGGAGATGTTGTGCCCGGACACGAGCATCACGTCATCGACGCGGCCGAGGAGCCAGATGTCCCCGTCCTCGTCCTTCTTCGCCCCGTCGCCCGCGAAGTACTTGCCCTCGAAGCGCGACCAGTACGTGTCGATGAACCGCTGGTCGTCGCCCCAGATGGTGCGCAGCATCGACGGCCACGGCTCGGTCAGGACCAGGTATCCACCGCCCCCGTTGGGGACTTCGTGCGCCTCGTCGTCCACGACGGTCGCCGCGATGCCCGGCAGCGCGCGCTGGGCCGAACCCGGCTTGGTCTCGGTGACGCCGGGCAGCGGCGAGATCATCATCGCGCCGGTCTCCGTCTGCCACCAGGTGTCCACGATCGGGCACTTGTCCGCCCCGATGTGCTTGCGGTACCAGATCCACGCCTCGGGGTTGATGGGCTCGCCCACCGACCCGAGCACCCGCAGCGACGACAGGTCGAACTTGGCGGGGATGTCGTCGCCCCACTTCATGAACGTACGGATCGCCGTCGGCGCCGTGTAGAGGATCGTCACCCCGTACTTCTGGACGATCTCCCAGAACCGCCCCTGGTGCGGGGTGTCCGGCGTGCCCTCGTACATGACCTGCGTCGCGCCGTTGGCCAGCGGCCCGTACACGATGTACGAGTGGCCGGTCACCCAGCCGATGTCGGCGGTGCACCAGTACACATCGGTCTCGGGCTTGAGGTCGAACACCGCGTGGTGGGTGTACGCGGCCTGCGTCAGATAGCCGCCGGACGTGTGCAGGATGCCCTTCGGCTTCCCCGTCGTCCCGGACGTGTACAGGATGAACAGCGGGTGCTCGGCGTCGAACGCCTGCGGGGTGTGCTCGGTGGACTGCCGCGCGACGATGTCGTCCCACCACACGTCCCGGCCCTCGGTGAAGGCCGTCTCCTGCCCGGTGCGCCGCACCACGAGTACGTGCTCGACCTGCGGGCACTTGGCCACGGCCTCGTCGATCGCGGGCTTCAGCGCCGACGGCTTGCCGCGCCGGTAGCCGCCGTCCGCGGTGATGACCAGCTTGGCGTCGGCGTCCTGGATGCGGGAGGCGACGGCGTCGGCCGAGAACCCGCCGAACACCACCGAGTGCGCCGCGCCGATACGGGCGCAGGCCAGCATCGCGACGGCCGCCTCGGGGATCATCGGCAGGTACACCGCGACCCGGTCGCCGGCCCGGACGCCCAGCTCGGTCAGGGCGTTGGCGGCCCGCGAGACCTCGTCCTTCAGCTCGGCGTAGGTGATCGCGCGGCTGTCGCCGGGCTCGCCCTCGAAGTGGATGGCGACCCGGTCGCCGTTCCCGGCCTCGACGTGCCGGTCCACGCAGTTGTACGCGACGTTGAGCCGGCCGTCGGCGAACCACTTCGCGAACGGCGGGTTCGACCAGTCGAGCGTCTCGGTCGGCTCGGTGGCCCAGGTCAGGCGCCGGGCCTGCTCGGCCCAGAAGCCCAGCCTGTCCGTCTTGGCCTGCTCGTACGCCTCCGCCGTCACGTTGGCGCGCGCGGCCAGCTCGGCGGGCGGCGCGAACCGCCGCTCCTCCTTGAGCAGGTTGGCCAGGCTTTCGTTGCTCACGACATCTCCCTTTCCCAGGGCGTCCTATGTGCCTATGTGTCCCGGCCCATAGCTCATCAGGCCAATCGCCGGGTGACAAGTAGTCTCCCGAAAATTGGTTTAGACCTGTAGGGGGATCGGGGTGTCGGCGTGTCGTGAGTGCGGGCCCTGCCGCGTACGCGATGGCGGCCCCGCCCCGGCGCGGTCGGGGGCGGGACGGGGCGGCCGGTACCGCGTCAGGTACGGGACTCCTCCAGCACGGTCGGTCCCACCCCTTCGAAAACCTCCTGCACGTCGTCGTAGGACAGCAAGTACGCCTGGGCCTCGGCCACATGGAAGTACATCCCGTGCAGCGCCAGCGTCCCCTCGGCGAGCCTGCGCGCCACCGACTCGTGCCGCCGCAGGTGCTCCAGCTGCTGCACCACATTGGTCAGGCACAGCTGCTCCACGGCGTCGGCGGGCAGCCGCCCGGAGATCCGCGCCCAGGCGTGCTGCCGGCTGGCCATCCGCTCCAGGCTCGGCAGCCCGTGCCGCAGCCAGCGGCGCAGCGGCGTCGGGGGGTCGTCCGGCGTGCTGTTCAGCAGCGCCTGCATCGCACCGCAGCCGGAGTGTCCGCAGACCGTGATGGACTCGACCCGCAGCACCTCCACCGCGTACTCGATGGCCGCCGCCACCGAGTCGTCACTGCTCTCCGCGCCGGGCAGGGGCACGAGGTTGCCCACATTGCGCACGGTGAACAGATCCCCCGGTCCGCTCGACGTGATCATGCTGGTGACCAGCCGGGAGTCGGCGCAGGTCAGGAAGAGCTGCGAGGGCTGCTGCCCCTCGCGCGCCAGCCGTGCCAGCTCGTCCCGCACCAGCGGCGCGGTGTTGCGCTGGAACGAGCTGAGCCCGCTGGCCAGTTGGTGGCCGTGTGTCCTGGGCGCGGGCGCCTTGTCGTGGCAGTGGTGGTTGCGCCACGGCGTCCACGGCCGGCAGCAGTTGTGCGCGGTGGAGGCGGGCTCGGCGATCCGCCCGCCGCCGCGCCCGGTCGTCCGCACGCTGCCGCCGCGCGCGGTGTGCGCGTCCTGCCAGCTCTGGAGCGCCTCGTACGCCGCGTGGTCCATGAATGATCCATCCAGTTCGATCACGGTGTTCACCCCCTGGGGCACCTGGGCGAGCGATCGGGTCAGCCTCGGCACGGCGAGGAAGGTCAACTGGCCGCGGGCCCGCACCAGATAGCTGTGGTCGTCCTGGCGCTGCACCGTGATCCGGGTGCGCGAGAGCCGGTGCAGGGCGACGGCGACGGCCACCGCGATCCCGATGGCCACGCCCTGGAGCACGCCGGACAGGAGCACCCCGCCGACCGTCGCCCCGTACACCAGGAACTCGCGGTGCTTGTGGACGTTGCGGATGTGCGCGTAGGACACCATCTGGATGCCGACCATCATCACCAGTGCGGCCAGTGCGGCCAGTGGGATCCACTCCAGCACGGCCACCAGCAGTCCGGCGGCCAGGAGCACCCACACCCCGTGCAGCACGGTGGAGGCACGGCCGGTCGCGCCCGCCCGCACGTTGGCACTGGCGCGCACCGCGCCGCCCGAGACGGCCATCCCGCCGAGCAGCCCGGAGACGGCGTTGGCGACGCCCTGCCCGCGCAACTCCCGGTCGAGGTCGGCGCGGGCGGGCGCGAGGCCCCCGGACCGCTCGGCGGCCAGCTTGTCCACGGCGACGGCCGACAGCAGCGACTCCAGGCTGGCCACCAGCGTCACGGTGATCACGGCGGTGACCAGCCCGGTCACCGGCGCGTGGGGCAGCTCGGGCAGCACGTGCGCGTCCCACGACGGGAGCTGGACGCGCGCGATGCCGGGGGCGGCCCAGGCGGCGACGGCGGTGGCGATCACCACGCAGGCGAGCGCCGCCGGGATCCGCCGCAGCCCCTTGCCGATCCGGCCGGGAAGGCGCGGCCAGGTCAGGAGCACGGCGATGGTGAGAGCTCCCACCAGAGGTGCGGCGGGGCCGACCTTGGCCAACTGGCCGGGCAGTGCTCGGGCGTTGTCGAGGGCCGAGCTCTGTGGGGAGCCGCCCAGGACGATGTGGAGCTGGGCGAGCGCGATGGCGGCGCCGATGCCGGCGAGGGTGCCGTGCACGATGGCGGGGCTCACGGCGAGCGCGGAGCGCGCGGTCTTCAGTGAGCCGAGTGCGATTTGGAGCAGACCCGCGAGAACGGTGATGGCGCAGGTGGTGCGCCAGCCGTAATTCTGGATCAACTCGGCCGACACCACCGTGAGTCCGGCGGAGGGGCCACTGACAAGGAGCGGTGAGCCGCCGAGCAGTCCGGCGACGATGCCGCCGACTCCGGCGGCGATGAGGCTGGCTTCCAGCGGCGCGTCGATGGCGACGGCGAGGCCGAGCGACATCGGGACGGCGAGCAGGAAGACGGTGAGCGATGCGGACACATCGGATCCGGCGATTCTGAAGCGGCGGCCTCCTTTCCGGGCCGGTGGGGGGTGCGGGTGCTGCTGGTTCGGGCCGTCTGGTTGAGCGAGTGGCTGGGTGCGGGTGGGGACGCAGGCAGGCATGGTTCCCGTCTCCTCCGGGGCGGCGCGGTCGCGGATGTGGGGTCGCGGCCGTGGGTCACGGCGTGCAGCGGCGGGATTCTCAACTCTCGGTAAATGAATCGTAATGGAGAGTAAAGGGCTGCGCTTCGCTTTTCGGTCAAATAGGTCAACGATTCACTCTCAACGGTGAATAAGCAGCTTTTCGTGCGGCTTGTCGCACCGTCTTCCCGGATCCTCCATGTCACTTTTGCGGCGATTTGATGGCATCCAGTGCGAGAGATCCGTGGATCTCTGGCTCTCCAGGAAGAGGGTGGGCGGATGATGGCCGCCACGAAGAGGATCGCGACCGGGGCCGTCGTCGCCGCGCTGGTCGCGGGCGTCGCCGGATGTTCCGTCGGCAACCCCACCAAGGCGGGCGCGCCCGGGGCCCGGCCGGTGGGCGCCGCCGCCGCGCCGAAGAGTGCCGTACGCCTGATCGGCGACGGGTCCACCGCGTACACCGGACTCCAGCCGCACCTGCTCAGGGCCCAGAAGCTGGCGCCCGGTCAGCAGCCGCCCCAGTTCGTGGTGTTCTCCTGGGACGGCGCCGGCGAGGACAGCCAGCGGCTCTTCTCCCACTTCCGCGAGGTCGGCAAGAAGTACAACGCGACCATGACGTACTTCCTCAGTGGTGTGTACATGCTCCCGGAAGAGAAGCGTGAGCAGTACACGGCCCCCAAGCACTCCCCGGGCAGCAGTGACATCGGGTTCAACGACCTGAAGGGCATCAAGGACACGGTCACCCAGCTGCGGGACGCGTGGCGGGAGGGCAACGAGGTCGGCACCCACTTCAACGGCCACTTCTGCGGCAACGACGGCGGCGTCGGCACCTGGTCGGTGGACGAGTGGAAGAGCGAGATCGCCCAGGCCAAGTCGTTCGTGAAGAACTGGAAGTCGAACTCCGGCCTCAAGGCGGAGGCGCCCCTGCCGTTCGACTACGACAAGGAGCTCATCGGCGGTCGCACGCCCTGCCTGGAGGGCCGCAAGAACTTCGTGCAGGCGGCCGGCCAGCTCGGCTGGCGCTATGACACCAGCGGTGTCAACGACCAGGTGTGGCCGAAGAAGAACGACAACGGCATCTGGGACCTGTCCATGCAGCTGGTCCCCGTGCCCGGCCGCGCCTTCCAGACGCTGTCCATGGACTACAACTTCTACATGAACCAGTCGGGCGCGGTGACCGGCGACGCCGAGCAGCACGAGTTCTGGGGCAACCAGATGCGCGACGGCCTGCTACAGGCGTTCGACCGCTCGTACAACGGCAACCGGGCGCCGCTGATCATCGGCAACCACTTCGAGTCCTGGAACGGCGGAACGTACATGCGGGCCGTCGAGGACACGATCAAGACGGTCTGTGTGAAGCGCGAGGTGCACTGCGTGTCGTTCCGTCAGCTCGCCGACTGGCTGGACGCGCAGGACCCCTCGACGCTCGACAAGTTCCGCCAGCTGAAGGTCGGTGAGGCGCCGAAGGGCGGCTGGCCGGCCTTCCTGGCCGCCCAGCCCGCCGTTCCGGCCCAGCCGGCCAAGCCGCTCCAGCAGCCCGGCCTCAAGCAGGCTGCGGCTCACTGACCTCGACGAGCTGCTCGCCGAACGGCTCCCCGAGCACGAAGGCGGGGTCGACCTGCGCGGCCAGGTCGGCGCCCGTCTTCGCGTTCCCCCAGCTCTCCGCGTTCTTCAGATGGAAATGGACCATCTGACGGGTGTAGCGCTCCCAGTCGCGCACCTCGTACGAGTCGTCCGCCGCGTTCTGGAGCGCCTGGAGGGCGAGCCGGTTGTCCGCCTCCAGGAGCTCGAAGCGCGGCGGGCGCCCCTTCTCCATCGCGCGCACCCAGTCCGAGTGGCCGATCGTGACGAGCAGGTCGTCGCCGACCTCGTCGCGCAGGAACTCCAGGTCGTCCGGGCACTGCACCTTGTTGCCGACGACCTTCAGGGCGACCCCGAAGTCGCGCGCGTACTCCTTGTACTGGCGGTACACCGACACCCCCTTGCGGGTCGGCTCGGCCACCAGGAACGTCATGTCGAAACGGGTGAACATCCCGGAGGCGAACGAGTCGGATCCGGCCGTCATGTCGACGACGACGTACTCGTCGGGCCCGTCGACCAGGTGGTTCAGACAGAGCTCGACCGCCCCGACCTTCGAGTGGTAGCAGGCCACCCCCAGGTCGGATTCGGTGAACGGGCCCGTCGCCATCAGCCGGATGTCCCCGTCGTCCAGCACCACCCGCCGCGCGCACGCCTCGTACACCGGGTTGGACTCGCGGATCCGCAGCAGCCGCGAGCCCTGCCCGGGCGGGGTGGTCTTGATCATCGTGTCGGCCGAGGCGATACGGGGGTTGGTGCCCCGCAGATAGTCCTTGATCAGCGGCAGCTGCGCGCCGAGCGCGGGCAGCGCTGCGGCCTCCGCCTCGTCGAGCCCGAGCGCGGCGCCCAGGTGCTGGTTGATGTCGGCGTCGACCGCGAGCACGGCGGCCTCGTTGGCGGTGAGATGGCGGATGAAGAGCGAGGACAGCGTCGTCTTGCCGCTGCCGCCCTTGCCCACGAAAGCGATCTTCATGTTCACCAACGGTAATCGTGAGGTAGCACGATGTGGGGGTGGCGAGTGAAGAAGACCACTCGAAGGTGGGGTGTGGGCCACGGGCGCGTAGCCTCCTTACTTATGAGTACGAACGCCTCGTCGGCCGCCGATCCGCTAGTCGCCCTGGGCTCGCTGCCGGGCGTCCCGGACGCCGTGGACTCCGTACGCAAAGCCGTCGACCGGGTCTACGGGCACCGCGTCATGCGGCGGCGCAGCAACGAGATCACCTCGGAGGCCGCGCTGCGCGGGGCGCGCGGCAGCGCCGCGCTCTCCGGCGCCGACTGGGCGCTGGAGGAGGTGCGCCGCCGCAGCGACTTCGGCTCGGAGAGCGAGGCGCGCACGGTCGGTGCGGCCCTGCGGCTGACCGCCGAGGCGGGCCAGCTGCTCTCCATCTGGCGGCAGTCGCCCCTGCGGGTGCTGGCCCGGCTGCACCTGGTGGCGGCTGCCGACTCCGGTGACACGGTGGGGCGGCCGAGGCAGCGGGGCGAGGCGGTCGACGAGCCGCTGATCGAGCTCGCGCTGCCGGACGCGGACGAGGTGGCGGGGCGCCTGGAGGGGCTGTCCCAGCTGATCATCGCGGGCTCCTCGGCCCCGGCGCTGGTCACCGCAGCGATCGTGCACGGCGAGCTCCTCGCCCTGCGCCCGTTCGGCTCGCACAACGGGCTGGTGGCGCGGGCCGCCGAGCGGATCACACTGATCGGCAGCGGTCTCGACCCGAAGTCGATCTGCCCGGCCGAGGTGGGCCATGCGGAGCAGGGGCGCGCGGCGTACGTGGCGGCGCTGGACGGCTATGCCTCCGGGACCCCCGAGGGTGTCGCCGCCTGGATCGCCCACTGCGGACGCTCGGTCGAGCTCGGTGTACGGGAGTCGACGGCCGTGTGCGAGGCGCTTCAGCGCGGCGCCGCGTAGCCGTAGCTGCCAAGGTCGGCGGCGGGCGGGGAAGGCGCGGGAAAAGAGTTGCGGCGGTACCGGATCGGTACCGCCGCTGGCATGTTCACCGTGTTACCAAGCGTCCTCGAAGGTTGCCCATCAGGTCGGGAACTTCTGCCCGTCACCTGGTGCGGCTGGCCCGTAATCGACGGGTCGACGTCGCGTGGGTGCTCGATGTCCATGCTTCGGTCCGTGGGGCCGTGTTGCGTAGAAGGTGATCCTCTCGGATGTCCCAGGTCTCGCGGGCCGTTGCCTTATTTGTACTCCAGCACGGGGTGAAGCGGAACCCCTGACTGCACTTCTTTACTTTTAGGTTCAAACAGAACAAAAGGGATGCTGCTGGTGGGGCGGTGCCGCCGGGTCAGCCGAGGGCCGCCGAGCGCCGGCGGCTCGCGTACCAGACGAGCCCGGCCGTCGCCGCCGCCGCACCCACCGCCGCCGCCGCGACCAGTGCCGGGCGGGGCGGCATAGAGATCGCGGGCAGCCGCTGCTTGAGCCGGACGGGCCGGTTGAAGACCAGAACAGGCCAATCTCGATTGGCCGCTTCGCGCCGGAGTGCCCGATCCGGGTTGACCGCGAAGGGGTGTCCGACGGACTCCAGCATCGGTACGTCGGTCGCCGAGTCGCTGTAGGCGTAGCAGCGGGCCAGGTCATAGCCCTCGGAGGCGGCCAGCTCCTTGACGGCCTCCGCCTTGGTGGGGCCGTACGCGTAGTACTCCACATCGCCCGTGAAGCAGCCGTCGGGGCCGACGACCATCCGGGTGGCCACCACGCGGTCGGCGCCGAGCAGCTCGCCGATCGGCTCGACCACCTCCGCGCCCGACGTCGAAACGATCACGACGTCCCGCCCGGCGGTGTGGTGCTCCTCGATGAGGGAGGCGGCCTCGTCGTAGATGATCGGATCGATCAGGTCGTGGAGGGTCTCGGCGACGAGCTCCTTGACCAGTTGGACGTTCCAGCCCTTGCAGAGCGCCGACAGATACTCGCGCATCCGCTCCATCTGGTCGTGGTCGGCGCCGCCCGCGAGGAACACGAACTGTGCGTAGGCCGTGCGCAGCACGGCCCGCCGGTTGATGAGTCCCCCTTGATAGAAGGACTTGCTGAACGTGAGAGTCGACGACTTGGCAATGACTGTCTTGTCCAAGTCGAAGAAGGCGGCCGTCCGCGGCAAGGAGTGGTTTTCCACGAAGGCGAGCATAGGCGCCCACCATTCGGCGTACGCTGGGGCGTGTGGGTTTGCCTGAGAAGGCTCTCGGGTACACCATGGAAGTCACGGATCGTTCGCGACCGTGCTAACCCGGTCCGGCTCCTCCCCCCCCGAGTCGGCCGGAGAGACGACCCCCGCTCTCCCCCCCGGCGGGGGTCGTCGCATGTCCGGATGCATTTTCGGGTGTCGCACACGATCCATCTCCCCTCCCTCGGGCCGCATCGGCCGGCCCCTCTGCATGTCCTGACTCGTCACGCAGCGTGATGGTTCCGGTGCGCTCCGGAAGTCACCGGTATAGGTGAACGGAATATTCACAACCGGCGAGTTGTCCACAGTTTTTGACCAAGATCCACTTGATTTCCGGAACCGCTCCACCGTGATTCCAGTTCGCGAGATCCGCGGACGCAAGGAATCGCAGTGAGAGGGGGCGGAGATCATGGACGGACCCATGGCTTCCGAACGGCCGCCGAGTGCGGAGGGGCGGCGCGCCGGGCCGCTGATCGTCACCGAGGACGAGGCATTGCTCGACGATCTGCTGCGGCTGTGCGCCGCCGCCGGAGCCGAGCCCGAGGTGCACCACTCGGTGCCCGAGCGCCGGTCCGGCTGGGAGGGGGCGCCGCTGATCCTGGTCGGGGACGACGCCGCCGCCCGGGTGCGCGGCGCCGCGCGAAGGCGCGGAGTCCTGCTCGTCGGACGCGACCAGGACGACCCCGGCGTGTGGCAGCGCGCCGTGGAGATCGGCGCCGACCACGTGCTGCTGCTGCCCGACGGCGAGCAGTGGCTGGTCGACCGGATCGCGGACGCCGTGGAGGGCGTGGGGCGGCAGGCGCTGACGGTCGGGGTGATGGGCGGGCGGGGCGGAGCGGGGGCGTCCACGCTGGCCTGCGCCCTGGCGGTGACCGCCGCGCGGGCCGGCCGGCGCACCATGCTCATCGACGGCGACCCGCTCGGCGGCGGTATCGACGTGCTGCTCGGCGGCGAACAGGCCGAGGGCAGACGATGGCCGGATTTCGCCGCTTCCCGAGGCCGGGTCGGAGGCGGCGCCCTGGAGGAGTCGCTGCCCCACCTCCACGCCCTGCGGGTCCTCAGCTGGGACCGGGGGGACACGGTGGCGATCCCGGCGGAAGCCATGCGGGCGGTCCTGGCCGCCGGGCGCAGACGCGGCGGAGTGGTGGTCGTCGACCTCCCGAGGCGGGTCGACGACTCGGTGGCGGAGGCACTGGCCCAGCTCGACCTGGGCCTGCTGGTCGTCCCCGCCGAACTGCGAGCGGTCGCGGCGGCCAACCGGGTCGCCTCCTCCGTGAGCATGGTCCTCCGCGACCTGCGCGCGGTGGTGCGCGGACCGTACGCGGCGGGGCTCGACGAACAGTGGGTGGCGGCGGCGCTCGGCCTGCCCCTGGCGGGCGAACTGCCCATGGAACACGGGCTGCTGGAAGGCGTGGAGAAGGGCCTGCCGCCCGGCAGCGCAGTGCGCGGACCGCTCTCCCGCTTCTGCACGGCCTTCTGGGAGCAGGCGCTGACCGGAGGTGCCGTCGCATGAGCACGGGGACGACGGGCACACCTTCCGACGGCGTACGGGGCCTGGCGGGGGCCGCGCCCGGCCCGCTCCTGGACGCGGTGCGCCGACGGCTCGCGGAGAGCGGCGCCGAACCCACACCGGCCCGGGTCGCGGCGGCGCTGCGGGCCCAGGGCCGCCTCCTGGGCGACGCGGAAGTCCTCGGCGGCGCCGAGAAGCTCCGCTCCGAGCTGGTCGGCACGGGCCCGCTCGAACCGCTCCTGGCCGATCCGGCCGTGACGGACGTTCTGGTGTCCGCCCCGGACCGGGTCTGGGTGGACCGGGGCGCCGGGCTCGAACTCACGGACGTCCGCTTCCCCGACACGGCCGCGGTGCGCAGGCTGGCCCAGCGGCTGGCGGCCGTCGCGGGGCGGCGCCTCGACGACGCCCGGCCGTGGGTGGACGCCCGGCTGCCGGACGGCACCCGGATGCACGCGGTACTGGCGCCGGTCGCGGTCGGGGCGGACTGTCTGTCGCTGCGAGTGGTGCGGCCCAGGGCGTTCTCCCTGGACGAACTCGTCGCGGCGGGCACGGTGCCGCCCGGCGGGGAAGGAGTGCTGCGCGCGCTGATCCAAGCGCGGGCGTCGTTCCTGGTGAGTGGTGGCACCGGGTCCGGCAAGACCACGCTCCTGTCGACCCTGCTGGGCCTCGTCGGCACGCGCGAGCGGATCGTCCTGGCCGAGGACTCGGCCGAGTTGAGGCCCGACCACCCCCATGTGGTGTGGCTGGAGTCACGGCCCGCCAACCAGGAGGGCGCGGGCCAGGTCACCCTGCGGGACCTGGTGCGCCAGGCCCTGCGGATGCGGCCGGACCGGCTCGTCGTGGGCGAAGTGCGCGGCGCCGAGGTCACCGACCTGCTGGCCGCGCTCAACACCGGCCACGAGGGCGGCTGCGGCACCGTCCACGCGAACACGGCGGCCGACGTGCCCGCCCGTCTGGAGGCCCTGGGCACGGCGGCCGGGCTCGACCGGGCCGCCCTGCACAGCCAGTTGGCGGCGGCCCTGTCGGTGGTGGTCCATCTCGCACGGGACAGGGCCGGGCGGCGCCGGGTCGCCGAGATCCGGGTGCTGGAGCGCGACCCGGCGGGCCTGGTGGTGGCCGTTCCGGCGCTGCGCTGGGGTGTGGGCGGCTTTGTGCAGGAGCGCGGCTGGGACCGGCTGCGGACACTGCTCGGAGGTGCGTGGTGACGGGTTGGAGCGCATCGGGCCCGACCGTGCCGTTCTCCCCGGCCTCGGCGGCGGCCGTCTGCGCCTTCGCCGCCGCCTGGCTCTCGGTGGGGCGGGGCCAGGGGCCGCGCAGGACACGGCTGTTGCTGGCGGGCGGGGCCGTCGAACCGGAGGAGCCGCTGTGGGGGCGGCAGTGGGAGCGGCTGCGCCGTCGGGCCCGCCCGGAGTGGCTGTGTCTGCCGGGCGCGGTGGTTCTGGCGGTCCTCGCGGACTCGCTGCTGCCGTTGGCCGCCGGGGTGCTCGCGGTGCCGCTGGTGGGGCGGTGGCTGCGGGCCCGTGAGCGGGAGCGGGCGAAGTGGCGCCGGGGTGACGAGGTCGTCGTGTGGTGCGGGGCGGTCGCGGGGGAGCTGAGGGCGGGACGGCAGCCCGGCCAGGCGCTGACGCTGGCCGCCCTGGACACGGAGGCGCTGGGCGCGGCCGAGGCACAGGTGCTCGCCGCGGCGAGGTTCGGCGGCGATGTGCCCGGCGCGCTGCGCGAGGCCGCGCGCGAGCCGGGCGCGGAAGGGCTCGCCGGGGTCGCCGCGTGCTGGCAGGTGGCGGTGGACGGCGGCGCCGGCCTCGCGGCGGGCCTGGAGCGCCTGGAGGCCGCGCTGCGCGCCGATCAGGAGCAGCGGGAGGAACTGAGAGCCCAGTTGACGGGCCCTCGGACCACGGCCGTGCTGCTGGCGCTGCTGCCCGTTCTCGGCCTGCTGCTCGGCACGGCCATGGGCGCGAGCCCCCTGCGCGTACTGCTCCACACACCGGCCGGACTCGGCTGCCTGGCCGTCGCGGGGGTCCTGGAGGCGGCGGGCCTGTACTGGACGGCGCGGATCACGCGGACGGGGGAGAAGCGGTGAGGGGCTGTGCGGCGGGGGTGGGGCTCGCCGTGACTGGCGCCGGAGCCGGGCCCGGACCGGGCGGGCCGGCGGTGGCCGGGCCTGATGTGGCCGGACTCGACTTGGCGCGGCTCGCCGTGGCTCTGCCCGGGGTGTCCCACTCCGGGGTTTTCCACAGGCTGGGGGTGACGGCGGCCTTCGTGGCGCTCGCCCTGTGGATGGTGGTGGAAGTGGCGGACCGCCGACGGGAGCGCTCGATCCGACGCAGGGGTGGGGCCTTGCTGGCGGGTGCGGATGCGGATGCGGGTGCGGGTGCGGGTGCGGGTGCGCTGGCGCGGTCGAGGGCTGTGGTCGTGTGGCGGGCGCGGGTGCTCCCGGGGCTCCCTGACGGGCCGTCACTGGGGGGAGAGAAGCGGGTGAAGGGGGCCTGGTGGGGGCCTCTGGGGGTTCTTGCCGCCGGATACGGGGTGATCGGCGGAGTGCCGGGGGTGCTGGTCGGGCTGGTGGCGGCGTACGGGGTCGGGCGCTGGCAGAGGCGGCGCGGACGGCGGCCGGAGCCGGGAAGGGACACGGCTGCGGGAGGAATCCGGGGCGGGGTTGGCTCGCGCATACCGGCGGGTGCGGGGGCGAGTGCGGGCGCGGGGGCCCGCAGGGGGCCGGGGCCGGGGCCGCGTTCAGGGTTCGCGCCAGGGCCTGGGGGATGGCTTCGGCCCGGGAGCGGCGGCTGGGGTCGGCTTGGTAGTGGCGACCCGGGGTGGGCCGGGAGGGGCGTTCCGAGGTGGGCCGGGAGGGGCGGCCCGGGATGGCCCGGGAACGGCGGCCGGGGTCGGGCCGTGGACGTGGATCCCGAACTGCCGCTCGCGGCCGACCTCCTGGCCGCGTGCCTCTCCGCCGGTGCGGGCCCGCGTGAGGCGGCCGAAGCGGTGGGGGAGTCGCTGGGCGGCCCGGTGGGGCGTCGGCTGGCCGAGATCGCCGCCGAGTTGCGGCTGGGAGGTGATCCGGCCGAGGCGTGGGGGCGGTTGGGGGCGATACCGGGCGCGACGGGGCTGGCCCGATGTCTGGAGCGGGCCGGTTCCTCGGGGGCGCCCGCGGCGGGCCCGGTGGGGCGGGTGGCCGAGCGCTGCCGAGCCGAGAGGTCCCGGGCGACGGCGGCCAGGGCGAGACGCGCGGGCGTACTGATCACCGGCCCTCTGGGCCTGTGCTTCCTGCCCGCGTTCCTGGCGGCCGGTGTGGCTCCGGTGGTGATCGGCCTGGCGGGCGGACTGCTCGGGCGCTGAGTGCACGCGAGAGGGGAGGAGCCGAGGGCGGCGCGACGGAGATCCCGTCGGCGCGGCCAAGGGAGAACACGAAGGTCGACGGCAGCAACAGGCATGACAGGCATGACAGGCATGACGGACGCGACGGACGCGACGGACGCGACGGACGCGACGGACGCGATGGACGTGCGGACACAGGCATGGACACGAACACGGAGGTTGCACGGACATGGGGGTTGCGATGAAGGCATGGATGCGGCGCGTCAGGTCGGGCGTGCGCGGGGACACCGGGATGACGACCAGCGAGTACGCGGTCGGCACGATCGCCGCGTGCGGCTTCGCGGCGGTGCTCTACAAGGTCGTGACCAGTGGTGCCGTCACCTCGGCGCTCCAGTCGCTGGTGGAGAGGGCGCTGGATGTCCAGTTCTGAGTGCGGCTTCGCCACGGCCGGCCGCGCTGGTCCCGGCACTGCGGAGGCCCGGCTCGAAGGGGATGGCCTCAAGGGGGATCGCGGCTTCGTGACGGCCGAGGCGGCCGTGGTGATACCGGCACTCGCTCTGTTCGCCCTGGCCCTGCTGTGGGCGCTGATGGCGGCGGCCGGGCAGATCGAGTGCGTGGACGCGGCACGGGTGGGCGCTCGCGCGGCGGCGCGGTCCGAGACCGAGGGGGCGGTGCTGGCCGCCGCCCGCTCGGCGGCCCCGGACGGCGCGCGGGTCACGCTCGGGCGAACGGGCGACCTTTGGCGCGTACGCGTGGAGGCGCCGACCCCGGGCCCCGGCGCACTGTCCCTGACGCTCAAGGCGGAGGCGGCGGCCCTGGCCGAGGACGCGGTGGGGGAGGAACCATGAGGGTGCAGCTCCGGGGGAGGGCCCGCGCCGCTCGGACGGTCGGGAGTTCATGCCTCGTCGTGTGCTGGGCCGGGCGCGTGCGGGAGGTGGTGGCGAGACGGGACGGGCGTGCGCGTGGGAACCGGCGGGGATCAGGCGCTTGGTCCTCATCCCGGGAGCGGGACGGGCGTGTGCGCGAGGACGGGCGGGGATCAGGCGCCTGGGCCTCATCCCCGGAGCGGAGCGGGCGTCCACGCGGGGACCGGGGTTCGGCGACCGTGTGGGTGGCCGTGGCGGCCTCCGCGATGTGCGTGGTCTTCGCGGGCGTCCTCGCCTTCGGACAGGCGGTGGCGGCTCGGCACCGCGCGGGTGGCGCCGCGGACATGGCCGCGCTGGCGGCCGCCGACCGGGCGCTCTGGGGGACAGCGGATGCCTGCGCCGTCGCCGCGCGGGTCGCCGGAGCCCAGGGCGGGGAGGTGGTGCGGTGCGCCGTGGACGGGGAGATCGCGGATGTGGCCGTACGGGCGAGGTTCGGGCCGTACGCCCCGGTGGTCCGGGCCAGAGCGGGCCCGGCGGTCCCGCCGCCGTACGACGTCCCGGCCTCGCCCTCGCCCTCGTACCGCGTTCCGGTCCGGCCCGCGGAGGAGGCCGTTTCGCTCCGGCCGATGGAGCTCGCCGATCCGATCCGGCTTGTGGAGCCCGCCGCTGGCTCCTCCGGGGTGGACGACGGGCCGCCCCGGCCGCGGCCTCGTTCACCTCCGCCGCCGCGCCCTAGGAGCCCTCCACACCCCGACGCCTCCGGTTCCCCCTGCCCTCCTCGCGCCCCACGCGCCCCTTCCCCGCTCGCCAGCCCTGTCAGCCCCTCTGAGGCTCGTACGGGTCCTACCGGCCGTCTTGGCCGCCCGGCGCCGGTTCAGGAGCGGAGGGAGCCGCCGTGGCCTCCGGTGGCGCAGGGGTTCCGGGGGCAGCGACGGGCGCCGGATCGGCCGGGGCCGCGCGGAGGAGCTCCGTGAGCAGCCGTACCGCGCCGCGCTTGTGCAGGGGTTCGTTGCCGTTGCCGCACTTGGGGGACTGGACGCAGGACGGGCAGCCCGCCTCGCACTCGCAGGAGGCGATGGCCTCGCGGGTCGCGGTGAGCCACTCCCGGGCGGTGTGGAAGGCGCGCTCGGCGAACCCGGCGCCGCCCGGGTGCCCGTCGTACACGAAGACCGTCGGCAGCAGGGTGTCCGGGTGGAGCGGGACGGAGACGCCGCCGATGTCCCAGCGGTCGCACGTGGCGAACAGCGGGAGCATCCCGATGGAGGCGTGCTCGGCGGCGTGCAGGGCGCCGCCGAGGATCTCCGGGTTGATCCGGGCGGCGTCCAGCTGGTCCTCGGTGACCGTCCACCACACGGCCCGGGTGCGCAGGGTGCGGGGCGGCAGGTCCAGCTTGGACTCGCCGAGGACCTCGCCGGTGATGAGTTTGCGGCGCAGGAAGGAGACGACCTGGTTGGTGACCTCGACGGAGCCGTAGCAGAGGCGGCCGGCTCCCCAGGGGACCTCGGTGTCGGTTTCGAGTACGGAGATGGAGGTGGTGTCCCGGGCGACGGTCGAATACGGCGGACTGGCTTCCTCGACGAGGGCCACCGAGCTGCCGGGGTCTTCCAGGTCCAGGTGCTTCACCAGGTACGTACGGCCCTGGTGGAGGTGGACGGCGCCGTCGTGGACGGTGGTGTGGGCGGCGGACGCGTCGACCGTGCCGAGCAGCCGTCCCGTCGACGCCTCGACGATCTGGACCGGGCGGCCCCCCTCGCCCCGGATGTCGGCGAGGTCGGCGGCCCGCTCGCGGCGGGTCCAGTGCCAGCCGGACGCCCGGCGCCGCAGCAGCTTCGCGGCCTCCAGCTGGGGCATCAGCTCCGGGCTGGCCGGGCCGAAGAGCTCCAGGTCGGCCTCGGTGAGCGGCAGCTCGGCGGCGGCGGCGCACAGGTGCGGGGCGAGGACGTACGGGTTGTCCGGGTCGAGCACGGTCGACTCGACGGGCTGCTGGAACACGGCCTCGGGGTGGTGGACGAGGTAGGTGTCCAGCGGGTCGTCCCGGGCGACCAGGACGGCCAGCGCGCCCTCGCCGGAGCGCCCGGCCCGGCCCGCCTGCTGCCACAGGGAGGCCCGGGTGCCCGGGTAGCCGGAGATGATCACGGCGTCCAGCCCCGACACGTCGATGCCGAGCTCCAGGGCGGACGTGGCGGCCAGGCCGAGGAGCTCGCCGGAGTGCAGGGCCTGTTCCAGGGCCCGGCGCTCCTCGGGGAGGTAGCCGCCCCGGTAGGCGGCGACGCGGCGGGCGAGGGCGCGGTCGACCTCGGACAGCCGCTCCTGGGCGATCACCGAGATCAGCTCGGCGCCGCGCCGGGAGCGGACGAAGGCGACCGTGCGGACGCCCTGGACGGTCAGGTCGGTCAGCAGGTCGGCGGTCTCTGCGGTGGCCGTGCGGCGGACGGGGGCGCCCTTCTCGCCGTGCAGGTCGGTGAGGGGCGGCTCCCAGAGGGCGAAGACCAGCTCGCCGCGCGGGGAGGCGTCGTCGGCGACCTCGACGACCGGCAGCCCGGTCAGCCGGCGGGCGGCCACGGACGGCTCGGCCGCCGTGGCGGAGGCGAGGAGGAAGACGGGGTTCGCGCCGTAGCGGGCGCACAGGCGGCGAAGGCGCCGCAGGACCTGGGCGACGTGGGAGCCGAAGACGCCCCGGTAGGTGTGGCACTCGTCGATGACGACATAGCGCAGGGCGCGCAGGAAGGAGGACCACTTGGGGTGGGACGGGAGTATGCCCCGGTGCAGCATGTCGGGATTGGTGAGGACGTAGTTGGCGTACTGGCGTACCCATTCGCGTTCCTCGACCGGGGTGTCGCCGTCGTAGACGGCGGGCCGGACGGCGTTGCCCAGGGGCGTGGCCAGGGCTTTGACGGAACGGCGCTGGTCGGCCGCGAGGGCCTTGGTGGGGGCCAGGTACAGCGCGGTGGCGCCGCGTCCGTTGGGGGCCTCGGAGCCGTCCAGGAGGGTGCTGAGGACGGGGGCGAGATAGGCCAGCGACTTGCCGGAGGCCGTTCCGGTGGCGATCACGACGGATTCGCCGTCCAGGGCGTGCTCGGCGGCGGTCGCCTGGTGGACCCAGGGATGCTCCACTCCGGTCCGCTGAATGGCGTTGATCACTTCTGGGCGGATGCGGTGCGGCCAGACTGCATGGCGGCCCTCACGCGGGGGCAAGTGCTCCGTATGAGTGATGCGCGCAGCCCGGTCCGCTCCCGAGGCGAGCCGGTGCAGGACCGTGCCGGGGTCGGGTCGTTCACCCGTGCCCTTGGCGGGTGTTCTGGGGCGGTGATTCCTGGCCATCGGCACCGAGTGTGTCACTGGCGTGACGGACAATGGTCCCAAGGCGTCGTGCATGGCTGCTGGTAAGTGATTGAATGCCATCGCGGCTGGCGATCCGTTCTCTGGCTCCGCCGGGGAGACTCAGGGGGCGGCCGCTCGATAGCAAGGTGCTGGAGGATCCGTGGACCTGTCCCTGTCGACTCGCAATGTGTCCGGCCCTGGTGGCGACCGTACGGTCGTCGAGGTCGGTGGCGAGATTGATGTGTATACCGCGCCCAAGCTGCGCGAGCAGTTGGTCGAGTTGGTGAACGACGGCAGCTACCACCTGGTTGTCGACATGGAGGGCGTGGACTTCCTCGACTCCACCGGCCTCGGCGTGCTCGTGGGCGGACTCAAGCGGGTCCGTGCGCACGAGGGCTCCCTGCGGCTCGTCTGCAACCAGGAGCGCATTCTGAAGATCTTCCGGATCACCGGCCTGACGAAGGTGTTCCCGATCCACGGCTCGGTCGACGAAGCCGTAGCGGCCACTGACTGACGGCTCCGGAGGAAGGACAGGGGCACCGGGCTCTTCATGGCCCGGGGCCCCTGCAAAGCACGCCCGTACGTTCGAGGGGGATCCGCATGGCCACCGTTGAACTCCGCTTCAGCGCCCAGCCCGAGCATGTCCGGACGGCCCGCCTGGTGGCAGCCGCCGTGGCACGTCGGGCCGGGGTCGACGAGGCGGTCCTCGACGAGGTCAGGCTCGCCGTCGGCGAGGCGTGCAGCCGTGCGGTGGGTCTGCACCGCGCGTACGGGATTCCCGCGCCGGTGCGCGTCGTGCTGACCGAGGAGGAGAAGTCGTTCTCCATCGAGGTCGGTGACGAGGTGCCCGGCCCGGGTTCCGCAAAGGCCGAGCCGGGCGGCCGGGGCGCGGGGCCCGAGGACGAGCCGGACGACGGCGGGGAGGACGGTATGGGCCTCGCGGTCATCAGCGGCCTCGTCGACGACGTGGAGGTCACTTCGGACGAGTCCGGTGGTGTCATCCGCATGTCCTGGCCGACCACACCGGCCACGGCGGTGCCCTGACCCGCCGCTTGATCGATTTTCGTACAGGCCCTGCTGAGCAGGGCCTTTTTCATTTTTGGAGATTATTCCCTAGATCGTTCATCGGCCGTCAATGCTTTTGCCCCATTACTGCTTTCGGGGGCCTTTCCGTGGCGCGATCATTTGCTGAGTAGCAACTGAAGGTCAATTCCGCTAACCGCGCCCTGTTTTGATCGTGTTCCGCTCCCTACAATCCGTCCACATCTTGAGCTCTGAACGTCAAGGAGGACGAATGGCGGGGCTCTTCAACCCACAAGAACTCGATCACCCCACTTCTCTCGCGGCCGCGGTGCTGACCGACGGCAACCGGTTGATCGTGATCGTCATCGCGGCGGTGGCCCTGGCGGCCCTGATCGTCGCCCAACTGCTGGTCCGCCAGGTGCTGGCGGCCGGCGAGGGCACCGACTCGATGAAGAAGATCGCGGCGGCCGTACAGGAAGGAGCGAATGCCTATCTGGCCCGGCAGTTGCGCACCCTCGGCATCTTCGCCGTAGTGGTGTTCTTCCTGCTCTTCCTGCTGCCGGCCGACAACTGGTCGCAGCGCGCGGGCCGGTCGGCCTTCTTCCTGATCGGCGCGCTCTTCTCGGCGACGACCGGATACATCGGCATGCGACTGGCCGTACGCGCGAATGTGCGTGTCGCCGCGGCGGCCCGCGAGGCGACCCCTGCGGAAGGCGAAGCCGAAAAGGACCTCACGGCGGTCTCGCACAAAGCCATGAAGATCGCTTTCCGTACGGGCGGCGTGGTCGGCATGTTCACGGTGGGCCTCGGCCTGCTGGGTGCCTCCTGCGTCGTCCTGGTCTACGCCGCCGACGCACCGAAGGTGCTGGAGGGCTTCGGCCTCGGCGCCGCGCTGATCGCCATGTTCATGCGTGTCGGCGGCGGCATCTTCACCAAGGCGGCGGACGTCGGCGCCGACCTCGTCGGCAAGGTGGAGCAGGGCATCCCCGAGGACGACCCGCGCAACGCCGCCACCATCGCCGACAATGTCGGCGACAACGTGGGCGACTGCGCGGGCATGGCGGCGGACCTCTTCGAGTCCTACGCCGTGACCCTGGTCGCCGCGCTGATCCTCGGCAAGGCCGCCTTCGGCGACCTGGGCCTCGCCTTCCCGCTGATCGTGCCGGCGATCGGCGTGGTCACCGCGATGATCGGCATCTTCGCGGTCGCCCCGCGGCGCGCCGACCGCAGCGGGATGTCCGCGATCAACCGCGGCTTCTTCATCTCCGCGGTGATCTCGCTCAGCCTGGTGGCGGTGGCGGTCTTCGCCTACCTGCCGTCCACGTACGGCGAGTTGGACGGCGTGACCGACGCCGCCATCAAGTCGCACGACGGCGACCCGCGCGTCCTGGCGCTGGTGGCCGTGGCCATCGGCATCGTGCTGGCGGCGGTCATCCAGCAGCTGACCGGGTACTTCACCGAGACCACCCGGCGCCCCGTCCGCGACATCGGCAAGTCGTCGCTCACGGGCCCCGCGACGGTCGTCCTGGCCGGCATCTCCATCGGTCTGGAGTCGGCCGTCTACACGGCCCTGCTGATCGGTCTGAGCGTCTACGGGGCCTTCCTGCTCGGCGGCACCTCGATCATGCTCGCGCTGTTCGCGGTGGCGCTGGCCGGCACCGGCCTGCTCACCACGGTCGGCGTGATCGTCGCCATGGACACCTTCGGTCCGGTCTCCGACAACGCGCAGGGCATCGCCGAGATGTCCGGCGACGTCGAGGGCGCCGGCGCCCGGGTCCTCACCGACCTGGACGCCGTCGGCAACACCACCAAGGCCATCACCAAGGGCATCGCCATCGCCACCGCGGTCCTCGCGGCGGCGGCGCTGTACGGCTCGTACCGCGACGCGATCGCCACGGCGGTCAACGACGTGGGCGCCAAGGGCAGTGAGATGACGCTCAGCATGGACATCTCGCAGCCCAACAACCTGGTCGGCCTGATGCTGGGCGCGGCCGTGGTCTTCCTCTTCTCGGGCCTGGCCATCAACGCCGTCTCCCGCTCGGCGGGCGCGGTGGTCTTCGAGGTGCGGCGGCAGTTCCGCGAGCACCCCGGGATCATGGACTACAGCGAGAAGCCGGAGTACGGCCGAGTCGTCGACATCTGCACGAAGGACGCCCTTCGGGAGCTGGCAACCCCCGGCCTGCTCGCGGTGCTGGCGCCCATCGCGGTCGGCTTCACGTTCGGCGTCGGCGCGCTCGGCTCCTACCTCGCGGGCGCGATCGGCACCGGCACCCTGATGGCCGTCTTCCTCGCCAACTCCGGTGGCGCGTGGGACAACGCCAAGAAGATGGTCGAGGACGGCAACTTCGGCGGCAAGGGCAGTGAGGCCCATGCCGCCACCGTCATCGGCGACACGGTGGGCGACCCGTTCAAGGACACCGCGGGCCCGGCCATCAACCCGCTGCTGAAGGTGATGAACCTGGTGGCGCTGCTCATCGCGCCCGCCGTGGTCAAGTTCAGCTACGGGGCGGACGCCAGCCCCGGAGTGCGCGCGCTCGTGGCGGTGCTCGCCACGGCCGTCATCGTCGGCGCGGTGTACGTCTCCAAGCGCCGCGGAGTGGCGGTGGGCGACGAGGGAAATCACGAGATGACCGCCAAGTCACCTGACCCGGCGGTCGTTTCCTAGCATCATCGGAACAAGAGCGGGCGGGCGGTGCGGACTGACGCACCGTCCGCCCGCCTTTTTTCGGCCGTGAGGCTTCTCTCCCTTGGTGCAAATGGCTGCAAAAGCCATCAGGTCCGGCGTACGACACGCGGTTGTCGCCCACTTGGCGTGTATGTTCCGGGGCCGAGAGCCTTGGAAGGGACCGATCCGGTGAACAAGAAGCTTGCGGCCGCACTGTCCGGCGGCGCGGTACTGGTGCTCGCACTGTCGGGTTGCAGCAGCGACGACTCGGACAAGAAGGTGAACGACTGGGCCAAGACCTTCTGCGACCAGGCCCAGCCGCAGATCAAGAAGATCACTGACGCCAACGCGGCCATCGAGAAGCAGACGGCGGACGAGAGCAAGCCGGCCGACGTCCAGAAGACCGACTCCGCGGCCTTCCAGCAGATCTCCGACGCGTACAAGGCGCTCGCCGACAGCCTCGACAAGGCCGGTGTCCCGCCCGTCAAGGACGGCGACAAGACCATGCAGGAGGCCGTCAAGGAGCTCAACGCCTCCTCCGTCTCCTACGCCAACCTCAAGAAGAAGGTCGACGCGCTCGACACGGGCGACCAGGCCAAGTTCGCCGACGGCCTCAAGGGCGTCGCCGACCAGCTGAACACCATCAGCAAGAGCAGCGACGACGCGCTGAAGAAGCTGGAGTCCGGCGACCTGGGCAAGGCGATGCAGAAGCAGCCCGGCTGCCAGAAGCAGAACGCCTCGGCCTCGCCCGCCGCCGGCGGCGACGCCTCCAAGGCCGCCTCCCCGTCCGGCTCCGCCTCGCAGAGCGCCAAGCCCTCCGGGTCGGCCAAGCCTTCGGACTCCGTGAAGCCCTCGGACTCGGCCAAGCCGTCCGACTCCGCCAAGCCGTCGTCCTCCGCCAGCAGCGACTGAGCGGGCGACGGCCCCGGCGGCGCGCCCGCCGACGGCCGGAACACGCGGCCCGGACCCCATGTGGGGGCCGGGCCGTCGCTGTTTGTCAGTGGCAGCCGCCACAATGGCCGGGTGAGTACGACCAGTGTTTCCGCCGACCTGCCCGACGGCCTGCCCCGGCCCGACCGCGCCGCCCGGCTCCGCGACGCCCTGCTCGCGGCCGACTTCACCGCCGACGGGCTGCTCGACCTGCTCGGCGCGCCCGCGTACGCCGCGCTGGCCCGCAGCGAGACGGTGCCCGCCCTGCGCGCCACCCGCGGGGGCGCCCCACTGGACACGCTGGTGCGGCTGTTCCTGCTCCAGCAGCCGGTGGCGTACGAGCGCGTCCGCGCGGCCCTGCCGGGCGAGGAGGCGCTGGAGGACGGCTGGCTGACCCGCTCCGGTGACGACGTGCGCGCGACCGTCGACGTCCGGCCGTACGGGGGACCGGACGGCGAGGACTGGTTCATCGTCTCCGACCTCGGCTGCGCCGTCGGCGGCGCGGGCGGCGCGAGCGGGCGCGACGAGGGCATGGTCCTCGGCGTCGGCGGCGCGTCCACCACGCTGGCCGGGCTCACCGTGCGGGGGCCCGTCGCCTCCGCCCTCGACCTCGGCACCGGTTCCGGCATCCAGGCGCTGCACGCGGCCCAGCACGCCACCCGGGTCACCGCCACCGACCTCAACCCGCGCGCGCTGTCCTTCACCCGCCTCACCCTCGCCCTGTCCGGCGCCCCCGAGGCTGAGCTGGTGGAGGGCTCGCTGTACGAGCCGGTGGGCTCCCGGACGTACGACCTGATCGTCTCCAACCCGCCCTTCGTCATCTCGCCCGGCGCCCGGCTGACCTACCGGGACGGCGGCATGGGCGGGGACGATCTGTGCCGCTCGCTCGTTCAGCAGGCGGGCGACCGGCTGAACGACGGGGGGTTCGCGCAGTTCCTCGCCAACTGGCAGCACGTGGAGGGCGAGGAGTGGCAGGAGCGGCTGCGCTCCTGGGTGCCGCGCGGCTGCGACGCCTGGATCGTGCAGCGCGAGGTCCAGGACGTCACGCAGTACGCAGAGCTGTGGCTGCGCGACGCGGGCGACCACCGCACCGACCCCGACGCGTACGCGGCGCGGTACGGGGCGTGGCTCGACGAGTTCGAGGCGCGCAAGACCAAGGCGGTCGGCTTCGGCTGGATCACCCTGTACAAGTCGGGGTCCGCGCAGCCGTCGATCACCGTGGAGGAGTGGCCCCACCCGGTCGAGCAGCCCCTGGGCGAGACCGTACGGGCGCACTTCGCCCGCCAGGAGTATCTGCGCACCCACGACGACGCGGCGCTCCTGTCCGACCGGTTCCGCCTCGCCGCCGAGGTGGTGCAGGAGCAGGTGGGGCTGCCGGGCGCCGAGGACCCGGAGCACGTGGTGCTGCGGCAGAACCGGGGCATGCGCCGGGCCACCACGGTGGACACGGTCGGCGCGGGCTTCGCGGGCGTCTGCGACGGCCAGTTGGACGCCGGGCGGATCCTGGACGCCATCGCCCAGCTGATCGGCGAGGACCCGGTGCAGCTGCGCGACCGCACCCCGGAGGCGATCCGCATGCTGGTCGGCCAGGGCTTCCTGGAGCCGGTGGAGGAGTAGCAGGCGGAGTGGAGGAGGACTGGCGGCGGGGTTCGGCGGCGGGGCGGCAGGAGGGTGGACGGCCCGTCACCGCCCCGCCCGGTGGACCGGCCCATCTCCTGGGCCCTGCCCGCCATTTGGGGTGCCCAGGTCCGGGTCCTCGCGTCGCGCGTGGCCAGTTCCGTACGGCCGCCGCCCACCGGCGCCCCGGTGCCGTGCGGCGCGCTGTCGGGGTGGACGCGTACGACAGGTGAGGTACGGCCGCTCACCCATGCGGCGGGTGCGGCCCGTAGGCCGGTGTCGGGCGGGGCTACCGCATGGCGCCAGGTCGGGGCGGAACGCGCGGTGGGCGGGGGCCGGGCGCTGCCCGCCGTGCCGCTCCCGGCCGTCTTCGAGCACGTCGGCCGCCGCCGGGCCGCGCCCGGCGCGCTGTGGCGAAGGGGAAGGGCGAGGCGGGTGGGGGAGGGGACGTGCCCCCAAGGGTAGGAATTCGGCCAACACGCCCTGCCCTCTTCCGCTGGGCCGGATGGGGGTGCGGCCGTTCACCTGGAGTTCGCCGGGGCTCCTCCCGGGGGTGCCAGGATCCGCGCCATGAACGGGATGGGTGGGGCGGAGGCCGGTCCGGCCGTGTTCGCGGGGACGGTCTTCGTCCTGTTCGGGGGCGCGCTGCTGGCCTGGACGGGGATGCGCGTACGGCACCGCGCACCGGTGGCGGACGGGGCGGCCCCGGTGCTGTCGGCCGCGCTGGCCACTTTCTTCGGCGCGGCGTTCCTGCTGGCCGGGGTGTGGTGCTTCACACGCCTGTGAGCGCCGGAGGGCCGGGCGGCGACCCGCCGCGCGGGGCGCCGCGGCACCGGTTCTCCGCTGGGACGAAACGCTTTTCAGAACGTTGTGGGACGGTCCAGGCGGCAGACTCGCCGTAAGTCGGGTTACCGTTCGAGTGGCCGCTGCGGGCTTTTGCTGTTTGACACGGGGGCGGGTTGTACCGTCACACTCCGCAGCGACCGTACAGCTCGTACGTGCCACCCGAGTGCCGACCGGAGAGAAGAGCGAAGTTGTCCCCGACCAGCGAGACCGCAAAGGGCGGCCGCCGACTCGTCATCGTCGAGTCTCCTGCCAAGGCGAAGACGATCAAGGGCTACCTCGGCCCCGGTTATGTCGTCGAGGCGAGTGTCGGGCACATCCGCGACCTCCCGAACGGCGCCGCCGAGGTGCCGGACAAGTACACCGGTGAGGTGCGCCGCCTCGGAGTGGACGTCGAGCACGACTTCCAGCCCATCTACGTCGTCAACGCCGACAAGAAGGCCCAGGTCAAGAAGCTCAAGGACCTGCTGGCCGAGTCGGACGAACTCTTCCTCGCCACCGATGAGGACCGCGAGGGCGAGGCCATCGCGTGGCACCTCCAGGAAGTCCTGAAGCCCAAGGTCCCCGTCCACCGGATGGTCTTCCACGAGATCACCAAGGACGCCATCCGGGACGCCGTCGCCAACCCGCGCGAGCTCAACCAGCGCATGGTCGACGCCCAGGAGACCCGGCGCATCCTCGACCGCCTCTACGGCTACGAGGTCTCGCCGGTGCTGTGGAAGAAGGTCATGCCGAAGCTGTCGGCGGGCCGCGTCCAGTCGGTGGCGACCCGGCTCGTGGTGGAGCGGGAACGCGAGCGCATCGCTTTTCGTTCTGCTGAGTACTGGGACCTGACCGGGACGTTCTCCACCGGCCGGGCGGGCGACGCCTCCGACCCGTCCTCGCTGGTGGCACGGCTGGCCACGGTCGACGGCCGCCGAGTGGCGCAGGGCCGCGACTTCGGTCCCGACGGACAACTCAAGAGCGACGTGCTCCACCTCGACGAGGCGAACGCCAGAGCCCTGGCCGCCGCCCTCGCCGACTCGTCCTTCGCCGTGCGCTCGGTCGAGTCCAAGCCGTACCGCCGCTCGCCGTACGCCCCGTTCCGTACGACGACGCTCCAGCAGGAGGCGTCCCGCAAGCTGGGCTTCGGGGCCAAGGCCACCATGCAGGTCGCCCAGAAGCTGTACGAGAACGGCTTCATCACCTATATGCGTACGGACTCCACGACGCTCTCCGACACCGCGGTGTCGGCGGCCCGTGCGCAGGTGACGCAGCTGTACGGCGCGGACTACCTGCCGGAGAAGCCGCGTACGTACGCGGGCAAGGTCAAGAACGCGCAGGAGGCGCACGAGGCGATCCGTCCGTCGGGTGATCGTTTCCGCACTCCGGCCGAGACGGGTCTGACCGGCGACCAGTTCCGCCTGTACGAGCTGATCTGGAAGCGGACGGTCGCCTCCCAGATGAAGGACGCCGTCGGGAACTCGGTGACCGTGCGGATCGCGGGCCGGGCGAGCGACGGGCGGGACGCCGAGTTCACCGCGTCCGGCAAGACGATCACCTTCCACGGCTTCATGAAGGCGTACGTCGAGGGCGCGGACGACCCGAACGCGGAGCTGGACGACCGCGAGCGGCGCCTGCCGCAGGTCGCCGAGGGCGACGCGCTGTCGGCCGAGGAGATCACCGCGGACGGCCACGCGACCAAGCCGCCGGCCCGCTACACCGAGGCTTCGCTGGTCAAGGAGCTGGAAGAGCGCGAGATCGGCCGCCCGTCGACGTACGCGTCGATCATCGGCACGATCCTGGACCGCGGCTATGTCTTCAAGAAGGGCACGGCGCTCGTCCCGTCGTTCCTGAGCTTCGCCGTGGTCAACCTGCTGGAGAAGCACTTCGGCCGGCTCGTCGACTACGACTTCACCGCGCGCATGGAGGACGACCTCGACCGCATCGCGCGCGGCGAGGCCCAGTCGGTGCCGTGGCTGAAGCGTTTCTACTTCGGCGAGGGCGAGGCGGGCGCCGGTGCGGCCTCCGACGCGGGCAACGGCGACGGCGACCACCTCGGCGGTCTGAAGGAGCTGGTCACGGACCTCGGCGCGATCGACGCGCGCGAGATCTCCTCGTTCCCGGTGGGCAGCGGAATCGTGCTCCGGGTCGGCCGCTACGGGCCGTACATCGAGCGCGGCGAGAAGGATGCGGAGGGCCACCAGCGCGCCGACGTGCCGGAGGACCTGGCGCCCGACGAGCTGACGATCGAGCTGGCGGAGGAGCTGCTGGCGAAGCCGAGCGGCGACTTCGAGCTGGGCACGGACCCGGTGAGCGGCAACCAGATCGTGGCGAAGGACGGCCGGTACGGGCCGTATGTGACCGAGATCCTGCCCGAGGGCACGCCCAAGACCGGCAAGAACGCGGTGAAGCCGCGCACGGCGTCGCTGTTCAAGTCGATGGCGCTGGACACGGTGACGCTCGCGGACGCGCTGAAGCTGATGTCGCTGCCGCGTGTGGTGGGCGCCGACGCCGAGGGCGTGGAGATCACCGCGCAGAACGGCCGGTACGGGCCGTATCTGAAGAAGGGCACCGACTCCCGTTCGCTGGAGACCGAGGACCAGCTGTTCTCCATCACGCTGGAGGAGGCGCTGGCGATCTACGCGCAGCCGAAGGCGCGCGGCCGGGCCGCGGCCAAGCCGCCGCTGAAGGAGCTCGGCACGGACCCGGTGAGCGAGAAGCCGGTGGTCGTGAAGGACGGGCGCTTCGGTCCGTACGTCACGGACGGCGAGACCAACGCGACCCTGCGGACCGGCGACAGCGTGGAGGACATCACGCCGGAGCGCGGCTACGAGCTGCTCGCGGAGAAGCGCGCCAAGGGGCCCGCCAAGAAGACGGCGAAGAAGGCGGCGGCCAAGAAGGCGCCCGCCAAGAAGACCGCGGCGAAGAAGACCGCCGCCAAGAAGACGGCGGCCACCGCGAAGAAGGCGCCTGCCAAGAAGACGGCAGCGGCGGCCAAGAAGGCCGCCCCGGCGGAGTAGACGGAGCGGGACGTGTGTCGTACGGGCGGGGTGATCCCCGCCCGTATGTTCGGGCGGGCCCCCGGGGATCGTGGCGCTCCGGATAGGCTGGGCGGATGACGCGAGCCGAGCATCCCCAGAGCTCCGAAGGCGGGACCCCCACGGTCGGGAGCCCCATCTCCGACGCCCTTGCCGCCGACTCACGCGAGCGCGCCGTCAGGGCCCTGTTGCGCATCCCGCCGTTGCGACGGTTGTGGAGTGCGCAGTTCGTCGGCGGTGTCGGCGACGCCCTGGGGGTCCTGGTACTCCTGCTGCTGGCGCTGCAGGCGGCGGTCTCCGAGGACGCGTTCGGCGGCGGCTACCGGGGTGCGGCGTTCGCCGTGGCCGCGGTGCTCGGCGCCCGGGTCGTGGCGACCGTGCTGTTCGGGGCGGTGCTGCTCGGGCCCGTCGCCGCGCTGACCGCGACCGACGGTCCGCTGGACCGGCGCTGGACCATGATCGGCGCCGACGGAGTACGGGCGGCGCTGCTGATCGTCGCGCCCCTGTGGATCGACTGGACTCCCGGCAACGCGCTGACCCTGCTGCTCGTGACCGCCTTCGTGGCCGGTGTCGGCGAGCGCCTGTGGACGGTGTGCAAGGAGAGCGCGGCACCCGCGCTGCTGCCCGCGCCGCCGCTGGAGGGCGCCGCCGTGCGCCCGCTGCCGGACCATCTGGACGCGCTGCGCAGGCTCTCGCTGCGCACGACGTTCGCCGCCGGGCCCGCCGCTGCCGCCGCCCTGCTGTTGGCCGCGCTGGTCAGCAAGGCCCTGGGCAAGGGCATCGACTGGTTCTCGCTGCACCAGGCGGCGCTCGGCTCCTATGTGGCGGCCGGTCTGTTCGCCGCGTCCGTCTCCGTCCTGGCGATGCTGGAGCTGCCGGACGCCCAGACCCCGCGCGCCCGCTCCCCGCTGGAGGGCCTGCGCCGCCCGTCGACGGCCGGCGGCCCCGACAAGGGGCGTACGGGCGCGGTCCCGCTGCTGGTGCTGGCCTGCGGCGCGGTCGCGGGGGCGATCGCCTCGGCGGCGGCCGTCGCCGTACTGCACGCGGCGGACCTCGGCGGCGGCCCGGCCGGATTCGCGCTGCTGGTCCTCGCGCTGGTCGGCGGCGTGGGCGTGGGCATCCGCACCGCGCCGAAGGTGCTGCCGGTCCTCTCGCGGCGGCGGCTGCTCGCCCTGGCCCTCGCGATCACCGGGGTGGCGCTGCTCGCGATGGGGCTGGTGTCGGACACGGCGACGGTCCTGTTCATCGCGCTGCTCGCGGGCGTGGCCGCCGGTGTGGCCGCCAACAGCGGGCACACGCTGATCGACCAGGAGACCGAGGAGTACCGCCGGCCCCGCACCACCGACCACCTCCAGGCGGTCGTACGGGTGGCGATCGGCCTCGGCGCGATCGTGGCCCCGCTGCTCGCCGCCGCCATCGGCCCGCACCGGCTCGCCGGTGACGGCTTCGTCTTCGCGCACGGCGGCGCCGGGTTCACGCTGATGCTGGTGGGCGCGCTGCTGCTGCCCGTGGCGGCCGTGGTGCTGGCCAAGACCGACGACCGCCAGGGCGTGCCGCTGCGGCGCGATCTGCTGGACGCGGTGCGCGGCGCCGACCCGGTGCAGGCCCCGGCCGCGACCGGCTTCTTCATCGCCCTGGAGGGCGGCGACGGGGCGGGCAAGTCCACCCAGGCGCAGGCGCTGGCCGAGTGGATCAGGGCCAAGGGCCATGAGGTGGTGGTGACCCGTGAGCCGGGCGCGACCCCGGTCGGCAAGCGGCTGCGCTCGATCCTGCTCGACGTCTCCAGCGCCGGACTCTCCAACCGCGCCGAGGCGCTGCTGTACGCGGCGGACCGCGCCGAGCACATCGACTCGCTGGTCCGCCCCGCCCTGGAGCGCGGCGCGATCGTCATCTCGGACCGCTACATCGACTCCTCGGTCGCCTACCAGGGCGCCGGGCGCGATCTGTCGCCGACCGAGATCGCCCGCATCAACCGCTGGGCGACCGACGGTCTCGTACCGCATCTGACGGTGCTGCTCGACGTGTCGCCGGAGACCGCCCGCGAGCGGTTCACGGAGGCGCCGGACCGGCTGGAGTCGGAGCCGCCCGAGTTCCACGCGCGCGTACGCGCGGGGTTCCTCACCCTCGCCGCCGCCGACCCGGCCCGCTATCTGGTGGTGGACGCGGGCCAGGAGGCCGAGGCCGTCACCACGGTCGTACGCCACCGGCTCGACCAGGTGCTGCCGCTCTCCGAGGCCGAGGTGAAGGCCCAGGAGGAGGCGCGCAGGGCGGCCGAGGAGGAGGCCCGGCGCAAGGCCGAGGAAGAGGCGGCGCGCAAGGCCGAGGAGGAGCGCCTGGAGCGTGAGCGCCAGGAACAGCTCGCCAAGCTGCGCGCCGAGGAGGAGGAGCGCAAGCGGCGCGAGCTGGAGGAGGCGCGCCGCCGCGAGGAGGAGCGCCAGGCGGAGGAGGCCCGGCTGCGGGCCGAGGAGGCCAGGCGGCTCGCCGAGGAGGAGCGCGCCAAGCGCGAGGCGGAGGCCAAGGCCGCCGCCGCCGAGCAGGAGCGGCTGCGCAAGCTCGCGGAGGAGCAGGCCAGGCTGCGCGCCGAGGCCGAGGAGCGCCGTCTGGAGAAGCAGCGCAAGGCCGAGGAGGCGCTGCTGCGGGCGGAGGAGGCGCGGCGGCTCGCGGAGGCCGCGGCTGCTGCCGCGGCGGCCACGGCGAGTACCGCTGTCGTGTCTCCGTCCGCGGGGACCGGGGCCGGGGCTTCGACCGCTTCGGGTGCTTCGGCGTCCGACAACCCGGCTTCCGGGACTGCCGGGGCCTCCGGGGCCTCCGGCGAGGGTGCGCGGGCTGCCGAAACTGCGACTACGCGCGCGAAGCGGAAGCCCGCGCCGGAGTCGGACTCCGAGGTGACGGTTCCCACTCCGGTGGTGAACCCCAACGAGGTCACCCAGGAGGTCCGGGTGCCGGGCGCGAAGGCGGCCGAGCGGGGCGCTGCTGGACAGGGCGGTTCCGGGGCGGAGGCTTCCGGCAAGGGCGCCGCTGCCGGTGCTGCCGGGTCGGGCGCGCGTGCTGAGGAGGCGCGTGGTGCGGGCGCGGGCGCTTCGGAGGCAGGGGCTTCGGGCGCGCGTGCTTCGGGCGCGAGCGCTTCGGACGTGACCGAGACCACGGTTCTGCCGCAGATCCCGGCCGACGCGGACGAGACGACCGTGCTTCCGGCCGTGCGGGACGTGGACGAGACGGCTGTGCTGCCGCCCGTACGGCCCGCGCGCGACGGGGCCGGGACGAGCGCCGCGCAGCTGCCGGTGCGGGACGCGGACCGCTTCCCGCCGGGGATCTTCCGCGACGAGGAGACCGGGCACCCGGAGCGGGCGAACGAGCGGACGCGCGAGCTGCCGCAGGTCGACCCCGCCGCGCTGCGGCCCGGGGCCGAGCCCTCGCCCGAGCCGGACGACGCGCGGGGCCGCAGGCCGCGGCGGCGTTCGGACTGGGCCGAGGAGACTCCGCTGGACGATCTGCCGACGCTCGCCGACGAGCTGCTGGGCCCGCACGCCGACGAGGACGAGGACCGGCGGGGCCGCCGCCGCTGAGGGGTTGCTCGGCTGTGGGGGTGGCGGCGCCGGCTGAGGGGTGGCCGTGCTCGGTCGGGCACTGCGGCTCGGGTGCCCGGCCGGTCGCCGGGCACCGGCCGTCCGTTGGACCCGGGTCACGGGCTTTGGACCGTCCGTTGGACTGCTGCACCGCGAACCGAGGGCCGTACGACGGGCCGCCACGTCGCGTACCGTCGCGCCGGCGCCCGGCAGGCGGCGCCCGGCGGTCGGCAGCCTGCCGCCGGCCGCCAGGCGGACGCCGCTGACCTGCGCGGATGCCGGGCCGGACGGGATTGTCGGACCCCTGCCCCACAATGGGGTCGTAGCAGGGCAGAGCAGGGACATACGGGGCGGAACAGAGCGCGGAGGCGGTGGCCCATGGCCGTGTGGGACGACCTGGTCGGGCAGGACCGGGTGCAGGAGCAGCTGGCCGCTGCCGCGCGCGACGCCGACGCGCTGGTGACCGCCACGGCGGCGGGGACGCCCGTTCCGGAGGCGTCGAAGATGACGCACGCGTGGCTGTTCACCGGGCCGCCGGGTTCGGGCCGCTCCACGGCGGCGCGCGCGTTCGCCGCCGCGCTCCAGTGCGTCAGCCCGGACCGGGCGCTGGGCGGCTCGCCGGGCTGCGGGTTCTGCGACGGCTGCCACACCAGTCTGGTCGGCACGCACGCGGACGTGGAAGTGGTGCGTACGGACCTGTTGTCCATCGGCGTCAAGGAGACCCGAGACCTGGTCCGCCGGGCGCAGCTCTCGCCCGCCGTCGGCCGCTGGCAGGTGATCGTCCTGGAGGACGCCGACCGGCTGACCGAGGGCGCGGGCAATGTGCTCCTGAAGGCGGTGGAGGAGCCCGCTCCGCGTACGGTGTGGCTGCTGTGCGCCCCCTCGTTGGAGGACGTGCTCCCGACGATCCGCTCCCGCTGCCGCCACCTGACGCTGCGCACCCCGCCCGTGGAGGCGGTCGCCGATGTGCTGATCCGCCGTGACGGCATCGCGCCGGAGACCGCGCTGGCTGCCGCCCGCGCCACCCAGGGGCACATCGGCCGGGCCCGCAGGCTGGCCACCGACGAGCGCGCGCGTGCCCGCCGCACCGCCGTCCTGAAGGTGCCGCTGCGGATCGAGGACGTGGGCGGCTGCCTCAAGGCGGCGCAGGAGCTCGTCGACACGGCCGCCGAGGACGCCAAGCAGCTCGCCGAGGAGGTGGACGTCAAGGAGACGGAGGACCTGAAGGCGGCGCTGGGCGCGCAGGCGGGCGGCCGGATGCCGCGCGGCACGGCCGGGGCGATGAAGGAGCTGGAGGACCGGCAGAAGCGCCGCAAGACGCGTACGCAGCGCGACAGCCTGGACCTGGCGCTCACCGATCTGACCGCGTTCTACCGCGACGTCCTGGCGCTCCAGCTCGGCTCGCGCACGGCGCTGGCGAACGAGGACGTACGGGACGCGGTCGACAGGGTCGCGCGCGGTTGCGGCCCCGAGGGAACCCTGCGCCGGATAGAGGCGGTCCTGGCCTGCCGCGAGGCGCTCGACCGCAATGTGGCGCCGCTGCTGGCGGTGGAGGCGATGACCATGGCGCTGCGGGCGGGCTGAGCCGGGGAGCCGGGGGCGGTGGCGGCCCCCCGGATGCGGGGCGGGCAGCGCGCGTCCACCCGGGGGGGCTCGTCCACGCGAGGCCGGTGGTGCCCGTCGACCCGAAGGTGATGGCGCCCATCGCCACGGGACGCCCGCCGATCCGAGGGCGGTGGCGAGTGTCGATGCGGGAGCAGTCTCCCGTCCACGCGGGGGCGTGCCACTGTCATCAGGGGGCGTACCGGCGCGCGGCGGGTTGACCGACTCACTCGTACGAGCCGTCGTCCGGCCGCCAACAGGGCACATGCGGTCACTACCCGGTTACGCTCCGGGGATGGACACCAGGCGCCTGATCCGTTCCTCCGCCATCGCCGTCGTGACCGCCGGGCTGTTCGCCTCCGGATGCTCGTCCGGCACCTCGTCCACCCGGGCGAACGCGTCCACCACCTCGGTCGCGGGCGCGCCGACCTCGGACGCCCTGCGCCCCTACTACCAGCAGAAGCTCAGCTGGCGGGAGTGCGGAGCGTCCGGGTTCGAGTGCGCCACGATGAAGGCGCCGCTCGACTACGCCGACCCCGGCGCCGGCCCGATCAAGCTGGCGGTGGCCCGCAAGAAGGCGACCGGACCGGGCAAGCGGATCGGCTCCCTCCTGGTGAATCCGGGCGGCCCGGGCGGGTCGGCCGTCGGATACCTCCAGCAGTACGCGGGCCTCGGCTACCCGGCCCCGGTGCGGGCCCGCTACGACATGGTGGCGGTCGACCCGCGCGGGGTGGCCCGCAGCGAGCCGGTCGAGTGCCTGTCGGGCCCGGAGATGGACGCGTACACGCAGGTCGACCAGACGCCGGACGACGCCGCCGAGAAGGCAGCGCTCGCCACGTCCTTCAAGAAGTTCGCGGCGGGCTGCGAGAAGCGGTCCGGCAAGGTGCTGCCGCACGTCTCGACGATCGAGGCGGCCCGCGACATGGACATCCTGCGCGCCCTGCTGGGTGACGAGAAGCTGTACTACGTGGGGGCGTCGTACGGCACGTTCCTGGGCGCGACCTACGCCGAACTGTTCCCGGACCGCACCGGGCGGCTGGTCCTGGACGGCGCGATGGACCCGTCCCTGCCCGCCCTGGAGATGAACCGGGACCAGACGGCGGGCTTCGAGACGGCGTTCCAGGCGTTCGCGGCGGACTGCGTGAAGAACAACAAGGACTGCCCGCTGGGCACGGAGTCCCCGGCGGACGCGTCGAAGCGCCTGAAGAAGTTCTTCGCCGACCTCGACGCCAAGCCGGTCGAGACGGGCGAGTCCCGCAAGCTCGGCGAGGCGCTCGCCACGACCGGGGTGATCGCGGCGATGTACGACGAGACGACCTGGCCCGAGCTGCGCACCGGCCTCACGCGCGCGATGCAGGGCGACGGCGCGGGCCTGCTCGCCCTCGCCGACTCGTACTACGAGCGGGACGCGAAGGGCGGCTACGCCAATCTGATGTACGCCAACGCGGCCGTGAACTGCCTGGACCTGCCGCCCGCCTTCACCGGCCCCGACGCGGTAGCCGCCGCCGTGCCCTCCTTCGAGAAGGCGTCCCCGGTCTTCGGCGAGGGCTTCGCCTGGGCGGCCCTGAACTGCACGTACTGGCCGCTGAAGGCCACCGGCTCGGCCCACCGCATCGAGGCGAAGGGCGCGGCCCCGATCGTGGTGGTCGGCACCACCCGCGACCCGGCCACCCCCTACAAGTGGGCGCGCTCCCTCGCCTCCCAGCTGTCCTCCGGCCGACTCCTGACCTACGAGGGCGACGGCCACACGGCGTACGGCCGCGGCAGCGACTGCATCGACACGGCGATCAACACGTACCTCCTGGAGGGCACGGTCCCGCCCGCCGGCAAGAAGTGCACCTGAGCTGCGAGGTCGCCCCGCAACGGGGGTGGTCGGGAGCACTCCCGAAACTGTGTAGACTTGGCGGCGTTGCTGATCGCACCATGGTGCGCACGGCGCGCCGCCTTAGCTCAGTTGGCCAGAGCAACGCACTCGTAATGCGTAGGTCTCGGGTTCGAATCCCGAAGGCGGCTCAGAGGAAGCCCAGCCCAGACACTGTCTGAGCTGGGCTTTTCTGGTTACTGAACGCGTCGGCGGCGCCGGGCACGGGCTGCTCGGCTGTCCGTGGTCTCATTCCTGGTCTCAGTTGCCGTCTCCGGCTGGCGCTCGCCCTGGCTCTGCGGCCAGAAGGCATCTCCCATCCGCCGCATGGCGTCCTTCGAGAGGGTGGACCTTCCCTTCACGTACCGCCGGGTCTGGCTGATCTGGGTGTGTCGGAGGATCTCCATGATCGTGGGCATGTCGACGCCGAGCTCGTTGAGGATGGTGCCCGCGGTGTGCCGACTGCCGTCGTAGAGGCGTCGATCACTGATCCCGGCCTCCGCAAGCAGCTCCTTGAATTCGTCCCAGTCGGATCGGGGGTCAATGGGGCGCCCGTCCGGCCGGGTGAATACCGCCTCGTGCTCCTCCCACGCGTCTCCGGCAGCGGCTCGCATCTCGTCCTGCTGTGCTTTGTGTTCGTACAGGTACGGGATGAAAGGCGGCGGGATCGGCACGGGATCCCGGCTCTTCTTTGTCTTCGGCCGAGTGAAGACGAGCCCGCCGCCCTTGCGCTCCGGACATGTACTCGCGTGCCGCTTGCACGACTTCGGACACGGCTTGGGGCAGCCGCGCTTGTAGCTCTTGTGTGTGGGGCAGTCTTTCGGGCACGGCTCGAATCTGTGAAGCCGAGCTCCGCACGCGTGTGGGTCCTTGCACCCATGCCGCCATGTCAGTCGTTGAAGCTGCCACCGCGGGTGGAAGAGCTCCTGATCGAGGTCGACGTACGGCCACCGCAGACCAAGCGCCTCCCCTTGCCGGAATCCCATCCCGACGCCGACACACCAGCGCATGAAGGTGGGCCGCTTGGCCGCTGCCTCCAAGAACGCCTTGGCCTCTTCGGTCGTGAAGGGGTTGGCCTCGGTCTCGTCGACCGTAGGGGGATCCACGAGTGTGGCGACGTTCTCGCTGATCATGCGACGGCGGTGGGCGATCTTCAGAGCGCGCGACAGGATGCGGTGGACCTTGAGTACGTGCGACGGCGCGTGTCCGGCGTCCAGCATCGCGCGGTACATCTTCTCCAGGTGCTCCGGCGCCAACTTGTCGATGCGATGGCCCCCGACGCCCGGCACGATGTCGTTGCGGGTCTTGGACCAATAGTCGTCCAGCGAACGCGGCTTGAGCTTCAGGCTCGCGATGTCGGTGAGGTACGTGTTCATCCATTGCGCGACGGTCGGCTTGCGGCCGGCCTTGGGTGCGCGTCCCTCGTCCCGGAGCTTCTCCAACTCCTTGACCTTGCGCTTGACGGCCGTTTCGGTCCTGGCCCTGCGGTGTCGCCGATCTGGCCGGCCGTCGTCCTTCACACCCATCGTGACGCGGCCGTGCCACCAACCGTCGCTGCCGAAGTAGATGGACGATTCCATGTTCGCCTTGCGGGGGCTCATGTTCTCCTCCAAGCAAAAGGCGGCCCCGGAACCCCCAGGGCCGCCTGCGGTGGGCCGGGGTTCAACGGGGCAGCGCTTCGAGGCTGTTCACATACGCCTCAAGGTCGCTGCGACGGATACGGCGGGAGCGGCCCCGCTTCACGTACTTCAGAACTCCGGCAGCCATGAGTTCGTACACCGTCGAGCGGCCGTAGCGGAGGACGTCAGCCGCTTCCTCGGGCGTATAGAGGAGCGGCTCCACGGTTCGCGTCTTGGGGTTCATCGCGGTAACCCCGTTTGTACGCGGCCGAGTTCGGCCGCACTGACTGATGGGCGGTCGATTCCGGCCCGGGGCAGCGGGGGAGAGGTGGGCTGGGGCATGCTTGGTGCACCTCCTGTTTCTTTGGGATGGGAGGCCGGGGCAGTGGGCTGCGTTGACCCGTCGACCGCTGCCCCGGGCAAAGCTCAGGCGACCTGGGCGTGACGCCAGCTGCGGTACTCCTCGCGGACGTACGCACGGAAGTCGTCGGCGGTGGCCAGCTCCGCTCCTCTGAACGTGAGCGGCCCGTGCTCCGCGTCGTACGTGGCGAAGTCTTCCGCCGCCTGGACCGCAGTCGCGATCGCCTCGGCGGCGAGGCCGGACGGGCGGGTGGCCTCTTCCTGGAGCGCGATGCGGTCCAGGGACGCGGCCTTCCGGAGGCGGAACTCGCGCTCGGCCAACGCGTCGGCCGGCGGAGTGTTGGTGTGCTTCGCGATCCACCCGATCTCGGCCGCGATTTCGGGAGCGTTCGCGTACGCGGCTTCGGGGCCGCTGGGGTCGTTGATCATCGGGCATCCTCCTCGGGGAAGTGGTTCGCTCGTGCGGCGAGGAGGAGGTAGTTCAGGGCGCTCTCCGCGACCTCGCCGTATGCGTACGCGCTGTCCGCCAGGCTGGCGGTGAACTCGGAGGCGGGGAACACCTCGGAGGCTTCGTGATCCGTCAGGTAGTTGTTCGATGAATCGTCGGTGGCCACGGAAGCGGTGAACTCGCGCCGCATGACCTCTGCGCGGAGTCGCGACAGGTGATCGCGGCCCGGCCACCTGATCATTGCCCTGTTGAGATCGGGCAGCAGGCTCGTGGGCGGCAGGACGTAGAGCCCGTCGTGGCGGCGCAGCTCGATGTGCCGGGGGCGTTCGCCCAGGGACACGAGACGAACGCTCTCGGCGGCGCCGTAGGCATAGGCGAGGCACGCGTTCTCGTGGAGGTGCCTGGTGTGGTGACGCAGCCCTCCGAACAGCTCGCTGAGCAGCGTGATCGCGGTGTCGTGCGGCTGGAGCAGACGCGTCTCGTTGACGCGCAATGTGCCGTCGGCGGGTAACAGCCGGTTCGGCTCGACGCTCCAGGCGGCGAAGCGCGCCGCCTCGCTGGCCGCACGATGTTCGCGGGCCGCGGCACCGAGGGCGAACACGCTGTCCGACAGGCTGATGAACCACGCGTAGGTGGTGTCGGGCATCGGAGCCCTCCGTTCTCCTCGGCGGGACTCGCGGCGCGGATGGCGACGTCCCGAGGCTGTTCTGCGGGCGAGCGCGGCGGGGCGGCGCCGCTACCTCACCTTCAGCAAGCTGGTGTTCCCGTCGGCAGCCGCGAGGAGCAGGCCGCGGAGGTCCCCGCCCACGGCGGCGACGCGGTGCTCCATCGCCTGCCACGAGTCCGCGTCGATGGCCATCAGGGCGGCGACCGCGACGGAAACCTTTCCTCGCTCCAAGGCGGCGAGGGCGTCCCGCAGGTCGCCGACCGCCATCAAGGTGGGGCGCTCAGGCTTGGCCGAATGCAGCTCAGACATGGGTTGTCTCCCTCGTTGTAGATCGTGGATCTAGGTCAGTTGATGAAGCCTGCGACGGCGTCCTTGAACGCGGTCATGATCTGGTCGACGGAACTCGCCCCGTCGCTCCTCGCGAGGTAGAAGCCGAAGAGCAGGGCGACGATGGCCGCGCCGGCGCCGAGTGCCTTGAAGCGCAGCAGCAGGAGCAGAAGGACCCCGAACAGCGCGAGGGCCGAGATCGAGAACTGCATGACGCGACTCCTCGGGGTCAGCGGGTGCCTTCGTGGTGGAAGCGGGCGAAGGTGTTGTAGAGACGACGCCCGACGCGGATCCGCTTGCCGTAGCCCCGGCAGCGGCGGCACTCCCGGCCGCGCCGGATCCGACCCCGACGGTTCTGCTTCACCTTGAAGCCGAACCCCCTGCACCCGCGGCAGTTCCCGAACGGGCTGAGCGAGCAAAGGGCGATGTAGCAGAGCGTGAGGAGCGTTAAGGCGGCTATAGCGTCGACGCGGGAAGCCATGGGAACCCCTTCCAGGGTGGGAATCACGGGACGCGGGGATCGGCTGCTAGGGGCTAGTCGGCAGCTCAGAGCCGCTGTATGCCGCTAGCGGAGGTGCTAGGTCTAGCGGGGGCATCCGCTAGACCTAGCGGCGAGTTGGCTAGGCCGCTTCGGATCTTCCCTCACGTTCTGCGACCGCTTTGACGACGTCGGCGCGCCGGATGCCACGGCGGTTGGCGCCCTTGCCGTCCTCGGCCGTGCCCCACACCTGAATCGGCCGGATGCCGTGCGGCTTGAGCGCCGGGGCCAACTGCTCCGCCGTCCACTCGCCGTACGCGTCCGGCCGGAGCTCCGCCAGGCGGGCAACGATGTCCTCGTTCCAGACCTTCGACTTGCCCTCCGGCATCGCGATGAGGAGATCCGCCAAGAGGTCGTACGCGGCGGATGCCGACGCCTCCGGCTCCTGACCGAGGGCGTACCCGGCGAGGGTGCCGGCGCGTTCGCGCATCTTCCGGGCATGTCCTGCGATGAGCTCCGCCTGTACGCCGTCGATCTTGATCGAGCGGACGATGCGAGCGTCCGCTCCCTCACCGAGGAAGTAGCAGATCCCCTTGTCGTCCCAAGCGAACATCGTGGCCCGTACGCCGCGCTTGTACGCGCCTGTGCCGAGGACGAGGTCGTTCTCGATGTGGCTCATGACCTTGAGGCACCAGCGAGCGGAGGCGTTCGCGGAGATGCCTTTGGGAAGGCTGGCGTCGTCCGGCCGCTGCGTCGCCAGGAGCAGCACGATCCCGGTGGCCGGGCCGCGCTTCACCAGGTCGGTGCAGATCTCCTCAAGCTCCTTGCCGTACTTGGGATGCTCGAACCACTTCTGGCACTCGTCGACTCCGACGACGATCGGGTGCAGTCCGAGGGAGCGCTTCGACGCCAGCTCGGTGGTGACCTTCGACTCCGGGCAGATGTCGCGCGGCAGGCTGCGGATGACCTTCGTACGTCGCCGCAGCTCGCCTTGGAGCTCGCGCATGGAGGTGAGGGCGTAGCGGATGTCCTCTTCGTCGTCGCCGGCGCGGTGCCGGTAGCTGACGGCGTCCCCCACCGGGTCCAGGTCGCCCGTCCCCTTCAAGTCGTAGCTGTGCACCTCCGCACGCGGATCAAGTGCGGCGATGAGCAGCAGTTCGCGCAGGAGGAACGTCTTCCCCATCCTCGGAATGGCGCCGATGACGCCCGCGAGGTACATCAGGGTGACGGCGACCCAGCGCCCGCGCTGGTCGGTTCCCCAGGGAACGGGCTGGAACAGGTCGACCGTCCCCGATTTCGCGAGCGGCCAGTCAGGCTGCTTCGTCTGGGACATGTCCTGGTCGCCGACCCACAGCTTCAGCCGGCCCGTGTGTTCGTCCGGCACGGCCTCCGGCCACACGGTGCCGAGTGGTCGGCGAAGACCGGAGGCCAGCCTCTCGCGCCGGTCGATCACGTCGGTCACGGTCACGCCGTACGGAAGGTCACCCGTGGCGAGCCACCCGGGGCCGTCGCGGGTGATGGGGCCAGTGAAGGTGAAGCCCTCTCCGCCCTTCGACTGCGCCTGATTGATCGCCGGGATGCCGAGCGAGCCCAGAGCCCTGAGCACGATGTCGCTGGTGAGCTTGGTTGCCTTCGGGATCTCCACAGCTCTGTGGATGACCGGTGCGTCGGCGGGCTGTCCCAGCCTCCCGAGCGCGAGGGTGATCACCGAGCCCGCCAGTCCCAGGAGCCAGGCCGGAGCCAGTACGTACAAGGCCAGGGCGGTCGTCGGACCGACCACTGCGGCGCACGCGGCGACGACGGTCCGCCAACGCACCCGGCGGTCACGCTGCCGGGAGAGCTTCAGATAGTCGTCGATGTCCTCCCGGCTCGCTGCCGCCTGCCGGAAGGGCTCGCCTTCGAGGTCCACCACCCAACGAGCCGCGCCTCCGACGAACCGTAAGGCGCCGCGAGGTGCTTGGAGGGTGAGGCGGAAGGCGTACCAGGGCGTGCGCACCGCGTGATACGCGGCGACGTGCCAGCCGAACGCGGCCACCCCTTTGCCGGCCGTCTGGAACTCGGTCCAGGACTGGGCCCACACGGGGATCACCGGGCGACGCTTCGATCCGAGGACCCGATCCATCAGGGTCGGACCGGTGGGGCCGCCGGGTCGGTCGACGACGACAGTCGTGTCGGGGTCGGCCGACTCTGACGAGGTCGAGTCGGGCGGCTGGGTCGGGCGGTCAGTGACCGACGATGCCCGATCGGAATCGGCTGCCATCTGTCCGGAGTCGGGCTTCAACTCCAGTTCCAGGCGCTCGAAGAGCGCCTTCTCGTGGTCGTCATCGTCTTCGTGCTTCACTGGCGTCTCCTTCCGGGTTTGGAGGGACACCGGGGCCCGGCCCTACCCGCCAAAGCAGCGGCCGGGCCCCGGAGGAATGCGGGGTCAGAGCGACGTCTCGGGCGGGGGTGCAGCCGTCTCCAGAGGAGCCGGCCTCTGCGCTGTTCGTTCAGACCGGAGCGCATCGCGCAGCTCGCGGGAGCGTGACTGGCTGCACCCGACGGCCCTCCGGATGGGATCGGCGTCCAACCGCTCGTAGGGCCAACTCGACGTCAGCTCCTGGGCCTTGATCAGTGCTTCGTCCCAGGTCATTCGCGGGCTGGGCCGCCCAGCCCGGTGTCTGCGCCGAGGTGGATGCTGCGGCGGCTCCTCGGAGGGAGGCGGGCCGGAGGCTTCGGGCGGCAGCTCTCCCAGCTTCAGGAGGACCAGATCCCGCCGTGGCGCCGTTCTGCGCCAGAAGCGCCCGTACACCGTCCGCAGTTCGGCGCGCACCAACTGACGGTCCTTCTCCAGTGCCAGCGCCTCGCGGTAATCGGTGATCTCCCAGAGCACCATCCGGCGCCAAAGAAGGAGAGTGGAGCAGGGTGCGAACAGCCACCGGGACCGGCGGACGCGCTCCATGCGGGTTCCGGTGGCGACGCCGACTCGGACCGCGTAGACGTGGGCGACGACTTCTCCGAGGACGACCCACAGCAGAGGCATCGACCCGTGGGCCACACGTGCCGAGGCCGACTCTCCTGCCGCGATGTTGAGCCAGCAGGTCACCAAAGTCAGCCCCCAGGGAACCCAGCGGACCCAGGCCAGCGGCATGCCGACTCTGATCAGCAACAGGTTCGCCACGGTGAAGACCGGGATGGCCAGGTCGATACCGATGGGCAACATCCACGGGTCCTTGAACCCCCAGCGGCTCGCGGCTGCGGAGACCGAACTGAAGGAGGCGGCCAGACCGAGGCCACCCACGCCCCCGCCTGCCGGGATCAGCAAGCCAAGGAGGAACTTCTCGGCCCTGCTGAGCGGTGACGGCACGGCGGGCGCCACGCTGATCGTGCTCACGCTGCCTGCCCCCTCCGGTCGGCTTCCTGAGCGGCGCAGACGGTGCTCCTCAGCTGCGCGGCGTTGCCCAGGGCGACCGCGTACATCGCGTCCTCGCGGGCGACAGGGTCCGTCAGGCTCTGCTCCAACAGCTCCGTCAGGACCTCGCGGGCGACAGCCACGCGGGCGTTGCGCTCCTCCGTGGTCTCGCCGGCCTCGCCGAGGAAGAGCGTTCGAAAGCACTCCGGCGGAGGCGCCTCGAACTCAATTGGCGGTAAGTCCTGCTGGTTCCGGGCGTAGCTACCCATGTGGGCTCTCCTGTTCCTGATTGGGATGGGAGAGCCAGAGCAGTGGGCTTCCTTGACCCGTCGACCACCGCCCTGGCCGAGGTGGATCTGGGGACGGGAAAATCCGTGAACCTCAGACGCGGAAGCGTCGGGGTCCGGTGAGGCGGTACCACCAGTGGTAGGCGGACATCACGGCCGAGTAGCCGCCGAGTCCGGAGAGGAACATCAGCACCCAGTCGGCTCCCAGGACTTGGGCCGACCGGCACCCGATAAAGGCGACGAGTAACGCGACGGCCAGCGTGATCATCGCCGCCGCGCTCTGACCGGCCGTGGGGTGCCGCTTGGCGTGCGCGACGACGAACAGGTCGTAGGGCCGTACGAAGCGAAGCGCTCCACCGGAGAGCTTCACCGCTACCAAGTTGCCGTCGCCTTCGTCGCTGACCCCGGCAACGGTGCCGAGTGTCCGGTCCTGGCGATGGCGCACGACGTCGCCGATGGCGATCAGCATGGGGTCCCCCTTGTTGGCAGTAAAGGCAGGGTTCGAGGCGGGCCGGGGCCAGCCAGCTGAGCACTCGCGGAGGACCACTCATCAGGAGAGACGAGTGGCCATGACCTCTGGCGCGGCCCCCTTCGGCGGCAGCGCCACAGATCAAAATCACTCGTTCGTCCAGGCACTCTGTGGAGTTCTGAAGGAGCGGCCGTTTCCTTTGCGCCCGTTCACCGGGCCCTCCGGACGGTGATTCATAAAGAGGTCTTGTCCTCAAGTCCTCTTTATGAGTTCTCAGGAGTGTGGCGGACGGGACTCCACTCGTCAAGACCTCTTGATGACTCGTATGCTGATCGAGGTCGTACGACGGGAACGGTGAGCAAGGTGGCAAAGGTCTACGAGCGGATCGCCGATGAGCTCAGGGAGTCCATCCGGGCGGGTCAGCTGGCTCCGGGGGACCAACTGCCCACGGAGGCAAAGCTTTCCGACCAGTTCGGGCGGAGCGTGCCGACGATCCGGGAGGCCCTGCGTCTTCTGCGGGACGAGGGGCTGATCGAGAAGCAGCACGGACGCGGGAACTTCGTCCGCCGTCCGCGCACGCCGGTGGTGCGTGACAACGCCCGGCACCAGTGGGAGAAGGACCGCGCTCGGGAGCCCGAGACGAAGCGGTTGGAGACCGGTGCCACGGAACACGACACGGGTCTCACGGTCAACGACCTCGTCTTCCATGCCTCCTACCGCGAGGCGAAGGCGGACGCCGAGTTGGCCGAGGCGCTGGGGGTGCCGGAGGGAACGCTTCTCCTTCAGCGCACCTACCGGACCCGGTACAGCGCCGAAACCGCCCCGTTCAACCTCGTGACCTCGTACCTCATCCACGAACTCGTCGCCGGCAACCCGGCTTTACTGGACGAGACCAAGGAGCCGTGGCCCGGCGGCACCATGAACCAGCTCTTCACCATCGGTATCGAGCTGGGGCGCATAGAGGAGCGTGTCACCGCGCGCCCGCCGTCGCCGGAAGAGGCGGAGGAGCTTGAGCTCCCGCCGGGGACGGCTGTCGTGCTGCTTCGGAAGACCTCGTACGACATCAACGACCGGCCTGTGGAGGTCTCGTACGTCACGGTGCCCGGCGATCGCACGGAAATGATCTTCAATACTCCACTGGAAAGGTGGTGACGCCGTGGCCCGGCGCATCATCGTCGTGACCGCTGTGCACCCGCCGTCCGCCAAGTTCCTGTCCGAGGCGTACAAGTCGCTCTGCGACCAGGAGCTCCCGGACGGCTGGGAATGGCACTGGGTCATCCGCGAGGACGGGCACAGCGAGGAAGTCGCCCCGCACGTCCCCGACGATCCGCGGGTGACCTTCCGGCAGGGACGCGCCGGCGGCCCCGGGGTGGCTCGCACGATGGCGCTGGCGGACGCGGACGGCGACTACGTCAAGATTCTCGACGCCGACGACCAGCTTGCCCCGGGCGCACTCGCCCGCGACCTGGCCGTACTCGAATCCGACCGCGGCATTGGCTGGACGACGTCCCGGGTCCTCGACCTTCTCCCGGACGGTTCGACCCTCGGCTTCGACCAGGATCCCGAGGGCGGGCCGATCGAGCGTGGCGAGGTGCTGCGCCACTGGCGGGAGCACGGGTACCGCGCGCAGGTGCACCCGGCGACCCTCTTCATGCGCCGTGACCTTCTCGTCGCGCTCGGCGGGTGGATGGCGCTTCCGGCCTCGGAGGACACGGGGCTGCTGCTTGCCCTGGACGCCGTCAGCCGCGGGTACTTCACGCGCGAGGTCGGGCTCATCTACCGCAAGTGGGAAGGCCAGGCGACCAGCCAGGCGGCCCACACGGACACCACCGAACGCGATGCGCGCATGGCGGTGGTGGAAGCCAGGGCCACGGCCCTGTCGTACTTCCAGTGGCACTTCCCGGCGGCGGACTGATCCGCGTTACGGATTGACCGGCACCTCGTAGACGATCTCGCAGAGGGCGGCGGGCACGATGATGTCCGCCGTCTCTACGGGCCGGTTGTCGTCGCTGTAGTACGTGCGCCGGATGTGGGTGACGAGCGCGCCCTTCTGTACGCCCAGGAGCTGGGCCTCCTCGGCGCTCGCGAGGCGTGGCTCCGGTTGCTCCACCGAGTGGCGGACCGTGATGCCGATCTCCGCCATGCGGTCGACGACGCCCTTGCCCGCGTGCGGACCACCCTCGGGCAGTACTACCAGCGTGCCGGACGTCAGCTCGTACGGCTCCCAACTGGTCGACAGCTGTACGGGCTTGGCGTCGGCCAGGAACTCGTAGGTCGTCCGTACGCACAGCGCACCTTCGGCGATGCCGAGGCGTTCGGCGATCTCCGCCGGTGCTGGAACCTTCGCGTCGCTCCGGCTCTCCCAGGCGCCTCGCTTGCCCAGCGCGGACATGTCCGCGTCGAAGGGCGAGCCCCCTCGCTGCTCGCGGTACTGCGAGCGGACCATGCGCACCCGGCTGCGCGGTTCGGCCACGTAAGTCCCTGATCCGGCACGCCCTTCCAGGACGCCCTGGGAGATCAAGAGCTCCTGCGCGCGCCGGATGACGTTCTCTCCCACGTGGCACTCCTGTGCGAGCTGGCCGCGCGAAGGCAGCCTGTCTCCCGGTGTCCACTCCTGGTCCGCGATGCGCTGTCGGAGGATTTCGGCGACGCGGAGGTACGGCGGCTGCTCACGCATATGGAAAATCTAGTCCACTAGCTCTAAGCTAGTTAACTAGCTTCACTCACCGTCATTCCATCGACGGAGGACGCCTTGTGCCCTCTTCGGAAGAACGTGCCGCCGAGACCGCCGACCGGCTCGCCGCCGCTGGACTGACACCCCATGTGGAAGAGCTCGCCGACCACTTATCCATCGAAGCGGGAGTGCCGGACTCGCTGCCCAAGGAGTCCTGGCGTGAGCTCTTGGCCGCACTGGAGGCGGGGGACTGGTTCGGGTTCGTCGACAGCCGTGAGAAGGGCCGCACGGTATGGGCCTGCTTCCGCCGAGACGAGCCCGCGGCGGTCGCCGCCGCCCAGCGACAAGAACATCAGCCACATCAGCCATAGGGAGCTGATCAACGTGTTCAACCGTATCCGCCGCGCCGTCGCACGGGTCGTTCCGGCCCGGGAACGCCGTCGACGACCGGAACCGGCGCACTGCGCGGACGCCAACTCGTTGCGCCTGGGCCAGGGGGAGCCGTCTCCGCTCACCAGGTCCGTGGTGCGCGAAGAGGTGATCTGGATGGATGGCGAGCCCAGCCTGCGGCCTTACGTACTCGTGTGTGAGCCGTTCGCCGCAGCGGAGGCCGAGTGATGAGTGCGAAGCAGGCCGTTCCCTATCTCTCGGCGTCATGCCGGATCGGCACCCATGCCGAGTGCACCGAGGCGCACCGGGTGGCGTCGACGCAGGGCGTCCCCGTCTTGTACGAGAAGTGCCGTTGCACCTGCCACAAGCCGTCGGCCGAGGGGCAGCGCGTCAGGAGGGCCTCTTGATGATGGGGTCCAAGCCACTTCGGCCGGCCATCGTGGTCACATCCACCACGGTCATGCGGGGCGACGTGATCGAGATCGGCGGCCGGCACTTTGAAATCACGGATCTGATCGACCTCTCCGGCCGCGCACGGCGACTGCGTTTCCGCACGGGGGAGACGCTCACGATGAGCTCCACCACTCGGCTGTTGGCCACACGACCGACCGCCAGGAGGTGACGGCCCCGATGGCTTTCCGGTATCGGGAGATCGCCGATGATCTGCGGGGCCGCATTGAGGTCGGTCAGCTGGCGGCGGGGGCGCGCCTTCCTTCGGAGGCCGCGCTGGCCAGGCAGTACAAGACGAGCACACCCACGATTCGCAACGCCTTGGACGTGCTCCAGCTCGAAGGGCTGGTGGACAAGCGCCACGGCGACGGGAACTTCGTGAGACGGGCCTGTCGGCGGCTGGACTACATGAGCGGTGAGGGGGCGACGGAGCCGTCCGAACCGCTCAGCGTGGAGTTGTGGATCCGTGTTCGGGTGGCCGAGATCCAGGCATCGGGAGAGGTGGCCTCGCTCCTCCGTACGCCGAAAGGCAGCCGTCTGACCCAGTGCCTGTACCTCCACATGGAGGAGGACGCTCCGCACAGCATGGCCCGCATCTATGTGCCCTGGTCAGTGGCCCAACTCCGCGTGCCCAAGGTGACCAGGTCACCTTGGGGCGACGACGTTCGGCAGTTGCTCGCCAAGGCCGGTGTGGTCGTCGTCTCCGTTGTCTCGCGGGTCGTCGCCCGGCCTCCGAACCAGGAGGAGAAGCAGAGGCTGCGCCTTGATCCGCGGACCTCGGTGCTGGCAGTGGAACGAGTCTCGACGGACGCCGAAGGCCGTGTCGTAGAGCTTGCGCTCCTGTCACTTCCCAGCGACCGCGCAGGTGCGGTCTTCGCTCACACAATGGTTGACCGGATAGGGGCTGCTCGATGAGGGACGATCTCGGCATCAGTCTGGGGGAGGACAGGAACGCCGGTCTCCGGCTGCTTCCGTGGACCAGGCCGGACGGGAACCCGTGCTACCTCCGCACGGACGACAACAAGGGCCATCTCTCTCGGCTCGCTGACGAAGCGGAGCAGATGCTCCTCGACATGGCGGAGACGATGCTCCCGCTGGCGGAGAGGGCTCTGGCCGACCCGGAGGTCCACAGAGACGACCTCATAAGCCTCGGGACGCAGCTCACCCAGTGCTTGCATGACACGCTTCGGGTGGCTGTCAGCCGCGGCGGACGGCTGGCTCGGCCTGCGACGACGAGTGCCCGAGGGGCAGAGGACGACGGGCCGGAGCTGCCCGCGGAGGCGTGCGGATGAGAGCTCTCGCCGACCAACCATGGCCGTTGTCCTGATCAGGGGAGGCTCTCGGCGTCGACGCGGGAGAAGACGAGATCACTCTCCGAGTCGATCGGCCCGCGCCAGCGAACCGGCACCGAGGCGGGGCGGCTGAGCGCGGCCGGGTAGGACTCCGGTGCGTAGTCGTTGGCCAGGCGATACGTGTGGAAGCCATGCGCCTGCATGGTGGCTAGCAGCTCGGCGGCGTCGTCGCCGAGCTGCTGCATGCGTTGCGGGGTCACTTCGACGGTGATCTCCGCGTCGGGCCGCAGCTTGTCGAGCATCGGGGCGAGGCCACGGACGACGGAGCCCTCCGCACCCTCGACATCGATCTTGATCACGCGAGCGTTCGCGATCTCCTGCGGAGCAAGGATCTCCGGCAGGGGATGCGCCTCGATCTCGAATGTGGACTCCGCCGGACCCTCGTACGGCACGGTGCTGGTCGCGCCCATGTTCCGCGAGCTGGCCAGGATGAACTTGAGCATCTGAGTACGGTCGGAGACCGCGGAGTTGATCGCACGGATGTTGTCGCAGCCGTTGAGCCTGGCGTGCTGGAGCACTCGGCGATGAAAGGCGGGCGACGCCTCAATGGCCACCACGCGACCCGTCTCACCGACAAGGCGCGAGGCCAGCACGCCGTAGTAGCCGATGTTGGAGCCGACATCTATGAAGGTGTCCCCGGGGCGTAGCCGACGCTGTAGCCACGTCGTCATGTGCGGCTCCCAGACGCCGTACATGTACAAGTACCGCTGGATCAGGTCCGTCGTGTCGACGGCGAAGCTGGCGCCGAAGCGGGTGCGGACCACGCGTTGCCGGGGGTGGTCCCGGAGGTACGGGTTGAGGTGGCGCGCCGCGAGCGGAGCTTTGCCGAGCGCTGTGGGGGCGTGGCGCACGTAGTCGCGTGCCACGGTCACCAGAGCCTCTGACACGGGATTGCTCATGCGTCCGCCTCTCCGCCGGTCTCACCTGAACCGTAACGCCGGGAGCGTGTGGGCTCCCAGCGTCCGACTCCGGCGGTACCCGAAGATCAGGCGGGCGAACCGACCCTCCGCTCGCGATCGAACGGGAGATCCAACATGCGGATGGCGTTCCCGCGGAGAAGCTTGTACGCCACGTCCTCCGGCAGCCCGGCGACGTGGTCTTCGGCCACCGCCTTCGTGTGCGGCCATGTCGAGTCGACGTGCGGATAGTCGGTCTCGAAGGTGGCGTTGTCGACTCCGACCGTCTCGATCGAGGCGATGCCGTGCTTGTCGCGGAAGAAGCAGCAGAAGATCTGGCGGTAGTAGTAGGTGGAGGGCGGCTCGGGGACCAGGTCCTTGACCCCGCCCCAGGCCCGGTGCTCCTCCCACACGTCGTCGGCACGCTCAAGCGCGTATGGGATCCACCCCATCTGCCCCTCGGAGTACGCCAGTTTCAGGCGCGGGAACTTCACCAGGACCCCGCTGAAGAGGAAGTCCATCATCGACGCCATCGCGTTGTTGAAACTGAGCGACGCCTGCACCGCCGGCGGCGCGTCCGGGCTCGCGGCCGGCATCTGCGAACTGCTCCCGATGTGCATGTTCACCACCGTCCCGGTCTCTTCACAGGCTGCGAAGAAGGGATCCCAGTAGCCGGAGTGGATCGAGGGCAGTCCCAGGTACGTCGGGATCTCGGAGAAGGTGACCGCCCGTACTCCGCGTGCGGCGTTGCGGCGGATCTCGGCGACGGCGAGGTCGATGTCCCACAGCGGGATGAGGCAGAGCGGGATCAGGCGCCCGCCGCTGTCGCCGCACCACTCCTCCACCATCCAGTCGTTGTAGGCCCGCACACAGGCCAGCGCCACCTCCTTGTCCCGCGCCTCGGCGAAGGTCTGCCCGCAGAACCGGGGAAAGGTGGGGAAACACAGGCTCGCCTCGACATGGTTGAGGTCCATGTCCGCCAGCCGCGCCTTCGGATCCCAGCACCCCCGCCGCATCTCCTCCCGCGTGATGCCGTCGAGCGTCATCTCGTCCCGGGAGAACCCGACGGCGGCGATGATTCGCTTGTACGGGAAGAGCAGGCCCTCGTACTCCCACCAGTCGGTGATCTGGCCCGCGGGGTCGGTGGTGAACCGGTACTTCCCGCCGATGTACTCCAGGTCCCCGATGCCGGCGGTGAACGGCTTCGGGCCCTTGTCGCGGTACTTCGCCGGAAGCCAGGTCTCGAAGAGGTGCGCGGGCTCGATCACGTGGTCGTCCACGCTGATGACCCTGGGCACGTCACTGGTGCCGATGTCGTCGTTGACCACGTCGTCTACCCCCTACTGCCTGCCGGTTCAACCGACTCGAATCTGACGATCCATCAGATCGAGGCTAGAGGGCCACCCGCGAGGCGGCAAGGAGCAGTGTCGGCCGACCCCTTGCGCGGGAGTCCGACTTCACGGTCAACTGACGCTCCGTCAGCTATGCCCGAAGGAGGGATCTGCCGTGGAGACGATCTGGCTCAGCGGAGCGGAGTGGTTCGCGGTCCTGCGGATCGGGCTGGGGCTGTGGTGGCTGGAGAGCTGGCGGCACAAGGACAAGAAGACGTGGTTCGCCGGCGGGGGCATCGCCTGGGCCGCGGGAATCGCGGAGGAGCACCGCTGGCCGTTCGTACGGCGGGGGTTCGACGTGGTGGTGAAGCCCCGCCCCAAGCTGATGGCGTACGTCGTCGCCTACGCGGAACTGGCCCTGGGCCTCGGCTTGATCTTCGGCTTCCTGACGCCGATCGCGCTGGTGGGTGGGCTGCTGCTGAACCTCATCTACTTCGTGCTCATGATCCACGACTGGGCAGAGCAGGGGCAGAACCTGATGATGGCGCTGGTGTCTGTGGGTGGGCTGTTCGCATTGTGCTGGCAGAGCTGGTCTGTTGATGAGGCTTTGGGGCTATTTGCGTAGCGGATAACGGGCCGGGCGGGGGTGCCCGGTCCAGGCAATCGTCGATCTGTGATGACTGCTCAGTGCCGTGGTTGCGCTCCGATCCGCCATCAGCGTGCGAACTCTGGCCCCTGCGCACGCAGGGCTCCACCTCGGCCAACGGCCTTAGCCCGCCGAATCCTTCAGTTGTGAGCCCTTCTAAGATCCCCTAGACATCTACATGTCTGCCGCGTCTGGGGGATGCAGTGGGGGCCGTCGAGCAGCTTGTCACCGTTGCCGCTGTGATGTTGGGCGCAGGGACGACGTACCTGACGAACCATGCGATGGAACGGAGCCGTAACCGCTACCAACTCCTGACCCGGTGGGATGACAAGAAGATCGACGCTTACGCCAACTACGTCGATGCGGTGAAGGCGAAGATCGCCATGTCCGTCCGGCTCTACGAGTTCAGGGAGGGCCTCCGACAGGAGGACAGGACGGAGCGCGAGCTCCGCGACGACCTGGCGGACGCCTCGCTCACCTGGGGGCGCAGCTTCGAGCGGGTCATGTTGCTCGGCGGGGACGATGCGATCGAGACGGCGCACGAGCTGAACGTCGTGCTCGCCGAGATCGAGTGGCAGGCCACAGGGAAGATAGCCGGGAGCTTGGAGGAGTGGCGCCAGCGACACCGCGGCGCGTTCCGCGTGATCAACGCCTTCCACGAGGCGGCGCGGGCGGACCTTGGTATCCAGGGGCGGGTGACAGGCGAGAATCACCCGGAGCGTGATCTCCTACTACCGTCGGCGCGCCGTGACGACGACGCTTCCTGACCGGATTCATGGGATGCACTGGTTTGTTGGCGCTGGACCTGTCACCCTGCCGCAGAACCGTTGCCTAGAGCGAACAACGGTGCTCGATCACCGTGGTCTGGGGAGACAGGGAGATGGCGATGAGCGAACCCTCTGGCGCTGAGCAACTGGCCACCTCGCAGGCTGAGATCGGTTCGGCCACAGCAGAAGCACTCAGGAAGGTGCACGCTGCGCGTGCGAGAAGGGCATTGGACCGTGCTGCGGCCGCGTGCCGCTACGCCGGCATTGAGGAACATGACGCCCAAGCAGTGCCCAGAAATCCAGCCGCGAAGGCAGCGAATGCCCTCCGTCTCTCCGCTCAGGTGCTTGCGGAGCTGGACCGTTCGCCTCTGGACCCAGCAGCGGACGCCCGCTGCGCCAGGAACGCCGCTGCCGCTGCGGCTGTCGCTGCGCAGGTAGCTCGTGACCAGGGCGGCGCGACGGAGCGCTCCGACGTCGCCTACCGGGCGGCCCTGAAGGCGTCTCAGGCTGCTATGCAGGCGGCGGGTAGCGGAGGTCTGGGTAGGAATGAAGAGTTGAATGCCGATGCGGATGCGGCGGAATCTGATGCCGCACTTGCTGCTCAGGCGGCGGGCTGGATCTAGAGCTGGGCGACCGCCGATCTCCTATCGCAATGCAAGGTGGCGACTTCTGGATGGGCTCTGGCCGCTCAGCATCGCCAAACACGGCAGCGGCGCTGAGGCGGCGCTCGGCTGGATGGTGCCGGAGTCGCATGAGCAGCTCAGGAGATGTGAACGAAGGCCTTCCGGGACCCTGATCGCGTTGTGGACCCAGCGAAGTTCGACTTCTACGCGACGGACTGCCAGCACCTTGTCGGTGCGGACAAGCTTGCACGCACGCTCGCTCGCCGAAGAGGTGATCAGGGCGGGAACAGACGTCGTCGGTACCGAGCGTAGGCCAATGCGCAACGCGGAAGCCCGCGTCACGTTGAGGGCCGCAGCTGCTCGTGAGGGGGGACTTGGAGCAGGCGCTCACGATGGGCCAGAGTGCCCTTGAAGGGGCTGCCAATCTGCGGCGTCATTCATCATGACTGGCTGGAGCTTGCTGCCGGGATGAAGAGCAGGTACGAGGCCGAGTCGTCAGACAGGACTATCGCGCATGGTCAGTGAGCCCTTTTCGGTCTGCTGCCTGGGCCAAGATTTGGACGATCCGACGCAGCAATGAGGCTCCTGGTAGATGGTGTCGCGACCAAGCACCACCGTGCCGCCAGGAGCCTCACGCGTATTTCTACCCGTTGTTGATCAACCTGTCCAGCCGCACCTTGCGATACCTGAGTGGGCAAGTCGCCTCCCGCATCGAAAATTTCGCCGACGACTTCAGGAATCAGATGCTCCACTCTTGAGTCTTCGTTGAGAATTGAGGTTCCTCTGAGGTTTATCTATCTGATTCCCGCCACTGAAGGGCGTGGCAGGGGGGAAGGGTGGCGGAAAACCTATTGCCGGAAGATCGATACCCCGCATAGGCTCCTCTCATGCGAACGAGGGGGTTTCCCCGGGGGGTTCGCATAAACAACACAGGAGTCATAGGGTGATTAGAATGGAAAGTCGGCGGGGGGTGCTGGCCGGAGCTCTGGTCAGCGCGACGGCACTTCTCGTAACTCTCGCCCCTTCTGCGGTAGCTGATGGAACACCCTGGAACGGGCGAGATCTTCAAATCGCCACGGCGCTGAAGCATCACGCTGAGGGGACTCAGAATCAGGCGGACATCAACCTTATTCGCTCTATTCCAGAGCTGGCTGCGAGCGTCCCGGACCCGACCCAGCCGGAGGAGGTGACCATCAAGGAGGCCATTTTCACTGGCAGCGGACAGGCGGTTTCGCCCGCGAATGGTGAACCACTCAGCTCTGCGGAACTGGCGGACATCATGCCGCCGTCGACCGCCCAGCCGAGTGCTCCGGGCGAGGCCGTCGAGGGGCCGGAAGAAACAGAGGTGGACAAAGAGCCCGGTTCCGGGCTTGTCGGCGCCACGGGCGGCACGTGGAAGATGACGCACGTCTACCACACCCACCGCAGCTACCTTGGTAGCGTGATCTTCAAGTATCACACCTATGCGGAGTTCAACTACGGCGGCGGCAAGGTGCGCGCCTGGGGCGACCGGTATGACGACTTCTCGAACGTGCAGCAAGTGGTCAAAATCGACAATCGTCGCCTCGCGGACAGGTACTCTCGGGTCCCGGCTTCGTCGGGCACCTCGAAAATGTCGCGCCAGATAGAACTTTGCTTCACCAAGTATGGGTGCTACGCCACCCTGCACCCCTACGCTAGTGTTCAGGTATTCGGCACCGGCAAGACGAAGATTGCCGGTACAGGCGTGTAAACGTAGGAGTCATCGTGAAGCCTCTCGCTGCACAGATAATCTTGATTGCCGCGATCTTCCTGCTTCTTCTGATCGTCCTTGGGGCGCAGTTCGGTACTCTAGAAATAAGCATCTGGCTCATTGCTCTAATCGGCCTGATCTTCTTCACGGTCCGGCGTCATCGCAGGAATTCAGGCGCATCAAACTCTTGAGACATCGGTGCATCGCGAGGTACATAGATTGATGCTTCTATCGCTGGTGGAATCTCCCGCTCAAGTTTAGTGACAGAAATCGGTCCCTTCGCGCGGTGAGGCGTGAAGGGACCGACCCCTTTTCGGGCTTGGGTTTCATCGGTGTGCCGGGCTGCTGGGGGTGCGACCGGAGCATTCGGGATAGTGATCCTCGGCTGCACAACGTGCGTAGTCGTTTGGATTCGCCTGGAACTCGTGCGTGTAGCCAGCGCTGTTCGCCGTGGTGATGGAGAATCGGCCGTCGCGCTCTTCCATATGCGTGAGGCGTCCGGGCGGGCCGTCGAAGCCACTGAGCGTTTTCCATCTTCAGGCTGAGGCGTGATGGAGGACGAGGGCGGCCTTGACGATGTTGGTGATGCGGTTGGTGCTGCAGCGGAGCTTTCGGAGGGGGCGCCATTCCTTCAGGGTGGCCATGGCCTGCTCGCCGAGTCAGCAGATCTTGGCATGACTGCTGTGGTGGCGGCGTTTCCATCTCTTCAGACGACGTCCTCGGAACGGCACCCGGACCGTCTCGCCGACCCCCTTCTACGCCTTGTCCAACCAGCATTTGACGTCAGCGTAAGCCGAGGTCACGAGGGTGCTGATCGCGTTCGGTACGAAGCGGTCATGGGCCAAACCCCGCCGCCCCCACAACTGCAACACGACGTCGGGCCCGGTCTTCATCTCAAGAGCCGGGCCTGACACTTTCTCTGCGCTGCTTGGGACTAGGTATTGGATCATGGGGACCTGCTACCCGGGCAGTAGTACACAAGCGAGACGGGATGAGGGCCCAGCCCGAAGACCGGAGCACCTCACCACACCCAGCAACCCCAAAGAATCCGCTCCCCGAGGAACGGCCTCTTCCGCAACGACTGCTGTCGGCGCCCTCCACAGGCCGCCCGATGCATCCCCACCCGACCGCTCGGTCCGGCGCCAGTCCCTCCCCTGTTGGGACTGGTGCCGGACCACACGGTCGGCGTCGATCCGCGCCACGTTGTGTGGCTTGGATCAAGGGATGCCGGACCCGTGGTTGATGTGCCAGCCGTCCGCATACGGTCTGGCTCCACGGATCCCTGTTGCTCACGCGGCGAGGCCGTCGCCGCCGTTTCGTGGCTCCGAATCGAAGCTGTCCGAGAACGTGCGGCATCATGAGCTGTCTCATTGAGCGCCGGGCTGGTGGCCCCCTCTGGGCCTCGCCCGGTTGATGCGCTGCTGGGACGAGATCCTGCCAGCTGCGGCTCCAAGTGAGGAGGTTCTGGCGTCCGGTCCACGGCTTAACCGCAGGTCAGCCGTATAGGGTGGGTTTTCCGGTCCGGATGTCCAGGCGCGGGGGAAGTAAAGGAGTGGAGACCTTGAGTTCCGACTCAGGGGCACGCACAGCCTTCGCGGAACGTCTCGCGCTGCTGTACACGGAGGCCGGCAACCCTCCCCTCAAGCGCGTCGCCGAGGCGGTCGTGCGGCTTCAGCGTGTCGACGAGCGAGGGCGGCCCGTGCGGGTCTCCGCCCAGCGGATCAGCGACTGGCGACGGGCCAGGAACGTGCCTGCCCAGTTCATCGCCCTCGCCGTGGTGCTGCACGTCCTCATACCCGAGGCCCGGCGCTCGCGGCCTGCACCCGTGTCTCCGGGCCTGTACGACCTGGCGCAGTGGCAGCGCCTGTGGGAGCGTGCCGTCGCTGACCCGGTCGGTGATCGCCCCGCGACGCCCGCGGAAGAGGACGATCGGCCTCCGGCCGAAGCCGTGGCTGTGCCCGGCAGCGTGTGTCCGTACCGAGGGCTGGCCTCGTACCGTCAGGAAGACGCTCGCTGGTTCTTCGGCCGGGAGCGGAGCAGGGACGCCCTGGTCACCCAGCTCCGCGCGGCGGAGACGACGGGCGGCCTGGTCATGCTCGTGGGCGCCTCGGGAGCGGGAAAGTCGTCCCTGTTGAACGCCGGGCTGGTGCCCGCGTTGCAGAACGGCGGCCCGAGCGACGACAGCGGCCCGGCGAGGCAGGTACTTCAGCTTGTGCCGGGAAGCGACCCTCTCAAGGAACTGGCGCGCCGGATGCCCGAGCTCGCACCCGTCATCTCCGCCACAGAGGGATCAGCCGCGGAGGAACCCGGTACTCCGCAGTTCGCGCACGCGGTGAGATCGGCTGTCACGGCCTGGGCGACTCGGGACTCGTCTTCTCCCTCTGGCCCCTCCTCTCCCGTCGTCATCGTCGATCAGTTCGAGGAGACGTTCACTCTCTGCTCCGACGAGGCGAGTCGGCGCACGTTCGTCCAGCTCCTCCACGCCGCCTGCACGCCCGCCGAGACGGGTGAGCCGGCCCCCATGGTCGTCGTCCTCGGCATACGCGCGGACTTCTACGAGCGGTGCCTCGCGTATCCCGAACTGGCCGACGCGCTGCAGCACCGGCACATGGTCCTCGGTCCGCTGACCACCGCCGAGCTGCGTGAGGCGGTGACCGGCCCGGCCAAGGCCGTGGGCATGGAGCTCGAACCCGGGCTGGCCGAGCTGATCGTCCGAGAGGTGAGCGCCGACGGCCCCCGCGGGGTGCACGACGCGGGGGCGCTGCCGCTCCTCTCTCACGCCCTTCTCGCCACCTGGCAGCGACGGAAGGCGGGACGGCTCACGCTGGCCGGCTACCGCGCCGCGGGCGGAATCCAGGGAGCGGTGGCCGCGACCGCCGAGCGAGCCTGGTCGGGCCTCGACCCGGCGGCGCGTACGGCCGCGAGGCTGCTCCTGCTCCGGCTGGTCAAGCTGAACGAGGACACCCAGGCCACCCGCAGGCGGGGGACGCGGCGCCAGCTGGCGGAGGAGTCGACGGACCCCAACCGGACTGAGGAATCCCTCGAAGCGCTGGTCCGCGCCCGATTGGTGACGCTCGACGCCGAGACCGTGGAGATCACCCACGAGGCGCTCCTCCATGCCTGGCCGCGCCTGCGCGAGTGGATCGACGAGGACAGGAACGACCATCTGCTGCGCCAGCGGCTGGAGGAGGACGGCAGGGCCTGGGAGGACTCGGAGCGGGACACTTCGCTGCTCTACCGGGGTTCTCGTCTGGAGCAGGCCCGCGCCTGGGCCAAGTCGGCCGGTGACACCTTCCTGACCCGGAGCGCCGTGGAGTTCCTGGCCGCTTCGGTGAGGCTGCGCAAGCGCATGGTCTGGATCAGCCGCAGCGCGATTGCGGCGCTGGTCGTCCTGGCGGTTCTGGCTGTCTGTTCAGCGCTGGTCGCACGGGAGCAGCGCGACGATGCCGTGTTCGAGCAGGTGGTGGCCGAAGCCGATCGGGCTCAGCACACGGACCCCTCGCTCTCCGCGCAGCTCGCCTTGGTGGCGCACAACCGGCGGCCTCACGACGAAGGCGCGAAGAACCGCCTGATCTCGATCGTCAACGCTCCGCTGGCCACTCCGCTCCTGGGCCACACCGGAGCCGTCTACCTCACCTCGTTCAGCCCGAACGGGCGGATCCTGGCGACCGCCAGCTACGACCGGACCATTCGACTGTGGGACGTGTCGGACCGCGCCCACCCCAAGCCGCTCGGCGTACCCCTCACCGGTCACACGAGCTGGGTGAGCAGCGCGGTCTTCAGCCCCGACGGCCACACCCTCGCCAGCGCTTCGGACGACGGGACGATCCGGCTGTGGGACGTACGCAATCCCAGCCGTCCGCAGCCGCTCGGCGCGCCCCTGACCGGCCACCACGGCACGATCTATCTCATCGCCTTCCGGCCGGACGGCCACACCCTGGCCTCCGTCGGCGAAGACCGCACTGTCCGGCTGTGGGACGTGGCCGACCCGCTCCGACCGAAAGCCCTCAGCGCCCTGACCGGCCACACCGCCGCCGCACGCTGCGTGGCGTTCAGCCCTGACGGGCGGACGCTGGTGGCCGGCGGCGATGACGGCTCGATCAGGCTGTGGGACACATCGGATCCGCTTCGGCCCGCGCCGATCGACACAGTGCTGACCGGCCACACGGGCACGGTGCACTCCGTGGCTTTCAGTCCTGACGGCCGCACCCTGGCCAGCGGCGGCGCGGACGACACCATCCGGCTCTGGAGCATCTCCGACCCGCGTCACGCGGCACCGCTCGGCACACCGCTCACAGGCCACACCGGTCCCGTCTGGTCGGTGGCCTTCAGCCCCGATGACACCAAGCTCGCCGCCGCCAGCGCGGACAGCACGGCGAGCCTGTGGAACGTCAGCGATCCGGCGTACCCGTCCCAGGTCGGCGAGCCCCTCGCCGGGAGCAGCGGTGAGATGTACGCCCTGAGCTTCAGCCCCGACGGCCGGACCCTGGCTACCGGGAGCGGCGACAGCAAGGTGCGGCTGTGGTCGATACCGACTTCCGACATGATCGGCCGCATCGGAGCGTTCCGCCCGGACGGCCGGGTGCTGGCCACGGCCGCGCGCGATCACCGGGTGCGGCTGTGGAACGTGGCGGCTCCCAACCGGCCCGTGTCGCTGAGCGAGCCGTTCACGCCGGGGGACGGTGACGTCCGCTCGCTGGCGTTCTCCCCGGACGGCCGCACGCTCGCGGTGCTGATGCGGAACAGCGCGGTGCAGCTGTGGAACGTCACCGACCCGACCCGGCCCAGTGCCTACGGGGCGTCCATCGTGCTGCGCACCCGGTTCTCCGGACCCGAGGCACTGGCGTTCAGCCCGGACGGGCGCACGCTGGCGACCGCGTACGACGACCGCACGATCCAGCTGTGGAACGTCGGTAGCCCGGCTCAGCCGCTTCCCCTTGGCGCGCCGCTCTCGGGCCACAAGGGCTACGTCAACTCCCTGGTCTTCAGCAGGGACGGCCACACTCTCGCCAGCGGCAGCGCGGACGGCACCGTCCGGCTGTGGAACACGGCCGACCCGCGGCGCGTCTCCCCACTCGGCGCGCCGCTGATGGGGCACCTCGGGCCCGTCAACACGCTCGCCTACAGCCCGGACGGCCATACGCTGGCCAGCGGCAGCGACGACGACACCGTCCGCCTCTGGAACATCATCGACCCGCTCAAGGCCGACCGGCTGGGCTCGCCCCTCATCGGCCACACCGAAGCGGTCGTGTCACTGACGTTCAGCCAGGACGGCCGCACCCTGGCAAGCGGCGGCAACGACAACGCGGTCCGGCTCTGGAACGTCGGCCGCCCGTCCAAGGCCACGCCCATCGGCCAGTCGATGAGCCCCAACGCCAAGACGGGAAATTTCCTGTCGTTCAGCCCCAACAGCCACATGCTCGGGGTGTCGAGCGGCAGCGATACGGTCCGGCTGTGGAACCTGGATGCCGATGAGGCCATCGAGCGTATTTGTGCGACCACTCAGGGTGTCCTGACGCCGGATAAATGGCGTGAGAATCTACCTCGTCTGTCGTACGCGCCTCCCTGCGACGGGTAACCACGAGATGTGATCCCAGTCACAAGTGCCCGGTATGGCCCCGTAGCCCATTCCCGCAGCGTAAGCAGGGTTGTTACTGTTGGTCGCAGCCCGGCCGCTGATGCATCCCCCGTCGTCAGCGGCCGGGCTTTTCTCTGCCTTGCGAGAATTGCGAGGCTCTTTTTGCTGTGCCGGGAATTTGGCCCTCACCAAGGCAATAGCTAGGGCTTGTCCAGCGGATCATGTGACCTGTCTCGGGTTCGAGTCATGGGCGTGTTCATGGGGGCTCACGAGCAGGGAATGGGTGCGGCAGGCCATACCTGCCGAAGCCCGGGCAACGGATCGGGCGCTGGAAGGGTCATCGCAGGGTGATCAACGGGATCATCTTCCGTCAGCGCACCGGGGTGCCGTGACGGGATCTACCCGAGCCTTTCGGCGGGTGGAAGACCATGCACGAGCGGCATAGGCGCTGGTCTGCGGACTGCACGTAGGACATGATCTTCGCCGCAGTCCCGGCGGACGCTGTCGCGGAAGGCCCCATCGACTGGCCCATGGTGCCGTGGACTTCACCACCTGCGGGTTCCACCAGCAGCACGCCGGCGGGGCCTGCACGAGACTCTCAGGGGGCGGGAAGGGTGTGCGCCCCGGCAGCACAGGCCCGACGAGGGACTCGGACGCTCCCGGGGTCGCTTCACCTGCAGGATTCATCTGGCTGGGGAAGGCGGGCGCTGCCCCTGGCCCTGCTGATCACTCCGGTCCAGTGGGGCGAAGGCCCGCGGCTCATCCCCGTCATGAAACGTATCCGCATCGGCTACCTCGGCGCCGGGCGTCCCCGCACACGGCCGGACTGTCTCGGCGGTGACGAGGCGTACTCCTCTCATCGCAAGCGCCACTAGCTGCGGAGACAGCAGATGAAGCACACCATTCCCGAGCCGGGCAACCAGCGGGCCAACCGCAGGGGCCGCGGCAGTCGTGGTGGGAGGCCCACCGGCTCCGGCAAGACGATCTGCAAACGCGCGAACGAAGTCCAGCGGGCGATCAATGCCATGAAAAATTTCCGAGTCGTGGCCACAAGATTCGACGAGCGTGCCTATGTCTTCCGCAGCATCGGCACCGTGGCCTCGATCCGTCTCTGGCTCAAGCCATGATCACCCAGCTCCAAGGGCATCGGCCCGCCTCTCCAGGTCCGCCGCGATGCCATCCCAACCCGGTCCGTGAAACCACAGGTTCAAGGCAGCCTCGCATATGAGCGTCGGCTCGCTCGGCCGCTGCAGCACAATCAGCCGATAGGCCAGATTCTGCACCCAGACCGGCGGCTGGCCGTCAACCACGTGCGGACTGAGCTCACGCAGCATGCTGAGGATGTCTTCCGCGTCCGCGAAGGTCAGCTCCTCAACGAAGTAGTGCTCCCGGTGTTCCTGGTCACACTCCGGTGTGGGTCGGTACTCGTCTCCATAGAGACACCGGGCGTGCTCCGTCAAGGTGCTGTGCATGGACCTGAAGCCTACGACGCCATGATCCGCCGGACAGAACCTAGCGGCGGCAAGCGATGGGGCAGAGTGGCTGCTGCTCCTAGGTTTCGCCTCGGTGCACTTGGCCGTCGTTGGTCGGCGGAGCCGGACTCCGCTCGTCTACGGGTCGACGTGATCGGGTCCTGAGGTGACTTGCTGTCAGCACGTGGTGATAGACCTGTCAACCACAGTTGGTTACAACGGGACCAGAACAAGGGGGAGGCTCAGCATGACCGTTTTCGCACAGCCAGCGAGTCTGAAGCGGCCGGCCGTTCGGGAACACTACAAGGACACCATCCTGCAGCCAGTCGATCTGGCGAGCCACGCCGATCTGTTTGATCCCACGGTCTTGCAATCGTTGAACGATCTCTTCCCTGCTGGGAAGGCGCAATTGTGGGGGGTCACGCCAGGCATCGGCGGGGCCAATCTGCCACAGATTCGCAAGATGCAGGATGGAGACGTCGTCTTCTTCTCGGGCAGCAAGCGCCTGTACCTCGTCGGCACAGTAGCTCTAGCGTGGCATAACCCTGCTCTTGCGCTGCGCTTGTGGGGCGTTGATGACCGGACGGAGCAGACGTGGGAGTACATGTACGCCCTCACCAGCGTGCGGGGCATTGACTTCCCGATGGAAGAGATTCGCTCCCTGCTGAACTGGAAGCCCAACCGCAACATACAGGGCTTCGTTGCATTGAGCGAGATGGACGGGGCTATCCTCACGGATCTGGTTGGATATGAGGACAGCGTCCGTGGAGTGCCGCCACAGAGCCCCGGGGGAGCCTCGCCTCGTCTCGGCCCGTCGGATGCAGTCGCGGAGGTTCAACGCCGGACAGAGCAAGGGCACCTGAAGAAGACCCTGCTCCCTGGGTCCGAGGGCGAATGTGCTCTCTGTAGACGTACGCTTCCGCGAGCCCTCCTTGTTGCGGCACATATCAAAAAGCGTGCCGCGTGCAGCGAGGCGGAGCGATGGGACCTGAACAACGTGGCCATGCTGGCGTGTCTACTCGGCTGCGACAGCCTTTTTGAGCACGGCTTCGTCGCCGTCGAGGAGGGGGGACAGCTCGCTGTTAGCCCTGTCGCAGCGTCCGCTCCCGCCGTGGTCCAGTACATAGGTGAACATCTGCTGGGTCACTCTATTGATTGGTGGTCGCCGGAGCGTGAGCACTACTACGCATGGCACCGAGCGCACACGTTCCAGCGTGGAGCCCTTACCCCAGCGCAAGTCAGTCAACAACTGAGCGCTGCGTCGCGTATCAGCCAGTTGCCATTTCCCTAACCGCGGATCATCTGTTCGTGAGTGAGGACTGAGCGCCAGCCTTAGAAATGAGAGCCCCGAGGGAAATGCTCGACGTCCCTCGGGGGTTGCGGCCAGTAGGACATCTTCCCAAGAATTACCCCCCTGGCTCCGCCGCGCGGCTCGGTAATATCACCCGCCATCCGTGGAATCAGATGAATGCGAGCATGCTCGACTGGTTGTGCAGCAGTCCCTCCGTAATTGACGCCAACATTGAAACCAGCGATGTTTGGATCGGTTTCCAGGAGGGCCGGCCGAAGATCTCGCAGGGCAATAATGCTGTCGTGCTCAGCATCGTTGAGTGGAGCACCGCGTACTTGATATCGCGGGGACCGACCTCACTCTTGATGAGGTAGTCGATGCCGTTGCGGACAGGCGGGAAGTCGATCTTTTGGGATTCCGGCACCCCGGCGGGGCGTTGAGGCATCCGAATCAGGTGGCATTTTGAGACCATCCCCATAAGATCTCTGGCAGGGTCCTATTCATGAGAGAGCAGGTTATAAGGGGTGTGGGGAGCCCGCCGTAAATCTACTGACTCGGGCGGCTGCGGTCTCGGTTGTGGTCTCAATGGCTACTAGCTCTGCAGCCATCCACCATCGTCCGATGAGATCCGTCAACCATTCTGAACAGGTATGGAACGTCATTCGCGGAAGCTCCCGGCCGTCCCAGGATCAATATCTGACAACTCGTAATGCGTAGGTCTCGGGTTCGAATCCCGAAGGCGGCTCAGCGAGAACCCCAGGTCGGATCCCTTCCGACCTGGGGTTTCGTCGTTCAGATGGGCAGCGCCTGGGGCGTGCCGGGGTGGGTGGGTCAGTTGATTCCCTGGGCGAACGCGAACACGCCGTACGGGTCGTACTTCGACTTGATGGCGGACAGGCGGCCGTAGTTCTCGCCGTAGTAGGCCGAGCGCCAGTTCGTCAGGGCCGGGTCGATGAAGTTCTGGTAGGACTCGCCCTTCGAGATCGGGTCCACCGCGGTGAAGCCGTTGTCGACGAAGTTCTGGGCGGAGGTCAGTTCGGCGCCGGAGAGGATGCCGTACGCGAAGGTGTAGTACGACATCAGCAGCGTGCTGTCGCGGTGGACGTATGCCGTGGAGGTGCGGGAGACCTTGTTGGCCGCGCCCCCCAGCGCCATGATCTCGAACTTGTGGAAGTGGCCCGCCGTGCGCTCGGTGTCGAAGACGCCGACCAGCCGGGCCCACTCCGTCTCTGTGGGGGACTTGCTCAGCAGCCGGCCGCGGCCCAGGACGTGGCCGAACGGGGCGAGCTTGCCGTTCGTGGGGTCCCAGGTGTTGTTGTGGCACTGCTGCTGCGAGTACGCGCCGCAGCCGAAGATCTTCATCATCGCGGACTGGTACGTGTCCGTGTAGACGTTCTGCTGGATCGGTGCCGCGCCCGTCAGCGCGATCAGGCGGGCGATCTCCGTGTCGAACTCCGCGCGCGTGCCCACGGACGCCACCAGCAGGGTGACCAGCGGCGGGTTGCCCGCCGCCGCGTCGAACAGGTCGATGTTGGAGCGGCTGCCGAACGTGGTGGGCGCGGTTTCCAGCCACTGGGTGAGGCCGTGCATCGCGCCCACGGCGTGGTCGTAGCTGAACAGCAGCTCGGCCACGTTCAGGTTCGGGACGGCGGTCGGGGTGACCGTGTACTGGGTCACGATGCCGAAGTTGCCGCCGCCGCCACCGCGGATCGCCCAGTACAGGTCGGGGTTGGAGGTCGGCGACGCGGTGACCTGGCGACCGCTGGCGAGCACCACCTTCGCCGAGGTCACCTTGTCGGCGCCGAGTCCCGCGTGCCGGGTGAGCAGGCCGACCCCGCCGCCCTGGAGGAAGCCGCCGAGCGCGACGGTCGGGAACATGCCGCCGGGGATGGCCAGGCCGCTCGCGCCGAGGCCGTTGACGACGTCCACCAGCTGCGTACCGCCGCCGACGGTCGCCGTGCCGGGGCCCGCCGTCACCGCGTTGAGGTGCGACACGTCGATGATCAGGCCGCTGGTGGTGGAGTACCCGCCGCCGCTGTGGCCGCCGCTGCGGGCCGTCACCGGGATGTCGTGGTACTGGGCGAAGATCAGGCTGTTCGTCACGTCATTGGCGTTGGCCGCGTAGACGACGGCCTGCGGGTTGGTCAGGCTGAACTGGCCGTACTCGACGGTCTTGGCCGCCGTGTACGAGGAGTCGGAGGGCAGCACCAGTGTGCCCTTCAGGTTCGCGCGCAGCCGGTCCCACTGGCTGGTGGTCGTGGCGGTGGCGGTGGTGAACCCCGACAGGGACAGGGCCGCGGCTCCGGCGCCCGCCATCCCGATGAACGACCTGCGTGTGATCATGCCTTGCTCTCCCCTGTGATCCCTGAACTGTGATCCCTGAACGTGCACTGTGAACCCGTACGGGAACGTCTGGAACGCCAAGCCCTGCCCGGACCTCTAACTCTGGCCCTGGCCCTGGCCCTGGATCCCGCACCCCTGGCCCTGGATCCCGCGCCTCGGACCCGGGACCCCCGACCGGCCCCGCGAACCCACAGGCCCCGCAGTCCCGCCGTCCCAGAACCCCGCGATCCCTGAACGCCGAATCCCCGCAACTGTTCGGACCGTCGTGCGCATCGGCGGTCGGATCGCGTCGCTGTTCGGTCCCCGTCGTCGGTGCCCGTGGCCGCTCCCCGTTCCGCCCGAACCGGGCGCCCGGAGCGGCCTCCCCCGCTCCGAGGGATCGGAATCCTGCCATGGATCCGACAAACGCGTGGGGCAGTTGGCCAGTACGGCCAGTCCTCGATCCCCGCTCAAGTCCTGCTCGAACGCTGGTGGTTGGGTGTCCCGCCGGTTGCCCCCGGCGTTCAAGTGTGGAGCTTGACCTGCGTACCGCGCCCGCGCGCGGCCCCTAGGCTGAACCCGCGGAGACCACGGAAAGGGACGGGTGTCGATGGCTGAGGAGTGGGTCAATTCCGCGGAGCGGATCGGTGCCGACCTCCATGTGGAACTGGCCGGATCCGGCAGCCGCCGGGCCGCCCTCATCCGGGCGCTGCGCGGCGCCGTGCGGGACGGGCGGCTCGCGCCGGGGACGCGGCTGCCGCCCTACCGTTCGCTCGCCGCCGACCTCGGTCTGGCCCGCAACACCGTCGCCGACGCGTACGCCGAGCTCGTCGCCGAGGGCTGGTTCACCGCCCGCCAGGGCTCGGGCACCAGGGTCGCGCCGCGCACCGAGCCCGTACGGCCGGCCCGGGTGCCCAAGAAGGTGTCGCGGCGGGCCTCGGCCCCCGCGCACAATCTGACGCAGGGGCAGCCGGACGCGGGCTCCTTCCCGCGCGGACCCTGGCTCTCGGCGGCGCGCCGCGCGCTCGGCGCCGCGCCCAACGAGGCGTTCGGGCCGGGCGATCCGCAGGGGCGCGTGGAGCTTCGCCGGGCGCTCGCCGGGTATCTGGCGCGCGTGCGCGGTGTGCGCACCACCCCCGAACGCATCGTGATCTGTTCCGGCTTCGCGCACGCCCTGCGGCTGCTGTTCGCCGGCGGGGTGCTGCGCGGCCCGCTCGCGGTGGAGGCGTACGGACTGGGCTTCCACCGTTCGATCTTCGCGGCGGCCGGAGTGCGCACGGTCCCGGTCGGACTGGACGAGCAGGGCGCGCTGGTCGAGGAGTTGACGCGCGAGGGGGCGCTCAGGGGTGTACGCGCGACGCTGCTCACTCCCGCACACCAGTTCCCGACCGGCGGACCGCTCCACCCGGAGCGCCGTGCCGCCGTCGTCGACTGGGCGCGGGCGCGGGGCAGGCTGGTCCTGGAGGACGACTACGACGGCGAGTTCCGGTACGACCGGGAGCCGGTCGGGGCGTTGCAGGGGCTCGACCCCGAGCGGGTCCTCTACATCGGGTCGGTCAGCAAGAGCCTGTCGCCCGCCGTGAGGCTCGGCTGGATGGTGCTGCCCGAGGACCTGGTCGACCCGGTCCTCGCGGCCAAGGGCCAGCGCGAGGCTTGGGCGAGCGTGCTGGACCAGCTGACGCTGGCGGAGCTGATCGAGAGCGGCGCGTACGACCGTCATGTGCGGCGGATGCGCCAGCACTACCGGGGGCGGCGCGACCTGCTGGTGGCGGCGCTCGCCGAGCACGCCCCGCACATCGCGCCGACCGGCATCGCGGCCGGGCTGCACGCCGTGCTGCGGCTGCCGCCCGGCACCGAGCGCGCGGTCCTGAAGGCCGCGGCCTGGCAGGGCATCGCCCTGGACGGGCTCGCCGGATACCGCCACCCGGACGCGACCGGGCCCGCCCCCGACGGCCTGGTCGTGGGCTACGCGACCCCGCCCGACCACGCCTATCAGGCCGCCCTGGACGCCTTGTGCCGGGCACTGCCGGGACCGTGATCCCAGGAAGCCCGGGGAGCCCCGGGAACCTAGGGTGGAACGGCGGGAAACGGACGAGGGGGGAGCGGGTCGACGTGAGTGAAGCGGCCGAAGCAACCGAAGCAACCGAAGCAACCGAAGCAACCGAAGCAACCGAAGTGATCGAAGCGATCGAAGTGACCGAAGTCGTGGGTGAGTTCGACGGGGAGCGGATCAGCTGCGCGCTGGCCGAACCGGATGGCGTCATTCCGTCCGTCACGGTCGTCCTGCTGCACGGCGCCGGGATCGGCGACAAGGCACGGCTCGCGGAGCTGGCCGAGGAGTTCCGGGTGCGCGGCCACCGCGTCCTCTCCCTCGACTTCTCCGGCCACGGCGCCTCCTCCGGAGCGCTCGGCGACCTCAGCCTGAAGCGGCGCTTCCGCCAGGCGCGGGCGGCCGTTGACGCGTACGTGCCCGAGGGGCACAGCCTGGTACTGACCGGCTTCAGCATGAGCGGTCAGACCGTCGCCGATCTCGCCGCGCACTACGGCTCGCGCGTCGCGGGCATCGGGCTGTGCGCGCCCGCGGTCTACGCGGACGAGGCGTGGGCCGAGCCCTTCGGGGCGGAACCGGGCGCTCCGGGAACGCCGCCAGGGGCGCCCGTCTCCCGTTTCACCGAAATCCTGCGTACGCCCGACAGTTGGCGCGACTCCCGGGCCCTCGATGTGTTCCGGTCGCTGCGCACCCGGGTGGTGCTGGCCGTGCCCGCCGTGGACGAGATCATTCCGGCGGCGGTCACGGAGGCGGTGGCAGCCGCGCTGGCCGAGGGGAACGAGTCCCGCTGCACCCGGCTCGTGTTCGAGGGCGCGCACCACAGGCTCGGCGTGTGGCTGCGCGAACACCCCGTCGAGCGCGCCCGGTTCGTGGACGAGGTCCTCACCGACCTCGGCGCGGACGGCTGGGAGCTCACCCGGACCTGGGCCGAGAAGTCCCTGCCGCCCGGCGCCCGGATCCGGGACGCGGTGGAACTGCGCGGCGGCTGGACCTCCCAGATGCGACTCATCCGTACGGAGGCGGTACCGGGACCAGTACCAGGACCGGCACTGGGATCGGGAACAGCACTGGGACTGGCAACGGCGCTGGCACCAGTATGGGTACCAGGGCCGGGAACAGCACCGGCACCGGGTGCGGGACCGGGAACAGCGGCGGTACCGGTACCAGGACCGGGAACGGTGCCGAAGCCCGATCCGGGTCCCGGGCGGGACCCCGGCCCGGGTCCCGCCCAGACCCCCGGCCCGGCGGTCGACGGCCACGCCCCGCAATGGGTGCTGCGCTCATTCGCCAAGCCGTTCTACCGGCGGCACGCGCCCGGCCTGCTGGCGCGCGAGGCGGCCGTGCTGCGGCTGCTCGCGACGACGGAGGTGCCCGCGCCCGTCCTGCTCGCCGTCGACCTGCGCGGCGAGCACTGCGACCACCCCTCCCTCCTGATGACCCGCCTGTCGGGCCGGGTACGGCTCGACGAGGAGGATCTGGGTCGGCGGATCGGGCTGCTGGCACGGCAGTTGGCTGAAATCCACCGCGTACGAGCAGAGGGCGCCGACCGGCCGCGCGACTACGAGGCGTGGACCTCCGCCGACCGGGTCCGCGTTCCGGCGGACACCGCGCGCCCCGAGGTGTGGCGGCGGGCGGTCGAGGTGATCCGGCGCCCGCCGCCCCCGTACGAGGGCCGTTTCCTGCACCGCGACTTCCACCCGGGCAACGTCCTGTTCGACGGTGCGGGCGAGGGGCTGCGGGTCGGCGGGGTCGTCGACTGGGTCGAGACGTCGTGGGGCCCGGCGGCGCTGGACGTGGCGCACTGTTCGACGGCGCTGGCGCTGCTCCACGGGGTCGACGCGGCCCGGGAGTTCACCGCCCGGTACGAGGCCGAGGGCGGTCGCCCCGACGGGAACGCGCTGTACTGGCGGCTCCTGGACGCCCTGGCCTTCGCTCCGGACGCGGAGAAGGTGGCGCTGCCGTGGCGGCAGCTGGGCCGCACGGACCTGACGCCCGAGGTGCTGACCGGACGGCTGGAGGAGTACCTCGCGACCCTCCTCGAAGAGGAGGGTCTCTACGGGGCCTGAGCGGGACCGTACAGAGCCTGAGCGGAACCGTACGGGTGCGGCGGAGGCGGTGGGCCGCGAGAGGTGCTCCTCGACTGGCCCAGAGAGTACGTGCCATGCCCAAAGGATGTACGTACACGTAAAATTGGCGCAAAATCGCTCACCCGCTCGACGGCGGTGGCGAGCCGCTCCGGCGCCTTCGCGCGGTGGACCGGAAAGGGGCCGGGACGGACGAGGTCCCCGGGCACTCACCTGGGATGCCCGAGGACCTCTCTGTCCCTCGGTTCCGCCCCGACGATGACACTCCCCCGAGTGTGGCTGCTCCACCGAGCACCGGCGGGCCGGATCCGATGTCCACATCAGATCAGGAGGCACCAACAGATCGCTAACATGTGGCCAACGGTCAGCGGGGGAGTCTGTGGCCACGGTCGACGGGACAGCCGGTGGACGGGCAGTGAGGGAGCCGGTGGAGGTCGGGGTGTGCGTGCGATTCGGCCTGCTCGGGCCGTTGACCGTACGGGGTGAAGCCGTCGGCAGTGGCAAGATCCGATCGCTTCTGGCCGCCCTTCTGATGCGGCCCGGCCGGGTCGTCCCCTGCGAGGACCTGAAACTCGCGCTGTGGGGTGACGAGCCGCCCGCCTCCGCCACCGCGTCCCTGCACAACCATGTCGCCCGGCTGCGCCGACTGCTCGGCGACGAGGACCGCGTCCGGGCCGTGCCCCCCGGGTACGTCCTGCGCGTCGACCCGGGCGAACTCGACACCCAGGTCTTCGAGGCCCACGCGCGCGTGGCGCTCGCCGCGCACAACCGGGGCGACTGGCCGGTCGTCGCCGAGGAGAGCGCCGCCGCCCTCGCACTGTGGCGCGGTGCGCCGCTCGGCGGGCTCTACGACCCCGCCGACGGCGAGCCCGCCCTGGCCCAGCGGCTCACCGAGACCCGGCTGCTCGTTCTGGAGTGGAAGTACGAGGCGGAGCTGCGGCTCGGCCGCCATGAGGCGATCGGGCCGGAACTGGCCGCGCTGACCACGGAGTTCCCGCTGCGGGAGGCGTTCCACCGGCAGCTGATGCTGGTGCTGCACCGCACCGGCCGCCAGGCCGAGGCGCTCGCCGTGCACCAGCGGCTGCGCCGCACCCTGGTCGAGGAGCTCGGCGTCGACCCGGGCCCGGCCGTCCGGGAGGCGCACGAGGAAGTGCTGCGCGAGCCCGCCGCACGCACCGGACTGCCCGCCCCGGCGCAGCTTCCGCCGGGCCCCGCCCACTTCACCGGGCGCGCGCACGTGGTGGCCGGGCTGCGGGCCGCCCTGGCCCGGCGCCGGTGCGAGCCCGTGGGGCCGGTCGTCCCGCAGCAGGCCACCGGGGCCGTCCGGGACGGCGCGGGCCGTCCGGACGCCTTCGCCGCGCTCGCCGCCCTCGCGGGCCCGGCCGCACCGGTGGCCGTCGTCCGCACCACCGCCGCCCCGGCCGCACGGCCCAGCACCCCCGTCGCGGTGGTCACGGGCATGGCCGGAGTCGGCAAGAGCGCGCTCGCCCTCCATGTGGCGCACACCCTGCGCGAGGACTTCCCGGACGGGCAGCTCTACGTCAATCTGCGCGGCGCGACCCCCGGACTCACCGCGCTCCCGCCGATCCAGGCGCTGGCCGCGCTGCTGCACGCCCTCGGCGTGGACCCCCGCCAGGTCCCCGACACGCCCGACGCCGCCTCCGCGCTGCTGCGCTCCCGGCTCGCCCCGACCCGTACCCTCCTCGTCCTCGACGACGCGGCCTCCGCCGCGCAGGTACGGCCGCTGCTGCCCGCCGGGGACGGCTGCGCGGTGGTCGTCACCAGCCGCTCGCCGCTGGCCGCGCTCGACGGCGCCGCCCGCTTCCCGCTGACCCCCATGACGGCGGCGGAGAGCCTCGGGCTGCTCCGGGCCGTCTCCGGGCGCCAACTGGCCGACGGCGCCGCCCGCCTGGTCGAGCTGTGCGGGCGCCTCCCGCTGGCGCTGCGCGTCACCGCCGCCCGGCTGGCGGCCCGCCACGCGCTCAGCCCCGACGCCCTCGCCGGACTGCTGGACGCCGAGGACGGGCGCCTGGACCACCTGGAGTACGACGACCTGAGCGTGCGGCGTTCGCTGGCCGTCGCCCTCGGCGCGCTCGACTCCGACGCGGCCCTCGCACTGCGCCGCCTGGGCGCTCTGGACCTGCCTTCTTATGAAGTGCCCGTCATGGCGCGTCTGATGGGCGTCACCGAAGCGCGTACGGGCGCGGCCCTGGACCGGCTGGTCGAGGTGGCCCTCCTGGAGGAGATCTCGTACGGGCGGTACACGCCGCACGACCTGGTGCGCGACTACGCGCGCGAACTGGCCGCCCAGGACGACGGACGCGAGCCGGCCGTCGAGTGCGCACTGCGCTGGTACGCCGAATCCGCACGGCAGAACGGCCTGCTGGTCAGCCCGCCCGACCGCGAGGGCCCGGCCCGGGTGCCCGACCCGGTAGGTGACGCGGCGCCCTTCCCGGACCTGGCCGCCGCGCTGGCCTGGGGCGACCGCGAAGTGCCCGCGGTGCTCACCCTGACCGAGCGGTACGCGCACACCTCACCGACCGTGTTCCTGCTGGTACGGGCCTACTTCAGCCACCTCCAGTACCGGGGCCGGTACGGCGCGCTGCGCCACCTCAACCGTTTCGTACTGACCGCCGCGCGGGCCAGTGGCGACCGGGAGGCGCAGGCCCACGCCCTCAGCGACCTCGCGGGGGCGAACTTCCTGGCCAGCCGGATCGAGGAGTCGCTGGCGCTCAACGACGAGGCGACCGCGCTCTGGGAGGAACTCGGCGAACGGCGGCGCACCCAGCGCGCCCTCGCCAACCGGGGCATGCTCCTGGAGCGCCTGGGCCGGCACGCCGAGGCCGCCGAGGCCCTGGAGCGCAGCATCGGCCTGGCCCGCGAGCTCGACGACGCCTACGGCGAGGCCATCATCCTCAGCCACCTCGGCAACCTCCACGAGCACACGGACGCCCGGGTCGCCATCGGCTACCACGAGCGCAGCCTGGCGGCCGGCTGCCGCATCGGCAGCGAACTCCTCGCGCACACCGCCCACTGCAACATCGGCTACGCACTCATCAAACTCGGCGAATGGGCCACCGCCGTCGGCCACTTCGAGGAGGCGCGGCGGATCCTCGGCGAGCACGGCGACTGGCACGGGCGGGCCCAGTCGGGGGTCGGCCTGGTCCGGGTGCTGGGCGAGCTGGGCCGCACCGAAGCGGCGTACGCGACCTGCGCGGTCCTGCTCGACCAGGCGATCGAGCGCTGCGATTCCTACACCGAGGGCCTGGCCCGGCGCGAGTACGGGCGCCTGGACCGGGCGGCCGGGCGGCCCGCCGAGGCCCGGGCCCAGTGGGAGCGGGCGCTGGCGGTCCTTGAGGGCCGCGACGGCAAGGCGCACGGCGAGGTGGCGGCCCTGCTGGCCGGTCTGACCTGCTCCGAACTCGTCTGAAACATTCCCGCGCCCTCATCGCGTCAATGAGGTGTAGGGGAGGACGGGGGCAGGGGTGGCAATGAGAAAACCGAGGCAGTCGAAACAGGCGCGCCAGGACGCCTTCATGGAGTTCGCGTCCGGGCGCACCAACCAGCTTTTTCGTTCCGCATGCCTTCTGACCAGCGGAGACGTTCATCTGGCGGAAGACCTGACACAGGAAACGCTGGGGAAGATGTACGCGCTGTGGGGCCGCATGTCCCGGGTGGACAACCCGGCGGCCTACGCGCAGACCATCCTCGTCCGCACCTTCCTCACCCACCGCCGACGCCGCTCGGCCACCGAGCGGCCCATAGGCGAGCTGCCGGACCACCCCGTCACCACCGGCGACGACCCGGCGCTGCGGCTGGCGCTGCTGGACGCGCTGGCCCGGCTGGCGCCGAAGGACCGCGCGGTGGTGGTGCTGCGGTACTGGGAGGACCGCACCGTCGAGGAGACGGCGGACGCGATGCACGTCAGCTCGGCCGCCGTCCGCACCCGTTCGGTCCGCGCACTCGCGAAACTGCGCGAACACCTGGGCGGCACCCTCGCGGAGCTCGCCGCCCTCTGAAATACCCGGCTCTCTGAAGTACCCGAAACGCACACGTGCTTGTCGTGCTTGAAGTATCTGAAGCGACTGAGGTACCCGAAGTGCCCGAAGTGCCCGAAGTGCCTGAAAGTGCTCACGGTGCCCGCAGTGCTCACGGTGCCCGCAGCGCTCGCAGTGCTTGAACGACGGCTTCCGACCGATGACGACCACGCAAGGAGTGGGGTCCCACATGCCTTTCGAAGACCAGCTCGGCGACGCGATGCGCCGCACCGGCGACAGCTTCGCCCCGCAGGACCGCCCGGCGCTGCTGGATCGCGGCCTGATGAACGGTCGCCGCCGGGTGGTGCGCCGCCGGGTCGCCACGGTGACCGGCAGCGTAGTGGCGCTCGCGGCCGTCGGCCTCGGCGGGGCCTGGGCGAGCGGCCTGGTCGGCGACGGCTCCGGCGGCGCGGCCGACGGGAGCGGCACGTCGTCGTCCGTGGCCGCACCGCCCAAGTCGACGCTCCCCGAAGGGGTATCGGTCTCCGCCGAGCAGATGATCAAGAATCTGCTCGCCCTGCTCCCGGCCGGGAAGATCAGCCAGGAGCGGGGGACGGGCGCCGGCCCGGCCGGGGGTGCGTCGCCGGGGAGCGGTTCCGGATCGGGCTCCGGTGGGGTTCCGGGCGGTGGGGAGAAGTCCCCCATGCCGACGGCCTCGGTCGTCTACGACGACGGCAAGGGCGCGGCGTCGATCGGGATCGCCCTCAGCACGATCGACCCGGCGGGCGAGAGCGCGGCCCAGTATGTGAGCTGCCCGTCGAAGGCGATCGTCGACTACGACCACTGCTCGTCCCAAGTGCTCGCCGACGGCTCGCGGTTCATGCTCCTCCAGGGGTATGAGTACCCCGACCGGCGCGAGGCGACCAAGGACTGGCGGGCGACGCTGATCACGCCCAAGGGCGTCATGGTGGACGCGAACGAGTACAACGCACCGGCCGAGAAGGGGGCGCAGGTCTCCCGGGTCGACCCGCCGCTCACCGGCGCGCAGATGAAGTCGCTGGTCACGGCCGATGTGTGGAAGAGGACCATGGCGGGCGCCGCGGTGCCGCGCCATGAGCCGGTGCCCGCCGGGGAGCCGAGCGGGGCGTCCATGCAGCGGGAGCTGATCGCCTCCCTGCCGAAGGGCCTGCACGTCGTCGACAAGGGCAACCAGGGAGGCTATGCCTTCGTGGTGGTCGACGACGGCAAGGGCAAGAGCCTCATAGGCATCAACGTCCAGCCCAGGATGGGGGACATAGCGCTCCGGGGCACCGTCACCACCCTGCCCGACGGCACCCGGGTGGGCGAGGACCAGCGGCCGGGCGAGAAGGGCGGCGCGGGTGTGGTGTGGTGGGAGGTCGACACGGTCCGTACGACGGGTCTGCGGGTGGTCATCAGTGCCTTCAACACGGGCAACCAGAACTCCCCGGCGACCCGCGAGCAGCCCGCACTGACGATGGCCCAGCTGAAGGCGATAGCGCTCGACAAGAAGTGGGAGACGCTGAGGTAGGGGGAGAAGGGGGCCGGGAGGGCCAGTGGGTCGGGTCGCCGGCCGGTCGGTCCCCCCCCGGGGGCCTACTTCGCCTCCGAGTACCGCTCCACCACCGCCGTGGTGAACGGGAACCGCACCGGGGTCTCGCCGAAGGCGATGCGGCCGGCCAGGTCGCTCGCCGAGCGGATCGCCTTCACCACCAACGGCGCCTCCTCCTCGGGGCAGTGGACCATCACCTCGTCGTGCTGGAAGAAGACCAGCTCGGCCCGGGCCCCGGCGGTGGCGAGCTCCTGGCGCAGTGCGGCCAGGAGCAGCAGGGCCCAGTCGGCGGCGCTGCCCTGGACGACGAAATTACGGGTGAAGCGGCCCCGGGCGCGGGCGTTGCTCGACGCGTAGCCGGGGGTGAACTCGCCGTCCCCGCGCGGCGCTTCCTCCTCGGTCTCCTGGGGCAGGCCCGCCTCGCCGTCGTCGCCGGAACCGGCGGCGGGCGGGCTGGTGCGGCCCAGCCAGGTCCGCACCAGACGGCCCTCCTCGCCCGCCTTGGCCGCGTCGTCGACATAGGCCACGGCGCGGGGGAAGCGCCGTCGCAGCGCCGCCAGGTTCTTCAGGCCGTCGCCGGAGGTCTGGCCGTAGATCGCGCCGAGCAGAGCGAGCTTGGCGTGCTCCCGGTCGCCGGAGAAGGCGCGGTCGGACAGGGCGGTGTACAGATCGCCGTCGTGCCCGGCCACCTCCATCAGGCCGGGGTCGCGGGAGATGGCGGCGAGCACCCGCGGCTCCATCTGGTCGGCGTCGGCGACCACCAGCCGCCAGCCCGGGTCGGCGACGACGGCCTGCCTGATGACCTTGGGGATCTGGAGGGCGCCGCCGCCGTTGGTGGTCCAGCGTCCGCTGACCGTCCCGCCGGGTGTGTACTCGGGGCGGAAACGGCCCTCGCGCACCCAGTCGGCGAGCCAGCTCCAGCCGTGCGCGGTCCAGATCCGGTACAGCTTCTTGTACGCGATCAGGGGCGCGACGGCCGGGTGGTCGATCTCCTCCAGGGCCCAGCGCCGGGTGGAAGTGATCCGGATCCCGGCCTCGGCGAACGCCTTGATCACATCGGCGGGCAGATCGGGCCGCACCCGGCGGCCGAACGCGGCAGACACCTCGTCGGCGAGCTCGGCGAGGCGGCGCGGTTCGCCACCGCCCGCGTACCGCTCGCCCAGCAGGTCGTGGAGCAGGGCGCGGTGGACGTCGGCCCGCCAGGGCACGCCCGCCCGGTTCATCTCGGCGGCCACCAGCATCCCGGCGGACTCGGAGGCGGTGAGCAGCCGCATCCGGCCCGGGTGTTCGGCCCGGTCGTGCCGCCGCTGCTGGTCCGCGTACACCTCGACCAGGGCCTCCAGCGGAGGGGAGACGGCGCTGGGCGGTTCGAACAGGGGGGACTGACGGCTGGGCTCGACGGTGCGGGAGGGGGGATCGGGAGGTACGGGGAGCCGGTGCAGCCGGGCCCAGGCGGCCGCGGCCGAGCGGGGTTCGCCGAGGCGGCCTTCGTGGCCGAGGAGCAGGAGTTCGGCCGCCTCCAAGTCGTAGCAGCGCTCCACGCGGACGCCGGCGGCGAGCAGGCGGGGGTAGATGTCGGGGGTCGAGCGCCACACCCAGCGGCCGACGCCCGGCCGGGTCCGGACGGCGGCGGCCAGATCCGGTTCGTGCGCCACGGGCCCACTGGGCAGCCCGTCGTGCCCGAGGGCAACGAGCCGCGCGCCGCCGTCCTCGGTGGGGTCCAGCGCCCACTTCTCGTCCACGAGTGCGAGTGTGGCACCGGGTACTGACAATGTGGCGCCGCGCGCCGGTGGGGTCGTCCACAGACTGTGGACGAGTGCGACGGGTGGGCCGGGCCCGGCCCATGCCTGGGGCTCCGGCCCGGGACGACCCCGTACCCCGCCCCGATTCGTACCCCGGGGCCGACCCCGACCGTGCCTCGACCCGCATTCCGGGCCGACCCCGACCGTGCCTTGACCCGCATCCTGGGCCGACCCCGTACGCCGCCCCGAGCCGCATCCCGGGCTGGCCCGTCCCCCGTGTCGGCCCGTATCCGGACCGGGGCACGGTCCGTGTGCGGTGTTTGAGGAGGGGGCTGGGACGATCGTGGGGTGAGTGACGAGAAGACGGTTGATCTGGCGCTGGCCGCCGCGCTGTACGCCGAGACGGATGCGGGCCTGGACACCGGTGCTTCGCTGCTCGCCGCCGATCCGGCGGCCGATGCCGAGCTCGCCCTGCGCGGCCAGGATCTGATCGCACGGGCGTGGGAGCGGGGGTGGCAGCCCGCGGACGTCGTGCGGATGGTGCGGCGCGAGCTGGCCGAGCCGCAGGTGGCGCTGGTGGCCGAGCTCGTACGGGGGCAGCTGGGGAGGTACGGGGAGTTGCCGCCGCGCTGGGCCGAGCAGGTGGCGGCGCTGCCCGGGGAGGTGCGGCGGGCCGAGGACCGTTTCTCGCGGGCGACGGCCGTGCTGGAGCTGTACCGGCTGCTGCTGCGGCTGCCCTCGATCGAGCCGGTGGGGCCGGTGCCGGGTGCGGCGGTGCACCGCGCGCCCGTACACGGCGAGCCGAAGGCGCTGACCCGGATCCGGGGGCTGCTGGCGAAGGCGGAGGCGACGGAGTTCCCGGACGAGGCGGAGGCGCTGAGCGCCAAGGCGCAGGAGCTGATGGCGCTGCACAGCATCGACGAGGCGGTGCTCGCGGCGGGCGGGCGGCGCGCGGACGTACCGGGGGCGTGCCGGATCGGGGTGGACACGCCGTACGAGACGTCCAAGGCGATCCTGCTCGACGCGGTCGCCTCGGCGAACCACTGCCGGGCGGTGTGGAACGGGGAGCTCGGGTTCTCCACGGTCGTGGGGTTCGAGGCGGATCTGGAGGCGGTGGAGCTGCTGTACGGCTCGCTGCTGGTGCAGGGGCTGGCGGCGATGGTGCGGGCGGAGGCGGCGCAGCGGGCGGGCGGACGGAAGCGGACGAAGACGTTCCGGCAGTCGTTCCTGCTGGCGTACGCGCATCGGCTCGGCGATCTGCTCGCGGCGACGGCCCGACAGGTGGAGGAGGCGGCCGAGCGGCGCGACGACGCGTTGCTGCCGGTTCTGGCCACGCGCGCGGTGGCGGTCGCGGACCGGGCGGACGAGATGTTTCCGAGGACGGTGCGGACGCGGGTGCGGGGGGCGACGGACGAGGCGGGGTGGCAGGACGGGACGGCGGCGGCGAACCGGGCCCACCAGCCGGGCAGCCGCCGCCCCCTGCCACCGGTCTGAGGCTGCCCCTGCCCCCGGGCCCTCGGGGGGGGGGCGTGCCCTCGGGGGCTCCGCCCCGGACCCCTGGCGGGGGCTCCGCCCTCTCACCCCTGCACCCCTGGCCCCGCCTCCCGAAGGCCCGGGCGGGGCCCGCGCCCGGAAGACCTCGGCGAGGCTTCGTCCCCAGCCCCCGGCGGGAGCGCCCCCGGAAGGCTCCCCAGGGGACCCCGGGCCCACCAACCCCCGCGCACCCCGGAAGCCCTCGGCGGGGCGCCCCCGGGGCTTCGCCCCCCACGTGGGGGCACCTCTCCCGAGGGCTCGGTTGCCCCGCGCCCGCGAAGCCCTCAGCAGGGCTTCGCCTCCAGCTCCCAGCGGGGGCACCTCCGAAGGCTCCCCGGCGGGGCCCGGAACCCCTCGGTGGAGCTCTGCCCCCAGGTGGGGGCACCTCCCGCTGGGTTGAGGGGGTGGGGCGAGGCAGGGGCGTTACGCTCGGGCCATGGGCTGGGTCCGGGCGTTGAGGGAGACCGCGCGTTCGGGGCTGAGTGTGGAGCGGCGGCGGCTCGAACCCGCCGTGGCGTTGCGCGGGGCCGCCGGGCTCGCGCTGGTCGTCGGGGTGAGCCTCGCCGCGCTCGGTCCGGCCGCCGCCGTCAGCTCCGCGTTCGGCGCGCTGCAGGCGGCCATCGCCACCTTCCAGCGCAGCTGGCGCCCGCGCCCCGTGCTGGCGCTGGCCTCGGGGGCCTCCCTCGCCGTGTCGACCTTCCTCGGTTATCTGGTCGGCGCCCACTCGCCGTTCTTCCTGCTGCTGCTCGCCGTCTGGACCTTCGTGTCGGGGCTGGCCTGGGCCGTCGGTCCGACGGCCGGGATCATCGCGTCCTCCAACGTCGCGATCATGCTGGTCACGGTCACCCTGCCGACCTCGCTGGCCGCGGCCGCCGGACACGCGGCGCTGATCGCGGCGGGCGGTGTGGTCCAGGCGGCGCTGGTCGTCCTCGTACCGATCCGCCGCTGGGGCGCCCAGCGCGACGCGCTCGCGGACGCCCTCGCCGCCGTGGCGGACTACGCGCGCAGGCTGCGCCACGACCCGCGCGCCCCCTTCGACCCGGGCCCGCTGATGACGGCCCGCCTGGCCGCCGCCGTCACGCCCCGCGAGGCCCGTCGCAGACCGGCCGAGCTGCACGGCTCGCGCGGCGTCGCCGAGCGCATCAGACCCGTACTCGCCTCGCTCGCCGATCCGGCGCTCGGGGTCCCCGAGGAGGGCCGCGAGCGCGACCGGGTGCGCGAACTGCTCGGCGCCGCCGCCTCCGTGCTCGACGCGGCGGCCCGCGCGATCCGGCACGGCGAGGAGGTCCGCATCCCCGCGCCGGCCGCCGCCGCGCTGCGCACCCCGGACACCGGCGCGATCCTCACCGGCCCGGCCTTCCGTGCCGCGACCCGGCTGATCGCCCTGCTCGGCGATGTGATGGAGACGGCCGAGGGGACCGGCGGCGCCGGGGCGGAGCCGCTGCTGCGGCCGACCGTGCCCCGGCTCGTTCCGGTCGCGCTGCGCACGATGCGCGCGGAGTGCGCCCGGCGCGACTCCCCGGTGTTCCGGCACGCCGCCCGGGTCTGCGCGGTCGCCGCCGCCGGCTATGTGATCGGCCAGGCCCTGCCGCTCGGCCACGGCTACTGGGCGCCGATGGCCTCCGTGATGGTGATGCGCCCGGACTTCTCCCAGACGTACTCCCGCGCGGTCGCCCGTTTCGGCGGCACCCTCGTCGGCGTCGCCGTCGCCACCGGGATCGTCCAGCTCACCCACCCCGGCCCGGTGCTCTCGATCACCCTCGCGGTGCTCTGCGCGTTCCTGCTGTACCTGCTGATGCGTACGGGGTACGCGGCGGCCAGCGCGTGCGTCTCCGCGTACGTGGTCTTCCTGCTCGGCACCGGCGGACTGCGCTGGACCCAGACCGTTCCCGACCGGGTGCTGCTCACGCTGCTCGGCGGGGTGCTGGCGATGGCCTCGTACGCGGTCTACCCGGCCTGGGAGACGCCCCGGCTCCGGACCCGCCTGGCGGACTGGCTGGCGGCCTGCGGACGGTACGCGGCGGCCGTGGCCGACCGGTACGCCGACCCGGCCGCCCCCGCCGACGAGGTCCGGCGGGCGCTGCTCGACACCCGGGCGGCCCGGCTCGCCTGGGAGGAGGCGCTGGAACGGGCCAGGCACGAGCCGGTGCGCCACCGGGGCCTGTCGCGCGCGGTCGCCGACGAGGCCGGGCACGCGGTCGGCCAGTTCGGGCGGATCGCGATGCTGATGGAGGCGCACGTGCCCGAACGGGGCGCGGACCCGGTGCCGGGCGCCGCCGCGTTCGCCGAGGCGCTGCGGGAGGCGACCGGGCGGGGCGCCAGGGAGGTCCGGGAGCGCAAGGTGCCGGGGTGGGACGAGGTGGAGCGGGCGCTGGCGGCGCGGGACGGCGAGGCGGGCGCCGACCGGGTCGTACGCAAGGGCGCGGGTCTGCTGCTCGACGCCCTGCGCGACTTCTCCGACGCGCTCGCCTCGCCCGCGCCACCGATGGCGGTGAAGGACGCGGCCGGGCCACCGCGTCCCTGAGCGGGCGGCGGGCCCGGAGGTACGGGGCGGGGACGCCGCCGACCCGTCACGCTCGGGGGTACGAGGATGGCGATGCGGCCGGCCCGACCGCGCCGGGCTCCGGGGGACCGGCCGCCGTGCCCGGATCTACGGTGTCGGGACGCCGCCCGCCGTCATCCCCGGCGGGACCTTGCCGTCCAGCTCCGACTTGGTGAACTTGTCCGTCGTGCCGCCCTCCCACTTCACCGTGAGGGTCTTGCCGTCCGGGCCGAGCGAGGGCATGCCCGCGACGCGGTCGGTGTTGCCGTCGGCGCACTTCAGCTCGATCATCGCCATGCCGTTGTCGTTGACCGTGCCGGTGCACGTGTGTTCGCCGCCGAGCGCCACGGTCGTACCGCTGATCACCAGGGCGGTGGGCTTGCCCTGGAGGACCGCGGCCCATGCCCCCGCGATGTCCTTCGCGGCCACCTTGCCCGAGCCCGGTCCGGAGCCCGACCCAGAACCGGAACCCGAGCCGCCGCCGGCCCCGTTGCCGCTGCCGCCACCGTTCGCACCCGCGCTCTGCGACGGGGACGACGCCGCTCCGCCGGTGCTCTTCTGTCCGTCCTTGTCCTTCGCCTTGTCGCCGTTGTCCGAGCTGGAGCACCCGGCCAGGGCGAGGCAGGCGGCGAGGGCGAGGGCGCCCGTCCCGGTGCGTACGTGCCTGTGCACTGTGAAATCCCCTTGCGTCGGCGGTTCTCGGACCGCGACAAGCTACCAGCGGGTGAACCAGCCGGGCGTGAGGCGCGTCTATACCCAGTGGGCGAGGGGTTCAACCCGGTGAAACGCCTGTAACGGCCCGCGTACCGCGCGTGCACGTGCATATGCTCATGCAGGCGCACATGAACACGGCTATGATCCGGGGCAGTTGACCTTTCACGAATGCACCCCTGCACATCCCCGGGAGCGACCTTGCACCACGCGTACAACGGCATGGCGGCAACGGAGCTTCACGGTGTCGTCTGGCAGAAGAGCCGTCACAGCAATTCGCAGGGAACCTGCGTGGAGTTCGCCCGGCTGCCCGGCGGGAGGGTTGCGGTCCGTAACTCGACGTTTCCGGACGGGCCCGCGCTGGTCTACACCCGCGCGGAGATCGAAGCGATGCTGCTCGGCATCAAGGACGGCGAGTTCGACCACCTGATCACCGACTGACCGATCGCCGGCTGGCTGATAGCCGATTGACCGACCGTCGACCGGCCGATCACGGATTGATCGCCGCCCGATCGTCACCCGGCCTCGGCCGATCGCCTGGAACAAGCCGAACGCCGACCGGTTCCCCACGGGGCCGATCGGCGTTTTCGCCGTGCTCGGGCCAGGCTCGGGCTCAGTCGGACGGCTGGAGGCGGAACAAGGCCCAGACCACCTTGCCGTGCAGGGTGCCGGTGAGCGGGTGCCAGCCCCAGGAGTCGCTGAAGGAGTCCACCAGGAACAGGCCGCGCCCCGACTCGGCGTCGCAGTCGTCGGAGCCGGGCGAGGACGGGCTGTCCACACTGGGGTCGCGCACCGCGCACACCAGTCGGCTGGTCCAGCGCATCAGGTGCAGCCGCACCGGCGACTCGCACTCGCGGGCCTCACGGACGGTGTCGACGGGCAGCGCGTGCCGCAGGGCGTTGGTGACGAGTTCCGAGACGACCAGGGCGACTTCGTCGAACCGTTCCGTCAGGTCCCACTGGCCGAGGGTCTTCCTGGTGAACTGTCTCGCGCCGCCCACGGCCTCGTAGCGGGCGGGCAGGGCACAGGAGGCGGAACTGGCCACGGCGGACGGGTCGATGGGCGGGAGGGTCTGCCTTAAAGGCTCCAACGGCTCCAGCATGGTCGATCCATTCGTCCCCATGCGAGGCACTCCCGGGATTCGCGGCCGTGGCGGTACAGGTGAACGTGGCGTGCAGCAGAACAGAACGCAGGACACAGCAGGACACAAGACGAGCACGCAGGTGCGCGGGGACCATGGTTCCGAATGCCCGCTCCCGATGCAAGGGCAGATGCACGTGCACGTGCCAGACCTGTCCAAACCCGTGGTGATTCTTGCTCATTTCTTCCCGAGGCCGATTTCGTAGCTTGACCATTTCCGTAATCGATTGAGTACGGGGTGAAGCGTTTTGGTGGCAGACTGCCGAGCACCGTCGGTTGGGGAGGGACAGCGAAGTGACCGCAGGAGAGTCGAGCGGGTCGGTGGTCCGGCGCATTCTGCTGGGATCACAGCTCAGGCGCCTGCGCGAGTCCCGGGGCATCACCCGTGAGGCCGCCGGGTATTCGATCAGGGCGTCCGAGTCGAAGATCAGTCGTATGGAGTTGGGGCGGGTGAGCTTCAAGGCAAGGGATGTCGAAGACCTGCTGACGCTCTACGGGGTCACCGACGACGCCGAGCGCGCGTCGCTCCTGGGGCTGGCGAAAGAGGCCAACATCGCCGGCTGGTGGCACAGTTACGGGGACGTGCTGCCGGGCTGGTTCCAGACGTACATCGGTCTGGAGGGCGCGGCCTCGCTCATCCGCATCTATGAAGTCCAGTTCGTGCACGGCCTGTTGCAGACCGAGGCGTACGCGCACGCGGTGGTCAAGCGCGGCATGCCCAACGGGTCGAACGCCGAGATAGAGCGCCGGGTGGCCCTGCGCCTGGAGCGCCAGAAGGCCCTGGTCTCCGAGCGCGCTCCCCGCTTCCACGCCGTCCTGGACGAGGCGGCGCTGCGCCGCCCGTACGGCGAACGGGACGTGATGCGCGGGCAGTTGCGGCACCTCATCGACGTGTCCGAGCAGCCGAACGTGACGCTCCAGGTGATGCCGTTCAGCTTCGGCGGCCACGCGGGCGAGAGCGGTGCCTTCACCCTGCTGCGGTTCCCGGAGTCCGACCTCTCCGACATCGTCTATCTGGAGCAGCTCACCAGCTCGCTCTATCTCGACAAGCCGGAGGAGGTCGCCCAGTACGAAAGGGCGATGGAACGGCTCCAGAAGGACAGTCCGGGACCGGAGGAGAGCCGCGATCTTCTCCGCGGACTGCTCCAACTCATCTGATACGTCAGTACGATGACGTCACATCAGGATGGTGCAGCGGAAGCGGGGGACACAGTGGACGCGACGAAGTACCCGTTCGCGACGGACACGGTGGCGGCGCAGTGGCAGCAGTAAGGGATGGCATGTCCTTCTTCACCGACCTGGCCCACCAGTACATCGACGGTGAGTGGCGCACCGGCAGTGGTTCGTGGGACATCATCGACTTCGATCCGTACAACGGGGAGAAGCTCGCCGCCATCACGGTCGCCACGGTGGACGAGGTCGACCAGGCGTACCGCGCGGCCGAGCGCGCCCAGGTCGGCTGGGGCGAGACCAACCCCTATGCCCGGCGGCTGGTCTTCGAGCGCGCCCTGCGGATCACCGAGGAGCGCGAGCCGGAGATCATCGAGGCGATCGTCACCGAACTCGGCGGCACCCGGCTCAAGGCCGGCTACGAGGTCCACCTCGCCAAGGAGTTCCTGCGCGAGGCGATCCAGCTCGCGATCCGCCCGGAGGGCCGCATCCTGCCCTCGCCGGTGGACGGCAAGGAGAACCGCGTCTACCGGCTGCCGGTCGGCGTCGTCGGGGTGATCAGCCCCTTCAACTTCCCCTTCCTGGTGACGATGAAGTCGGTCGCCCCGGCCCTCGCGCTCGGCAACGCCGTCGTGATAAAGCCGAATCAGAACGCGCCGGTGGTCGGCGGCGGTCTGATCGCCAAGGTCTTCGAGGACGCGGGCCTGCCCGCCGGGCTGCTGAACGTGCTGGTCACGGACATCGCCGAGATAGGCGACGCGCTCATAGAGCACCCGGTGCCCAAGGTGATCTCGTTCGCGGGCTCCGACCGCACCGGCCGCCATGTGGCCGCCGTCGCGGGCAGCCACTTCAAGCGGGCCATCCTGGAGCTGAGCGGCAACAGCGCCCTGGTCGTGCTGGAGGACGCGGACGTCGACTACGCGGTCGAGGCGGCTGTTTTCAGCCGGTTCGTCTACCAGGGGCAGGTCTGTATGGCCGCCAACCGGGTGCTGGTGGACAAGAGCATCGAGCGCGAGTTCACCGAGAAGTTCATCGCGCGGGTGACGGCGCTGAAGACCGGCGACCCCGCCGACCCGGCCACCGACATCGGCCCGGTGATCAACCACTTCCAGGCGGACGCGCTGACCACCCTGGTCGACCAGGCCCTCGCCGAGGGCGCCACCGCGCTGGTGCGGGGCCGCACCCGGGGCAACCTCGTCGAGCCGACCATCCTCGCCGGGCTGCCCGAGGACTCCCCGCTGCTGCGCCAGGAGATCTTCGGCCCGGTGGTGCTGCTGCTCACCTTCGACGGCGAGGAGGAGGCGGTCCGGCTGGCCAACGACAGTCCGTACGGGCTGAGCGGCGCCGTCCACACCGCCAATGTCGAGCGGGGCGTGCGGTTCGCCAAGCGGATCGTCACCGGGATGATCCACGTCAATGACTCCACCATCCAGGACGAGCCGCTGGTGTCGTTCGGCGGCGAGAAGTACTCGGGGCTCGGCCGGCTCAACGGCGACTCGACGGTGGAGGCGTTCACCACGCAGAAGTGGGTCTCGGTCCAGCACGGGCGGAGCCAGTTCCCCTTCTGAGGAGCTCTGGGGGGCGCTGAGGAGCTCTGAGCAGTGCTGGGGAGCCCTGAGCGGGGGTGAGGGGGACGGCGGCGCGCGAGGGGGCGCGGGTGGCGGACCGTGTGCGGGAGGGCCGAGGTCAGGGCCCTAACCTGGATGCCGTGTCAGCCATCCGACTCCTCGTCCTCGGCGCGATCCGCCAGCACGGCCGGGCGCACGGCTACCAGGTCCGCAACGACCTGGAGTACTGGGGTGCGCACGAGTGGTCCAACGCCAAACCGGGCTCGATCTACCACGCCCTGAAGCAGATGGCGAAGGAGGGCGTGCTGCACGCCCACGAGATCGCGCCGAGCACCGCGGGCGGACCGCCGCGCACCGAGTACGAGCTGACGGACGCGGGCCGCGAGGAGTATCTGAAGCTGCTGCGCGCGGCGCTGACCTCGTACGACCAGAAGATGGACATGCTCTCGGCGGCCATCGGCTTCATGGTCGACCTGCCGCGCGCCGAGGTGGTGGCGCTGCTGGGCGAGCGGCTGGACAAACTGGCCCGCTGGCGGACCTCGGTCACCGAGTACTACGTGCCCGCGGAGGGCCCGGAGTCCCTCGGCCACATCGGCGAGATCATGAACATGTGGGTGCACTCGGCGGACGCGGAGGCGGAGTGGACCCGCGGTCTGATCGCCCGCATCGAGAAGGGCGCCTACACGTTCGCGAACGAGGGGGAGCCCTTCGTGGGCGTCCTGTAGGGAGCGGACGGAGACCGGAGCGGACGGAGACCGGGGGAGAGCGGGCGACCGGCCGCACCCCGCGCCCGAAGGCGCACCCCGCAACCCCGCACCCCTCGCCCCGCAGGCGCGGCCCCGCCCGGCCTCAGTGGTGGAACGCCGTGGCCACCGACGTGTCCCGCCCGAGCGGCGCGTCCTGGCGCCGCAGCTCGGGCAGCACCCGCTCCAGGTCCTCCACCAGCATCGCCGCCAGGTCCGCCGAGAACCCGTTGCGGCACACCACCCGCAGCACGGACAGGTCCTCCCGGTGGGGCGGGAAGGTGTACGCGGGCACCAGCCACCCCCGCTCCCGCAGCCGCCGCGACACGTCGAACACGTCGAACCGGCTGATCTCCGGCGCCGTCGTGAACGCGAACACCGGCAACTGGTCGCCGCGCGTGAGCAGTTCGAAGTCGCCGATCGCCTGGATCCGCTCGGCCAGCGCCCGCGCCACGTCGCGCGTGGTCTGCTGGACCGCCCGGAACCCCTCCCTCCCCAGCCGCAGGAACGTGTAGTACTGGGCCACCACCTGCGCCCCCGGCCGCGAGAAGTTCAGCGCGAACGTGGGCATGTCGCCGCCCAGGTAGTTCACCCGGAAGACCAGTTCCTCGGGCAGCTCGGCCGCCGAGCGCCACAGGGCCCAGCCCACCCCGGGGTACACCAGCCCGTACTTGTGACCGGACGTGTTGATCGAGGACACCCGGGGCAGCCGGAAGTCCCACACCAGGTCCTCGTCGAGGAAGGGCGCCACCATCGCCCCGGACGCCCCGTCCACATGCACCGGCACGTCCAGACCCGTACGCTCCTGCAACGCGTCGAGCGCCGCGCAGAGTTCCCCGATCGGCTCGTACGATCCGTCGAAGGTCGAGCCGAGCACCCCGACCACGCCGATCGTGTTCTCGTCGCAGAGTTCGGCGGCGGCCCGCGGGTCGAGGTGGTAGCGGTCGCCCTCCATCGGCACCTGGCGGGCCTCGACCTCCCAGAAGGTGCAGAACTTCTCCCAGCAGACCTGGACGTTCACGCCCATCACCAGGTTGGGCACCGCGTCGCGGCCGGGGTAGCGGTCCGCGTTCCGCTTGGCCCAGCGCCGCTTCAGCGCCATCCCGGCCAGCATGCACGCCTCGCTCGACCCGGTGGTCGAGCAGCCCACCGCGCCCGCCGGGTCCGGGACGTGCCAGAGGTCGGCGAGCATCGCCACGCACCGCCGTTCCAGCTCGGCGGTGCGCGGGTACTCGTCCTTGTCGATCATGTTCTTGTCGCGGCACTCCGCCATCAGCACCCCGGCCTGCGGCTCCATCCAGGTGGTGACGAAGGTGGCCAGGTTCAGCCGGGAGTTGCCGTCCAGCATGAGTTCGTCGTGGACGAGCTGGTACGCCGTGGCGGGGGCCAGCGGCCGGTCCGGCAGCCGGTGCCGGGGCGGCGCGGACGTCATGGAGCCGACCGGGTCGGCCTCGCCGAAGAAGGGGTTCAGGGCGAGCCGCCCGTACTCCTTCTCGTACTCCCGCTCCTCGTCGCCGCTGCCTCGGTGCAGTGCCATGGCGTGCCCGTTCTCCTCCGTCAGAGCTTGGTGAGCACGACGGCCGTGCCGTACGCGCAGACCTCCGTGCCGACGTCGGCAGCCTCGGTGACGTCGAAGCGCATCATGAGGACGGCGTTCGCCCCACGCGCGCGTGCCTGTTCCACCAGGCGCTCCATGGCCTGGTTGCGGGTCTGCACGAGGGTCTTGGTCAGGCCCTTGAGCTCGCCGCCGATCATGGACTTCAGGCCCGCGCCGATCTGGCTGCCGAGGTGGCGGGAGCGCACGGTCAGGCCGAAGACCTCACCGATGACCTGCTGGACCTGATAGCCGGGTACGTCGTTGGTGGTGACCACCAGTACGTCGGACTGGGCGCCCTGACCGCCGCCGAAATCCTCGATGCCCATCGTGCCTACCTCCTGGAGTTCCTGGACACAGCTTTGTACCGGTCCGAGCACAGCGCATCCGCAGGAGCCCACTGGAACCTGGATCGATCCGAACGCGTTGATAACTTTGGCCCGTCAACGCGCTGCTTACCCGCCCCGCCCTCCCCCTCACCCAGGAGCCCGGAACCCGTGACCAACCTCGCACTCGGTCCGAGCTGGCTGGACCCCGACCAGCTGCTGTCGTCCTTCGGCCTGGCCGGTCTGCTGGTGATCGTCTTCGCCGAGTCCGGCCTGCTCATCGGGTTCTTCCTGCCGGGCGACTCGCTCCTGTTCACCACGGGTCTGCTGGTCACCAGCGGCAAGATCGACACCCCGCTGTGGCTGGTCTGCCTGCTGGTGGTGGCCGCCGCCGTCGTCGGCGACCAGGTGGGCTACCTCTTCGGCCGCAAGGTCGGCCCCTCGCTCTTCAACCGGCCGGACTCCAAGCTGTTCAAGCAGGAGAACGTGGAGAAGGCCCACGAGTTCTTCGAGAAGTACGGCCCCAAGTCGCTGGTGCTGGCCCGCTTCGTGCCGATCGTGCGGACGTTCACGCCGATCATCGCGGGCGTGAGCCGGATGAACTACCGCTCGTTCATCACGTACAACGTGATCGGCGGCACCCTGTGGGGCGCGGGCGTGACGCTGCTGGGCGCGGCCCTGGGCAACGTCGAGTTCGTGCACAAGAACATCGAGCTGATGCTGGTCGCGATCGTGCTGATCTCGGTGGTGCCGATCGCCATCGAGTTCCTGCGGGCCCGCTCCAAGGCGAAGAAGGCGGGCCCGGGCGCCCAGGGCGGCCCGGACGCCTCCGCCCCCCGCCCGCCCCAGCGCAGGCGCCACGCGAAGCGCTGAACCCCGTCAGAACCGCCGGCCCCGGGCACAAGCCCCGGACCGCCGTCCCCAGCGGACCGGGGTCCCCGGCAAAAGCCCCGGGCCCCGGTCAGAAGCCCCGGGTCCGCTTGGCCGCCTTGCGGGCCGAGCCCGGGGCCTTGAGGAACATCCGGGACACCTCGCTGCCGAGGTTCACCCCGATCGCGATGGCCATGGCCAGCGCCGCCGCCTTGGCGATGTTGGCCAGCCCCTGGTCCCGGTGGTTCTGGGCGATGGCCAGCACCCCGAAGTAGGTGGCGCTACCGGGCAGCAGGGGCCCGATCGCGGCGGTCACGTACGGCAGCGCGGAGGTGTTCCGGTAGCGCGCGAGGAGCTGGCCGAAGAGGCCGACGAGCCCCGCCGCCACCGCCGTGGCCATGATCGGCGAGCCCTTCGCGGTGACCGCGATCGACGCGTAGATCACCCAGGCGATGCCGCCGTTCACCGTGGCGATCCACACGGTGGACCGTTCCTGCTGGAGCAGTACGGCGAAGGTCAGGCACAGCACCATCGAGGCGAGCGTCTGCACGACGGGCCGTTCGATGGGGCTGAGCGCCGCTTCCGGATTGAGCTTGGCGTCGACCTGGAGCCCCCCGTACAGCACGGTGAGGACGCCGATCACGATCGCCACGAAGAAGTACGTGACTTCGAGGAGGCGGGCCGAGGCGGTGATGTAGAAGCCGGTCAGGCCGTCCTGGACGGCGGCCACCAGGGCCCGTCCGGGGATCAGGGCGAACAGCCCACCGGTGATGACCGCCGAGGGCCGCAGGTCCCAGCCGAGCAGGCTGAGGGCCACCCCCATCGCGGCCGGCGGCATCGCGGCCACCACGAACTGGTAGAACTCCGGCAGCCCGCGCGCCGCGCAGAGCCAGGCGAGCCGGTCGCCGAGGATCGCCCCGGCCGCGGCCACCGCGAACACCGTCACGCCGCCGCCGACCAGCACCGAGGCGGCCCCGGCGAGCACGCCCGCCGCGAGGGTGAGGACCCAGCCGGGGTACGGGTGGCGGTTGCGGCGGATCTCCGCGAGCCGCCGGTACGCCTCTTCGAGGGTGACGTCGTGGTCGGAGCTGGTCATGTCCGTGACGAGCCGGTGCACGGCGGCGAGCCGGGTGTAGTCGGTGCCCCGGCGGCGCACCGTCCGGTTCGCCGTGACGGGGTCGTCCACCAGCGACGGCTGATGGGTGATCGACAGCAGGGTGAAGGTCACCGTCGGCTCGCAGCGGTCCAGACCGTACGAGCGGCAGATCGCGAACATCGCCGCCTCGACGTCCTCCGCGCCCTCGCCGCCCGCGAGCAGCAGTTCGCCGATGCGCAGGGTCAGGTCGAGCACGCGGGGCACGGCGGGCCCGGACTCGTCCGTCTTCAGCGGCGCCTCCGGCACCGGCCGCTCGCCGACCGGCATCCGCAGCATGGTGCGCATGCGGTCCTGCCAGGGCGCGTCCTTGGAGAGGCGGACCAACGGCAGACCGGCCGTGGTGATCGTGGCGGGCGGCGCCTCGCGGGCCGAGTAGGTGCTGGGCGTCGCGAAGGCCGAGGAGGGCTGCTCGTGCATCGGCTCGGGCTCCGGCACGCCCGCCGGAAGCGCGAACTCCGAGGTCGGCGCGTCCTCCTCCAGCGGCGCGGGGTGGTCCACCCCGTCGGGAGCCGCGAAGGCGCTGTGTGCCTCGTCCGAGGGCTTCCGCTCCTCCGGCGCCTGCTGCTCGGCCACCTCTCGCCTCCCTCCGGTCCCTTCCGTACGCATGCGTGTGCCCAGTATGTGGGTGATCATCGGGTGATACGACAACGGGCGGCGCACCCCGGAAGGTGCACCGCCCGCTGTCGTACCGGTCAGAGACGCGTCAGTGCGCGCCGCCCTGCGCCTCCAGGCGCTTGTAGGAAGCCTTGATCTCTTCCTCGGCCTCGGCGCGGCCGACCCAGTTGGCGCCCTCGACGGACTTGCCGGGCTCCAGGTCCTTGTAGACCTCGAAGAAGTGCTGGATCTCCAGGCGGTCGAACTCGGAGACGTGGTGGATGTCGCGCAGGTGCTCCACGCGCGGGTCCGAGGCCGGGACGCAGAGCAGCTTGTCGTCGCCGCCCGCCTCGTCGGTCATCCGGAACATGCCGATGGCGCGGCAGCGGATCAGGCAGCCGGGGAAGGTCGGCTCGTCCAGGATGACCAGCGCGTCCAGCGGGTCGCCGTCCTCGCCGAGGGTGTTCTCGACGAAGCCGTAGTCCGCCGGGTAGCTGGTCGAGGTGAAGAGGCGACGGTCCAGGCGGATCCGGCCGGTCTCGTGGTCCACCTCGTACTTGTTCCGCGAACCCTTCGGGATCTCGATGGTGACGTCGAACTCCACGGGTGGCTCTCCTCCATGATCAGCACATGCAACGGTCGGTTGCTGCGTCCCCCGGGTGGACCCGGGACGCTCAGCCGGACGGGCCGCCGGTGCTGACCCGGAGTGCCATGTTCGCGGCAAGACGCAGTTCTGGTGATTAAGTGTCCCTCACGCAGGTGTGTGATCGCGAAAGGGGCTGGTCCTCGGTGCCGGGACCCAAGACTTGGCAGGTCATGGCGGGTGCGACCGCCGTGGGCCTGGCAGTGGCGGCCGGAGCGGTGGCGGCGGCCGGTCCCTGGGACTCCGGTCAGCGTACGGCCGAGCGCGACCGGGCCGCCGTCCGGTCCGCAACAGGTGGCGCACATCACGCGCCCGCGCCCCACGCACCGGCGCCCGCGCCCAGCGCGCGGGGCGTACTGGCCGCTCTGGGCGCCCCCGCGCACGACCCGGCCGCCTCCTTGGCCACCGCCCTGCCGCAGCTCCTCGGCCCCCTGCTGGCCTCCTCCGGCCTCGGCCCGCGGCCCGCCGCCGCCGTGTACGACACGGCCACCGGCCGGCAGATCTACGGCGAGCGCGCGGACACCGCCATGACGCCCGCCTCCACGATCAAGATCGCCACCGCCGTCGCCGCGCTCTCCGCGCTCGGCCCCGACCACCGCATCCCCACCACCGTGGCGGCCACCGCCGACGCCCGCGCGCTCACCCTGGTCGGCGGCGGCGACCCCACGCTCGGCAAGGACGGCCTGCGGACCCTGGCCGACACCACCGCCCGCGCCCTGCGCGCCCGGGGCGTCACCCAGGTGGCGCTCGGCTACGACACCTCCCGCTACAGCGGCCCCGAGCTGCACCCCATCGGCCCGAACGAGAACCTCGCGCGCGTAGTGGCACTGATGACCGACGAGGGCCGCACCGACGGCAGCGACAGCGGGCCCGCGCCGCGCACCGGCGACCCGGCGGGGGACACCGCCCGTACCTTCGTCTCGCTGCTGGCCGAGCGGGGCGTCACCGCGAGCACCCCCCGGCCCGGCCGGGCCCCGGACGGCGCCGCCGAACTCGCCCGTACGCTCTCCGCGCCGCTCTCCGACCTCGTCGAGCGGATGCTGACCAACAGCGACAACGACCTCGCGGAGGCGCTGGCCCGGCAGACCGCGATCGCCGGCGGCAGGCCCGCCGACTTCGCGGGGGCCGCGAGCGCCGTGGCCGACCGGCTCGCCGCCCTCGGCCTGCCGCAGAGCGCCGGCGTCCACTTCGCCGACGGCAGCGGACTCGACAGGGACGACCGCGTCACCGCCCAGCTCCTGACCCTGCTGCTGGCCCGCGCCGCCGACCCCGGCCACCCCGAACTGCGCCCGGTCCTCACCGGTCTGCCGGTCGCCGGGTTCACCGGCACCCTGCGCGCCCGCTATGGCGCCGCCTCGGCCGGCACCGGCCTGGTCCGCGCCAAGACCGGCACCCTCTCCGGCGTCAACGCGCTGGCCGGGACCGTCGTGGACGCCGACGGCCACCTCCTCGCCTTCGCCTTCCTGGCCTCGGACACCCCCGGCCCCGACGCCGCCCAGCGGGCCCTGGACCGGCTCGCCGAGCGCCTCGCCACCTGCGGCTGCCACGGCGGCCCGACCCCTGCCGGCGGACCGTAGGAGTCCGCGCCGCCCCCGGCGCCCGGCGTCAACCCCCCTCCCAGTGCGGGGAGGACAACGTACGGTTGACGCATGACGAGCATCGGTGGTGCCGAGATGGTCGACTGGAACCTCGCGGTGGCGACCGCGACCCGACTGGTGAGGCCGGGCCCCGACGTGAGCCGGGACGAGGCGCGGGCCGTCGTCGCCGAGCTGCGCCGGCATGCCAAGTCCTCGGAAGAACATGTGCGGGCGTTCACCCGGATGATCCCGGAGGGCGCCGAACCGGCCGACACCCCCGTCCTCGTGGTCGACCGGGCGGGCTGGGTCAAGGCCAACGTGGCGGGCTTCCGCGAGATCCTCCGGCCGCTGCTCGACAAGATGCAGGAGCGCCGCGGGAGCAGCCCGGGCGGCGCCGTGCTCGGCGCGGTCGGCGGCAAGGTCACCGGCGTGGAGCTGGGCATGCTGCTCAGCTTCCTGTCCTCGCGCGTCCTGGGGCAGTACGAGACGTTCGCGCCCGCCACCCGCGACCTGCCCGCCGGGGCCGAGGGCGGCGGACGGCTGCTGCTGGTCGCCCCCAACATCGTCCACGTGGAGCGCGAGCTGGACGTGGACCCGCACGACTTCCGCCTCTGGGTCTGTCTGCACGAGGAGACCCACCGCACCCAGTTCACCGGGGTGCCCTGGCTGCGCGACCACCTTGAGGGTGAAATCCAGTCGTTCCTGGGGGAGACCGACGTCGACCCCATGACCGTGCTGGAACGGCTGCGCGAGGCCGCGCAGTCGCTGGCCGGCAGCCGCCCCGAGGGGGAGGAGGGCGACAGCGGCCGGTCCCTGGTGGAGCTGGTGCAGACCCCCGCCCAGCGCGAGATCCTCGGCCGTCTGACGGCCGTCATGTCGCTCCTGGAGGGCCACGCGGACTTCGTGATGGACGGGGTCGGCCCGCAGGTCGTGCCCTCGGTGGCAGAGATCCGCGAGAAGTTCCAGCAGCGCCGCGCCAAGGGGGCCTCCCGCCTCGACCTGGCGCTGCGCAAGCTGCTGGGGCTCGACGCCAAGCTGCGCCAGTACCGCGACGGCGAGCGGTTCGTCCGCGCGGTCGTCGACCAGGTCGGCATGGACGGCTTCAACCGGGTCTGGACCTCGCCCAACACGCTCCCGACCAAGGCCGAGATCGCCAAACCGGCGGACTGGGTCGCGCGGATGCACCGGAAGTCGGAGGGCTGATCCCGGGCGCGACCGGCAGCGGCCGGGTGCCCGGGGCCCGTGGCTGTCCCCCGGAAATGCGCAGTATCACCCATCCGAGGGACCGTAGGGCATGGGTAGGCGTGCAATGCTCGGGTATCGGCTCGGTTCTGTCACCATCTACGCACTCTGTGTGACCGAACTCTTCCCTCGTCCCGAGGCACCCCCCAACTTCACCGAAGGGCACCGGACATGGGTCCCCATCCTGCGGTCGCGGCGATACGCCTGGCGGTCCGCCGCGTACTCCACGACGTCCTGCACGACGCGCTCGTCCTCCCGGACGGCCGCACCGACCACACCACCCCCGACACCGCGCACCCCGCCCCCGCCTCCCGCACCGGCGCGCCCCCCGCCCCCGCGCGCGAGGGCGGCACCGACGGCCCGCTGGTCCTCGTCGCCTGCTCCGGCGGCGCCGACTCCATGGCCCTCGCCTCGGCCCTCGCCTTCGAGTCCCGCAAGCTCTCCGTCCGGGCCGGCGCGGTCACCGTCGACCACGGTCTGCAGTCCGGCTCCGACCTGCGCGCCGCCGAGGTCGCCGCCCGGCTCGCCGCGCTGGGCCTGGACCCGGTCGAGGCGGTCGCCGTGCGGGTGGGCCGCGAGGGCGGCCCCGAGGCCGCCGCCCGCGACGCGCGCTACGCGGCCCTGGACGCCGCGGCCGAGCGCCACGGCGCCGCCGCGATCCTGCTCGGCCACACCCGCGACGACCAGGCCGAGACGGTGCTGCTCGGCCTCGCCCGCGGCTCCGGCACCCGCTCCCTGTCCGGCATGGCCGCCGTCTCCGGCCGCCACGGCCGCTACCGCCGCCCGTTCCTCCAGCTGGACCGGCAGACCGCCCGCAAGGCGTGCCTGGTCCAGTCGCTGCCCGTCTGGGACGACCCGCACAACACCGACCCCGCCTACACCCGCTCCCGGCTGCGCCACGAGGGCCTGCCCGCGCTGGAGAAGGCCCTCGGCAAGGGCGTCGTGGAGGCCCTGGCGCGCACCGCCGAGCTCTCCCGGGACGACGCCGACGCCCTGGACTCCTGGGCGGCCCAGGCCGACCCCTCCGTGCGCGACGACGGCGGAGAGCTGGTCTGCGGCAAGCTCTACGCCCTGCCCCCGGCCGTGCGCCGCCGGGTGCTGCGCCGGGCCCTCATCGAGGCCGGCTCCCCGGCCGGCTCGCTCTTCGCCCGCCACGTCGAGGAGGTCGACCGCCTGATCACCGGCTGGCGCGGCCAGCGGGCCATCAACCTCCCCGGGCGCGTCGAGGCGCGGCGCCAGGGTGGCAGACTGGTCATCCGGCAGAGCTGAGCTCATGTAGGTACAACGAAAGTGGCCCGGGTGAACGAGAAGGACATGGGCACCGACCTCCAGTCGGTGCTCATCACCAAGGAAGAGATCGACGCGAAGCTGGCCGAGCTGGCCGCGAAGATCGACGCGGAGTACGCGGGCAAGGACCTCCTGATCGTCGGCGTCCTCAAGGGTGCCGTGATGGTCATGGCGGACCTGGCGCGCGCGCTGTCCACCCCGGTCACCATGGACTGGATGGCCGTCTCGTCGTACGGCGCGGGCACCCAGTCCTCGGGCGTCGTGCGGATCCTCAAGGACCTCGACACCGACATCAAGGGCAAGCACGTCCTGATCGTCGAGGACATCATCGACTCGGGCCTCACGCTGTCGTGGCTGCTGTCCAACCTCGGATCGCGCGAACCGGCCTCGCTGGAGGTCTGCACGCTGCTCCGTAAGCCGGATGCCGCAAAGGTCGCGATCGACGTGAAGTGGATCGGGTTCGACATTCCGAATGAATTCGTCGTCGGATACGGCCTCGACTACGCCGAGAAGTACCGCAATCTCCCCTTTGTCGGGACGCTCGCTCCGCACGTCTACGGCGGCTGAGCCGGAAACCCGGTCGGGAACCCGGAGCCCCCTTCCCGCGTTGGAGCTTGGGAAGGCGGGTTTGTCAGCCGTCCCTTGCGGCCGCGGGTGACAATGCTGGGGTACCGTCCGAAGAACAGTCTTTACTCACAGCAGCATTTACCTACGGGCAGGAGGGACGGGGCGTTCTCGCTCCGTATGGATGGACGTGAAGCGATACTTCCGTGGGCCGGTCATGTGGATCGTGCTGGCCGTCCTCGCCGTGGTCGTGTTGATGCAGGTCGTCGGCTCGTCGGGCGGCTACAAGACGGTGGACACCTCTGAGGTCGTCCAGGCGATCGACAAGAACCAGGTGGATCAGGCCAAGATCACGACCGGCGACGAGTCGGTCATCAAGGTCGACCTCAAGGACGGCCAGAAGGTCAAGGGCGCCAACAAGATCCAGGCGAGCTACATCGGCGACGCCCAGGGCACGAGCCTGGCCAACAAGCTGCAGGGCAAGTTCGACAGCGGGGACCTGACCAAGGGCTACACGGTCTCCCCCTCGAAGCAGAACCCGATCGTGGGGATCCTGCTCTCGCTGCTCCCCTTCGTCCTCATCGTCGTCGTCTTCCTGTTCCTGATGAACCAGATGCAGGGCGGCGGCTCCCGGGTCATGAACTTCGGGAAGTCCAAGGCGAAGCTCATCACCAAGGACACCCCGAAGACCACGTTCGCGGACGTGGCCGGGGCCGACGAGGCCGTCGAGGAGCTCCACGAGATCAAGGAGTTCCTCCAGGAGCCGGCGAAGTTCCAGGCCGTCGGCGCCAAGATCCCCAAGGGCGTCCTGCTCTACGGGCCGCCCGGCACCGGCAAGACGCTCCTCGCGCGCGCCGTCGCGGGCGAGGCGGGCGTGCCGTTCTACTCGATCTCCGGCTCGGACTTCGTCGAGATGTTCGTCGGCGTCGGCGCCTCCCGGGTGCGCGACCTCTTCGAGCAGGCCAAGGCGAACGCCCCGGCGATCGTCTTCGTCGACGAGATCGACGCCGTCGGCCGGCACCGCGGCGCGGGCCTCGGCGGCGGCCACGACGAGCGCGAGCAGACGCTCAACCAGCTGCTCGTCGAGATGGACGGCTTCGACGTCAAGGGCGGCGTCATCCTGATCGCCGCCACCAACCGGCCGGACATCCTCGACCCGGCGCTGCTGCGCCCGGGCCGGTTCGACCGTCAGATCGCCGTCGACCGCCCGGACATGCAGGGCCGTCTGGAGATCCTCAAGGTCCACCAGAAGGGCAAGCCGGTCGCCCCGGACGTCGACCTCGCGGCCGTCGCCCGCCGGACCCCCGGCTTCACCGGCGCCGACCTGTCGAACGTGCTGAACGAAGCGGCGCTCCTCACGGCGCGCAGCAACCAGAAGCTGATCGACAACCACATGCTGGACGAGGCGATCGACCGCGTCGTGGCGGGCCCGCAGAAGCGGACCCGGATCATGTCCGACAAGGAAAAGAAGATCACCGCGTACCACGAGGGCGGTCACGCCCTGGTCGCGGCGGCCTCGCCCAACTCGGACCCGGTCCACAAGATCACGATCCTGTCGCGCGGCCGTGCCCTCGGCTACACGATGGTGCTGCCGGACGAGGACAAGTACTCGACCACGCGCAACGAGATGCTCGACCAGCTCGCCTACATGCTGGGCGGGCGCGCGGCCGAGGAGCTCGTCTTCCACGACCCGACCACGGGCGCGGCGAACGACATCGAGAAGGCCACGGCCACCGCACGCGCGATGGTCACGCAGTACGGCATGACCGAGCGGCTCGGCGCGATCAAGTTCGGCGGCGACAACACGGAGCCGTTCCTGGGCCGTGAGATGGCGCATCAGCGCGACTACTCGGAAGAGGTCGCGGCGCTGGTCGACGAAGAGGTCAAGAAGCTCATCGAGACCGCGCACAACGAGGCGTGGGAGATCCTCGTCGAGAACCGCGACGTCCTCGACAACCTTGTCCTGCAGCTCCTGGAGAAGGAGACGCTGGGCAAGGAGCAGATCGCCGAGATCTTCGCCCCGATCGTCCGGCGCCCCGCGCGTCCGGCCTGGACGGGCTCCTCGCGGCGCACGCCGTCGACCCGCCCGCCGGTCCTCTCCCCCCGGGAGCTGGCCCTGACCAACGGTGCCGCCGCGGCCAACGGCTCGGCCCCGGCGGACTCGGTCCCGACCGAGCAGCTCCCCGGTGCGGAGGACCGCCCCGAGAGCTGACCCCCGGCTCCTCGGACCCGGAATGCACGCCGCGCCCCCCAGGTTTTAGCCTGTGGGGGCGCGGCGCTTTCGTACGCCCGTGCAGGGACGCGAGGAACGAGGCACAGATGACCGACCCGGTGACGCTGGACGGCGAGGGCCGCATCGGCGAGTTCGACGAGAAGCGGGCCGAGAACGCCGTGCGCGAGCTCCTCATCGCGGTGGGCGAGAACCCGGACCGCGAGGGTCTGCAGGAGACGCCGGCGCGGGTGGCCCGGGCGTACCGGGAGATATTCGCGGGTCTGTGGCAGAAGCCGCAGGACGTGCTGACGACCACGTTCGACCTCGGGCACGACGAGATGGTCCTGGTGAAGGACATCGAGGTCATGAGCAGCTGTGAGCACCACCTGGTCCCGTTCGTGGGCGTGGCCCACGTCGGGTACATCCCGTCGGCGGACGGGAAGATCACGGGTCTGTCGAAGCTGGCGCGGCTGGTCGACGTGTTCGCGCGCCGCCCGCAGGTGCAGGAGCGTCTGACGACGCAGATCGCGGACTCGCTGATGGAGATCCTGGAGCCGCGGGGCGTCATCGTGGTCGTGGAGTGCGAGCACATGTGCATGACGATGCGCGGGGTCCGCAAGCCCGGCGCGAAGACGATCACTTCGGCCGTGCGGGGTCAGCTGAGGGACTCCGCGACCCGGGCGGAGGCCATGAGCCTGATCATGGCTCGCTGACCTTCCCTGAGGTCTCCGGGGCCGCCGGACGACGAGCGGCGGACCACGTGCCTGCCTCGGGCCCGTGGATCCGCCCGGCAGGCATCTGCCTAGCCCGCCGGGGCCGTCCCGTCGTCCTCGTCGTCCGGGAGCTTGCAGACGCGCTCCAGGAAGAAGGCCGCGGCCACCACCGCGATGCCCGCCGCCACCGAGAAGCCCGCGTAGATCGCCTGGTCGCGGCGGGCCGGGATGTCCAGGGAGCCGAGCAGGAAGACGCCCGTCCCGCCGTACATCCCGGAGACCAGGGCGGCCACCAGGGCGCTGGACTGGCCGAAGACGACGGCCCGGGCGGCCATCAGGGGCTCCACGCCCTTGGCGCCGGGGCGCCGCTCGCGCTGGGCGCGCAGCCGGGAGCGGATGGACAGCGCCGTGGCGGCCAGCACGACCGCGATCACGGCCAGCACGATGGGCGCGGCGAGCGGGACGCTGGGCAGGGTGCCCAGCGAGTCCCACATCCGCGCGCCCGCCCAGGAGAGCACTCCGGCGACGGCGAACAGTCCCGCCAGTACGCCAAGCCTCAGTTGTCTCACCGAAGAGTGCCCTTCGTGTTCGGAACCTGCTCGCCCTGAGCAGCCTTACGCGGTCGTCAGCAGCCTAACGACTACTCGGGCAGGCGGAGTTCCAGGTCGGCGCGCGGCAGCACGCCTTCCCGGCCGATCGCTTCGAGCAGACCTGCGACCGGGCCGCGGCCGGGCAGCTGGGCGGCGGGGTCCACGTCGATCCAGGGGGCGAGGACGAACGCCCGCTCGTGGGCGCGGGGGTGGGGGAGCGTCAGGAGCGGGTCGTCGGCGATCACATCGGCGTAGGCAACGATGTCCACGTCGATGGTGCGCGGGCCCCAGCGCTCGTCGCGGACCCGGTCGAAGGCTTCCTCGATGGCCTGGCCGCGCTCCAGGAGCGAGGTGGGCGGCAGGGTCGTCTTCACGATGACCACCGCGTTGAAGTACGCCGGCTGGGAGCCGGGGGCGACGCCCCAGGGCTCCGTCTCGTACACCGGGGAGACCGCTTTGACCCGCAGGCCCGGGGTGTCCTCCAGGGCGTCGATCGCGCCCTGGAGGGTCTCCAGGCGGTTGCCGAGGTTGGAGCCGAGGGAGATCACCGCCCGCTTCGGGTTGGAGAGGGTGACGTCGGCCGCGTCCACCTGCTCGACCACGGACGCGGGCACCGGCTGGACGGTCGGGTCGCTCTGCGGGCTCTCGTGCGAGAACACAGTCATACTCGGCTCCGGGTGATGGTGATGGTCACGTCGTCGAAGGGGACGGTGATCGGCGCGTCCGGCTTGTGGACGCACACCTCCACCTGCTGGACCCCCGCATGCTTGAGGCACTGCTGGGCGATGCGCTCGGCCAGCGTCTCGATCAGGTCGACCGGCTCGCCCTGGACGACGTCCACGACCTCCTCGGCCACCACTCCGTAGTGCACGGTCTTCGCCAGGTCGTCGTCGGCCGCCGCGGGGCGGGTGTCGAGGCCGAGCACCAGGTCCACGATGAAGGTCTGGCCTTCTTCGCGCTCCCGGGGGAAGACGCCATGGTGCCCGCGGGCCTTGAGGCCGCGCAGCGCGACACGATCCACGCGAATCACTCCTGCTGTCGTTGGTCGGTCGGGCACCCGGCCGCGTGCGGGCGGCTCCGTACCCGCCATCGAATCTACCTGCGAGCACTGACAGCGCTCGCCCACGGGGGCTATGGACAGACGGGGCCGGGACTGGTACCCGCCCCTACCCCGAGCCCCCGGTTTCAATCCTCGTGATCCAGGGCTTCAGCCGCCGGAAGCGCCGGGTTCAGTCCTCGGAACCCTCTTCGTCGCCCGTCTCGGCGAGTACGGGCGAGCCGTGGTGGGACCAGAGCTTCCAGCCCTCGGGTGTGCGGCGGAACACATTGGTGGCGACGATCAGCTGGCCGACCAGCGGACCGAGCTCGCCGCTCTCCTGGGCGGGGCCGCCGCTGAGGATGTTCTCGGTGCAGGTGACCAGGGCGGTGTCGGTGAGGACGACGACCTTCACATCGGTCAGGAAGAACTGGATGTACTCCGTGTTCGCCATGATCAGCGCGTACGAGCGGAGCACCTCGCCGCGCCCGGAGAGCACCGGCCAGCCGGGGTGGACGCAGGAGATCGCGGTGTCCCCGGCGTCGGTGGCGCTCAGCCAGAGCTCGGAGAGCTCCTCGAAGTCGCCGCGCTCCAGCGTCTCGTAGTAGGCGGTGTTGGCCAGCTCGACCGCCTCGACGTCGGTGGGGGCCGTCACGCCGCTCCCTCGACGGCCCGGGCCACGCGCACGGCGTCGGCCGTGGCCCGGACCTCGTGCACCCGGACCGCCCAGGCGCCCTCGTGGGCGGCGATGGCGGAGACGGCCGCGGTGGCGGCGTCGCGCTCGCGCGCGGGGGGCGGCCCGGAGCCGTCCGGGGCCAGCACATGGCCGAGGAAGCGCTTGCGGGAGGCGGCGACCAGCAGGGGGTGGCCGAGCGCCCGCAGCTCGGCCAGGTGGGCGACGAGCGCCAGGTCGTGCTCGGCCCGCTTGGCGAAGCCGAGGCCGGGGTCGACGACGATGCGCTCGGGGGCGATGCCGCCCGCGACGACCGCCTCCACGCGCGCGTGGAGCTCGGCGACGACCTCGGCGACCACGTCGGCGTAGACCGCGCGGCTGTTCATGTCCTGGCTGAAGCCGCGCCAGTGCATGACGACGAAGGGGGAGCCGGTGGCCGCCACGACCTCGATCATGGCCGGGTCGGCGAGTCCGCCGCTGACGTCGTTGACCAGCAGCGCGCCCGCGGCGACGGCCTGTTCGGCCACGGAGGCGCGCATGGTGTCGACGGAGACGGTGACGCCCTCGGCGGCGAGGCCGCGCACCACGGGGACGACCCGGCGCAGCTCCTCCGCCTCGTCGACGCGGGTGGCGCCGGGACGGGTGGACTCGCCGCCCACGTCGACCAGGTCGGCGCCCTCGGCGACGAGGTCGAGACCGTGCTTGACGGCGGCGGCCGTGTCGAACCACCGGCCGCCGTCGGAGAAGGAGTCGGGCGTGACATTGACCACGCCCATGACCGCGCAGCGGTCCCACTCGGGCAGTCCGGTGACCGTGCCCCGTCGGCGCAACGTACTCATACGTCCAGCGTAGGCGTCAGCCGAGGGTCCTCGGACCAGTGGCGGTGCGGGAGGCGGGACCGGCGAAGGTGCGGCGCAGCAGCCGGTGCAGGGCGCCGCGCTCCTCCTCGTCTAGGGCGTCCAGGGCGCCGTGGGTGCCGTGCATGGCGGCCCGGACGGTCTCCACGGCCCGCAGGCCGGCCTCGGTGAGGACGACGTTCTTGACCCGGCGGTCGGTGGGGCTCGGTTCGCGCCGTACGAGGTCGCGGCCCTCCAGGCGGTCCACGATGCCGGTGACGTTGGAGGCGTCGCAGTGCAGCGTGGTGGCGAGCGAGCGCATGGCGGCGGGGCCGCGGCGCAGCACGGTGAGGGTCTTGGCCTGGCTGACGGTGAGGCCGGCCTCGTTGGCGGCGGCGGTGAAGTCGCCGTAGTAGTCCGCCAGGGAGTCCCAGAGGGCGTCCATGAGCGCGTCGTTCGTGACGGCGTCGGTCACGGCGGCCGGGCGGCTGGTTCCAGACATGGCGCCACCTTACCGCGAGAAACTTGACGATCTCAACCTTTGAGGTTTACCGTCACTCTAGTTGCTTGGGGTAATCAAGCACTTGAGGTGGTCAAGCGTCGAACACCTCAAGCATCTCCCTACCGGACTCCTACGGAAGAAACCGTGACTCCCACACATCACGTGGCGCCCGCGCGCCCCACCGGCGGCCCCGCGCTCGTCCTGGTCCTCGGGCTGGCCGCCATGGTCGTCTCGATGATGCAGACCCTGGTCGTGCCGATCCTCGGCATCATCCAGAACGACCTCGGCACCTCCACCGCCAACGTCAGCTGGGTCACCACCGCGACCCTCCTCTCCGCCGCCGTCTTCACCCCGCTGCTCGGCCGCTTCGGCGACATGCACGGCAAGAAGCCCACGCTCATAGGCGTCCTGGTGCTGATGGTCGCGGGCTCGGTGCTCGCCGCCACCACCAGCTCGCTGCTCTGGCTGATCGTCGGCCGGGTCATGCAGGGCGCCGCCACCGCGATCTTCCCGCTGGCCCTCTCGGTCCTGCGCGAGGAGATCCGCCCGGAGAAGCTGCACGGCGCGATGGCGCTGGTCAGCGGCACCCTGGCGTTCGGCAGCGGCCTCGCCCTGGTGGGCGCCGGCCTGCTCACCCAGGGCGACCACCCCGACTACCACCGCGTCTTCTGGCTCGCCGCCGTCCTCGCCGTCGTGGCCCTGGTGGCCGTGGTCGCCGGCGTCCCGGCCTCCCGCCACAAGCCCGGCGGGCGCACCGACTGGCTGGGCGCGGGCACGCTGGCGGCCCTCCTGGTCCTCCTGCTGCTGCCGATCTCGCAGGGCCACGAGTGGGGCTGGACCTCGGTGCGCACCCTCGGCCTGTTCGTCGCCGCCGTCGTGATGGCGGGCGTCTGGGTCCTGGTCGAGCGCAAGGTCAAGGAGCCGATGGTGGACATGAAGATGTTCGCCCACCGTCCGGTGCTCTTCACCAACCTGGCCGGTCTGCTGCTCGGCTTCGCGATGTTCTCGCAGTTCATCGGCGTCTCGTACCTGGTGCAGATGCCCGAGAAGGTCACCGGTTACGGGTTCACGGCCTCGGTGCTGCGCGCCTCCGTCGAGTACCTGCTGCCCACCACGGTCATGTCGCTGCTGGCCGCCCAGGCCGGAGGCATGCTGGTGCGCCGCATCGGTGCCCGCTTCACGCTGACGGCCGGTGCCGCGTTCGGTGTCATCGGCTTCGCCTGGCTGACCGGCGCGCACGACTCCAGCGCCTCGGTGATCCTGGCGGGCATGGTGATCGGTGTCGCGATCAGCTTCGGCTACGCCGCGATGCCCGCCCTGATCGTGGCGAGCGTCCCGCACCACCAGACGGGCATCGCCAACGGCATCAACTCGATCTCCCGCTCGGTCGGCAGCGCCATCGCCAGTGCGGTGATCACCTCGCTGCTCGCCTCCAAGACGATCGAGCACCTGCCGGCCGGGGTTCCGCCGCTGCCGCAGGAGAGCCAGTTCACGCTGAGCTTCGCGCTGGCCGGGGCCGCGTTCCTGCTGGTCGTGGTGGTCGCGCTGGTCGGACTGCACTCGGACCGCAGGCCCGCGCAGGCCGTCGCCGCCGCCGGCGGGGCCGAGAAGGCGCCCGAGCCGGAGACCGCGTCCGCGTAAGACGAAGAGGGGCCCGGGGAGAAATCCCCGGGCCCCTCTTCGTCACTGCCGCGTGTCACCGCTCACCGCGGGCCGCCGGCGCGGCCCGACGGGTCACAGGGCCGCCCGGACCGTTCTCTCGGTCTCCCGCGTCGTGGACGGGTGGGCGCACGGCCGCTGGCGGTGGGCCCGGCTGAAGCGGGTGAACGGACGCGGCAGGGCGACGTTCACGAAGCCCTCGGCCTGCATCACCGCGAAGCCGATGCGCGGCAGGTCGCCGTGGGCCCGGTAGACCATGAAGCGCGGCTCCCAGCGCGGCTGGAACTTGGCGTTGAACTTGTACAGCGACTCAATCTGGAACCAGCGCGAGAGGAAGACCAGCAGACCGCGCCAGAGCCGCAGCACCGGCCCGGCGCCGATCTTCTCGCCCCGCGCCAGCGCGGAACGGAACATCGCGAAGTTCAGGGAGACGTGTTCGATGCCGATCTTGGGTGCCGCCTGGAGGGCGGCCACGATCAGCAGCTCGTTCATGCCCGGGTCGGCGGAGCGGTCGCGGCGCATCAGCTCCAGCGACATTCCGTCGGCGCCCCAGGGGACGAAGTGAATCATTGCCTTGAGGTCGCCGTACGGGCCCGGCTCGCCCGAGCCGTCGTCGTCGGCCTTGTGGGCGGTGGCGATCACGCAGTCGCCGTCGTCCGGGTCGCCGATCCGGCCCAGCGCCATGGAGAAGCCGCGCTCGGTGTCGGTGCCGCGCCAGTCCTCGGCGGCCCGCCGGACCCGTTCCAGCTCACCCACGGAGAGATCACGGACGCGCCGTACGCGGGTTTCGTAGCCATTGCGCTCGATGCGCTTGACCATCTGGCGTACGTTCCGCATGGCGCGCCCGGACAGGGAGAAATCCGCGGCGTCCACCACCGCCTCGTCACCCAGTTCCAGGGCGTCCAGGCCGGTCTCGCGGGTCCAGACCTCGCCGCCGGTCTCCGAGCAGCCGACCACGGCCGGGGTCCAGGAGTGGGCCTTGGCCTCGTCCATGAACCGCTCGATGGCGCCGGGCCACGCCTCGACGTCGCCGATCGGGTCGCCGGAGGCGAGCATCACACCGGAGACCACCCGGTAGGTGACGGCGGCCTTGCCGCTGGGGGAGAAGACGACCGCCTTGTCGCGGCGGAGCGCGAAGTGGCCGAGCGAGTCGCGGGCGCCGTGCTTGGCGAGCAGGTCGCGCAGCTTGCGCTCGTCGTCCTCGGTGAGCCGGGCGGCCGGGTGCTCGGGGCGGAAGGCCAGGTAGATGGTGGTGATCGCGGTGAGCAGGCCGAGCGCGCCGAGCGAGTAGGCGACGGTCCAGCTGGTGTCGCCCGCGTACTCGACGGGGCCCTCGAAGCCGAACAGGCCGTACATCACGTGCTGGATCCGGTCGGCGATCGACGGGTTGCCGACGACGCGGCCCGGGTGGACCGAGACGATCACCAGGCCGAGGCCCATCGAGCCGGTGCCGAGCAGGATGAAGTTGGCCAGCGCCTTCCAGCGGCTGCGCGGGTCGGGCAGCGCGGTGAACTCGGTGCGGTGCCGGACCAGCAGCACCAGCAGCGCGATCGAGATCAGTACGCCGACGACCGAGTGGCGGTAGAGGAACTGGGCCACCGCGCCGATCGGCAGCAGGGCGACCGCGGCCCGCCAGGCGCGCCGCTTGCGCCGCTTCAGGCCGTGGGCCAGGAGCAGCAGCAGCACGCCGGTGCTGAGCGCGAGGGCCGCCGCGAAGGGGCCCGTCGTACCCGGCAGGACCTCGGTGACGGCGTGCATCCGGCTGGCGCGGAAGCGCGGGAAGATGCCCGCGGCGATGTTGAGCAGGCCGACGAAGGTCGCGGCCGTGCCGACCAGTGAGGGCACCGAGTCGGGGCGCGGTCCGCGGAGGACTTTGCGCGCGCCGGCCGGAACCGAACCCTTTTTGTCCCCATCTATCCTGACAGACATCGCTTCCCGTGACTCCGCGAGAGATTCTGTTGTCGGACACAGTGACAAGGTCGCCACCGTGTTCCGGACAATTTGCGCCCTCTAGGACGGGACATCCCGGGGGAGGGTTCCCTCGGTCTCAGGAAAATCTCAGTCAGAAAGTTTCGACGACTCATGGGTCTCACGAGCAACAAGGTTCTGGCGCTGGCCGTCGTACTGGCGGTGGTGCTGTTCGCGCTCACCATCTGGCTCTGGCCGCGGCTGGCCAGGCGCAGCTGGCGGGCCGTCCTGGGCCGGATCGGCCTGCTCCTCGGCACTCAGCTGATGCTCTTCGCCTCGGTCGGCCTCGCCGCCAACAACTCTTTCCTGTTCTACGGGTCCTGGGCCGACCTCTTCGGCCAGGAGAACGGCATGGGCGTGGTCGTCGACCACTCGGCCGGGACCAAGGACATCAAGGTCACGGGGAAGCAGAAGCCCGACACCCCCGGCGCGGGCAACCCCGCCGTCGGCGGAGAGATCCAGAAGGTGGTCGTCCAGGGCGAACGGTCCAAAATAGCCAGCCCCGCCTACGTCTATCTGCCCCCCGAGTACTTCCAGAAGAAGTACGAGAACCAGAAGTTCCCGGCCGCCGTGGTGCTGACCGGCTACCCGGGCACCGCGGAGAACCTGATCAAGGGGCTGCGGTACCCGAAGACGGCATGGGCGCAGGTCAAGCAGAAGAAGGCGCAGCCCATGATCCTCGTGATGATGCGCCCGACGGTGGCGCCGCCGCGTGACACCGAGTGCGTGGACATCCCGGGCGGCCCGCAGACCGAGACCTTCTTCGCCAAGGACCTCCCCAAGGCCGTCTCCGAGACGTACCGGGTCGGCACCCAGGCGCGGAACTGGGGCTTCATCGGGAACTCGACCGGCGGCTACTGCGCCCTGAAGATCGGCATCCACCACCCGGAGACCTTCGGCGCCAGCGCCGGTCTCTCCGCGTACTACAAGGCCGCGAGCGACCCGACCACCGGTGATCTCTTCCATGGCGACAAGGCCGCGAAGAATCGTTCCAACCTGCTGTGGTCGCTGGACCACGTGAAGCCCGCCAAGTCCTCCTTCCTGGTGACCAGCTCCAAGTCGGGCGAGGACAACCTCAAGCCGACGCTGAAGTTCATCGAGAAGGTGAAGTCGCCCGCGCGCGTCTCGTCGATCACGCTCGACAGCGGCGGGCACAACTTCAACACCTGGCGGCGGGAGATCCCGCCCACCCTGGAGTGGATCAGCGGTCGCCTCAGCGCGAACTGACCGTCTCGACGTCCACTTCCGTACGGGGGAGGTCCTGGGCGTCCGCGTCGATCGAGCGGCGCAGCGCCTCGTGCAGCCGGGCCGGGGTGAGCACGCCCAGGAAGCGGCCCGAGCCCTCCTGGTCGATGACCGCGATCCACCCGGCGTCGTGCTGGAGCATCGTGGCGAACGCCTGCTTGAGCGAGGCGCCGACCGGCAGCCACGCCTCCATCCGCCGGGCGTGCTCGCGCACGGTCGCGCCGCCGCCCGCCGCCGCCGCCCGCTCGGCGGAGATCCAGCCGTGCAGCTCGCCCGAGGCGTCCAGGACCACCGCCCAGGGCGCGTCCAGGGCCGCGGGCAGCGGGTCGTCGAGCCGGACCACCGGCGGCTGCTCCAGGTCGCCCTCCTCGATGGGCGTCACCGAGAGCCGCTTCAGGCCCCGGTCCGCGCCGACGAAGTCCGCCACGTACGGGGTCGCGGGGGCGCCGAGGACCGCCGAGGGGGCGTCGAACTGCTCGATGCGCCCCTGGCCGTACACCGCGATGCGGTCGCCGAGGCGGACCGCCTCCTCGATGTCGTGGGTGACGAACAGGACCGTCTTGCGGACCTGCGACTGGAGCTTGAGGAACTCGTTCTGCAGCCGCTCGCGCACCACCGGGTCCACCGCGCCGAACGGCTCGTCCATCAGGAGCACCGGCGGGTCCGCGGCCAGCGCCCGCGCCACGCCGACCCGCTGGCGCTGTCCGCCCGAGAGCTGCTCGGGGTAGCGCGGTCCGTACACCTTGGGGTCGAGGCCGACCAGGTCGAGCAGTTCGGCCGCGCGCTCGCGGGCCCTGGCGCGCTTGACGCCCAGCAGGTGCGGGACGGTCGCGGTGTTCTCCAGGACCGTCTTGTGCGGGAAGAGCCCGACCTGCTGGATCACGTAGCCGATGCGGCGCCGCAGTTGGACCGGGTCGACGGCGGCTATGTCCTCGCCGTCCAGGAATATCCGGCCCTCGCTGGGCTCGATCAGCCGGTTCACCATCTTCATCGTGGTGGTCTTGCCGCAACCGGACGGTCCGACGAGCGTGACCAGTTCACCCTCGGCCACCTCGAAGGAGAGGTCGTCGACGGCGGTGGTGCCGTCGGCGTACCGCTTGGTGACGTGCTCGAATCGGATCATGGTTCCCCATTGTGACCGGTTGTGACCGAACTTGTGTGAACTCCATGTTGCTGCACTGTGTTCGATGCGGGGATCCCGCTCCGGGCCCTCGGTGATTGTCAGTGGTCGGGGATAAGGTCGCCAGACATACGTTCGGGAGCGACGGGGAGATCCGGCGGGGGAGGTGCGGGGAACCGTGAGTGCCGTGGGCACGCAGAACTGTCTGGTCCGAAACGACTGGATCTGCTGGGAGTACGTGCGCTCCCGCAGCCACGAGCTGACCGACGCCACCGTCCAGCACATCTGGATCACGGCGGTGTCGGTGCTGATCGGGCTGCTGATCGCCTTCCCGCTGGCCCTGCTCGCGCGCGGCCGGCGCGGGGTCGCGGGCGCGGTCCTGACCCTGACGACCGTGCTCTACACGGTGCCGTCGCTGGCCATGTTCTCGCTGCTGCTGCCGGTGTTCGGCCTCTCGGCGTCACTGGTGGTCACCGGCCTCGTGCTCTATTCGCTGACGATCCTGGTCCGCAACATCCTGGCGGGCCTGGAGGCCGTCCCGGCCGAAGTGCGCGAGGCGGCCCGGGGGATGGGGTACGGGAGGATACGGCTGCTGTTCGAGGTCGAGCTCCCGCTGGCGCTGCCCGCGCTGCTCGCCGGGGTGCGCATCGCCACGGTGTCGACGGTCGCGCTCACCACGGTCGGCTCGGTGGTCGGCAAGGGCGGCCTGGGCAACCTCATAGGCGACGGCGTGCAGTCCACGTTCAAGGCGCAGGTGCTCACCGCGTCCGTGCTGTGCGTGCTGCTCGCCCTGGTCGCGGACCTCCTGCTGCTCGGTCTGCAACGGCTGCTCACCCCGTGGACCCGGATACGGACGACGGCGGGGGCGCGCTGATGGGGGTCATGGCCGACGCCTGGACCTGGCTGACGACCGGGGCCAACTGGAAGGGCGACGACGGCGCCTGGCACCGGCTCTCCGAACACGCCTACGTCAGCGGGGTCTCGCTCCTGGTGGCCTGCGCGATCGCGCTGCCGCTCGCCCTGTGGCTGGGGCACATCGGCCGCGGCGGTGCGCTCGCCGTCAACATCTCCAACATCGGCCGGGCGGTGCCCGTCTTCGCGGTGCTCGCCCTGCTGATGCTCACGCCGCTGCGCAAGGCCGGGTACACCCCGACGATCATCGCCCTGGTGCTCTTCGCGGTGCCGCCGCTGCTGACCAACGCCTATGTGGGCATGCGGGAGGTGGACCGGTCGGTGGTGGAGGCCGCGCGCGGCATGGGGATGTCGGGCGGCCAGCTCTTCGCCCGGGTCGAGCTGCCGCTCGCCTACCCGCTGATCATGATCGGGGTGCGGTCGGCCGCGGTGCAGGTGGTGGCGACCGCCACGATCGCCTCCATGGTCGGGCTCGGCGGCCTGGGCCGGATCATCACGGCCGGGTTCGCCACGTACAACACACCGCAGGTGGTCGCGGGGGCGATCCTCGCCGCGCTGCTCGCGTTGCTGGTCGAGGGCGTACTGGTGGTCGCGGACCGGCTGTTCAGCCCGCTGCGCCGGCGCCCCGCCCGCTCGCCCCGAACCTCCTGATCCTTCTCGTCTCCTCGAATTCCCGGATGGTGAACCTTCATGAGCAAGATCCTGCGCACGGCCGGTGCGGCCCTCGGCACACTGGCGCTGGCCGGTTCGCTGGCCGCGTGCGGCGGCGACAGCCTGGAGAAGGACAAGGACAAGAGCGCCGCCCCGGCCTCCGACGGCTCGGGGGGCGGCAAGAAGGGCTCGCTGACCGTGGGCGCCGCGGGCTTCACGGAGTCCGCCGTCCTCGCCGAGCTGTACGCGCAGATCCTGCGCGACGCCGGATACGGCACGTCGGTCACCACGGTGAAGAACCGCGAACTCTATGAACCCGCCCTGGAGAAGGGCGAGATCGACATCGTTCCGGAATACGCGGCTACGCTTACCGAATTCCTCAATGCCAAGGTGAACGGCGACAAGGCCAAGGACAAGCCGCTCGCCTCCAGCGACGCCGCCGCGACCGTGGCCGAGCTGACCAAGCTCGCCGGACCGCGCGGACTGAAGGTGCTTCCGGCGGGCGCGGCGGTCGACCAGAACGCGTTCGCGGTGACCAAGGAATTCGCCGCCAAGAACAACCTCAAGACCCTTTCGGATCTGGGGAAGTCGAAGGTCAAGGTCAAGATCGCGGCCGGTGACGAGTGCACGGTCCGCCCCTTCTGCGCACCGGGCCTCAAGGAGAAGTACGGGATCGACGTCGGTGGCATCGACCCCAAGGGCGTCGGCACCCCGCAGTCCAAGCAGGCCGTCAAGGACGGCGTCGACCAACTGGTGCTGACCACCACGACGGACGCCACCCTGGACCAGTTCGGCCTGGTGCTCCTGGACGACGACAAGAAGCTCCAGAACGCGGACAACGTGCTTCCCGTCGTCAATGCGAAGGACGCCGGCGACCAGGCGATAGCCGATGTGCTCGCGAAGCTCACCAAGGCGCTGACGACCGGTGATCTCGTGGAACTGAACCGCAAGGTGGACGCCGAGCGGGCCAAGCCCGCCGACGTCGCCAAGGACTATCTCCAGTCGAAGGGGCTGATCAAGAAGTAGGGAAAACCGCGGACAACGGAACGCGGTGGCAAGAAGTTTCAGGAGTTTGCCGGGCCGGGGGTCCATCGGATGTCTACGCACGGTAAATTTCAGGCCATGCCACGTGGACGCCACCGCCATTCCCCTCCTCTGCACAGGCTCCTCTCGCCGTCGGTCGTCGCCGGCGCCGCTGTCTTCTGCGCCGGTGGCGCCTGGCTGCTCGATCAGCCCTTGGCGCTGCGCGGTCTGGCGGCAGCCGCCGCGGCGGCTGCCGTCACCGGCTCGGTGCTGATGCGCGGCTGGGACCGGGCCGCCGGTCGCCGGGTCGCCGAACTGACCCGCTCGCGCGCCGCCGACCAATGGCAGACCGAGGAGCGGATCGCCGAGCTGGAGGCGGAGCTGGAGGAGTCGCGCGAGCTGCGCGGCCGGCTGGACGCCAAGCTGCGGGCCAAGCGCATGGAGCTGGCCGGGCTGCGCGGCGAACACGCGGCGCTGCTGCGGCGGTACGCGACGGCGGAGACCGAGCGGGCCACCGCCCTGGAGGGCCGCCGGGTGCTCGCCCTCGAAGCCTCCGCCCCCAAGGCGCTGCCGGCCACGGCCAGTACGCCGACGGCCGCCGCGTACGCCTCGGCGTCCCGCGCCCTGGAGAACCTGCCGTACGCACGCCGTGCGCAGGAGGCCCGGCGGGCCGCCGCCGCGGTCGACGAGGCCCGCCGGGCCGCGCAGCGGGCGCGCGAGCTCCAGCAGGCCGAGGCCGCCCGCAGGTCCGGCGCGCTGGAGCCGCTCGGCGCCAAGGACGCGCGGTCCACGGGCGACCGGTCCGCGCCGTCGGGCGGGCCCGCCGGCGCGGCCAAGGGCCCGGCGACGGGCGCGCAGACTCCGCCGGACTCCCAGGAGCCGCAGGGGAAGTCCGGGGCGGTCGCCGGCGGGGAGCACGTCCGCCCGTCGTCCGCCGCCCTTCCGGCGCTCCCCGCGGCCCCGGCGCCGGTCGCCGCCGCCGTCGTGCCGTACGTGGCGCGCCCGGCCGTCCGGCCCGAGGGCAGCTTCGACTTCTTCGGCACCGCCGCCGAGAAGGAGGCCGCCGCCAAGGCGATAGAGGCCGCCGCCGAGGAGGACCTGGCCGACGTGGTCGGCGAGGAGGTGCTGGCCGAGCGCCCGCTGGGCGGCCCCGGCCGGGTCGTCGGCAAGGTCATCGACCTGACCGCGCACGACGAGACCGAGCAGCTGGACGTGGCGGTGCTGCGGACGGCGATCTCGTAGTCCCGCGGTACGTACGAGGAGGGCCCCGGCAGCGTCTGCCGGGGCCCTCCTCGTGTCCCGCATCGCGCATCCCGTGTCCGTGCGGCGGGCGCGCGCCCTGCTCGCTACTTGTCGATGTCGCCGACGACGAAGAAGAGCGAGCCCAGGATCGCGACCATGTCGGCGACCAGCGTGCCCGGCAGGAGCTCGGCGAGCGCCTGGATGTTGTTGTACGAGGCCGAGCGGAGCTTGAGGCGGTACGGGGTCTTCTCGCCCTTGCTGACCAGGTAGTAGCCGTTGATGCCCAGCGGGTTCTCGGTCCAGGCGTAGGTGTGGCCCTCGGGGGCCTTCAGGACCTTCGGCAGCCGCTGGTTGATCGGGCCGGGCGGGAGCTCGGCGAGCCGGTCGAGGCAGGCACCGGCGAGTTCCAGGGCGTTGTGGGTCTGCTCCAGCAGCACCTCGAAGCGGGCCAGGCAGTCGCCCTCGGTGCGGGTGACGACCCGCAGGGTGTCCTGGAGTTCGCCGTAGGCCAGGTAGGGCTCGTCGCGGCGCAGGTCGAAGTCGACGCCGGAGCCGCGGGCGATGGGCCCGCTGACGCCGTACGCGTGCACGGCCTCCTGGGAGAGCACGCCGACGCCCCGGGTGCGCCCGCGGAAGATCTCGTTGCCGAGCACCAGCCGGTCGTACACGTCCATGCGCGAGTCGGCGGCGGCGACGGCGTCGCGGACGCGGCCGAGCCAGCCGAGCGGCAGGTCCTCCTTGAGGCCGCCGACGCGGTTGAACATGTAGTGCATGCGCCCGCCGGAGACCTCCTCCATCACGTGCTGGAGCTCCTCGCGCTCCCGGAAGGCGTGGAAGATCGGGGTGATTCCGCCCAGTTCGAGCGGGTACGACCCGAGGAACATCAGATGGTTGAGCGCCCGGTTCAGCTCGGCGAGGAGCGTACGGGTCCACACCGCGCGCTCCGGGACCTCCATGCCCAGCATCCGCTCGACGGCCATCACCACACCGAGCTCGTTGGAGAAGGCGGAGAGCCAGTCGTGGCGGTTGGCCAGCATGACGATCTGGCGGTAGTCGCGCGCCTCGAAGAGCTTCTCGGCGCCGCGGTGCATATAGCCGACGACGGGCTCGGCGTGCTGGATCCGCTCGCCGTCGAGCACGAGGCGCAGGCGGAGCACGCCGTGGGTGGAGGGGTGCTGGGGGCCGATGTTGAGCACCATGTCGGTGCTCTCCGCCGCGCCGCCGATACCGACCGTGGTCTCCGTCATGGGCGACAGTATCCCTGTTCGGGTACGGGGATGGGAATGCGGCTCGGGCCCGTCCGCGCACACCCGCCGGGGGGAGGGGAGCGCGGCCCGGCCCCTTCCGCTCACACCCTCCGGCGCAGCCAGAGGAAGTCGCCGAGCCCGCCCCGGGCGGTCAGCTCCGCCGCCTCGCCCGCCCGCGCAAGCGCCCCGATGTAGGCGGCCGGGTCGGTGGAGGCGAGCGCGAGGGGCGGGCGGGCGCCCGACACCCCGAGGGCGGCCAGCGCCTCGCGCTGGGGCAGCAGCTCCCCGCCCGGGTCCGCGCAGGAGTCCAGGGCCACGTGCGCGGTGATGTCGCAGCTGCCGTCGGGCACGGGCGGGACCTCGCGCCCGCCCCGGAAGCCGGTGAGCGTGCCGTACGGAGGGCGGGCGTCCGCCGTGTGTCCGTAGTCCACGGCCACCGCGAGGCCCGCCGCCAGACCGTCCACCGCCCGCGCCCACGCCTCGTCCCGGGCGCGCCCCACCTCCGCGCGCGCACCGGGCTCGCGCAGCGGCCACCACCGCTCCAGCCAGCGCGCGTCGGCGCCGGTGACGGGGGCGCCGAGGCGTTCGGTGCCGTCGGGGCGGACCAGCACCCGGCGCGGGACGCCGTCGGCGTCGGCCTCGGCGACCTCCACGGGCACGTTGTCGAGCCACTCGTTGGCGAAGAGCAGGCCCCGCACACCCCGCGGCGGCTCGGCCACCCAGGCGACGCGCGGGTCGAGCCCGTCGGGGCGGGCCGCGCGCTCCACGGCGTACGCCCGTACGGGGAACCCTTCGGGGAGCGCGGCGAGCACGCCGGTGACCAGTTCCCCGCGTCCGGCGCCCATGTCGACGAAGGCGACCTCGCCGCCGCCGAGCTCCTCGGCGACGGTCCGCAGCAGCCGCGCGACCGCCGCCGCGAAGAGGGGGGAGGCGTGCACGGAGGTACGGAAGTGGCCCGCGGGGCCCTCGGGGCGGAGATAGAAGCCACCGGGCCCGTACAGCGCACGCTCGGCGGCGTCCCGCCACCCGGCCCACTCGCCGGGGGCGTCGCGGTCGGGAGCGCTGCCGTACGCGGCGTCCGGGCCGCCGCCGTCCCGGGCTTCCCGGCTGTCGTGATCGGGAGCTTCGGCGTCCGGGCCGGCGCTCTTCCGGGCCTCTTCTCCGTAGTGGTCCTCTCCGTCGCGGTCCGGAGCCTCCACGTCCGGAGCGTCGGCGTCCGGGCCGGTGCCGTTCCGGGGGTCGCGGTCGCCGCCGCCCGGGGCGTCGCCGTCCGCGTCGTCCTTGAGGAGGTCCCGCACGCCGTCCCTCACCTCGTCGTTCACAGGGAAAGGCTAGGTCCCCCTCCACCTTGGGGAGTACGCCCCGGCGGCCCGGATCGACCCTCCGGTTGACCCATGCACCGATCCGGCTTCCCTACGCTGGGTTACGTGCAGCGCCTCTACGACTTCATCCGCAGACACCCGACCGCGGTCGACGCCCTCTGGGCCGTCGTCCTCTTCGGGCTCTCCGGCATGACGATCGTGTCCAACGGAGTGAGCCACGGCCGGGCGCCGCTGGCCCTCCTGACCGCCCTCGGCCTGAGCGTCGTCGTGGCCCTGCGCCGCCGTGCGCCGGAGAAGATGGTGGTGCTCGCCGCGCTGATCGGCCTGGCGCAGCTGGCGTTCAACGTCGGTCCGAACCTGTCGGACTTCGCCATGCTGGTCGCCATCTACACGGCCGCCGCCATCGGCGAGCGCTGGGCCTCCCGGTTCGCCCTGGGCGGCGCGCTGTCGGCGGCGGTGATCGCGATGTGGCGCTGGCCCGACTACACCGACGACAGCGCCGCCGGGCACGTGAGCCCCGGGCAGGTGATCTTCTACACCGTCGTGATGACGGTCCCGTTCGTCCTCGCCTGGGTGCTGGGCGACTCCATGCGCACCCGCCGGGCCTACTTCGCCCAGCTGGAGGAGCGCGCGGCCCGGCTGGAGAAGGAGCGCGAGGCCCAGGCCAAGGTCGCCGTCGCCGCCGAGCGCGCCCGGATCGCCCGCGAGCTCCACGACGTCGTCGCGCACAACGTCTCGGTGATGGTGGTGCAGGCGGACGGCGCCGCCTACGTCATGGAGACCGCCCCCGACCAGGCGAAGATCGCCCTGGAGACGATCTCCATGACCGGCCGCCAGGCGCTCGCCGAGATGCGCCGGCTGCTCGGCGTACTGCGCACCGGCGAGCACCGCGAGGCCGGGGAGTACGTGCCGCAGCCCGATGTGGAGCAGATCGAGGAGCTGGTCGAGCAGGTGCGCACGGCCGGGCTCACCGTGGACTTCAAGATCGAGGGCACCCCGCGTCCGCTGCCCAGCGGCGTCGAGCTCACCGCGTACCGGATCGTGCAGGAGGCGCTGACCAACACGCGCAAGCACGGGGGCCCGGACGCGGGCGCCAGCGTCCGGCTGGTCTACTTCGACGACGGGCTCGGCCTGCTGGTCGAGGACGACGGCCGGGGCGCGGCGCACGAGATGTACGAGGACGGCGGCGCCGACGGCCAGGGCCACGGCCTGATCGGCATGCGCGAGCGCGTCGGCATGGTGGGCGGCACCCTGGACGCGGGGCCGCGTCCGGGCGGTGGCTTCCGCATCAGCGCCCTGCTGCCGCTCAAGCCCGCCCACTGACTTCGTACTCCCCGAGGAGGAGAGGGATCCGATGACGATCCGCGTGATGCTCGTCGACGACCAGGTGCTGCTGCGCACCGGCTTCCGGATGGTGCTGGCCGCCCAGCCGGACATGGAGGTCGTCGCGGAGGCGGGCGACGGCGCGGAGGCCATCGACATCCTCCGCGCGACCGCCGTGGACGTGGTGCTGATGGACGTGCGCATGCCCAGGCTCGACGGGGTGGAGGCGACCCGGCGGATCTGCTCGGCCGAGACGCACCCGAAGGTGCTGATCCTGACCACGTTCGACCTGGACGAATACGCGTTCTCCGGGCTCAAGGCCGGGGCCAGCGGCTTCATGCTCAAGGACGTGCCGCCCGCCGAGCTGCTCGGGGCGATCCGCTCGGTGCACAGCGGGGACGCCGTGGTCGCGCCCTCCACCACCCGCCGCCTCCTCGACCGGTTCGCCCCGATGCTGCCCGCCACCGGACGGGAGCCGCGGCCGGGCGGCACCGCGATGGACAAGCTGACCGAGCGCGAGCGCGAGGTCATGCTGCTCGTCGCGCAGGGCCTCTCGAATGGCGAGATCGCGGCGGGTCTGGTGCTCTCCGAGGCCACGGTGAAGACCCACGTCGGCCGGATCCTGACCAAGCTCGGCCTGCGGGACCGGGTGCAGGTGGTCGTCCTGGCGTACGAGACGGGGCTGGTCCGGGCCGGGGGGCTGTGAGCCCGGGCCGCCGGTCGTCAGTCGCCGCGCAGGACCAGTGCGAGCAGGCCGGGGAAGCGGCCGTCGAACTCCTCGCGGCGCAGCCGGTTGATCCGTTTGGGGCCGTCGTCGCGCTGCTCGACGAGCCCGGCCGCGCGCAGCACCGAGAAGTGGTGGCTCAGCGCCGCCTTGCGCACCGGCACGTCGAAGGAGCCGCAGCTGCGCGTCCAGTCCGCCGAGTCGGCGAGCTCGCGCACGAGCTGGAGCCGGACCGGATCGCCCAGCGCGTCCAGGGCCGTGATCAGCGGAACCTTGTCGGGGTGGGTGTGCTCGGGGGGCGCGCGGTGGGTCATGGGGTGTCCTCTCCCCTTGCCGTGTGTTCGATGGCGGCCGTACACTCCTGGGTGTTCGACCTTCATTGAACACTTTACGTGCCGAGGGGGACCCACGTCATGCGTGCGATTCAGGTCAGCGAGCTGGGCGGTCCGGAAGTGCTGCGGTCGGTGGAGACCGGTGTGCCCGAGCCCGGCCCGGGCGAGGTCGCCGTCGACGTGGCGTACGCGGGCGTCAACTTCGCCGAGGTGAAGGCGCGTGCCGAGGGGTACCGGGTGACGTCCCTGCCGTTCGTGCCGGGGCTGGAGGTCTCCGGGCGGGTACGGGCGGTGGGCCGGGGCGTCACAGGGCTCGCGGTCGGACAGCGGGTCGCCGCGCTGGCCGAGGGCGGCGGATACGCGGAGGTCGCCCTCGCCCCGGCCGCCACCGTCTTCCCGGTCCCGGACGGCGTGGACCTGCGCACCGCCGCCACGCTGCCGACCGTGCTGCCCACCGCGCACGCCCTGGTCCACGAGGTCGGACGGCTGGCGCCCGGCGAGACCGTCCTGGTCCAGGGCGCGGCCGGGGGCGTCGGCACGGTCGTCGGCCAGCTCGCCCGGCTCGCGGGCGCGGGGGCCGTCTACGGCGTGGTGTCGAGCGGCGAGAAGGCCGCGTACGCCCGGCGGTACGGGTACGACGACGTGTTCCTCACCGCCGCCTTCCAGGACGACGTGCACCGCGTCACCCGGGGGCGGGGCGTGGACCTCGTCCTCGACCCGGTCGGCGGCGCCACCCTGCGGCGCGGGCTCGACTCGCTCGCCCTCTTCGGCCGTCTCGTCTCGTACGGGAACGCGGGCGGGGAGGAGCCCTGGCAGGTGGGCCAGCCCGAGCTGTACCCGCGCGGCCGGTCGGTCTCCGGCTTCTCGATCCTCGGCCTGGCGGCGGGCGACCCCGACGCCCTGCGAGCCCTGGCGAACCGGTCCTTCGCCCTGGCCACGGACGGCCGCGCGACACTGCCGGTGACCGCCGAATTCCCCCTCCACGACGCCCCCGAGGCCCATCGCCTGATGGAGAGCCGGAAGTCGATGGGGAAGTTGGTGTTGAGGGTGGGGGGTTGAGGGGCGGGGGTCCGCCTGCGGGCCGGTGGGTGGTTGCGCCCGCAGGGGGTACGGCCAGTGCTGCCACTGTGGGGCGCGGGCATGGGCCCGACGTCACCTGCGGGCCGGTGGGGGCTGGTCGCGCAGTTCCCCGCGCGCCTTCTGGGCCCGGCCTTTGTCTGCGGGCCGGTGGGTCGTTGCTCGCGCAGTTCCCCGCGCCCCTAGGGGGTACGAGTGGCGCGGCCACTGTGGGGCGCGGGCATGGGACCGACGTCACCTGCGGGCCGGTGGGGGCTGGTCGCGCCGTTCCCCGCGCCCCTTAAAAGCTGGTGGCTGAGCCGATCGTTTCGGCCTCCCCCGTGCCCCAAAGGGATACCCGGCAGCCAGAGAACTCAGCTCAGCCCCAGGCTTTTAGGGGCGCGGGGAACTGCGCGAGAAGCGGGCACGGTCCGCAGGCGAACGAGGGTTTCCAGGGGGCGCGGGGAACTGCGCGAGCAACCCTGCACGGTCCGCAGCTGAGGGCGGGTTTCCTAGGGGCGCGGGGAACTGCGCGAGAAGCGGGCACGGTCCGCAGGCGAACGAGGGTTTCCAGGGGGCGCGGGGAACGGCGCGAACAACCCTGCACGGTCCGCGGGCGAACACCCGGCGAGACCAGCCGCCCCCCACTCCCCGCGGAGCGCTACCGCAGCACCCCCTCCAGGAAATCACTGCCCAGCCGCGCCACCACAGCCACATCCAGCTGGTGCAACACATAGCGGCCCCGCCGCTGAGTGGTGAGCAGCCCCGCCTTCTTCATCACCGACAGGTGACGGGACACCTCCGGCGCACTGATCCCGTACGCGTCCGCCAGCTCGCTCGTGGTGTACGCCCCCCGCGCCAGACTGCGGCACAGCCGCATCCGCATCGGGTGCGCCACCGCCTCCAGCCGCGCCTTCACCACGTCCACGGGAGCGCTGCCGCCCAACTCCCCGGTGGGCACCGGGTACTGGACGACCGGCTGCCAGCCCGGCGCGTGCAGCGCGAACAGGTGCGGCCAGCCGAACGCGGTGGGGATGAACGTCAGGCCCGTCCCCGCCGCGCTGGTGCGCCCGTGCGTCAGCTTGTCGACGACGACCCGGGCACCGCCCTCGTACTGTTCGAGGGTGACGGCGGGGGAGACCGCCGCGACCGCCTCCGCCACCCCCTTGCGCTTGAGCAGCTCCGTCTTGTGGCGGGCGTCGGCGGCCAGCTGCACCCGCACCCGCTGCCAGGTCTCGGCGAAGAACGCCTCGTGGCAGTCCTCGAACAGCCTGCGTATCCACGCGCGCGCACCCGGCGGGTCGAGCAGCATGCGCTTGACGAAGGCGTGCTGGCGGGGGCCGCGCGCGGCGGCCAGCTCCAGCGCCCGGTCCCGCATCGCCGCGTCGACCAGCGGGGACGGCGCCCCCGCGTTGTAGAGGCTGGCGCAGGAGATCTCCAGCGCCGCCGCCACGTACTTCTCGTCCTCCATGCGGTCGAGGTCGTCCAGCTCCTCGGCGAGCGTCTCGCGCGGGCGGGCGGGCAGCAGGATGTCCGAGCGGGTCGAGCGCCACATGAAGTCCGCCTCGTGCAGCCGGTCGGCCAGCTCCGGCTTGAGGCCCGCGCAGGTCGTGGTGGTCCAGCCGTGCAGCCGGGCGTGGTGGGCGGGCTCGGAGAGCGCGTGCAGCGCGGCGCCCAGCTCGGCCAGGGGGGAGGGCCCGAAGGAGATCCGCTCCTGCGGGAGTCCGGTGATGTCGATGCACACGCTCATGGGCCCATGGTGCACCCCGCCACCGACACCGCCCCTGTCGATTGACGCCCCTGGTCAATCGACGCGACGCGGCGCCCGGACCGGCGCAGCCTGGAGACATGGACGCCATCCAGCAGCAGATGTTCGACACCTACCGCGCGGCCCGTCTCCAGGAGCCCCCGCCGCCCCTGGTGGGCACGCACGACGCCCGGGTCCTGCGCGAACTGCGCGACTACCGGCGCTTCGAGGCCGTACTGCACGGTCGGCTCGCCACCGGGCGCCTGCGCGCCGCCCTGACCCGTCTGTTCGCCCCGCCGCGACCCCGCCCGCCGGCCTGCCGCTGAGCCCGGCGGGGGCCCGGCCCTGGGGGGCCGGGAGGGGGCCGACGCCGCGCCGTGAGGATCGCGCCCTAGGCGAGCCCGCGGACGAACTCCACGGTGGCGTCCCGCACGTCCTGCGCCGTCCACTCCAGCGCCGGCCCGGCCACCGTCACCTCCGTGCACGCGATCCCGGGCGGGCCCGCCGGGGCCGGGAACCAGCGGCGGAAGAGCGTCACCCCGGTCTCCTCGGCCTGGGTCAGTGCCGCTTCCGACAGGACGTCCGCGTCGTAGGGCAGCCACACCTGGAACTGGTGGGTGTGCGGCACCTCCGGGTTGATCCGGAACCACGGCGTGCCCGCCTTGGCGAACCCTTCCGCCAGCCCCTCCGCCACTACGCGCGCGTGGGCGACGTAGGAGGGCAGCTCGGGCAGCACCCGGTCCAGCCCGACCAGCGCCGCCAGGGCCGCCGGATACTGCTGGAAGAGGAGCCCGCCGTACCGGTGGCGCCAGGCGCGGGCCTCGTCGACGAGCGACTGGGGACCGGCGAGCGCCGCGCCCGACAGGCCCTCCAGGGACTTGTAGTACGACACGTAGACGCTGTCCGCGAGCCGCGCGATCTCCCGCAGCGGACGGCCGAAGCGCTCGGTGCACTCCCACAGCCGCGCGCCGTCGAAGTGCACCACCGCGTCCCGCTCGCGGGCCGCCTCCACCACGGCCGTCAGCTCGTCCCAGGTGGGCAGCGTGAACCCGGCGTCGCGCAGCGGCAGCTCCAGCATCAACGTGCCGAAGGGCTCCTCGAAGTCCCGTACCTCCTCGGCCGTGGGCAGCCGGGGCGCGGTCGTCGGGTGGACCGTGCGCAGCCCGCTGACCGTGTCGAACGCGCGCCGCTCGTGCACCTCGGGGTGGGACAGCGGATGCAGCGCGACCGTGGCGTCACGGGTGCGTCCCGCCCAGCAGCGCAGGGCGATCTGCTGGGCCATCGTGCCGGTCGGGAAGAAGACGGCGGCCGGGAAGCCCAGCGCCTCGGCGGTGCGCCGCTCCAGCTCGGCCACCGGGCCGTCGCCGTAGAAGTCGGGCGCCTCGCCCGTGTCGTACACGGCGGAGGCGTCCGCGACCAGGGCCGTCAGCCGCTCGCCCATGGGCTCCTCGGCGGGCGACCGCCACAGGGTCCGCCGGGAACCGCGCCACGCCGCCTGCCTGCGCCTGCGCTGTTCTTCCTCGTTCCGCGCGCCCTCGGCGCTCTCTTCCACCATGATCAGATCATCACTCAGGGCCTGTGGACAGTCACGCGAGTATGTCGATACCTGGGCGTAGCATGACGGGGAAATCGTCCGGTACCCCTCGCGGACTGGAACGGAAGGCCCCGCCGCGTGAACGCACCACCAGAGAACCGCCCAGCCCGCCTCGCCGTCGGAGTCGTCGGCGCCGGCCGGGTCGGCCCCGCCCTCGCCGCCTCCCTGAAGCTCGCCGGACACCGCCCGGTCGCCGTCTCCGGCGTCTCGGACGCCTCCGTGCGCCGCGCCGCGGCCCTGCTGCCGGACGTGCCCCTGGTGCCGCCCGCGCAGGTCTTCGCCGCCGCCGACCTGGTGCTGCTCACCGTCCCCGACGACGCGCTGCCGGGCCTGGTGCAGGGCCTCGCCGACACCGGCGCGGTCCGCCCGGGCCAGCTGCTCGTGCACACCTCCGGGCGGTACGGGACGGACGTGCTGGCGCCCGCCACGCGCGCGGGGGCGCTGCCGCTGGCGCTGCACCCCGCGATGACGTTCACCGGGACCGCGGTGGACGTGCAGCGGCTGGCCGGGTGCTCGTTCGGCGTCACCGCGCCCCAGGAGCTGCGGCTGGCCGCCGAGGCGCTCGTCATCGAGATGGGCGGCGAGCCCGAGTGGATCGAGGAGGAGAACCGCCCGCTCTACCACGCGGCCCTCGCCCTCGGCGCCAACCACCTGGTCACCCTGGTGGCCCAGGCCATGGAGCTGCTGCGCACGGCGGGCGTCGCCGCCCCCGACCGGATGCTCGGCCCGCTGCTGGGCGCCGCCCTGGACAACGCGCTGCGCTCCGGCGACGCGGCCCTGACCGGCCCCGTCGCGCGCGGGGACGCGGGCACGGTCGCCGCCCACATCACCGAGCTGCGCAAGCACGCCCCCGCGGCCGTCGCCGGATACGTCGCGATGGCCCGTACGACCGCCGACCGGGCCCTGGCCCACGGCCTGCTGAAGCCCGAGCTCGCCGAGGACCTGCTGGGCGTGCTCGCGGACGGAGAGAACCGATGAGCCTTCTGGTCCGCACCGCCGCCGAACTGGGCGCCCTGGAGCGCACCGGCCGCCGCGCCGTCGTCATGACCATGGGCGCCCTGCACGAGGGCCACGCCACGCTGGTGCGCACCGCGCGCGAGAGCGTCGGCCCGGCCGGCCAGGTCGTGGTCACGGTCTTCGTGAACCCGCTGCAGTTCGGCGCGGGCGAGGACCTGGACCGCTATCCGCGCACCCTGGACGCGGACCGCGACCTCGCCGAACGGGCGGGCGCCGACGCGGTGTTCGCCCCGTCCGTGGACGAGGTCTACCCCGGCGGCGAGCCCCAGGTCCGCATCACGGCGGGCCCGATGGGCGAGCGCCTGGAGGGCGCCTCGCGCCCCGGTCACTTCGACGGGATGCTCACCGTCGTCGCCAAGCTCCTCCATCTGACCGCGCCCGACCTCGCCCTGTTCGGGCAGAAGGACGCCCAGCAGCTGGCCCTGATCCGGCGCATGGTGCGCGATCTGAACTTCCCGGTCGAGATCGTCGGCGTACCGACGGTCCGCGAGGCGGACGGGCTCGCGCTCTCCAGCCGCAACCGCTACCTGTCGCCCGCCGACCGGGACACCGCGCTCGCGCTCTCGCGCGCGCTGTTCGCGGCCCGCGACCGGCTCGCCGCCGAGCACGCGCTGCACGCGCGCGCGAGCGCCACCCACTCCACCGCCGGGCGGGCCGAGGCGCTCTCCCGGATCGGCGAGGCCCGCGCCGCCGCGGACGCGTACGCGGTGGGTGCGGCCGGACCGTCCCCCGCGGTCGTGCGCGCCGCCGCCCAGAGCGTGCTGGACGGGGCCGCCAGGTCGCGGCACCCGCTGGAGCTCGACTATCTGGCGCTGGTCGACCCGGCGACGTTCGCCGAGGCCGAGGACGGCTTCACGGGCGAGGCGGTCCTGGCGATCGCCGCGCGCGTGGGCACCACCCGCCTGATCGACAACATCCCCCTGAGTTTCGGAGCCCCCGCATGACCAGGACGACCGAAGGTCCGGCCACGACCGGAATACGCCTGGAGGCGCCCGCCCCGGGCTGGTCCATCGACGCGGACGTCGTGGTCGTCGGCTCGGGCGTGGCGGGCCTGACGGCCGCCCTGCGCTGCACCGCGGCCGGGCTCGCCACCGTGGTGGTGACCAAGGCGCGGCTCGACGACGGCTCCACCCGCTGGGCGCAGGGCGGCGTCGCCGCCGCACTCGGCGAGGGCGACACCCCCGAGCAGCACCTGGACGACACCCTGGTGGCCGGTGCGGGCGTGTGCGACGCGACCGCGGTGCGCACCCTGGTCACCGAGGGCCCCGACGCGGTGCGGCGCCTGATCGCCACCGGCGCCCACTTCGACACCGACGACTCCGGCGCCATCTCGCTGACCCGCGAGGGCGGCCACCACCGCCGCCGCATCGTCCACGCGGGCGGCGACGCCACCGGCGCCGAGATCTCCCGGGCGCTGGTCGGGGCGGTCCGCGAGCAGGCCGTACGGACCATCGAGAACGCGCTGGTGCTCGACCTCCTGCGGGACGAGGACGGCCGCACCGCGGGCATCACCCTGCACGTCATGGGCGAGGGCCAGCACGACGGCGTGGGCGCCGTCCGCGCCCCCGCCGTCGTGCTCGCCACCGGCGGCATGGGCCAGGTCTTCTCCGCCACCACCAACCCGGCCGTCGCCACCGGCGACGGCGTGGCCCTGGCGCTGCGCGCCGGAGCGGAGATCTCCGACCTGGAGTTCGTCCAGTTCCACCCGACCGTGCTCTTCCTCGGCGCCGACTCCGAGGGCCAGCAGCCGCTGGTCTCCGAGGCGGTGCGCGGCGAGGGCGCGCACCTCGTCGACGCCTTCGGCACCCGCTTCATGCTCGGACAGCACGAGCTGGCGGAGCTGGCGCCCCGCGACATCGTGGCCAAGGCGATCACCCGCCAGATGCTGGCGCACGGCGCCACGCACATGTACCTGGACGCGCGGCACTTCGGCGCCGCGATGTGGGAGCAGCGCTTCCCGACCATCCTGGCCGCCTGCCGCGCCCACGGGATCGACCCGGTCACCGAGCCGATCCCGATCTCCCCGGCCGCCCACCATGCCTCCGGCGGCGTCCGCACCGACCTGCACGGCCGCACCACGGTGCCCGGCCTCTACGCGTGCGGAGAGGTCGCCTGCACCGGCGTCCACGGCGCCAACCGGCTGGCCTCCAACTCCCTGCTGGAGGGGCTGGTCTTCGCCGAGCGGATCGCGGCGGACATCGCGGCGGGCGGTCACACGCGCGTGGCGGCGGCCGACGGCGCCGGGGCCCCGCAGACCGCCCCCACCTGCCCGCTGCTGGCCCCCGAGGCCCGCATCCAGATCCAGCGGACCATGACGGACGGCGCCGGGGTGCTGCGCTCGGCCGACAGCCTCGCCGAGGCCGCCGCCCGCCTGGAGGCGATCCGCGCCGACGCCGACGGGACCGGTGAGCGCAAGGCCGCCGTGCCCGGCGTGGAGGCTTGGGAGACCACCAACCTGCTGCTGGTCGCGCGCGTCCTGGTGGCCGCCGCCGCGGCCCGCGAGGAGACCCGCGGCTGTCACTGGCGCGAGGACCGGCCCGACCGGGACGACGCGGACTGGCGCCGCCACCTCGTCGTCCGGGTGACCCCGGACCGTACGCTCGACCTCCGCCGCACCGATTCCACCGACTTCCCCCCGACAGTCGCCGACGCCCCCAGGGAGCCGTAACCGTGAGCACCCCCGACGAACACCGCCCCGAGCCGGTGGACGTACCGCTGATCCAGATCGGCGTCCCCGCGAACGGGGGCGGCTGCGGCGACGACTGCGGCTGCGGCGACGAGGACGTGTACGAGTGCGGCCTCGACCCGACGCTGGCGGCCCTGCTGGCCGAGGCGGGCCTGGACCCCGTCCAGGTCGAGGACATCGCCCACCTGGCCATCGAGGAGGACCTGGACGGCGGCGTGGACGTGACGACCGCCGCCACCGTCCCCGAGGACGCCGTCGCCACCGGTGACTTCACCGCGCGCGAGGCGGGCACGGTGGCGGGTCTGCGGGTCGCCGAGGCGGTCCTGTCGATCGTCTGCACCGAGGAGTTCGAGGTCGAGCGGCACGTCGCCGACGGCGACCGGGTCGAGGCGGGCCAGAAGCTGCTCAGCGTCACCACCCGCACCCGCGACCTGCTCACCGGCGAGCGCAGCGCGCTCAACATCCTGTGCCGCCTCTCCGGCATCGCGACCGCCACGCGCGCGTGGGCGGACGCGCTGGAGGGCACCGGCGCCAAGGTGCGCGACACCCGCAAGACGACGCCGGGGCTGCGCGCCCTGGAGAAGTTCGCGGTGCGCTGCGGCGGGGGCGTCAACCACCGGATGTCGCTCTCCGACGCGGCCCTGGTCAAGGACAACCACGTGGTGGCGGCGGGCGGTGTCGCCCCGGCCTTCAAGGCGGTCCGGGAGATGTTCCCCGACCTGCCGATCGAGGTCGAGGTCGACACCGTCGAGCAGGTCGCCGAGGTGCTGGCGGCCGGCGCCGACCTGATCCTGCTGGACAACTTCACGCCCGAGCAGACCGCGCGGGCCGTCGAGCTGGTGGCCGGGCGGGCCGTGCTGGAGTCCTCGGGCCGGCTCACCCTGGCCAACGCCGCCGCGTACGCGGCGACCGGCGTGGACTACCTGGCGGTCGGGGCGCTCACCCACTCCGCCGCGATCCTCGACATCGGCCTCGACCTCCGCGAGGCGGAGTAACCCATGCTGCTGACGATCGACGTGGGCAACACGCACACCGTCCTCGGCCTGTTCGACGGCGAGGAGGTCGTCGAGCACTGGCGCATCTCCACCGACGCGCGGCGCACCGCCGACGAGATGGCGGTGCTGCTCAACGGGCTGATGGGGATGCACCCGCTGCTCGGCGCCGAACTCGGTGACGGCATCGAGGGGATCGCGATCTGCTCCACGGTGCCGTCGGTGCTGCACGAGCTGCGCGAGGTGACCCGCCGCTACTACGGCGACGTCCCGGCGGTCCTGGTCGAGCCCGGCATCAAGACCGGCGTGCCGATCCTGATGGACAACCCGAAGGAGGTCGGCGCCGACCGCATCATCAACGCGGTCGCGGCGGTCGAGCTGTACGGGGGGCCCGCGATCGTCGTCGACTTCGGCACGGCGACGACGTTCGACGCGATCAGCGCGCGCGGGGAGTACGCGGGCGGGGTCATCGCGCCCGGCATCGAGATCTCCGTCGAGGCCCTCGGGGTCAAGGGCGCGCAACTGCGCAAGATCGAACTTGCCCGGCCGCGCGCGGTGATCGGCAAGAACACGGTCGAGGCGATGCAGGCCGGCATCGTGTACGGCTTCGCGGGCCAGGTCGACGGGGTCGTGACCCGGATGGCCCGTGAGCTGGTCGGCCCGGTCGGCGACCCGGACGACGTGACGGTCATCGCCACGGGCGGCCTGGCGCCGATGGTCCTCGGCGAGGCCCATGTGATCGACGAGCACGAGCCGTGGCTGACCCTGATCGGCCTGCGCCTGGTCTACGAGCGCAACATCTCCCGCATGTAGCCGCACCCCGCGCCTCTGAGCACTCAGGGGCGCGGGGAACCGCGCGTGCGCCCCCGGGGCTTTCGCCAAGAGCGGGGGCCGCGGAAAAACAACTCGCCGCAAAACCCCATTAAACGGATTTTGTCCATTTCCGGCGTATTGTCGGTTCATGCCCACGCCTTACGGATCCCGCGGCGGAATGGCGTTCAGCGCAGACGAGCTGCGTGTGCTCCGACGTGCCCTCGCCGTCGCCCTCCACCCCGCCCCCCTCGCAGACGCGGACGTCCACGCCTGTCTGCGGCTCGCCGGCTCGCTGGACGAGGCCGCCCGGGAGGGCGACCGGCTGCGCGCCTTCCTGCTGGCCGACCTCGCCCGCTACCGCACCGCCCTGCCCGGCTCCGCCCCCGGCTACCTGGAGCTGCTCCAGGACGCCCTGGCGGCCGGTTACGACCCCCGTCCGGAGGACCTGGCCGCGCTGCGCACCCTGCGCACCCACCCGGTCGCCGCCGCCCTGCTGGAGCGGTGCCGGCGCCTCGCCGAGCACTCGGTACGGGCCCGGCTCGCCGCGGTGACCCCCGGCCCCCGCACCCGGCTCTTCGCCCTGCCCGGCGGACGCGCCGCCGACAAGGACGCCCCGAAGCCCGCGGCCCAGCCCAAGACGCCCCCCAAGGGCCCCGTCCCGGGCCGCCCCATCCCCACGCCCGGCGAGGTCTTCCCGCCGCGCCGCAAGCCCACGCCCCCACCGGCGGCCCGCGCGGCCGGGTAGCTACCCTGGACGGCATGGACTACGTTTCCGCGCTCGTTCCCCCCGTGGTGATGGCCGTCTTCTTCATCGGGCTCATCGTGACGATCGTCAAGAGCCAGGGCGGCCCCAACAAGGGCAAGGAGGACGCGGCGGTGGACGCCGCGATCGCCCGCGCCGAGGCCGCCCAGCAGCGGCCGAACACCGGCCAGGTCTGAGCGGAAAGCTCGGCCGGCCGCCTGGAGGGCGCGCGACCCATATAGGGGCGCGCGCTCTTTTTGCTGTTCACCACCGTAAATAACCAGCCATTCGGGACATCTCCCACTATGGTGCAGATGTGCCGCGCCAATTGGGAGAGCTGGAAGACGCCGTCATGACGCGCGTCTGGCAGTGGAACCGTCCGGTCACCGTCCGGGAAGTCCTGGAAGACCTTCAGCAGGAACGGTCCATCGCGTACACGACGGTCATGACCGTAATGGACAATCTCCATCAGAAGGGCTGGGTGCGCCGGGAAGTGGACGGCCGCGCCTATCGATATACCGCCGTCTCCACGCGCGCCGCCTACGCGGCCGCACTGATGAACGAAGCGTGGTCCCAGAGCGACAACCCGGCCGCCGCGCTCGTCGCCTTCTTCGGCATGATGTCGCCCGAGCAGCGCGAGTCCCTGCGCGATGCCGTACGGATGGTCGGACCGGCCGAGGAGTCCCCGGATCCGGTTCCCGCCGGGCCCGTACGGACGTCCGGACCGAACGACGCGCAAGAAGCGGAAGAACCCGATGGACCCGGGGGTGGCGCGGGGCGATAGCGTCCGCTCATGTCTTATGCCCCTGCAAATGCCGTCACCGTCCGCCGGGCCAGGACCAGCGATGTCCCGGCGGTCCGCCGCCTTCTCGACGCGTACGTGGGCGAGGGGATCCTGCTCGACAAAGCGATGGTGACGCTTTACGAGGACATCCAGGAGTTCTGGGTCGCGGAACGCGACTCGGACGCCCGAGTGGTGGGCTGCGGCGCACTGCACGTGATGTGGGAAGACCTCGCCGAAGTGCGCACTCTCGCCGTCGACCGCGAGTTCAAGGGCGCCGGAGTGGGGCATCTGGTACTGGACAAGCTGCTGGGCACCGCCCGCTGGCTGGGGGTGCGCAGGGTTTTCTGTCTCACCTTCGAAGTGGAGTTCTTCGCGAAGCACGGCTTCACCGAGATCGGTGAGACTCCGGTCGACACCGATGTCTACAGCGAGCTGCTGCGCTCCTATGACGAGGGTGTCGCCGAGTTCCTGGGTCTCGAACGAGTGAAGCCGAACACCTTGGGCAACAGCCGGATGCTTCTGCACCTGTGATCGCGGGAACCCGGCGGAAGCCGAGAGAACCCTATGTCCGAATCGCGTACGTTTCCCGCTCGGCAAGGCCCCTGAACCTCTGCCGGGGGTTTGTGTTTTCCAGGCAAAAGCGGTTTCCTTTCCGCGTACTGCATTTTCGATGAAAGGAAATCCGGTGGCACAGAAGGTTCAGGTCCTTCTTGTCGATGACCTCGACGGTGGCGAGGCGGACGAGACCGTGACGTTCGCTCTCGACGGCAAGACCTACGAGATCGACCTCACCACCGCCAACGCGGACAAGCTCCGGGGTCTGCTCGACCCGTACACCAAGAGCGGACGGCGCACCGGTGGCCGCGCCGCCGGCGGCCGGGGCAAGGCCCGCGCCGTCGCCGCGTCCGGCAACCAGGACACGGCCCAGATCCGCAAGTGGGCCAAGGAGCAGGGCTACAACGTGAACGACCGCGGACGCGTCCCGGCCGATATCCGTGAGGCTTACGAGAAGGCGAACGGCTGAGTTCCCGCGTTACCCGATCCCTTCGCATCGGCCCTCCGCTGCGCGACCGCGGAGCCGGTTACCGATTTCGTGGGGAACAACAGGGCACGGTGGCATTCGGTGGCCGCCGCGTCCACCAGCCGGACGAGGTCGGGGGCGTCCCCACAGCCCCCGCCGTCCTTCGGCCCGGCGAATCCGGTGAAGGCCGGAAGGGTTGCCTCGATCCCGCATCCCGGACCGGGAGGCCGCAGCCACACGGCGGTCTCCCGCGAGCCGTTCCACCCGGGCGGCACGGGGGCGGCGATCCGGCCCCCGGCGCCGACGGCGGAGAGGTCCAGGGCGACCCCGCCCCACTCCAGCCAGTCGAGGAGCCCCGGCAGCTCCTCCGCGCCGCCCGGCGCCACCAGGAACCGCATCCGGCGCCCCATGAGGGCGACGGGGCCCGTGCGCGCGAACCGCTCCAGCAGGGCCGCTCCGGCGGGCGCGGGCACATCGAGCACGTCGAAGCGCACACCGGTCTCCAGCCGCACCGGCGGCCCGGCCGACACGGGCCAGCCGAGCTCCCGCTCGTACCACTGGGCGAGCGCGCGGCCGACGGGGGCGCGGGGCGAGGGCACGGTGAGGGCCATGTCCGGAGCAACTCCCGAAACGGCCGGGGGTTACGCAGAGTTTCCGGATGATTGCGTTCCGTAGAGATTGCGGGGGCGCTCGGAAGCATTCGGCGGCGCAAGTGTGTTCGCCCGTAGCTGAGGGAACCGGGGCGCGCCGCATGGACTGTCAGTCGTTACGGGTAAGACATTCCTAGTGGGGAGGGGCGAGAAGCTCGCCGGGCCGTCTCGCGTTCGCCATCGGCGTACTGGAGACAGGGGTATCTGCCTGGCCTGCGGGAACATCGTCTCGCACCATCGGGTTGGAGCAGTTGTCGGCTGTTCGGCAGTAAGTTTCCCCGCCTGGGCGGGGGTGATCGGGTCGGATGTCGGCAGTTGGAATGAGCTGTCCCGTCCCACGGGACTAGCATGCGGAAGGACAGGGAGGGGACCGACCCCTAACTGCCCGACCGCTCTGAGGAGCGATTAACGATGTTCGAGAGGTTCACCGACCGCGCGCGGCGGGTTGTCGTCCTGGCTCAGGAAGAAGCCCGGATGCTCAACCACAACTACATCGGCACCGAGCACATTCTCCTGGGCCTGATCCACGAGGGTGAGGGTGTCGCCGCTAAGGCCCTGGAGAGCCTCGGGATTTCTCTTGAGGCGGTCCGCCAGCAGGTGGAGGAGATCATCGGCCAGGGCCAGCAGGCCCCGTCCGGTCACATCCCCTTCACGCCGCGTGCCAAGAAGGTCCTGGAGCTGTCGCTCCGCGAGGCCCTCCAGCTCGGCCACAACTACATCGGCACCGAGCACATCCTGCTCGGCCTGATCCGCGAGGGCGAGGGCGTCGCCGCCCAGGTCCTCGTGAAGCTGGGCGCCGATCTCAACCGGGTGCGGCAGCAGGTCATCCAGCTGCTCTCCGGCTACCAGGGCAAGGAAGCCGCCACCGCGGGCGGCCCGGCCGAGGGCACGCCTTCGACCTCCCTCGTCCTCGACCAGTTCGGCCGGAACCTCACCCAGGCCGCTCGTGAGTCCAAGCTCGACCCGGTCATCGGGCGCGAGAAGGAGATCGAGCGGGTCATGCAGGTGCTGTCCCGCCGTACCAAGAACAACCCGGTGCTCATCGGCGAGCCCGGCGTCGGCAAGACCGCCGTCGTCGAGGGCCTGGCGCAGGCCATCGTCAAGGGCGAGGTGCCCGAGACCCTCAAGGACAAGCACCTCTACACCCTGGACCTGGGCGCGCTGGTCGCCGGCTCCCGCTACCGCGGTGACTTCGAGGAGCGCCTGAAGAAGGTCCTCAAGGAGATCCGCACCCGCGGCGACATCATCCTGTTCATCGACGAGCTCCACACCCTGGTGGGTGCGGGTGCCGCCGAGGGCGCCATCGATGCCGCCTCGATCCTGAAGCCGATGCTCGCCCGCGGTGAGCTCCAGACCATCGGCGCCACCACGCTCGACGAGTACCGCAAGCACCTGGAGAAGGACGCGGCCCTGGAGCGCCGCTTCCAGCCGATCCAGGTCGCGGAGCCGTCGCTGCCGCACACCATCGAGATCCTCAAGGGTCTGCGCGACCGGTACGAGGCCCACCACCGCGTGTCCATCACGGACGAGGCGCTGGTCCAGGCCGCGACCCTGGCCGACCGGTACATCTCGGACCGCTTCCTGCCGGACAAGGCGATCGACCTGATCGACGAGGCCGGTTCCCGGATGCGCATCCGCCGGATGACCGCGCCGCCGGACCTCCGCGAGTTCGACGAGAAGATCGCGGGCGTGCGCCGCGACAAGGAGTCGGCCATCGACTCCCAGGACTTCGAGAAGGCGGCCTCTCTCCGCGACAAGGAGAAGCAGCTGCTGGCGGCGAAGGCCAAGCGCGAGAAGGAGTGGAAGGCCGGCGACATGGACGTCGTCGCCGAGGTCGACGGCGAGCTCATCGCCGAGGTCCTCGCGACCGCGACCGGCATTCCCGTCTTCAAGCTGACGGAGGAGGAGTCCTCCCGTCTGCTGCGCATGGAGGACGAGCTGCACAAGCGCGTCATCGGCCAGAAGGACGCCATCAAGGCGCTCTCCCAGGCGATCCGGCGCACCCGTGCGGGTCTGAAGGACCCGAAGCGCCCCGGTGGCTCGTTCATCTTCGCCGGTCCGTCCGGTGTCGGTAAGACCGAGCTCTCCAAGACGCTCGCCGAATTCCTCTTCGGCGACGAGGACGCGCTGATCTCCCTCGACATGTCGGAGTTCAGCGAGAAGCACACGGTTTCCCGCCTCTTCGGTTCCCCGCCCGGATACGTGGGTTACGAAGAGGGCGGCCAGCTGACCGAGAAGGTCCGCCGGAAGCCGTTCTCCGTCGTCCTCTTCGACGAGGTCGAAAAGGCCCACCCGGACATCTTCAATTCCCTGCTCCAGATCCTGGAGGACGGTCGTCTGACCGACTCCCAGGGCCGGGTCGTCGACTTCAAGAACACGGTCATCATCATGACCACGAACCTCGGCACCCGGGACATCTCCAAGGGCTTCAACCTGGGCTTCGCCGCCCAGGGCGATGTGAAGACCGGCTACGAGCGGATGAAGGCCAAGGTCAACGAGGAGCTGAAGCAGCACTTCCGCCCCGAGTTCCTGAACCGTGTCGACGACACGGTGGTCTTCCACCAGCTCACCGAGGAAGACATCATCCAGATCGTCGACCTCATGGTCGCCAAGGTGGACGAGCGGCTGAAGGACCGCGACATGGGCATCGAGCTGAGCTCCGAGGCCAAGTCGCTCCTGGCGAAGAAGGGCTACGACCCGATCCTGGGCGCCCGTCCGCTGCGCCGCACGATCCAGCGCGAGATCGAGGACATCCTCTCGGAGAAGATCCTCTTCGGCGAGCTGCGCCCCGGCCACATCGTGGTCGTCGACACCGAGGGCGAGGGCGAGGCGAAGAAGTTCACCTTCCGCGGCGAGGAGAAGTCGGCTCTGCCCGACGTCCCGCCGATCGAGCAGGCGGCCGGCGGCGCCGGTCCGAACCTGAGCAAGGAGGCGTAGCCTCCGCAGGGCTCGCAAGGGGCTGCCCCGGATTCCGTACGAGAAGTCGTACGGGGCCGGGGCAGCCCCTTTTCCGGGTCAGAGCAGGCTGCCGTTGACGATCACGCCGACGGTGGGTGGGAAGAGGGCCTTGAGATCCTTGAGCTCTCTGGGGCCGGGCACTCTGAAGTCTGCGTTCAGGAGGAGGTGCAGCCGCTTCAGCGAGGGGAACAGGCCGGGCAGTCGCTCGATGCCGTGGCGGTCTTCGGCGAGGTGCAGGGTCAGATCGCGCACCGCTGGACAGGCGGGCGCGCCATGGAAATCCCGGGCGGAGCCGATCCACAGCTCCAGTTGGTTCAGCTTCGGCAGCTCGTCGACCTGGCGCAGCAGCGCGGTGGGGTTCGCGGGCCGGCTCACAGACAGGTAGGACAAGCTCCTCCAGGCTTCCAGTCCCACCGTGCCGACCGGTCCCGTACTCGCCTCGATCGCGAGCCGGGTCACCCCTGAATGTGCCGGGACGGCGGAGAGGTCGTCGGCTCCCACGCGGCGGAGACGCAACTCGGTGAGGCCCGTGAGGCCCGTGAGGTCGGAGAGGGCCGAGAAGTCGTCGAGCCGCGGGCACATCACCAGATCCAGGCGTTCCAGCCGGTTCGTCGCGCCGCGCAGGAACGAGAGGTCCGAGACGGCGGTGTTGGAGCGCAGAAGAAGAGAGCGCGGGGCCGAGCCGTCCAGTGCTCCGGCCAGCTCGCCGGTGGTGAAGTCGCCCCAGATCATCAGCCGGTCCAGGCCGGGCAGGCCGCGTACTTCGTCCAACTGCTCCTTCGACCGCACCTGCAAGGTGAAGTGCGCCAACGGAATCCGGGCGAGCACCTCCCGCGCGTAGGCCGCGGCGGGATACTGCGACCAGCTCTGGGCGAGCACCTGCGCGGCGGCAGGGTGGCGGGAACCCCAGGCGTACGCGTGGGGGACGGCTTCCGCGCCGCCGATCGCGCTGATCAACTCGGCGTAGCGCGCGATGCCGCGGTCTGCGGAGGTGACGGTCGCGGGGTCGGGCAGCAGTGGGAGAAGCGAAGGGCCCAGGCGGGCCAGGGTCCGCAGGCCATCCCCACTGACGGGCGGCAGCAGCCGCACGACGCCCTCCCGGACCCGCTCCAGCGTCCGCTCGTCGAGCCAGGCCGCGTGCTGCGCGCACAGCGCCGCGAGCACCGGGGTGTCCCCGCGCCCCCGGCCGCGCAACTTCAGCAGCCCGTTGACCAGCCCGGCCAGTTGCTGGCGTCCGCAGTGGCCCGCGGCCAGCAGGATCACGTCCTGCCAGGTGTCCTCCGTGGCGTGCCGCACCAGTTCCTTGAGGTGGTCGTCCTCGACCAGCTCCTTCGCGGCCAGGAAGTCCTGGAAGGTGCGGTGGGCGAACTGGTAGACCCCTTCGTCGCGTTCCTGGAGCAGCCCGCTGCGGTTGAGCAGGTACCGCAGCACATCGGCCGGGGTGCCCCGGTCCCGCGCGCCCGCCATGCCCGGCAGCGCCCGTTCGATCCGCTGCGCCGCCTCCAGGTCCGTGAACAAGGACTGGCCCTCCCGCACCAGCCACACCGCGATGCGCTGGAGGAGCTGGGTGGACTCCTCGACGGTGAGGGCGATCCGTTCGGGCGCGCCCACCTTGCGGCGCTCGTCGCGCTCCCCGAGCAGCATCCTCAGCGCCGACTGGTACAGGTCCCAGCGGGTCTTGGGCAGGAAGCCCTGGCGCAGCCGGTGCAGGGCGCAGATGACCGCGCAGAGCAGGGGCGTACGGGCGAGGTCGGCCAGGGTGGGGTTGGTGCGGAACTGGTGGGCGAGGTCGCGCTCCAGGTCGTCCAGCGGTTCGCGCGGGTCGCTGTCCAGCCGGGCCGCCGCGTGCCAGGCGGTGACGAACGCCTGGATGTCGTCGTCCCGCATCGGCAGCAGCCGCAGCTCCGCGAAGCCGGACCGCTTCAGCCAGTCCGGCTCGACGGCGAGCGGGCGTACGGTCGCGACGCAGCGGTTCCCGGGGTAGCGCTCCAGCAGGTGGGAGAGCCAGCGGTGGGCCTCCTCGCGGTCGTCCGGCGGCACTTCGTCCAGGCCGTCCACGAGCAGCAGCGCCCGCCCGGCGGCCAGGACCCGGACCGCCCAGCCCTCCGGTGGGCCGTCGATCATCAGGCGGGCGGAGTGAGGGAGTTCGCCCGGCACGGGGTAGCGGGTGGCCGTGGCGCGCAGGGTGCGCAGCGGGACGACGAACGGCACCAGCCCGTTCAGCTCGGCCAGGCCGGGCCCCAGGGTGCCCGCCGCCGCGTGCGCGGCCAGCCACCACACCAGGGTCGTCTTGCCCGCGCCCGCGTCGCCGCGCAGCAGCACGCACGGCCGGGACGCCAGCAGGGCGTCGATGCGCTGGGGCGTCCCGCCGCCGTACGGCAGGCCGGGTCCGCCGGGGCCCTTCGCCTCGGCCTCCAGGCTGAGGTAGGCGGTGTCCAGGTCCCACTCGGAGTCGTTCCGGCCCAGTTCGTCGAGGCCGAAGATGCGGGTGCGGCGGTACTCGGCGCGCAGGGCCCCGGCGTACTCCCCTTCGTAGCGCGCGTCCTCGGAGTGGGCGCCGGTGACGGCCTCCAGGGTCACTCGCGGCCACACCCCGTTCCACCGTGCGTGGGAGGCGAAGTCCGGGCGGTCGACGATCACCGACACGGGGACGCAGCGCACCCGGTAGTGCGCCCGTCCCCCCTGCACCTCGCGGGCGATGCCGATCAGCGTCTCGCCCGCGAAGACCGGAGCGCCGGAGAGGCCCGCCAGGGGCGAGGTGCCGTCGGCGCGCTCGGCCGCGGGCGGGCGGTCGAACTCGAAGGTCATCTCCTCGCTCCGCAGCCCGGCCAGCGGCAGTACGGTCCCGGTGAAGTGGTCCCGGTCCAGCTCCCGCCCCCGCAGCCGCTGCACGTCGGGGAACCCGGTCACCTCACACCCCGGCAGCGGCTGTTCGGTGCCGAGCCTGCCGAGCCGGAGCACCCCGCCCGGCCACTGCGCCGCCTCGTCCACGCAGGCGAGGAGCGCGACATCGAGCTCCCGGTCGCACCACGCCACCTGCGCGGTGACCGTCCGGGTCGGTTCGGTGAGGACGATGGGCAAGGCGTCCAGATCCAGTAGATGGGCGCAGGTCAGCACCAGGCCGGGCCCGATCAGTACGCCGGTGCCCTGCCGGGGCCCGAGGACGGCGACCACGCGGGCGCCCCGGCCCGTGCCGGTCGCGGCGGGTACGGCGGGGGCGTGGTGCGGCATCCGGTTCTCCTTGCGACGCGACGCGGACCCGGTTCCAGGACCCGTCAGCGTAGTCGCGCACACGGGACCTTGGTCCCGAATCGGAAGGACCAAAGGCCCATGGCCCGGCGGTGCGCGGTGACAAGGCGCACAGGCCGGCGGGGGCCTACTACCGGGGATAGCGGGCCCGGACCGGTGGCGGGGCCGGATTCCCCGTCTGATCGTTACGGCTTTCGTTAGTAGATGGGCGTTTTGGGGCGGGATGGGGGTGCGGGGTACCAAGGGATGCCGCCCGGTGCGCTCTCGTGCCGGGCGGCTTCCTGCCCCACCGCTCCTGTCCCCGACCCGGAGGTCCGTCCCGTATGTCCCCGCGTTCCGCTCTCCCCGGCTCCCGTCCGTCCGCCCGCCGTCTCTGCGCCGCCCTCGTGGGCGCGGGCCTCGGAGCGGCGGCCCTGCTGGGTACGGGAACGGCCGCGGCGGCCGACAAGGCGGGCGCCCCGGCGCTGACCGGCGCGGCCACCGCCGTCGCCGCGCAGGCCGACGCGCAGGCCAAGGCGGCCGTGAAGGCCGAGCGGGCGGCGGCGGCGAAGGCCGCGAGCTGGGTGGACCCGGTGGACGTGTACCAGCTCAGCGCCACCTTCGGCACCGGCGGCTCGATGTGGGCCCACAAGCACTCCGGCCAGGACTTCGCGGTGCCGGTCGGCACCCCGGTCAAGGCCGTGCACGCGGGCACCGTCGTCAAGGCGGGCCCGGTCGGCGGCGGCGACGGGCCGGCGTACGGCAACGCCGTCGTGATCCGCCACGCCGACAACACGTACTCGCAGTACGCGCACCTGTCGCGGATCGACGTCCGCATCGGGCAGTCGGTCTCCACCGACCAGCGGATCGCCCTCTCCGGCAACACCGGCAACTCCAGCGGCCCGCACCTCCACTTCGAGATCCGCACCACCGCGAACTACGGCTCGGCCGTGAACCCGGTCGTCTTCCTGCGCGCCGAGGGCGTCAAGGTCTGACGGACCGCGGCCCGGCGGACCGCTGCTCGGGGGATCACTTGACGGACGGGCCGCTGTCCGGCGGACCGGCTGGCCCCGCCGCCTGACGGGCCGCCTGTCCGGCGGACCCCCGTCCGTCGCGGGCGCTACTGCCCGCCGTGGGCCTGGGTGACCAGGTCGATGGCGACTTCGAGGACGGCCTTGCGCTTCTCCTCGGGCTCGCCCTCCAGGTCCTTCAGGGCGTGCATGCCCACGTGCATGGAGAAGAGCGCGGTGAAGCAGCGGACCTGGTCCGCCAGCGGCGCGCCGGGGGCCTTCAGCAGCCCGACCATCGCGATGACGCGGTCCTTGAAGTTCTCCCCGATGGACAGCTCCCGGACGGTCGCCTGGTTCTCCTGCATGAAGCGGAAGAGCGGGGCGGCGCCGGTCAGGGCCTCGCTGTAACGTCGCAGAATCTCGATCTTGGAATCCAAGGTCTGGGGCTGGGTCTTGCCCCATTCGAGAAGCTCGTCCATCGGCCTGGTGAGGTCCTGAAACAGGCTCACCAGGATGTCTTCCTTGGTTTTGAAGTGGTAGTAGAGCGCGGCCTTGGTGACGTCGAGCCGCTCGGCGATCTCGCGCAGCGAGGTCTTCTCGTACCCCTGCTCGCCGAAGAGCTCCAGGGCGACATCCTGGATCCGCTGGCGGGTGTTGCCTCTGGCCATCGAGCTCTCCCGAAAACTTACTTGACGCCCGGCTAGTAGGGGGTCTACTTTCCCCAGTGTAGTAACTAGCCGGGCGGCAAGTAAGTGTGGGGCAGGGGAGTGGTCGACATGGCGGAACAAACACAGCAGGGGGCCGTGGCCGAAGGGGCGGCTCCAGCGGGACCCAAGCAGCGCAGCGTGCGAGTGGTCCTGATGGCCCTGATGATCGCGATGCTGCTGGCAATGCTCGACAACATGATCGTCGGCACTGCCATGCCGACCATCGTCGGCGACCTCGGCGGCATGGAGCACCTGTCCTGGGTCGTCACCGCGTACACCCTGGCCACCGCCGCCTCGACCCCCATCTGGGGCAAGCTCGGCGACATGTACGGCCGCAAGGGCGCCTTCCTCAGCTCCATAGTGGTCTTCCTGATCGGCTCCGCCCTCAGCGGCATGGCCCAGGGGATGGGCCAGCTGATCGGCTTCCGGGCCCTCCAGGGTCTCGGCGCGGGCGGTCTGATCGTCGGCGTCATGGCGATCATCGGAGAGCTGATCCCGCCCCGGGAGCGCGGCAAGTACCAGGGCATGATGGCCGGCGTCATGGGCATCGCCATGATCGGCGGCCCGCTGGTCGGCGGCTCCATCACCGACCACCTCGGCTGGCGCTGGTCCTTCTACATCAACCTGCCGCTCGGCGTGGTCGCGCTCGCGATGGTCACCGCCGTCCTGCACCTCCCCAAGAAGAAGTCCAAGCCGAAGATCGACTACCTCGGTACGGTGCTGCTGACCGTCGGCATCACCGCGATCGTGCTGGTCACCACTTGGGGCGGGACGGAGTACGCCTGGGGCTCGGCCCGGATCATGGAGCTGATCGCCCTCGGCGTCGCCTCCCTGGTCGGCTTCCTCTTCGTCGAGACCAAGGCCGCCGAGCCGATCGTGCCGCTGCACATCTTCCGCAGCCGCAATTTCTCCCTGATGGCGACCATCGCCTTCATGACCGGGTTCGTGATGTTCGGCGCGGTGCTCTTCCTCCCGCTGTACCAGCAGTCGGTGCAGGGCGCCTCCGCGACGAACTCGGGGCTGCTGCTCCTGCCGATGCTGCTCTCGATGACCGTCGTCTCGCTCTTCGCGGGCCGCGTCACCACGTCGACCGGCCGCTACAAGGCGTTCCCGATCGTCGGCAGCCTCCTGATGGTGACCGGTCTGTACCTGCTGTCCACCATGGGCACCGGCACCACGCGGCTCACCTCGGGTCTGTACATGGCCGTCCTCGGCGCGGGCATGGGCTGCCTGCTCCAGATCACCATGCTGGTCGCCCAGAACAGCGTGGAGCTCAGGGACATCGGCGTCGGCTCCTCCACCAGCACGCTGGCCCGTACGCTCGGCTCGTCCTTCGGTGTCGCCATCATGGGTGCGCTGTTCAACAGCCGGGTGCAGGACGAGATGAGTGCGCGTGGGGGTGGCGGGGTGACCCAGCGGTCCGCGCAGCTCGACGCGTCGAGTCTCGGGAAGCTGCCGGAGCAGTTGCGGGAGGCTTACCAGCACGCGGTGTCGTCCGGTACGCACGGGGCGTTCCTGCTGGGTGCGGTCGTCGCGTTGGGGGCGTTCGTGGCGTCCCTCTTCGTGAAGGAAGTGCCGTTGCGGGGGGCGGGGCCGAAGGCCGCGGCTCCCGTGGACGCGGTGCCCGTCCACGAGCCTGTCTGAACCAGTTCCCTGCCGACGCCCCCTCCTCCTGCCCGCTGGGTACGGGGAGGGGGCGGCGGTGTTTCCGTCCCGGGTGGTTCGTCTGCCTGCGGGGCGTGGTCGCTTCTCGCGCCGTTCCCCGCGCCCCTGGGAAACCCGCCTTCGTCCGCGGGGCGTGGTCGCTTCTCGCGCCGTTCCCCGCGCCCCCAACCCCGCTGCCGTCTGCGGGTCGTGGTGGGTTGCTCGCGCCGTTCCCCGCGCCCCTTGCGAGGTGTTGCTCGGGTGGTTACTTGGGGGGGAGTACCGGGAAGCTGCCCGTTGCCGTGGGGGCGTGTTCCGGGAGCCAGAGTACTGCGATCGCGCCGCCCGACTCCGCCGAGGAGCCCGCCGCGTTGCGGAACGTCAGGCGGGCGCCCAGCACCCGGGCCTGGCCCGCCGCGATCGTCAGGCCCAGGCCGTGGCCGTGGCCGGAGCGGTCGCTGCTGCCGGTGCGGAAGCGGCTCGGCCCCTCGCGCAGCAGCGCCTCCGGGAAGCCGGGCCCGTGGTCGCGGACCCGCACCACGCGGCCCTCGACCGTGACCTCCACCGGCCCCGAACCCGGCCCCTTGCCGTGCTTCGCCGCGTTCCCCAGCAGGTTGCCCAGGATCCGCTCCAGGCGCCGCGGGTCGGTGTTCACCCACGACTCGTGGACGACCCGCACCACCGCCTCCGGGTCGAGCACGGACACCCGCCGGCTCACGAACTCCCCGAGGGCGATCTCCTGGAGCTCCGCCCGCTCGGACGCGCTGTCGAGCCGCGCGACCTCCAGGACGTCCTCCACCAGCGTCCGCATCGCCTGGGCCCGGTTCCGTACCAGCTCGGTGGGGCGGCCGGGCGGCAGCAGTTCGGCGGCGGTGAGCAGCCCCGTGACGGGCGTGCGCAGCTCGTGCGCGATGTCGGCGGTGACCCGTCGCTCGGCCTCCAGGCGCTCCTGGAGGGCGTCGGTGAGCGCGTCGACGGCCCGGGCCAGCTCGTCCGTCTCGTCGCGCACGACACCGCCGATGGCGTCCCGTACGCGTACGTCCGTGTGCCCCTCGGCGACCTTCGTCGCCGCCGCCGCGGCCTTGCGCAGCCGTCGCGAGATCTGCCCGCCGATGAGGATGCCGAGCGCGCAGCCGCCGAAGACGACGGCGACGGACCCGATGACGAGCGCCCGGTCGAGGTCGGAGATGACGTTGGAGCTGCGGTCGGTGAACGTGCTGTGCAGCGACAGGACGTCGCCGTTGCCGACCGGTACGGCCGCCCAGATGTCGGGCACGCCGTTCTTGCCCTCCGCCACGGACGTGGCCTTGCGGCCCCGGTCCGTCTTGGCCTTGAGGTCGGCGGGCAGCGCCGGGTCGTTGAGCTTGGCGCCGAACCGGGTCTGCTTGCTGGTCTCGTAGATGCGCTGTGCGAAGAGCACGCGGTCGAGCTGGAGGTCGCGCGCGTTGTCGAGCATCGAGACGCGGGCCGCGTTGTGGACCACGAGGCTGAGGGCCATCACGGTCAGCGCGCCGACGGCCGTGATGGCGATGCTGATCTTCCAGCGGACGCCCGTCCGCAGGGAGGGACGTCTCACTAGCCGACCCTCACGCCTTCAGTTTGTAGCCGAAGCCACGCACGGTCTCGATCCGGTCCTGCCCGATCTTCGTCCGCAGCCGCTGTACGTGGACGTCCACCACGCGCGTGTCACCGCCCCACCCGTAGTCCCAGACCCGCTCCAGGAGCTTGTCACGGGAGAGCACGGTACCGGGCGCCGAGGAGAACTCCAGGAGCAGCCGCATCTCGGTCGGGGTGAGGGCGACGGGCGCGCCGCCCTTGCGGACCTCCATGCCCTCGGTGTCGACCTCCAGGTCGCCGAAGGCGAGGACCCCGCGCTCGGTGTCCTCGGCGGGCTCGGCGCCGCCCGCGCCCGGCCCGCCCGCGTGCCCGAAGCGGCGCAGCACGGCGCGGATCCGGGCGACGAGGACGGCCCCGTCGAACGGCTTGGTCACGTAGTCGTCGGCGCCCGCCTCCAGGCCGAGCACCACGTCGATGGAGTCGGCGCGCGCGGACAGCATGATCACGGGAACGGTGGACTCGTCACGGATGCGGCGGCACAGGCTCACCCCGTCGAGGCCGGGCAGCATCACGTCGAGGAGCGCGATGTCGGGCTGGTCGGCGCGGAACGCCTCCAGACCGGAGAGCCCGTCGGGCATCGCGGTCACGGTGAAGCCGTCGCGCTCCAGCGCGAGCTGGGTGGCTTCACGGATGACGTCGTCGTCCTCGACGAACAGGACATGGGTCTCGGCCATCGTGCTGCTCTCAGTTCCTTGGCGGGCGCTTGCGGCTTGCGGGCTTCGGCCGGCGGCTTCGGCGTGCGACGTACCGCCCCGGCGGAGGCGGGGTCAGGGCGAGGGCGGCACCGGTGGCTCGCTGCCCTCGTCGTTGCCGACCGCCTTGCTGAAATCGTTCTCCACCTGGTCGTGCTTGGTGAACTTCCCGCCGGTCCAGCGGTACGTGGTGACGATCTCACTGGAGGCGAACGCCGGCTTGTCGCCCTTCGCGTACATCTGCTTGGTCACCACCAGGTCGCCCCGGTCGATCTCCGCGTAGACCGGCGCTTCCTCGGAGGTGAAGACATTGTCGTACGACGTGCCGTCCTCGCGGTACACATAGGCGCCGAGTCCCACGGCGTCGCCGCACGTCATCACGTTCACCACGACGTCCTGGCCGGTGGCGCCGGTGATGTGCCCGTAGCTGACGTCGATCGGGTACTCGTCCTTCACGCAGGGCTTCAGATCCGCCTTGACGCGCTCGCTGACCTTGGGGTCGGCCTTGAGCAGCCGGACGGGGTTGATCTTCTTGAAGGGCGCCTCGGTCGTCGCGACCGGGGTCGGCGTGGCGTGGCTGACCTTGTCGGTGTGGGCCTCGCCCTCGTCGCGCGTGCCCGTACCGCCGGTCGAGCATCCCGCGGTGAGCAGCCCGAAGGCGGCGAGTCCGGCCATCGCCGTGGTACTCGCCGCCAGTACGCCCCCTCTGCCCCTGCCTAGGCCGCGCACCGCTCCCGCCCCTTTTCGTCGCGCTCCTCGCGGCCGACGCGTCGGTCCGCCTGGCGGCCCACGCGACCGCTCCGTACATCAGCGTCGCCGAGCGCGTGGAAGTCAAGCTCGCGGCTCTCCAACTCCTGCCGGAGCCGGGCCAGCGCCCGGTGCAGCGTGCTCTTCACCGTACCCGCCGACATTCCGAGGGCCGCGGCGGTCTCCTCCGTGCTCATCTGCTCCCAGTGTCGCAGCACCACGACGCTGCGCTGCTTGGGAGCCAGCACCTTGAGGACGTCCATCAGCAGGGCGCGGTCGGCGCGCTGCTCGGAGCCGTCCTCGATGCGCGCGTCGGGCAGCTGCTCGGTGGGCACCTCTTCGAGCTTGCGGGCGCGCCACCACTCGGTCCGGGTGTTGATCATCACGCGGCGCAGGTACGCGTCGGCGAGCGCCTTGTCGGCGATGCCGTCCCAGCGGCCGTACGTACGGGCCAGCGCGGTCTGGAGCAGGTCCTGGGCGTCGACCGGGTCCGGCACGAGCCGCCGGGCGCTGCGCAGGAGAGCCTCCTGCCGGGTGCGTACGTACTCTTCGAACTCAAGCACCTCGCCGTGCGCCATACCCAACCGCCTCCGTCCCCGTGACTTTCACCTGCTGGTCAACCTGCTGTCCCGCTTACCGGAATGAAGCTACGGAGGCGTTGTCACGGGCCTGTGCGGAGCAGCCCTCGGGTGGCGCACGGAGAGCCATCGGTTGTGTAACAGCGGAGGTTTGACCCGCGATTTCGGGGGGTACGGGGCGTCTCCCCACGGTGACAGAGGGTCCGCCGAAAGAGCTGACCCGCTGGTCAACGCGGTGCCCGTCGGCGTCCCGGGGCGCCGCCCCGGTCAGCCCAGCGGCAGCCGGTACAGCCCGTCGGCCAGCGGCTCCACGAGACCGTCCGAGACGAGGCCGTCCAGCGCCCGGGCCCGCTGCACCGGCTCGTGCCACACCGCGTCCAGCGCCGACTGCGGCACCGGCTCCACCGCCTCGCGCAGCACGGCCAGCAGCTTGCCGCGCACCTGGCGGTCGGTGCCCGCGTACGTCTGACCGCGCCGGGGCGGCCCGTCGTGGGCGGGCTTGCCCGCGAGGCGCCAGGCGCAGCTCGCGGCGATGGGGCAGCTCCCGCAGTCCTCGCCGCGGGCGGTGCACACCAGCGCGCCCAGCTCCATCGAGGCCGCCGCCCAGCGGGCCGCGCGGGCGTCCTCGTCGGGCAGCAGGGCGCGGGCGAGGCGTCGCTCGGCGGCGGTGGTGGCGTTCGGCGGGTACTGGACGCCGGTGACGGCCCGCGCGAAGACCCGGCGCACATTGGTGTCCAGGACCGGGTGGCGCTGCCCGTACGCGAAGGAGGCGACGGCCGCCGCCGTGTACTCGCCGATCCCGGGCAGCGCGAGGAGGCGGGCGTGGTCGCTGGGGACGTCGCCGCCGTGCCGCTCCGTTATCGCCACGGCCGCCCCGTGCAGCCGCAGCGCGCGGCGCGGGTAGCCCAGCCGCCCCCAGGCGCGCACGGCCTCGCCGGGCGCCTCGGCGGCCAGGTCGGCCGGGCGCGGCCAGCGGGCCAGCCACTGCTCGTACACCGGGAGCACCCGGCTCACCGGCGTCTGCTGGAGCATGAACTCGCTGACCATCACCCCCCAGGCACCGGCCTCGGGGCGGCGCCAGGGCAGGTCGCGCGCGTGCTGGTCGAACCACCCGATGACGGGGGTGTGGAGGGCGGCGGGGGAGACCGTGTCGGGACCGGTCGTCGGCATCGTCGTCATGGCACCCCCGATCCTGGCACGGAACGGGGGTGCGACGGGCACGGCGGGCCGCTCAGCGGCGTGCGTGCAGGGGCGCGCCGGGACCGGTCAGCCAGGTGGCCGCGCCGTTCCCGCTGCCGCGCATCGACTCCACCAGGGACGTCACCGGGCGCTTGGCGACCTTGGCGACGAGGAGGGCGACGGCCGTGCCGAGCAGCAGGCCCACCGCCACGTCGTGCGGATAGTGCACCCCGACGTACACCCGCGAGAACGCCATCGCCAGCGCCATCGGCACGGTCAGCGCCCAGATGCGCGGCCAGGCCAGCAGCAGCGCCACGGCCGCGCCGCCCGCGATGGTGGCGTGGTTGGACGGGAACGACCAGTCGCCGTTGGCCGGGCACGTGATCAGGGAGGCCGCCGCGCCCTTGACCGCGCGGCACGGGCGCTCCTCGTCCACCAGCGACTTGATCACCTCGCTGCAGACGTAGGCCAGGGCCGTCGCCAGCGGGGCGAGCAGGGCGAGCGCCATCGCCGCGGTGTCCGCCCGGCGCGCCCGCCACCAGCAGACGACGAACAGCACGCCGAACAGGAGCAGCCCCACCTCCGTCCAGAGCTCGACGAAGTGCTGCATCCACGAGGGCGTGTCGTGGGCGAAGTCGGTGATGTCGCGGTAGAGATCGCTATCCATGGTGACGGACAGTATGGAACATCGACTTCCGGAATGATGATCCGGAAAAGTTGCGGGGGGCGGCGGCGGGTGGGGCGGGAGTTGGCCCAGAACTCTCGTAGAGTTTCGCCCGTGGGATCTCTGCGCAATCCGGTCGGGCCGCTTCCCTCCTCCATCTACTGGCGACGGAGGGCAGTCGCGCTGTCCCTGCTCGCGCTGCTGGCGGTGGTGATCCTATGGATCGTCAGTTCCGGTGGCGGTGGCGGCGGCAAGGGCGCCTCCAACGACAAGGGCGCGCACCCGGCCCCCTCGATCACGCCCGGACCGGGCAGCTCGGGACCCGCGATCACTACGGCGCCGGGGGGCCGCGACGAGTCCTCGTCCGGCTCCGGTTCCGCCTCCGGCGGCTCGTCCGGCGGCTCCTCCTCCGGTGACGGTACGGGCGGTTCGGGCGACGGCGGCGGCAACGGGGGAGCGGGCGGCGGGAGTTCGTCCTCCACGGGCGGCTCGGGCGCCGTCGGCGGCGGCTCCACCGACGGCGGTACGGCGCGGCAGGTGCCCGCGGGGTCCGCGATGCCGGTCTGCGCGCCGGGCCAGCTGAAGCTGACCGTGCGCAGCCTGAAGAACGCGTACGAGCCGGGGGAGAAGCCCCGGGCCGAGATCTCCGTGCAGAACACCGCGGGCTCCAGCTGCAAGGCCGACCTCGGGCCCAAGGGGGCGGTCCTGGTGGTGACCGACTCCGGCGACAGCAAGGTCTGGTCGTCGGACGACTGCCCGGGCGGAGCGGGGAGCGTGCTGTACCAGGTGCCGGGGAACTCCACGGTCACGCACGTGGTGGCGTGGGACCGGACCCGCAGCGCGGCGCACTGCGCGACGCCCGCGCCGGGGGCGCCGGGCGCGGGCACGTACCTCTTCGAGGTGCAGGCGACGGGGCTGCCGGTGGCCCGGGCCCCGTTCTCACTGACGAAGGACTAGGTTCCGGCCCCGGGGTTCGCCCGCGGACCGTGGTCGCTTCTCGCGCAGTTCCCCGCGCCCCTGAACGCGCCCCTACGGGCCGCCCAGGGGATTGCCGCGGAACGGCACCGTCAGGAGCACGGGCAAGCCAGTACGGTCCGCAGGCGAAGTCCCGGCCCGATAGGGGCGCGGGGAACTGCGCGAGTAAGCCAGCACGGTCCGCAGGTGTAGGCGGGGTTGATGAGGGGCGCGGGGAACTGCGCGAGTAAGCCAGCACGGTCCGCAGGTGTAGGCGGGCTTGATGAGGGGCGCGGGGAACTGCGCGAGCAACCCACCGCCGGTCCGCAGGTGAACACCGGCCCGATAGGGGCGCGGGGAACGGCGCGAGTAAGCCAGCACGGTCTGCAAGCCAAAAGTCCCGGCCCAAAAAGGGGCGCGGGGAACTGCGCGAGCGGCCACGACGGGCCGCAGGCGGAGTCGCCGCACCCCGGCGGAGCTACACGTACCGCTCCAGGATGGACGACTCGGCCAACCGCGACAGCCCCTCGCGGACACTGCGTGCGCGCGCCTCACCGACCCCGTCCACCGTCTGGAGGTCGTCCACCGAAGCCGCCAGCAGCTTCTGGAGGCCACCGAAGTGCTCCACCAGCCGCTCGATGATCGCGCCGGGCAGCCGCGGGACCTTCGCCAGGAGACGGTAGCCGCGCGGCGACACCGCCGAGTCCAGCGTCTCGGGCGAGCCGCTGTACCCCAAGGCGCGCGCCACTATGGGCAGTTCGAGCAGCTCCGCGTGGGTCAGCTCGTTGAGCTCGTGCAGCGCCTCGGCCACGGTCCGCGACCGCTTGGCCGTGGGCTCGGGCACATAGTCCCGCACGACCAGCTCCCGCTCCGGCTCCACGCCCGCGATCAACTCGTCCAGCTGGAGCGAGAGGAGGCGGCCGTCGGTGCCCAACTCCACCACGTACTCGGCGATTTCGGTGGCGATGCGTCTCACCATCTCCAGCCGCTGCGCGACCGCCGTCACGTCCCGGACCGTCACCAGGTCCTCGATCTCCAGCGCGGAGAGCGTGCCCGCGACCTCGTCGAGGCGCAGCTTGTAGCGCTCCAGGGTGGCGAGGGCCTGGTTGGCGCGGGAGAGGATCGCCGCCGACTCCTCCAAGACCCGGCGCTCCCCGTTCACGTACAGCGCGATCAGGCGCATGGACTGGGAGACCGAGACGACCGGGAAGTTGCACTGCTTGGAGACCCGGTCCGCCGTGCGGTGGCGGGTGCCGGTCTCCTCGGTGGGGATGTCCGCGTCCGGGACCAGCTGCACCCCGGCCCGGTGGATCTTGGTGATGTCCTTGTCGAGGACCAGCGCGCCGTCGAGCTTGCACAGCTCGCGCAGCCGCGTCGCGGCGAACTCGACGTCCAGCACGAAGCCGCCCGTGCACATCGAGTCGACGGTCTTGTCCAGACCGAGGACGATGAGGCCGCCCGTGTTGCCCCGGAGGATGCGCTCCAGGCCGTCGCGGAGTGCGGTGCCGGGCGCGACGGCGCTCAGCGCGGCACGCATCAGCGCTTCGTTGCCGGAGCCTGTGCCGGACTTTCCGGTTCCCGCTGCCCGGTCGTTGGCTGCCACTGCACTCCTCCGGTCGCAGACGTTCGACGGCAAAGTCTACCGGCGCTCCTCCTCCGCCCGTGGGGCCTCGGCACGACGTCCGCGCGGCAGCACCCGCAGCGCGTCCCCCATGTCGGCGACTTCCGTGACCTTCATACCGGCCGGGACCTTGCCGGGATCGGACGGCACCAGCGCGTGCGTGAAGCCCAGGCGGTGCGCCTCGGCGAGCCGGCGCTGGACGCCGGTCACCCGTCTGACCTCGCCCGCCAGCCCCACTTCGCCGATCGCCACCAGGTTCTTCGGGAGCGGGGTGTCGCTGGCCGCCGAGGCGAGCGCGAGCGCGATGGCGAGGTCGGCGGCGGGCTCGGAGAGCTTCACCCCGCCGACGGTCGCGCTGTAGATGTCGCGCTTGCCGAGCGCGCTGATCCGCCCGCGCTGCTCCAGGACGGCCAGCATCATGGAGACCCGGGAGGTCTCCAGCCCCGAGGTGGTGCGGCGGGGCGAGGGGATCTGGGAGTCCACGGTGAGCGCCTGGACCTCGGCCACCAGCGGCCTGCGGCCCTCCAGGGTCACCGTCAGACAGGTGCCCGGCACGGGCTCGTCACGGCGGGTCAGGAAGAGGCCGGAGGGGTCGGCGAGGCCCGTGATGCCCTCGTCGTGCAGTTCGAAGCAGCCCACCTCGTCGGTGGCCCCGAAGCGGTTCTTCACGCCGCGCACCAGCCGCAGGCGCGCGTGCCGGTCGCCCTCGAAGGAGAGGACGACGTCCACGAGGTGTTCGAGCAGCCGGGGGCCCGCGATCGCGCCGTCCTTGGTCACGTGGCCCACCAGGAGCGTCGCCATCCCGCGCTCCTTGGAGGCGCGGATCAGCGCGCCCGCCACCTCGCGCACCTGGGCCATCCCGCCGGGCGCGCCGTCGATCTCCGGCGAGGCCACCGTCTGCACGGAGTCGAGGACCAGCAGGGACGGCTTGACCGCGTCCAGATGGCCGAGGACGGCCGACAGGTCCGTCTCGGCGGCCAGGTACAGGTGGTCGTCCAGCGCGTTGATCCGGTCGGCGCGCAGCCGGACCTGGCTGGCGGACTCCTCGCCCGTCACATAGAGCGTGCGGTGCTCCTCGCCGGCCGCCTTGGCCGCCACGTCGAGCAGCAGCGTGGACTTGCCGACGCCCGGCTCGCCCGCGAGCAGCACCACGGCGCCGGGCACGAGCCCGCCGCCGAGGACCCGGTCGAGCTCGGCGACCCCGGTCGAGCGCGCGGTCGCCTGGCGGGCGTCCACCTGGCCGATGGGGAGCGCGGCCGTGGAGACCCGGCCGGCGGCGGTGGTGCGCACCGCGGGCGCGCCGTACTCCTCGACCGTCCCCCACGCCTGGCACTCGGGGCAGCGGCCGAGCCACTTGGCGGTCGTCCAGCCGCATTCGGTGCAGCGGTAGGACGGCCGGTCCTTCGCGGATTTCGTACGGGTAGCCATGACGTCACCGTAGCGGCGCCCACTGACAGCGCCGCCGCCCGCCGGGCCCGGCCGCCGTCCGCAGGTGCCGGAAGCAGTCCTTCCGCCCGCCCGGCGTGCGCTCCGCCGTTCAGGGGAAGGCAATGTTCCGTGCTGGGGAAGGCAATCTTCCGCGACGGAAGAGGCCGTTCCTGTCCCCTTTTGGGGGATAGCTTCACCCGTAAGGAGTAAATGTGCTCAAGGGACCCGAAGGGGCCTGGATCCTGCGCCTACCTTCGCCGGGTGAAGAGCAGCGGTCTGGATCACTCCACGCACACCACCGGCGCACACCGGGCGGGGCGCCGCGCGCCCCGGACGCTGGCCCAGCGTCCGCCGGCGCGCTACGAGGCGTATCTCGACGGCCTGTTCACCTACTGCCTGTCCGTGCTCTGCGACCACGACGAGGCCGTCCAGGTCCTCGGTGACGTGCTGGCCGTCTCCGAGCGCCAGCACGCCCGCTGCCCCGAACCGGAGCCCGAGCGCCGGGCCTGGCTGTACGCGCTGGCGCGCTGGTCCTGTCTGCGCAAGCTCGCCGAGCGCAAACGCGGCCGCAAGGGCGCCCACACCGGCCGCCCCGAGCCCTGCGAGCAGAGCGCCGAGCCGCCCGTCCCCGCCGAGGAGGCCGAGCGGCGCCGGGCCGAACTGGCGCTGCTGGCCTGGCCCGAGGCCGCCGGCACCACGCCCGAGCAGCGCGAGGCCCTGGAGCTCGCCGTCCGCCACCAGCTGGGCCCGCGCCAGGTGGCGTCCGTCCTCGGCATGAACTACCCGGCCGCGCGCGAACTGCTGGCCGCGGGCGCCTGCGAGGTCGAGCGGACCCGGGCCGCGCTCGCCGTGGTGGAGACCGGCGGCTGCCCCTCGGTGGCCCGGCTCACCGGCGACCACCAGGTGCTCCTCTCGGCGGCGCTGCGCCGCGAGCTGGTGCGGCACGTGGACGACTGCCCGCGCTGCCGCCGGGCCGCCGAGCGGGCGGGCGCCGCCGGGCCCTGGCCGGGCTCCTCGGTCACCCCGGCCGCGCTGCCGCTGGCCGAGGCCCCGCGCGCGGAGGCGTACGCGGCGATGCTCCACGTCCCGCGCACGCGTGGCGGCGCGCCCCGCTTCGACCGGAGCGGCTTCCCGATGGACCCCAAGGACCGCGCGGCCCGCCGGGACCGGCTGCGCGCGCGTGCCCTGACGACCACGGTGGTGGCGACCGTGGTGGCCGCCCCCGCGTTCGCGCTCTGGGCCGCCTACCGGGGCGCCCCCGCCACCGGCGAGTCGCACGACGGCGCCAAGATCACGGCCAGTGAGGCGGACTCCCCGGGCGGCCTCGAAGGGCACCCGTACGAGCGCTACCAGAACGCGGGCAACGCGCGCGCGGAGCCGGATCCCCGCCTCCCGTCGGGCAGCCGCGCCCCCGCCGACGTCTCCGTGGAGGTCGTCAGCCCCGGCTCCACCCCGTCCGACCCCGGCGAACTCGCCGTCTCCGCCCGCACCTCGGGCGGCGTCACGGTGCTCACGATCAGCGCGACCGGCGACGCGCCGGTGCGCTGGTCGCTGTGGACGAACGCGTCCTGGCTCACCTTCAGCCGCACCGACGGGGCCCTGGAGCCGGGCGCCAGCGTGTCGGTGTACGTGGCCGTCAACCACGCGCGCGAACCGCGCGGCCAGTGGTCGGCGCACGTCGGACTCAACCCCTCGGGCGCGGTCGTCCGCATCTTCGGTACGGGCCAGGGGACCCGGGCCATCCCGCCCGCCTCGCCCGACCCCGGCACCCCGTCGTCGCCGGAGCCCGATCCGACGCCGCCGACGAGCCCGCCCGCGTCCCCGACGCCGACCAGCCCCTCGCCGACCGAGACCGCGCCGACGCCGACCCCCACGCCGCCGACCTCGCCCCCGGCCACCCCGTCCGACCCGGCGTCCTCACCGGCGCCCTCGTGACGTGGCCGGGGTGAGGGGGAACCGTCGGCGGGCGCCCGTCGACGGGCGCCCCTCATGAGGCCGACGGGCCCCCGCCGCTCAGCGCGCCGGGTCCGCCGGGTGCGGGGCCACCAGCGGCAGCTGCGAGGCCAGGCGCGCCTCGCACAGACCCACCAGCACGGCGTACGCCTTCTTGCCCATCAGCTCCGTCAGCTCCGGCCGGTAGGTGACGTAGACCGGGTCGCCCGCGCCGTGCGCCGAGGTCGCCGAGGTGCACCACCAGTGCAGGTCGTGGCCGCCCGGCCCCCAGCCCCGCCGGTCGTACTCGCCGATCGAGATCTGCAGCACCCGGGTGTCGTCGGGCCGGTCGATCCAGTCGTAGGTGCGGCGCACCGGCAGCTGCCAGCAGACGTCCGGCTTGGTCTCCAGCGGCTCCTTGCCCTCCTTCAGGGCCAGGATGTGCAGCGAACAGCCCGCGCCGCCCGCGAAGCCCGGCCGGTTCTGGAAGATGCAGGAACCTTCCCACCTGCGGGTCTGCCGATCGCCGTCCTCGTCGAGCTGCACCCAGCCGCTCTCGGCTCCCACATCGTGGAACTGCCACAGCTCCGGCGTGAGCCGGGCCACGTTCTTCGCCACCCGCTTCTCGTCGTCCTCGTCGGAGAAGTGCGCGCCCAGCGTGCAGCAGCCGTCGTCGGCGCGGCCCGCCTGGATGCCCTGGCAGCCGCTGCCGAAGATGCACGTCCACCGCGAGGTGAGCCAGGTCAGATCGCAGCGGAAGACCTGTTCGTCGTCGGCGGGGTCGGGGAACTCGACCCACGCGCGCGGGAAGTCCACCCCCTGCTCGTCCGCCCGCTGCCCGGGGGTCTTGGGGGTCTTGGCTTTGCCCGGCTTCGCCTTTTTCGTCTTTGGCACGGGACAAGCGTATGTCCGCGACCGCAGTAGCGTTCAGCTCATGAGACTCGGAGTCCTCGATGTGGGGTCGAATACGGTTCACCTGCTGGTGGTGGACGCGCACGCCGGTGCCGCGCCGCTGCCCGCGTACTCGCACAAGGCCGAGCTGAGGCTCGCCGAACTCCTCGACGGGGACGGTGCGATCGGACCGGAAGGCGTCGACCGGCTGGTGGCCACGGTCAGCGGCGCGCTGCTCGCGGCCGAGGACAAGGGCGTCGAGGAGATGCTGCCGTTCGCCACCTCCGCGGTGCGCGAGGCCAGCAACGCCGACCTGGTGATCGCCCGGGTCAAGGACGAGACCGGCGTCGACCTGGGCGTGCTCTCCGGCGAGGAGGAGGCCCGCCTCACCTTCCTGGCGGCCCGCCGCTGGTACGGCTGGTCGGCCGGGAAACTGCTGCTCCTGGACATCGGCGGCGGCTCCCTGGAGATCGCCTACGGCATCGACGAGGAGCCCGACGCGGCCGTCTCGCTGCCGCTCGGCGCGGGCCGCCTCACCGCCGGCTGGCTGCCCGGCGACCCGCCGGACCCCTCGGACGTCAGGGCGCTGCGCCGGCACGTCCGGGCGCAGATCGCCCGTACCGTCGGCGAGTTCACCCGCTCCGGCTCGCCGGACCACGTGGTCGCCACCTCCAAGACCTTCAAACAGCTCGCCAGGATCGCGGGCGCGGCCCGCTCCACCGAGGGCGTGTACGTCCAGCGCACCCTGAGCCGCAAGGCGCTGGAGGAGTGGGTGCCCAAGCTCGCCGCGATGACCACCGAGCAGCGCACCACGCTGCCGGGCGTCTCCGAGGGCCGGGCGCCCCAGCTGCTGGCGGGGGCGCTGGTGGCCGAGGGGGCGATGGACCTGTTCGGGGTGGAGGAGCTGGAGATCTGTCCATGGGCACTGCGCGAGGGCGTGATCCTGCGTCATCTGGACCAGCTGCCGGTGGGGTGACGCCCGGGGACCGGGGGGCCCAGGAGGCGGCCGGGGGCGGGATCCGGCCACCTGGACGGTCCCCCCGCGGCCCCGGCGGCGGCTGCCCGTACGCTGTCTCCGTGGCAGAACCAGTGGTGCGCATCCCGGATGCGAAGGTCGCCCTGTCGACTGCTTCGGTCTATCCGGAGTCGACGGCGACGGCCTTCGAGATCGCCGCGCGCCTGGGCTACGACGGCGTCGAGGTCATGGTCTGGACCGACCCGGTCAGCCAGGACATCGACGCGCTGCGCCGCCTCTCGGACTACCACCAGGTGCCCATCCTGGCCGTTCACGCCCCCTGCCTGCTGATCACCCAGCGGGTCTGGTCGACCGACCCGTGGGTGAAGCTCCAGCGCGCGAAGGCCGCCGCCGAGAAGCTGGGCGCCTCCACCGTGGTGGTGCACCCGCCGTTCCGCTGGCAGCGGCAGTACGCGCGCGACTTCGTCACCGGCATCTGGCGGATGGCCGACGAGACGGACGTGCGGTTCGCCGTCGAGAACATGTACCCGTGGCGCTACCGCGACCGCGAGATGCTCGCGTACGCGCCCGACTGGGACGTCACCAAGGACGACTACCGGCACTTCACGGTCGACCTCTCGCACGCCGCGACCGCCCGCACCGACGCCATGGCGCTGGTGGACCGCATGGGCGACCGGCTCGCCCACGTCCACCTCGCCGACGGCAAGGGCTCGGCCAAGGACGAGCACCTGGTCCCCGGCCGGGGCACCCAGCCGTGCGCCGAGCTCCTGGAGGGGCTGGCCCGCACCGGCTTCGGCGGCCACGTCGTCATCGAGGTCAACACCCGCCGGGCCATGTCCGCCGCCGAACGCGAGGCCGACCTCGCCGAGGCCCTCGCCTTCACCCGGCTCCACCTCGCCTCCACGGTGCGCCGGTGATCGGCGCCGCGCCCGACTCCGCCCCGCGCCGGCGGGGCCGGGGCCGCCCGCCCCGCGCCGAGGCCGAGAGCGGCCCCGGCACCCGCGAACGCATCCTGGAGGCGGCCCGCGCGGAGTTCGCCCAGCGCGGCTACGACAAGACCTCCGTACGCGGCATCGCCAAGGCCGCCGGGGTCGACGCGGCCCTGGTCCACCACTACTTCGGCACCAAGGACGAGGTGTTCGAGGCGGCCGTCGAGATGACGCTGGAGCCGGTCCAGCTGGTCCCGGAGGTCATCGCCGCCGGGGCCGCGCGGGACGGCGTCGGCGAGCGCATGGCCCGCTACTTCATCGAGGTCTGGGAGAACCCGGCCACCCGCAAGCAGCTGCTCGCGCTCTTCCGCTCGGCGCTCACCCACGAGGCGGCGGCGAAGGTCCTGCGCACGTTCGTGCTGCGCCGGGTGCTGGAGAAGGTGGCGGCGGACCTGGACGTCCCCGACCCCCGCTTCCGGGCGGAACTGGCCGCCTCCCACATGGTCGGCATCGCGGTCCTGCGCTACGTGATCAAGGTAGAACCCCTGGCATCGGCGGACCCGGAGGACATCGTCACGATGGTGGCCCCGACCCTCCAGAGATACCTGACGGACCCAACCTGACCAGAGCAGCCCCACGGGCACCGCTTTTGGGGGCGCGGGGAACGGCGCGAGGAGCGAGCACGGCCCGCGGGTAACGTCGGGTTTCAGGGGCGCGGGAACTGCGCGAGGAGCGAGCACGGCCCGCGGACGAAGGCGGGTTTCAAGGGGGCGCGGGGAACTGCGCGACCGGCCACCCACGGCCCGCAGACGATCACGGCCGGGGCCACAGCGCCCCCCCGGGGCCCGGGGCAAGGCCCAGGAAACCCCACCCCACCTGCCCGCATGCCGAACCCCCGTCCCACCCCCCGGACAACCTGTCCAGATCTTGGAGCCGAGGCGTACCCTCGAACCAGCCCGATACGGCTCTCTGGATGCTGAGGAGCGACCGCAATGCCCGAGCTGAGGTCCCGCACCGTCACTCACGGCCGCAACATGGCCGGCGCCCGCGCCCTGATGCGCGCCTCGGGCGTAGCCGGCGCGGACATCGGCAAGCCGATCATCGCGGTGGCCAACAGCTTCACCGAGTTCGTGCCCGGGCACACCCACCTCGCCCCGGTCGGCCGCATCGTCTCCGACGCGATCCTGGCCGCCGGTGCCGTCCCCCGCGAGTTCAACACGATCGCGGTCGACGACGGCATCGCGATGGGCCACGGCGGCATGCTCTACAGCCTCCCCTCCCGCGACCTGATCGCGGACAGCGTGGAGTACATGGTCGAGGCGCACTGCGCGGACGCGCTGATCTGCATCTCCAACTGCGACAAGATCACCCCGGGCATGCTGATGGCCGCGATGCGCCTCAACATCCCCGCCGTCTTCGTCTCCGGCGGCCCGATGGAGGCCGGCCAGGCCACCCTCGTGGACGGCACCGTCCGCAAGCTCGACCTGATCAACGCGATCAGCGACGCCGTCAACGAGAACGTCTCCGACGAGGACATCCTCCGCATCGAGGAGAACGCCTGCCCCACCTGCGGCAGCTGTTCCGGCATGTTCACCGCCAACTCGATGAACTGCCTCACCGAGGCGATCGGCCTGAGCCTCCCCGGCAACGGCTCGGTCCTCGCCACCCACACCGCCCGCCGCGCCCTGTACGAGAACGCGGCGCGCACGGTCGTCGACATCACCAAGCGGTACTACGAGGACGACGACGCCTCCGTGCTGCCCCGCTCCATCGCCACGCGCGCGGCGTTCGAGAACGCCATGGCGCTGGACATCGCCATGGGCGGCTCCACCAACACGATCCTGCACCTGCTGGCCGCCGCGCAGGAGGCCGAGCTGGCGTACGACCTGAAGGACATCGACGCCGTCTCGCGCCGCGTCCCGTGCCTGGCCAAGGTCGCGCCCAACGTGGCGCCCTCCACCACGTACTACATGGAGGACGTGCACCGCGCGGGCGGCATCCCCGCCATCCTCGGCGAGCTCTACCGCGCCGGTCTGCTCAACGAGGACGTCCACACCGTGCACTCCCGCTCCATCAAGGAGTGGCTGGACGCGTGGGACGTGCGCGGCGGTTCGGCGAGCCCCGAGGCGGTCGAGCTGTGGCACGCGGCGCCCGGCTGCGAGCGCTCGGCCACCGCGTTCTCCCAGTCGAAGCGGTGGGAGACGCTGGACACGGACGCGGCGAACGGCTGCATCCGGGACGCCGAGCACGCGTACTCCAAGGACGGCGGCCTCGCCGTCCTGCGCGGCAACCTCGCCGAGGACGGCTGCGTCGTGAAGACGGCCGGCGTCGACGAGTCCATCTGGACGTTCGAGGGCCCGGCGGTCGTCTGCGAGTCGCAGGACGAGGCCGTCGACAAGATCCTCCGCAAGGAGGTGAAGGAGGGCGACGTCGTCGTCATCCGGTACGAGGGTCCCAAGGGCGGCCCGGGCATGCAGGAGATGCTGTACCCGACGTCCTTCCTGAAGGGGCGGGGCCTGGGCAAGTCGTGCGCCCTCGTCACCGACGGCCGCTTCTCCGGCGGCACTTCGGGCCTGTCGATCGGCCACGCCTCGCCCGAGGCGGCGTCCGGCGGCACGATCGCCCTGGTCGAGGACGGCGACCGCATCCGCATCGACATCCCGAGCCGTACGATCGAACTCCTCGTCCCCGAAGCCGAACTGACGGCCCGTCGGGAAGCTCTGGGCGGCGTCTACGCCCCCAAGTCCCGCGAGCGAAAGGTGTCGGCGGCGCTGCGGGCGTACGCGGCGATGGCGACGAGCGCGGACAAGGGAGCGGTCCGCGACGTCTCGAACCTGACCTGACCCACCCGGGCGCGCCCCCTTCCGCCGGGGGCGCGCCCGGCCGCCCACGCGCCTCCCCGTCCCACCACGACGGCTACCGCGCCCCTCCCCGCCGCCGCTGCCGCCCTCCCCCGGCCGCTGTGGGCCTGCCTGCCTCCTCTGCCGCTGTGGGCGACGCGCCCCCCGCCGCCGCTGTGGGCGACGCGCCCCCCGCCGCCGCTGTGGGCGACGCGCCCCCCCGCCGCCGCTGCGGGCACCCCGGCCCCGCCGCCGCTCTGGGCCTGAGTGCCGTCCTCTCTCCCCCCGCCGCCGCTGTGGGCATGCGTGCCGCTAGGGGCGGCACGGGTGGGCACAGCGGCGCCCCGGCCCCGCCGGACTTCGCACTCGCCCTGACCCCGGCCCCGCCGGACCCGCGCCCCGCATTCGCGCTCGTCTGCGGCCCGGTGGGGGCTGGTCGCGCAGTTCCCCGCGCCCCTGGAAACCCGCGTTCGTCCGCGGGCCGGTGGTGGGTTGCTCGCGCAGTTCCCCGCGCCCCTGCAGGACGGGGGGACCTCAGTGGCTCAAAGTCGTGGTCCTCACCCCGAACACCGCCCCGTCCGGCGCGCTGCCGTACACCACGCCCCCCGCCAGCACCGGCGCAGCCAGGCTCGGGGTGAAGGTGTCGCGGCCCGACGCCATGCGGGGGGCCGTCTGGCCGAGCAGTACGCCCCGCGCCGCGTCGACCGCCAGCAGACGGCCGTCCGCCGCCGTCACGTACACCCGGCCGCCACCGGAGACCGGGCGGGACGCCCGCGCCGCGCCCGTCTCCAGCCGCCACCGCTGCGCCCCCGCCCGCGCGTCCACCGCGAGCAGCGCCCCGCCCGCCCCGAACACGTACACCGCGTCGCCCTCGACGGTCGCCTGCGCCTGGTCGACGGGGACGGGCAGGGGCGTGCGGCGGACGGCCCGGGTCGCGGTGTCCAGGCGTACGACCGCCGTCGTGAAGTTGTTGGCGTCCGCCGCCAGCAGGGCGAGCGCCCCGCCCGAGACCCCCACCGGCCCCAGCACACCCGGCAGCCGCTTGGTCCACAGCACCTTGCCGGTGTCCGGCGCGACGGCGGTGACCAGCGAGGTCGTCGCGTCCTCGGCCACCGAGACGGCGTACAGCGCGCCGCCCCCGGGCGCCGCCACCCACTGCGCCGTCGCCGCGGCGGGCCGCCCCCGCCAGCGTTCCCTGCCGGTGGCGCTGTCGAGGCAGCGCACCTCCCCGCTGCCGGTGGTGAACACGACGGAGGTGTCCCCGAAGGCGAGCGTGCCGGTCGCCGGGACCGGCCGGGTCCAGCGCCGCGCACCGGTCGCCGGGTCGAGCGCGTCGAGGCGCCCCGCACCGGCCGGCGCGACCAGGACGAGCCCGCCGGAGACCCGGGGCTGGCCCCCGTCGCCCACCCGCTCGCCCGCGCCCGCCGCCTTCACCGACCACAGGACGCGCCCGTCCAGCGGATCGAGCCGGGCCGCCGTGACTCCGGGGGCCGCGCAGTACAGCGCCCCGCCCGTACCGGAGAGCGAGCAGACGGGCGTACGGTTGCCGCCCCCGCGGGCCGCGAGCGGCACGGCCCAGGGCGCGAAGGCCCGCCCGGCCGGGCCCGAGGGCACCGCGGCCGGGGAGCCGTCGCCGTCCCCGTCCGAGGCCGCCCGTACGCCCAGCACCGCACCCGCGACCACGGCCACCAATCCGGCCGCGGCCCCGATCCACAGCAGGGGCCGCCGGGTGCGGCGCGGGGGAGCCGGGGGAGCGGAGGGCGACGGCCCGGCGCTCTCCCGCTTGTGCGTCGGCGCGTCGGAGCAGGCGTCCTCCCCGCCCGGCCACGGCCGCCCCGGCACCTTCTCGACCGGGTTGCGGAAGCGCTGGGTGGGGATGAACGCCTCGGTCCCGTACGCCACCGAGCGCAGCTGGGCCATCAGCTCGTCGGGGGTCGGCCGGTCCTCGGGCTTCTTGGCCAGACAACTGCTCAGCAGCGGGACCAGGTCGGCGGGGACGCCGGTCAGATCGGGCTCGTTGTGGACGACCTGGTACGCCACGATGTAGTGGCTCTCGGAGTCGAACGGCCCGTTCCCGGTCGCCGCGTGCACCAGCACCGCGCCCATCGCGAACACGTCGGCCGCCGGCCCGACCTCGCGCGGCGACTGGAACTGCTCGGGCGCCATGAACGGCGGCGTCCCGATCAGCTTCCCCGTCTCGGTGCGCAGATCGCTGTCGTACGGCCGCGAGATCCCGAAGTCGATCACCTTGGGTCCGTCGGCGGCCAGCAGCACGTTGCTCGGCTTGAGGTCGCGGTGCACCACCCCGGCCCGGTGGATGTCCCGCAGCGCCTCGGCGAGCCCGGCGCCGAGCCGCCGCACCTGCGCGGCCTCCAGCGGCCCGTTCCGCTTCACCTCTTCGGCGAGCGTGGGGCCGGGGATGTAGAGGGTGGCCATCCAGGGCCGGGCGGCCTCCGGGTCGGCGTCGACGACGGAGGCGGTGAACGCACCGCTCACCCGCCGCGCGGCCGACACCTCCTGCCGGAACCGCGCCCTGAACTCGGGGTCCTTGGCATGCTCGGCGTGCACCACCTTGACCGCCAGGCGCAGCCCGGAGGCGGACGCGGCCAGCCGGACCACCCCCATGCCACCGGAACCGAGAGTCGACTCCAGCAGGTACTGCCCGGCGTACTCCGGTATCCCCGGCTGTTCCGCTTCCGGGCCCTGCCCCGTCCTGCGCAGCGGCGGCATCGCCCACCCCCGTGTGTTCGTCCCCGAGCGCGACGCTCGGAGCCTAGTCGATGATGCGTACGGGGCCCGAAGGGCTTGCTAGCCTGCGGGTCGCGTGCGGTGCGTACGCACAGTGACGGTGATGGGGGAGGTTCCGGATGGCTGCGGACGCGGAAGAGACGACGGCCGAACTGACGGCGGAGGCGGCGACGCGCCGGTACCCGGTCGCGCCCGGCACCCGGGTGAACGTCCGCAGCGGCCCCGGCACGGGATACCCCGTCGTGAAGGTCCTGCCGGTGGGCGTCAGCGTCCCGATCAACTGCCAGTGCCCCGGCACGACGGTCTCCGGCCCGTACGGCACCACCGACATCTGGGACAACATCGCCAACGGCCAGTACGTCTCGGACGCGTACGTGCGGACGGGCAGCGACGGGTACGTGGCGGTGCGGTGCGGGTGAGGGGAAGCCGGGGGAGCGGGGATAATCGCCCCCATGAGCGAGCAGACCGGTAAGGCGGCCGGGGACGGCGAGGCTCCCGGCCCCCGGCCCGAGCCCATCCGCTTCTTCGGCACGACCTGGGTCGAGCACGACGGCCACTACGGCCTGCGCCGCGCCGGAGTGGCGATCGGCGCCCTGGTGACGGCGGTGGCGGCCTGTTTCGTGCTGCGCTTCGCCTACCAGGGCCTGCAGATCGCCGACACGGGCAGCTTCGTGAACGTCCTGGTCGTGGTGATGTTCGCGCTGTGCAGCGCGATGGCGTTCCGCAAGACGTGGGAGGGCTTCGGCGCCCGCCCCACGGACCCCGACCGGGAACGTTCCCTCCAGGGCCTGAAGGCGATCGGCTTCATCGGCTCCCTCCTCGCGTACGCCTTCCGTGCCCTGAAGGAGGCCCCCGGCGAGGCCCTCCACCGCAAGGAGTACGAGGAGGCGCAGACCCGCTACACGCGCCGAAAGTCCCGCCCCACCAAAAAACCCAAACGCAAGTAACCCCCACCCCCCCCAAAGCCCCCACCGCCCAGCCCAAGCCAGCGGCGAATGGGGGCTTCGCCACACCCCCCGCCGGCCGAACAGGGACGCGGGAAGCGCCCACGGCTCGCAGTCGAAGGCGGGTTTCAAGGCGCGAGGGGAACGGCGCGAGGAGCGACCACGGCCCGCAGGTGAAGGCGGGTTTCTCAGGGGCGCGGGGAACTGCGCGAGTAAGCCAGCACGGTCCGCAGGTGAAAGCGGGTTTCTCGGGGGCGCGGGGAACGGCGCGAGGAGCGACCACGGCCCGCAGGTGAAAGCGGGTTTCTCAGGGGCGCGGGGAACTGCGCGAGTAAGCCGGCACGGTCCGCAGGCGAAGGCCGGCCGATGAGGGGCGCGGGGAACTGCGCGAGCAGCCCCCACCGGCCCGCAGTCGAAGGCCGGCCGATGAGGGGCGCGGGGAACGGCGCGACAAGCCCCCACCCACCCGCAGTCAAAAACCTGCCCCGCCCTCACCCCCACCAGGACCAGGGCCGCACCCCCAGCAACACCCCCCCCACCCACCCCCGGAGGGTTTGGGGAAGGGGCGGGGAGGGGCCAAATCCTTGACCCGCACCCCCTCCAGGAGCATTATTCACCACATGATGAATAAAAAGCAGCAACCCCCCGACCCCGCCCTCACCGCCACCTCCCTGACGGTGACCCGAGGCCCCCACCCCGTACTCCACAACCTCACCTTCACCCTCCCCCCCTCCCGAATCACCGGCCTCCTGGGCCCCTCGGGCTGCGGCAAATCCACCCTCATGAGGGCCGTCGTCGGCACCCAGGCCCACACCGAGGGCACCCTCACCGTCCTGGGCCACCCCGCCGGCACCCCCGCCCTCCGCCCCCGCATCGGCTACGTCACCCAGGCCCCGTCGGTGTACGACGACCTGACGGTCCGCCAGAACCTGGAGTACTTCGCGGCCGTCCTCACCCCCGGCCGCCCCCACCGCGAGACCCGCGCCGCCACCGTCGACCGCGCCCTCGCGGACGTCGCCCTCACCACCCACGCCGACGCCCTCGCCGGCCGCCTCTCCGGCGGCCAGCGCAACCGCGTCTCGCTCGCCGTGGCCCTCCTCGGCACCCCGGACCTGCTCGTACTCGACGAACCGACCGTCGGCCTCGACCCCGTGCTCCGCCGCGACCTGTGGACCCTCTTCCACACCATCGCCGCCGACCGGGGCACCACGATCCTCGTCTCCTCGCACGTCATGGACGAGGCCGAGCGCTGCCACGACCTGCTCCTCATGCGCGAGGGCCGGATCCTCGCCCAGGGCACCCCGGACGCCCTGCGCACCCGTACCGGCACCGCCACCGTGGAGGACGCGTTCCTCGCCCTGGTCGACGAGGCAGACCTGGCCGCAGGGACGAACGCCCCCGACACCCGGCCCGGCACCCGGCCCGCATCCGGGCCCGGCCGCCCGCTCACGACGCCCCACGACGAGCCCCGGCACCAGAAGGAGGCCGCGCGATGAACGCGTCCCGCACCCTCGCCACCGCCGCCCGCGTCCTGCGCCAGCTCCGCCACGACCCCCGCACCATCGCCCTGATGCTGCTGGTCCCGGTCCTGATGATCACGCTGCTGCGGTACGTGTTCGACGCCTCGCCCCGCACCTTCGACAGCATCGGCGCGTCCCTGCTCGGCATCTTCCCGCTGATCACGATGTTCCTGGTGACCTCGATCGCCACCCTGCGCGAACGCACCTCCGGCACCCTGGAACGGCTCCTCGCCATGCCGCTCGGCAAGGCCGACCTCATCGCGGGCTACGCCCTGGCCTTCGGCGTCATCGCCGTCGTCCAGTCGGCCCTGGCCACCGGCCTCTCCGTCTGGCTCCTGGGCCTGGACGTCCTCGGCTCCCCCTGGCTGCTGCTCCTGGTGGCCCTGCTCGACGCGCTCCTGGGCACCGCCCTCGGCCTCTTCGTCTCGGCGTTCGCGGCCTCCGAGTACCAGGCCGTCCAGTTCATGCCCGCCGTGATCTTCCCGCAGCTGCTGCTGTGCGGCCTGTTCACCGCCCGCGACTCGATGCAGCCCGCCCTGCGCGCCGTCTCGAACGTGCTCCCCATGTCGTACGCCGTGGACGCGATGACCCAGATCCTCCACCACACCGACCCGACGGCCACGTTCGTACGGGACGTGTCGATCGTCGCGGCCTGCGCCCTGCTGGTGCTGGCCCTCGGCGCCGCGACCCTGCGCCGCCGCACGGCGTGAGCCCGTACCGCCCCTCGGACACCCCACCCCCCACCCCCACCGTGGTGCGAGGATGACGACGTCAGGCCCCGCACCACGGAGAGACCCCGCACCACCCGGAGGGTGACCGCATGACCCACACCGTCGCAGTCCTCGGCACCGGCAAGATCGGCGAAGCCCTCCTCAGCGGAATGATCCGCGCCGGCTGGCGCCCGGCGAACGTCCTGGTCACCGCCCGCCGCCCGGAACGCGCCGAGGAACTGCGCACCCGCTACGGCGTCGAGTCCGTCACCAACGCCGAGGCCGCCAAGCGCGCCGACACCCTGATCCTCGCGGTGAAGCCCCAGGACATGGGCCGCCTCCTCGAAGAGCTCATCCCGCACGTCAGCCCCGACCGGCTGGTCATCAGCGCCGCCGCGGGAATCCCCACCGCCTTCATCGAGGAGCGGCTGGCGCCGAACACCCCGGTCGTCCGCGTCATGCCGAACACCCCGGTACTGGTGGACGAGGGCATGTCCGTCATCAGCGCGGGCAGCCACGCGACCCCCGCCCACCTCGCCCACACCGAGGAGATCTTCGGCGGCGTCGGCAAGACCCTGCGCGTCCCGGAGTCCCAGCAGGACGCGGCCACCGCGCTCTCCGGCTCCGGCCCCGCGTACTTCTACTACCTGGTCGAGGCGATGACCGACGCCGGCATCCTGCTCGGACTGCCGCGCGCCCAGGCCCACGACCTGATCGTGCAGGCGGCCATCGGCGCCGCCGTGATGCTGCGCGACAGCGGTGAACACCCGGTCAAGCTGCGCGAGGCCGTCACCTCCCCGGCCGGGACCACGATCAGCGCGATCCGCGAGCTGGAGAACCACGGCGTACGGGCGGCCCTCATCGCCGCGCTGGAAGCCGCCCGCGACCGCAGCCGCGAGCTCGCCTCCGGCAACGGCTGACCACCCCTCCTTCAGGGGCCCGACGCGTCTTTCAGGGGCCTGTCGCGGGTCCCGTGCGGGGCCCCTATGAAGGGCGCCGCTTCCCCTGACCGTCCCGCTGCCACCGTACGGAGGCGACGGCGGCGCCCCCGCCGACCAGCAGGACGGACGTACCGAGCACCAGTGCTCCGGTCCCGAGCGGCGCGCTGCCCGTCACCTCGCGGGCGGCGCGCACGGCCCGGGGCCCGTGTTCGTCCGAGGGCGCGGCGGACCCGCGGGTGGTGGGCGTACGTATGGAGTGGAGCTGGGCGGAGAGCGCGCCGGAGTCGCGGAGCCGCCGTTCCAGCCGCTCCGCCTCGGCCCGCGACGCGTCGTCCCCGTACTGCCGCAGCCGTTCGAGCTCGGCCCGGGTCTCCCGGTTCACCTTGTCGACCACGCGGGCCCGGATGTGCGCGACGCGTTCGTCCCCGTCCGCCGCATCGGCCGCGTACGAGCCCACGGCCCCGGCGACGCCCGTGGCCCCCAGGACCGCGGTCACTCCGACAACTCCGGCGAGCCGGACAAGACTCCTCATGTCACCCAAACTAGGCGCGCCCCGGGGCCCCCGGATCGGCCGTCCTGTCACGCCTTCCTCGGCCGAAAGAACCAGCCGGACGGCCCTGCGGGCCGGGGTTGACACGCCCTTGACCCGTACGTAGTGTTCTCCGAGTTGTCCGACGTGAGCGCCGACTCCGGTCGGTCCCCGGACAGCCATTCCGCACCAACCACTTGATCCGAACGACGTTCGCGTCGGCTCGTTTTTCGTGCGCTTTTGCGAAATGAGGAATCCGCGTTCGGAAGGACGCGGCCCCGATTGGATCGGGGCGCAGGATTCCGCTAAAGTCTCACTCGTCGGAACGGCCCAACAGCCGGGAAGACAAACCGACTTGAACCCGGGAGACCGGAAAGCAGGCCCGAAAGGATCTGATAGAGTCGGAACCGCCGGAAAGGGAAGCGCGAAAGCGAAGACCTGGAAAGCACCGAGGAAATCGGATCGGAAAACGATCTGATAGAGTCGGAAACGAAGGAAGCGCCCGGAGGGCCCGGAAACGGGAACAAAGGAAGCGTCCGTACCTTGAGAACTCAACAGCGTGCCAAAAGTCAACGCCAGATTGACAACCCCGGCCCACCGCTCGTCGGTTGGGTTGGAGGTTCCTTTGAAAAGTCCTGCCGGTCCATGTGACGGGCAGGCAACAACACAGCGAGGACGCTGAGGACGACTGGTCTTATTCCGGCCTGGTCGTTCCGCTCTTACGTGTGTGTGCACCGGATTACCGGTAAACATTCATGGAGAGTTTGATCCTGGCTCAGGACGAACGCTGGCGGCGTGCTTAACACATGCAAGTCGAACGATGAACCACTTCGGTGGGGATTAGTGGCGAACGGGTGAGTAACACGTGGGCAATCTGCCCTTCACTCTGGGACAAGCCCTGGAAACGGGGTCTAATACCGGATACGACCTGCCGAGGCATCTTGGCGGGTGGAAAGCTCCGGCGGTGAAGGATGAGCCCGCGGCCTATCAGCTTGTTGGTGGGGTAATGGCCTACCAAGGCGACGACGGGTAGCCGGCCTGAGAGGGCGACCGGCCACACTGGGACTGAGACACGGCCCAGACTCCTACGGGAGGCAGCAGTGGGGAATATTGCACAATGGGCGAAAGCCTGATGCAGCGACGCCGCGTGAGGGATGACGGCCTTCGGGTTGTAAACCTCTTTCAGCAGGGAAGAAGCGCAAGTGACGGTACCTGCAGAAGAAGCGCCGGCTAACTACGTGCCAGCAGCCGCGGTAATACGTAGGGCGCAAGCGTTGTCCGGAATTATTGGGCGTAAAGAGCTCGTAGGCGGCTTGTCACGTCGGATGTGAAAGCCCGGGGCTTAACCCCGGGTCTGCATTCGATACGGGCTAGCTAGAGTGTGGTAGGGGAGATCGGAATTCCTGGTGTAGCGGTGAAATGCGCAGATATCAGGAGGAACACCGGTGGCGAAGGCGGATCTCTGGGCCATTACTGACGCTGAGGAGCGAAAGCGTGGGGAGCGAACAGGATTAGATACCCTGGTAGTCCACGCCGTAAACGTTGGGAACTAGGTGTTGGCGACATTCCACGTCGTCGGTGCCGCAGCTAACGCATTAAGTTCCCCGCCTGGGGAGTACGGCCGCAAGGCTAAAACTCAAAGGAATTGACGGGGGCCCGCACAAGCAGCGGAGCATGTGGCTTAATTCGACGCAACGCGAAGAACCTTACCAAGGCTTGACATATACCGGAAACGGCCAGAGATGGTCGCCCCCTTGTGGTCGGTATACAGGTGGTGCATGGCTGTCGTCAGCTCGTGTCGTGAGATGTTGGGTTAAGTCCCGCAACGAGCGCAACCCTTGTTCTGTGTTGCCAGCATGCCCTTCGGGGTGATGGGGACTCACAGGAGACTGCCGGGGTCAACTCGGAGGAAGGTGGGGACGACGTCAAGTCATCATGCCCCTTATGTCTTGGGCTGCACACGTGCTACAATGGCCGGTACAATGAGCTGCGATGCCGCGAGGCGGAGCGAATCTCAAAAAGCCGGTCTCAGTTCGGATTGGGGTCTGCAACTCGACCCCATGAAGTCGGAGTTGCTAGTAATCGCAGATCAGCATTGCTGCGGTGAATACGTTCCCGGGCCTTGTACACACCGCCCGTCACGTCACGAAAGTCGGTAACACCCGAAGCCGGTGGCCCAACCCCTTGTGGGAGGGAGCTGTCGAAGGTGGGACTGGCGATTGGGACGAAGTCGTAACAAGGTAGCCGTACCGGAAGGTGCGGCTGGATCACCTCCTTTCTAAGGAGCACAGCACCGATTGCAGGCAAATGTTCTGCACGGTCAGCTCATGGGTGGAACGTTGACTATTCGGCACTTCCTCAAGGGATTTCACTAGTACTGCTTCGGCGTGGAACGTGACAGACCGCGGGGGAGGGCCGGGCACGCTGTTGGGTGTCTGAAGGCACGGGCCTGGCCCGTTGTACTTCAGTCGCCGCCCCAGTGCACTCACCACGTTGTGGTGGGGTGATGGGTGGCTGGTCGTTGTTTGAGAACTGCACAGTGGACGCGAGCATCTGTGGCCAAGTTTTTAAGGGCGCACGGTGGATGCCTTGGCACCAGGAACCGATGAAGGACGTGGGAGGCCACGATAGTCCCCGGGGAGCCGTCAACCAGGCTTTGATCCGGGGGTTTCCGAATGGGGAAACCCGGCAGTCGTCATGGGCTGTCACCCATGCCTGAACACATAGGGCATGTGGAGGGAACGAGGGGAAGTGAAACATCTCAGTACCCTCAGGAAGAGAAAACAACCGTGATTCCGGGAGTAGTGGCGAGCGAAACCGGATGAGGCCAAACCTACGGCGTGTGAGACCCGGCAGGGGTTGCGTCGTGGGGGTTGTGGGATCTCTCTTCTGTCGTCTGCTACGACAGGACGAGTCAGAAACCGTTGATGTAGGCGAAGGACATGCGAAAGGTCCGGCGTAGAGGGTAAGACCCCCGTAGCTGAAACATTGACGGCTCGTTTGAGAGACACCCAAGTAGCACGGGGCCCGAGAAATCCCGTGTGAATCTGGCGGGACCACCCGCTAAGCCTAAATATTCCCTGGTGACCGATAGCGGATAGTACCGTGAGGGAATGGTGAAAAGTACCGCGGGAGCGGAGTGAAATAGTACCTGAAACCGTGTGCCTACAAGCCGTGGGAGCGTCGCGCATTGAGTTTACTCAGTGCGTCGTGACTGCGTGCCTTTTGAAGAATGAGCCTGCGAGTTAGCGGTGTGTAGCGAGGTTAACCCGTGTGGGGAAGCCGTAGCGAAAGCGAGTCCGAACAGGGCGTTTGAGTTGCACGCTCTAGACCCGAAGCGGAGTGATCTAGCCATGGGCAGGTTGAAGCGGAGGTAAGACTTCGTGGAGGACCGAACCCACCAGGGTTGAAAACCTGGGGGATGACCTGTGGTTAGGGGTGAAAGGCCAATCAAACTCCGTGATAGCTGGTTCTCCCCGAAATGCATTTAGGTGCAGCGTCGTGTGTTTCTTGCCGGAGGTAGAGCACTGGATAGGCGATGGGCCCTACCGGGTTACTGACCTTAGCCAAACTCCGAATGCCGGTAAGTGAGAGCGCGGCAGTGAGACTGTGGGGGATAAGCTCCATGGTCGAGAGGGAAACAGCCCAGAGCATCGACTAAGGCCCCTAAGCGTACGCTAAGTGGGAAAGGATGTGGAGTCGCAGAGACAACCAGGAGGTTGGCTTAGAAGCAGCCACCCTTGAAAGAGTGCGTAATAGCTCACTGGTCAAGTGATTCCGCGCCGACAATGTAGCGGGGCTCAAGCGTACCGCCGAAGTCGTGTCATTGCGATATGTACCCCCAACGGGGATCGTGATGGGTAGGGGAGCGTCGTGTGCCGGGTGAAGCAGCCGCGGAAGCGAGTTGTGGACGGTTCACGAGTGAGAATGCAGGCATGAGTAGCGATACACACGTGAGAAACGTGTGCGCCGATTGACTAAGGGTTCCTGGGTCAAGCTGATCTGCCCAGGGTAAGTCGGGACCTAAGGCGAGGCCGACAGGCGTAGTCGATGGACAACCGGTTGATATTCCGGTACCCGCTTTGAAACGCCCAATATCGAATCCATTGATGCTAAGGCCGTGAAGCCGCCCTGGAGCCTTCGGGCAAAGGGGAGTGGTGGAGCCGTCGATCCAAGGTGGTAGTAGGTAAGCGATGGGGTGACGCAGGAAGGTAGTCCAGCCCGGGCGGTGGTTGTCCCGGGGTAAGGGTGTAGGCCGTGTGGTAGGCAAATCCGTCACACGTTAAGGCTGAGACCTGATGCCGAGCCGATTGTGGTGAAGTGGATGATCCTATGCTGTCGAGAAAAGCCTCTAGCGAGTTTCATGGCGGCCCGTACCCTAAACCGACTCAGGTGGTCAGGTAGAGAATACCGAGGCGTTCGGGTGAACTATGGTTAAGGAACTCGGCAAAATGCCCCCGTAACTTCGGGAGAAGGGGGGCCATCACTGGTGATCCGATTTACTCGGTGAGCTGGGGGTGGCCGCAGAGACCAGCGAGAAGCGACTGTTTACTAAAAACACAGGTCCGTGCGAAGCCGTAAGGCGATGTATACGGACTGACGCCTGCCCGGTGCTGGAACGTTAAGGGGACCGGTTAGCTTGGATTCGTCCAGGCGAAGCTGAGAACTTAAGCGCCAGTAAACGGCGGTGGTAACTATAACCATCCTAAGGTAGCGAAATTCCTTGTCGGGTAAGTTCCGACCTGCACGAATGGCGTAACGACTTCTCGACTGTCTCAACCATAGGCCCGGTGAAATTGCACTACGAGTAAAGATGCTCGTTTCGCGCAGCAGGACGGAAAGACCCCGGGACCTTTACTACAGTTTGATATTGGTGTTCGGTTCGGCTTGTGTAGGATAGGTGGGAGACTGTGAAGCTTGTACGCCAGTACAGGTGGAGTCGCCGTTGAAATACCACTCTGGTCGTGCTGGATGTCTAACCTCGGTCCGTGATCCGGATCAGGGACAGTGTCTGATGGGTAGTTTAACTGGGGCGGTTGCCTCCTAAAGAGTAACGGAGGCGCCCAAAGGTTCCCTCAGCCTGGTTGGCAATCAGGTGTTGAGTGTAAGTGCACAAGGGAGCTTGACTGTGAGACCGACGGGTCGAGCAGGGACGAAAGTCGGGACTAGTGATCCGGCGGTGGCTTGTGGAAGCGCCGTCGCTCAACGGATAAAAGGTACCCCGGGGATAACAGGCTGATCTTCCCCAAGAGTCCATATCGACGGGATGGTTTGGCACCTCGATGTCGGCTCGTCGCATCCTGGGGCTGGAGTCGGTCCCAAGGGTTGGGCTGTTCGCCCATTAAAGCGGTACGCGAGCTGGGTTTAGAACGTCGTGAGACAGTTCGGTCCCTATCCGCTGTGCGCGTAGGAGTCTTGAGAAGGGCTGTCCCTAGTACGAGAGGACCGGGACGGACGAACCTCTGGTGTGCCAGTTGTCCTGCCAAGGGCATGGCTGGTTGGCTACGTTCGGAAAGGATAACCGCTGAAAGCATCTAAGCGGGAAGCCTGCTTCGAGATGAGGACTCCCACCACCTTCGAGTGGGTAAGGCTCCCAGTAGACGACTGGGTTGATAGGCCGGATGTGGAAGCACCGTAAGGTGTGGAGCTGACCGGTACTAATAGGCCGAGGGCTTGTCCTCAGTTGCTCGCGTCCACTGTGTTAGTTCTGAAATAACGAACAGCCGTGTTGTTGCCCGGTTTCGTTAATTTCATAGTGTTTCGGTGGTCATAGCGTTAGGGAAACGCCCGGTTACATTCCGAACCCGGAAGCTAAGCCTTTCAGCGCCGATGGTACTGCAGGGGGGACCCTGTGGGAGAGTAGGACGCCGCCGAACAAATTTTGGGAAAAGCCCCGTACCGGTCACCGGTACGGGGCTTTTCTGCGTTTACCGGCGTTTAGGGTCGACCCATGCGCTATGACCTCATCATTTTCGACAACGACGGCGTGCTCGTCGACAGCGAGCCGATCTCCAACACGATCCTCGCCGCCCACCTCACCGAGCTGGGTTTCCCCACCTCGTACGAGGACTCCATTCGCGACTACATGGGCTCCGCGATGCACCGCGTCCACGATCTGATCCGGGAGCGGACCGGGCGGGTGCTGCCGGCGGACTTCGACGACGCGTTCCACGCGCGGGTCTTCGCCGCGTTCGAGCGGGAGCTCCAGCCGGTGGCCGGGGTCGCCGAGGTGCTGGGGAAGCTGGTGGCCGACGGGGTGCCGTACTGCGTGGCCTCGTCCGGGAGCCATGAGCGGATCCGGGTCGGGCACCGCACCACCGGGCTGGACGAGTGGTTCGAGGACGAGTGGGTGTTCTCCTCGCAGGACGTCGGCCGGGGGAAGCCCGCGCCGGACCTCTTCCTCCATGCCGCCGAGCGCATGGGGGTGGCCCCCGAGCGGTGTGCGGTCGTGGAGGACAGCCCGCTCGGCGTGGAGGCCGCGAGGGCGGCCGGGATGGACGTCTACGGGTTCACGGCCATGACCCCCGCGGAGCGGCTCCAGGGGGCCACCGGGCTCTTCTCCGACATGGCACAGCTGCGCGAATTGCTCGGGTGATCCATCTACCCAGGAGTAGGCCCCGGCCCTAAGCTCTGCGGCCATGACACGCTCCGCGGCCCTTCCCGACGCGCGCCTGCGGCACGGCCGCGGCTCCCTCGCGCTGAGCTTCTTCGCGCAGGGCATCGCCTTCGCTCTCCTGGTGACCCGGATTCCGGCCATCCAGGACCAGTACGGGATATCCGACGGGCTGCTGCCGGTGTTCCTGGCCGCCGTGCCGATCCTCGCCGGGGTCGGCAGCGTCAGCACCGAGTACCTGGTGAAGCGGGTGCCGCCCAGCGCGGTGCTGCGCTGGGTGCAGCCGGTGGTGATGCTGGCGCTGCTGGGCGTCGCCGCCGGGGACCGGATGTGGCAGGCGGCCGTGGCGCTGGGGGTGTTCGGGCTGGCCGTGGGCGGGCTCGACGCGTCCATGAACATGCTGGGGATCAGCCTGCAGCGCGCGTACGGCCGCAGCATCATCCTGGGCTTCCACGCCGCGTACAGCCTCGGCGGGATCATCGGGGCCTCGCTGGCCTGGGTGGGGGCGCACTGGGACCTGTGGCTGCTGGTGTCGTACCTGCCGATCGTGGCCGTGATGCTGCCGCTGTGCCTGGCGGGGAGCCGGTGGTACGTGGACGGGGAGGCGGCGCCGGTCCAGGAGGCGGGTGTGGCCGGCGGCGGGGACGGGAGCGGGGGGACCGTCGTCTTCCGGCTGCTGCTGCCGCTCTGCCTGGTGATGTCCTTCGCGTACATCGGTGACTCGACCGTCTCCAACTGGAGCGCCAAGTACCTCCAGGACGTGCTCGGCAGCTCCGAGCAGCTGTCGACCGTCCCGTACAACGTCTACATGGTCACGGCGCTGCTCGGGCGGGCGGTCGGGGACCTGGGGGTGCGGCGGTTCGGGGCGGTGGCCGTGGTGCGGCTCGGGACCGTGGTGGCGGGGGCCGGGTTCGCGGTGGTGGCGGTGGCGCCGGGGCCGTGGGTGGGCATGCTGGGGTTCACGCTGCTGGGGTTCGGGCTGTGCGTGATCGTGCCGCAGACGTTCGCGGCGGCGGGGCGGCTGTTCCCGCACGCGTCGGACGCGGCGGTGGCCCGGCTCAACATCTTCAACTACGTCGGCTTCCTGGTCGGATCGCCGCTGGTGGGCGGTCTGGGGGACGCGTGGAGCTATCGGGGCGCCATGCTGGTGCCGATGGTGCTGGTCCTGCTGACGCTGGTGTACGCCCGTTCGTTCGGCGCGGAGGGCGCCCGATACGGTGGCGGGCATGACCGGCCGCGCACTGTTGATGTGGGATGACGCCGTCACGGCGTACGACTTCGGACCCAGCCACCCGATGGATCCGGTACGGCTCTCGCTGACCATGGGGTTGGTGCGGGCGTACGGGCTCGACCGGGCGGTCGACGTGGTGGCCGCGCCGCCCGCCGGGGACTCCACCCTGCGGCTGGTGCACCGGGAGGACTACGTGGCGGCCGTGCGGGCCGCCTCGGCCGATCCCGGCGCCGCCGACCAGGCGTACGGGCTCGGGACGGTGGACGATCCCGCGTTCGCCGGGATGCACGAGGCGTCCGCGCTGATCGCCGGGCAGTCCGTGGGGGCCGCCGAGGCGGTGTGGCGCGGTGACGCGGCGCACGCGGTGAACTTCGCGGGCGGGCTGCACCACGCGATGCCGGGCGGGGCGGCCGGGTTCTGCGTCTACAACGACGCGGCCCTCGCGATCGCGCGGCTCCTGGAGCTGGGGGCGGAGCGGGTCGCGTACGTGGACGTGGACGTGCACCACGGGGACGGGGTGCAGACGGCGTTCTGGGACGACCCCAGGGTGCTGACCATCTCGCTCCACGAGCATCCTCGGCTGCTGTTCCCGGGTACGGGGTGGCCGGAGGAGACCGGGGCGGACGGTTCGGCCGTCAATGTGGCGCTGCCGGCCGGGACGGGGGACGCGGGGTGGCTGCGGGCGTTCCACTCCGTGGTGCCCGAGCTGCTGGCCGACTTCGAGCCGCAGGTGCTGGTGACGCAGCACGGTGCCGACACCCACTTCGAGGATCCGCTGGCGCATCTTGCGGTGTCGCTCGATGCGCAGCGGGCGGTGCAGGAGGCGTGTCACGCGCTGGCGCACGAGCATGTGGCGGGCGGGAAGTGGGTGGCTCTGGGGGGCGGGGGGTACGCGGTGGTGGACGTCGTGCCTCGGTCCTGGACGCATCTGGTGGGGGTGGCCGCGCATGCTCCGGTGGATCCGGTGTCCGTGATTCCTTCGTCCTGGCGGGACGAAGTGTTCGCTCGTACGCGGCAGTTGGGGCCGGGGCGGATGACTGATGGGCGGGAGGTCGTGTGGAGTGAGTGGGAGGCGGGGTACGACCCTGCGGATCGGCTCGACCAGGCGATTCTGGCGGCTCGGCGGGCCGTTTATCCGTTGCGGGGGTTGTTGGCCTAGGGGGGACTCCCCGCCCCGCCCCTTCCCGAAAGCCCTCTGGCGGGCGGCCTGGTGGGGGTGGGGGAGCGCTGCCGGGGCGTTGCCCCGGGCCCCCTTCTTTCGTCTGCGGGCCGTGCCTGGTTGCTCGCGCAGTTCCCCGCGCCCCTTGGGGGCGGCCCTTCTTTCGTCTGGGGATCGTTTGTGGCCGGTCGCGCCCCTTGGTTGGCGCTGCGCGGCATCGTTACGCCAACTGTGCGGTCTCCCCTCCGATTCCGCCCGGTGGGCCGCTCCGTGCGGCAGCATCGGGGGCGTGTTGAGCACCGGAGCGCTGCGTGCGCATCTGTTGGCCGCGCGGTTGGCCGGGCCTGTGGCGACCTCGCGGGAGGAGAGCCTGCGCAGCTATCGGCTGTTCGCGGCCCGGGACCCGCGCGTGACGCTCGGGCTCGATCCCGAATGGGGCTGGGGCGAGCGGGACTTGCTGCGGCTGATGGCGGACAAGTGCGGGGTGAGCCCGGATCCGGCGCATGTGACCGGACCGGACGTCATCGACCCGGAACGCACCCTCGCGGGCCTCGACGCGCTGGCCGCGCGCATCCGCGCCGTCGCCGCGCGCCGTGGCGCCGTACTCTTCGGAACGGGACATCCACACCGTCTGCTGGCCTTCTACGCCGCGCTCGCGGACGCCTTGTCGGCGGCCGGATGTGATGTCCTCACCCCCGCGCAGGGGCGATGTGTCGACATAACGACCCGGTTCGGGGTACGTACGTACAACCTTGACTACGTACGAGGAGTCGCGCTGGTGCGCGAACCCGGCGCACGGGGCGCCGGGAGTGAGACCGGCGCGCACACCCACTCACCGCTGCCGGTTCGGGTGGCCCTGGGGGCCGCCGCGACCCTTCGGGGGCGGCTGCCGGACCTGGTCGTCGGAGATCACGGATGGGTCTGCGGAGCAGGTCAGCTGGGTATTGAGGCGGTCGGCCTGGCCGATACGGACGATCCCGCGCTGTTCGTCGGAGAGGCGGAGGGGCGCGTGTCCGTGGCCGTTCCGCTTGATGACGCTGTGCGGTCTGATTACTACCGGCCGCTTACTCGCTATGTACTCAATCGAGCGTGTCTGTCACAGTAGGCGGCCGTCCGCAGCTCCTCTTCCCCACTCGCACCACCCGCCCCTAGTCTGGGGAGTGAGCGCACAACGACGAAGAGTCACCGGAGGGGAAGCCGGTGGGCGTCGGGTGCGGAAGGTACAGGTGGGTCATGGCTGCTGATCAGAGGCCTCTGAACGAGGTCGTGTTCCTCACTGTGGCGGAAGTAGCCTCGGTGATGCGAGTGTCGAAGATGACCGTGTACCGCTTGGTGCACAGCGGTCATCTGCCGGCGATCCGGGTGGGCAGGTCGTTCAGGGTCCCGGAACAGGCGGTTCACGAGTACCTCCGAGAGTCTTACGTGGGGGTGGAGACGGCCTGACGGATCCCTCGGTTACGACCTCACCGCTCTGGCGGGTAGGCTAGCCCCTCGTAGGTCGTGTGGGCCCAGACGCCCCGCACCGATATTCCCGCATCGCGGGGGTGTTCCGAGAAGTGAGCGAGGGTAGTCGTGGGCTCTGTTATCAAGAAGCGGCGCAAGCGGATGGCTAAGAAGAAGCACCGCAAGCTGCTCAAGCGCACCCGCGTTCAGCGTCGCAACAAGAAGTAAGCGACAGCTGTTCGTGGACCCGCAGCCCTTCCGCCGTTCCGGTGGGAGGGCTGCGGTGCGTTTACCTGCCGCATGTCCCGCGGGTCATATTCCGTCGTCCCTTGGCGGGCCGTGCGGGAATGCCGGCCGCGCGCGAATTCTCGGCCAAGCGCGACCGGGCGGTCGTCACCGGGAGACATCCAGCGGCTACGGTGGCGCCCAGGGTGCACCAATGGCCAAAGGAAGGCGCTGATCTTGGGGAAGGTCGTGCTCGTCACCGGAGTGGCCCGGCAGCTCGGCGGCCGTTTCGTACGGCGGATCCAGCGTGATCCGGAAGTGGACCGGGTGATCGCCGTGGACGCCGTCGCGCCCGGCCACCACCTCGGGGGCGCCGATTTCGTCCGGGCGGACATCAGGCAGCCCGCCATCGCGCGCGTGCTGGCCGAGCACTCGGTGGACACCGTCGTGCACATGGACGTGACCGGCACGCCGCTGGGCGCGGGCGGGCGGACGTCCGTGAAGGAAACGAACGTCATCGGCACCATGCAGCTCCTCGGCGCCTGCCAGAAGTCGCCGACCGTGCGGCGCCTGGTGGTGAAGTCGAGCACCAGCGTCTACGGGGCGGCGCCGCGCGATCCGGCCGTCTTCACCGAGACGACCCCGCCGAAGTCGCTGCCCAGCGGCGGCTTCGCCAAGGACGCCGTCGAGGTCGAGGGCTATGTGCGCGGCTTCGCGCGGCGCCGCCCCGACGTGGCGGTGTGCGTGCTGCGGTTCGCCAACATCCTGGGGCCGGGCGCGGACTCGCCGCTCGCCGAGTACTTCTCGCTGCCGGTGCTGCCGACCGTGCTCGGCTACGACCCGAGGCTCCAGTTCGTCCACGAGGACGACGTGATCGAGGTGCTGCGGATCGCGGCGCACGAGCCGCGCCGGGCCACGCTCAACAGCGGCACCTTCAACGTGGCCGGGGAGGGCGTGCTGCTGCTCTCCCAGTGCTCGCGGCGGCTGGGGCGGCCGACCGTGCCGGTGCTGCTGCCCGCGGTGCGCTGGGTGGGCTCGGCGCTGCGGTCGGTGGGGGTGAGCGACTTCTCGCCGGAGCAGATCAGACTGCTCACCCACGGCCGGGTGGTGAGCACCGTGCAGCTGCGCGAGACGCTGGGCTTCGAGCCCAAGTACACGACGGCGGGGACGTTCGCCGACTTCGCGCGCAGCCGGGGCCCGGGGCTGCTGCCGCCGCAGGTGCTCGCGGGGGCCGTGGACCGGGTGGCGGGGCTGCCGTTCCGGCCGTTCGCCGGGCGCGCCCCGGCCGCCGCGGTACCCTCCGGCACGTCCCCGGGCCCGTCCCTTCCCGGCGGGCCGGTTTCCGGCTCGTCCCTTTCCGGCGCGGAATGAGGAGTTCAACCACGATGGCGGACGCCAAGGTCATTCCGTTCGACGACGACCGCTCGCGCGGCGGTGCGCAGCGCCCCGGACGCCGGCGCTCCGGCGGCCGTCGGGCGGCGGACGCCGAGTCGGCCCCGGTGAGCGCGCTGCCGGGCCAGCAGGCCGCGCCGGGACCCGGGGGCGCCCCGACGCCGCCGGAGCCGGGCAGCGGCGCGCAGGGGGCCGCTGACGGCCCCGTGGGGCCCTCGGTCGCGGACGGCGGCGAGCGGGCGGGGTCGGGCGGCTGGGACCGCCGGGTGGCCGGCGGGCTGGCCTTCCTGCGGCGGCGGATCACCGGTGAGTACGACGTCGACGAGTTCGGGTACGACAAGGAGCTCACCGACCAGGTCCTGATGTCGCTGCTGCGGCCCTTCTACGAGAAGTACTTCCGGGTGGAGGTGAAGGGCGTCGAGAACATCCCGGCCGAGGGCGGGGCGCTGGTCGTCGCCAACCACTCCGGGACGCTGCCGCTGGACGGGCTGATGATGCAGGTGGCGGTGCACGACCACCATCCGGCCGGGCGCCATCTGCGGCTGCTGGCGGCGGACCTGGTGTTCATGCTGCCGGTCGTCAACGAGCTGGCCCGCAAGGCCGGGCACACCCTGGCGTGCGCGGAGGACGCCCAGGCGCTGCTGGAGCGCGGCGAGGTCGTCGGGGTGATGCCGGAGGGCTTCAAGGGGATAGGGAAGCCGTTCGGCGAGCGGTACAAGCTCCAGCGGTTCGGGCGCGGCGGGTTCGTCTCGACGGCGCTGCGGGCCGGGACGCCCATCGTGCCGTGCTCGATCGTCGGGGCGGAGGAGATCTACCCGATGATCGGCAACTCGAAGACGCTGGCCCGGCTGCTCGGCGTCCCGTACTTCCCGATCACGCCCACGTTCCCCTGGCTGGGGGCGGCCGGTCTGGTGCCGCTGCCGACGAAGTGGACGATCCAGTTCGGCGAGCCGATCCCGACCGACGGCTATCCGCCGGAGGCGGCGGAGGACCCGATGCTGATGTTCAACCTGACGGATCAGGTGCGCGAGCAGATCCAGCACACGCTGTACAAGCTGCTGGTGCAGCGGCGGTCGGTGTTCTTCTAGGCGGGGCTGCGGGCCGGTGCCGCGTTCCGGTGCCTGCTGCTGTGCTGGTCCGTGCGCCCGCTGTCGCGTCGCGCGCGTGTGGGGCGCCGGTGGTCGACCGGCGCCCCACACCCGTACGCACCCGGTTACTTCGGCGCGTCCTCGCCCTCGATGCCCAGGCCCGGGAGCAGACCGGGGAGGAGCGGGGGCAGGGTGACGTCCGGGACCGGCGGCTTGGCCGGGGTGGTGCCGGACGCGGGCGGGGTGTTCTTCGACGGGGGGTCGAGGAGGCCGCCGGTGTTGCCGCCGAGCAGTCCGTCCGCGGGCTTGCTGCCCGAGGTGGACGGCTGCGGCTTGGTGGCGTCGCTGCCCGCGGTGCCGTGCGGGGCGGCGGGGGTGGACGCGGCGGGGCGGGTGGTGTTCCGGGCCGCGCCCGAGCCGGAGCCGGAACTGTCCGTACGCCCATGGGTCTTCGTCTTGGGGGTGGGCAGCAGCGGGCGCAGCGGCTCGACCTCCCGGTCTATGGCGACGAAGACGGAGGTCACCTCGTCGCCGACGTCGGTGAGCTGCGGGGGCAGCTTGTCGCGCAGCTTGCTCCAGCTCTCGCGGTGGGCGGTGGCGAACGACGACAGGGCGGCGATGGGGCCGAGGGAGCCGTCCTTGGCGTAGGCCGCGTGGAGCAGGCGGTGGCCTTCGGTCACGTCGTGCTGCATGCCGCTCAGGGCACGGCGGACCTCGCTGAGCTGCTCGTGGTCGAGGTCGCCGGCGCGGCCGCGCTCCATCAGGCGGCGCGCCTCGCTGAGCCGGGTGGACGCCTGGTCGAGGTAGATCCGGCCGCGGTCGGCGTCGTCGTCCGCCAGGTTGAGCTTGAGGTCCTCCATGCCCCGCTTCAGTCCGTACAGCGAGTCACCGGGGAGGGCGTCGGAGCTGGCGGCGGCCACGCCGCTGAACGCGCCCGCGGCCACGCCGATGCTGAGCCCGCCCGCAGCGATGCCCTTCGACCAGCGGGAGCGGGGGCGCATCTTCCGGAGCGGGCTCGCCCGGTGGGCGCCGCGACCGGTCCGCTGCTCGGGCACCAGAGGGTCGTCGGCGGCACCGCCCGAAGCGAACATCTGCTCCATGGCTGCCACGAGCAGCGCCCGCTGCTCCACCTTGACCTCGGCGTCCAGCTCCGGTTTCGGCAGCTCGCCGAGGACGGTCGCCAGGGCCAACAGGTCGGCTTCCGCCGTCTGTTCGCCCGGCGCGGGGGCGGGTGGCTGCTGGGCCGCCGAGGCTTCTTCCAGGGCCTGGGCGAAGGCGTTCGCCCGCCGGTGCGCCGATACGTTCGCGATCACTGGCGGCACCTCCTCTCGTCATCACGGTCGACTCCCCAAGGGGCCTGGAAGGTTGCACGCCTTGAGCACATCCACACGATCGAGTGAGCGGTTGTGGACATGGCGTGACCACAGGGAGCCTGCATCCGGCACAACGACGGACGCGGCACTTGGGTTACGGACGAAGGATGATCGGACCACAGCGTGATCAGGGCATCACTGAGCGCTCACCGAAGGTGAGTTGGGGGCCTTCCGCGGGGTGGCCGCGCCCCGTGCGGAAGGGGCGCGGCCGGGCGGTCGCCGGCCGTCGTCAGCGGGCGTCTTCGGGGAGGAGCCGGGCGAGGGTGCGCACGGCCCGGTACTGGAGGGTCTTGATGGCGCCCTCGTTCTTGCCCATGACGCGGGCGGTCTCGGCGACCGAGAGGCCCTGGAGGAAGCGCAGGGTGACGCACTCCTGCTGCTGGGGGTTGAGCTTGCGGACGGCTTCGAGCAGGGCGGCGTTGGAGAGGGACTCCAGGACGGAGTCCTCGGGCGAGCGCTCCACCTCGTTGGCGTCGAGCATCTCGCCGGTCGTCACCTCCAGGCGGAAGCGGCTCGACTTGAAGTGGTCGGCGACCAGGTTGCGCGCGATCGTGACCAGCCAGGCGCCGAAGTCGCGGCCCTGCCAGGTGAAGGTCGAGATCCGGCGCAGCGCGCGCAGGAAGGTCTCGCTGGTGAGGTCCTCGGCGGTCGCCTTGCCGCCGACGCGGTAGTAGATGTAGCGGTAGACCGTGTCGCTGTACTGGTCGTACAGCCGTCCGAAGGCGTCGGCCTCGCCCGCCTGGGCGCGCTCGACGAGGTCCATCATGCGGGCGCTGTCGCTGTCGGCGCTGGGGCGGCGGGCGGTCGGCGTCGCCGACGTGCCCGCGCCGCGACCGCCGCTCCGTCTGCCGACCGCGGCGCCGCCGTCCGCCAGGGCGTAGCAGGCACCGAAGGGTGAGGCGGCGGCGAAGGCGGGGGCGGCGTACGCGGTGGGGACGAAGCCGCGCAGACGGTCGAGGACCGCCGCGCGCAGCGTAGCCAGGCCCGAGGCGTCAACCCCGACGTGTGGGTACACGGGACTCCCAGAGGCAGAGCTTCCATCACGTGCAGTGCGGGACCGTTCACCCGCCGTGGCGATGTGTGGGTTCCGGTATGCGTCTGAGGAGAATAACGCTTCGTGCAGGGAGCGCTACACCCAGTTGCTCAAATCGTCGATTCCGTCGCTTCTGTTACGTCTATGCGGCGGATTGGGTAGCGCATTGTGAGCAAGGTGTGCGGTGTTGGTGATCGAAATTGATCGGTTGGGGGGTGTGATGTGGCCGAGTGGGGGAGGTGGGACTGGCGGGGGCCCGGCGCGGGTAGGAGGTGCCGGATCGGGTCCGGAACCCTGTCCGGGAACGGGTGCGGAACGGGTCCGGAGCGCGCGGGCCGGACCGGGCGCGGAACGGGCGTGCCGGACCGGGCGCGGCACCCCGCCCGCCGTGGCCGGCGCGGAACCCCGCTAGCGCCTGCGGCGGTGCAGGGCGACCGCCGCGGCCGTGCCGCCCGCCAGGGCGCCCACTCCGGCCGCCGCCGGGATGCCGACCTTCGCCGCCTTGCGGCCCGTGCGGTAGTCGCGCAGCCGCCACTCGCGCGCGCGGGCGTGCTTGCGCAGCTTCGCGTCGGGGTTGATCGCGTACGGGTGGCCGACCAGGGACAGCATCGGGATGTCGTTGTGCGAGTCGCTGTAGGCGGCGCAGCGGGTGAGATCCAGGCCCTCCGCCGCGGCCAGCGCGCGCACCGCCTCCGCCTTGGCGGGGCCGTGCAGGGGCTCGCCGACGAGCCGTCCCGTATAGACGCCGTCCACGGACTCGGCGACCGTGCCGAGCGCGCCCGTCAGGCCGAGGCGGCGGGCGATGATCGTGGCGGTCTCCACCGGGGCGGCCGTCACCAGCCACACCTTCTGGCCCGCGTCCAGGTGCGCCTGGGCCAGCGCGCGCGTGCCGGGCCAGATGCGGTCCGCCATGTACTCGTCGTAGATCTCCTCGCCGATGGACATCAGCTCGGAGACGCGGTGGCCCTTGACGATGGACAGGGCGCTCTCGCGGGCGTCCTGCATGTGCTCGGGGTCCTCGACCCCGGCCAGCCGGAACCACGCCTGCTGCCAGGCGAACCGGGCCAGATCGCGGCGCTGGAAGAACTTCCGCTTGTACAGCCCGCGCCCGAAGTGGAAGATCGCGGCGCCCTGCATCACGGTGTTGTCGAGGTCGAAGAAGGCGGCGGCCAGGTCGTCCCCGACGACGGGGAAGGAGGGCTGCGGAGCGGAATCCTGCTCCGCCTGCTCTCTCGCCTCCGCTTCCGCCAGCTCGGCGAGCTCCTGCGAGGACTTGCGGGCTGCCTCGGCTGCGGCCTCGCCGGCCAGCACGCTGCGGGCGGTCGCCGAGCGCCTACGAGGGGTGAGCCATCCCAGTACGGCCATGTCGTGAGCATAGCCAGTCTGTTCGGTCGGGCCCGACACGCCGGGATTGGCCTGGCGTGAACTCTGCGCGGCGGGGCCGTGACGCGGGTCGGCCGCGACCGGCGCCGCCCCCGGTCCGGGCGGGCGGAGAATGGGGGCATGAGCCCCCTGTTGCGGCGCGGCAAGAAGGCCGCCCAGAGCCCCACCGGTCCGGCCGCCCGGACGGTCACCCTCATCGGCAAGCCCGGCTGCCACCTCTGCGACGACGCGCGCGCGGTCGTCGAGGCGGTGTGCGCGGAGACCGGGGCCGCCTGGGAGGAGAAGGACATCACCCAGGACGAGGCGCTGCACCGCGCGTACTGGGAGCAGATCCCGGTCGTCCTGATCGACGGCGCGCAGCACACCTTCTGGCGCGTGGACCCCGCGCGGCTCAGGAGTGCGCTGGGCGGCTGACCGCGGCCGTCCGGCCGGCGGGCCGCAGCCGGTGATCAAATGGGTGATCGGCGGTAGTTGTGGTTACCATCGAGGTCGTTTTGTCGCGTTCGGGGGTGTCATCGTGGAGAGGTGTGTACGGTTTTGCCCCCTTCGGGATCCCAACGGACCGACCTCGCCGTCGGTTCCCGGAAAACGGCACCGGTTCGCGTGAGCCCGGTCACTTTGCTCGGACAAAGCGGACACCATCTTTGTGCACGCGTTCACAAAGACATAGCCTGCATTCGACGGGGCGGTCCTGGGACACATGGCCGCCTGCCTCGCTCATCCCGCAGGAGCACCGTGGCAACTGGCCGAACTCACCGACCGGCGACCCGTAGCCGAGGAATCCCCGAGGCCACCGTCGCCAGGCTTCCGCTGTATCTGCGTGCGCTGACCGGGCTGTCGGAGCGCTCCGTGCCCACGGTCTCCTCCGAAGAGCTGGCCGCCGCCGCGGGCGTCAACTCCGCGAAGCTGCGCAAGGACTTCTCGTACCTCGGCTCCTACGGGACCCGGGGCGTCGGCTACGACGTCGAGTACCTCGTCTACCAGATCTCCCGTGAACTCGGGCTCACCCAGGACTGGCCCGTCGTCATCGTCGGCATCGGCAACCTGGGCGCCGCGCTCGCCAACTACGGCGGGTTCGCCTCCCGCGGCTTCCGGGTCGCCGCGCTGATCGACGCGGACCCGGCGATGGCCGGCAAGCCGGTCGCGGGGATGCCGGTGCAGCACTCCGACGACCTGGAGAAGATCATCAGCGAGAACGGCGTCTCGATCGGTGTCATCGCGACCCCGGCCGGCGCCGCCCAGCCCGTCTGCGACCGGCTGGTGGCCGCGGGCGTCACCTCCATCCTGAACTTCGCGCCGACCGTCCTGTCGGTGCCGGAGGGCGTCGACGTGCGCAAGGTCGACCTCTCCATCGAGCTGCAGATCCTGGCGTTCCACGAGCAGCGCAAGGCGGGCGAGGACGCGTCGGCCGCCGAGGCCGCGGGCGTCCCGGACGTCGAGGCCGCCGTGCCGCCCGTCGTGCGCGGCGGCGCGGCCGTGGACCGGAAGGGACCCGACGGGGACATGCCCGCAGTGATGCCGGCATGAGCCTCCTCGTCGTCGGTCTCAGCCACCGCAGCGCCCCCGTCAGCGTCCTGGAGCGCGCCGCGCTCTCGGCGGACACCCAGGTCAAGCTGCTCCAGGACACCCTGGCCGCGGAGCCCGCGGCCGAGGCCGCGGTCCTGGCCACCTGCAACCGCATCGAGCTGTACGCGGACGTGGACAAGTTCCACGCGGGCGTCGCCGAGCTCTCCACGCTGCTCGCCCAGCACAGCGGCGTCGGCCTGGAAGAGCTCACTCCGTATCTCTATGTGCACTACGAGGACCGGGCCGTCCACCACCTCTTCTCGGTGGCGTGCGGGCTGGACTCGATGGTCGTCGGCGAGGGTCAGATCCTCGGCCAGATCAAGGACACGCTCGCGCTCGGCCAGGAGCTGCACACCGCCGGGCGGCTCCTGAACGACCTCTTCCAGCAGGCCCTGCGGGTCGGCAAGCGCGCCCACAGCGAGACCGGCATCGACCGGGCCGGGCAGTCCCTGGTGACGTTCGGCCTGGAGCAACTGGCCGTGGACGAGCCGGTGGACGGCTGGGCCGCGGGCAAGCGCGCGCTGGTGATCGGCGCGGGCTCGATGTCCTCGCTGGCCGCCGCGACCCTGGCGCGCGCCGGGGTGCGCGAGGTGGTCGTCGCCAACCGCACCCACGCCCGCGCCGAGCGGCTCGTCGAGATCCTCGCCGAGGCCGGGACGGCCGCCCGCGCGGTGCCGATGGCCGATGTCGCGCGCGAACTGACACGAGTCGACGTGGCCGTCTCCTGCACCGGCGCCACCGGCCTGGTGCTCACCGGCGAGGCCGTGGCCGAGGCCGTCGGCGCCCCGGTCCCCGCCGAGTTCGCCGTCCCGGCCCAGGCCGCCGCCGAGGGGTGCCCCGCCGACTTCGCCGCCACGGCCGCCGCCGGTGCCGGGCTCGCCGCGTACACCGCGGTCAGCGAGGCCGCCGACGCGGCCCGCGCGGACACGGACGTGGCCGCCGACTCGCTCTCCCTGCACGGCAGTTGGGTGGAGAACGCCGGCGGCGTCCGGCCCGCCGCCGCGCGCCGGATCCCCGCCCAGGGCGGCCCGGTCCGCCTCGCACTGCTCGACCTCGCCATGCCGCGCGACATCGACGCCGCCGTGCACCGCATCCCCGGGGTGCGGCTCGTCGACATCGAGTCGCTCGCCGAGGCGTCGGCCGACGCGCCGATGGCCGCCGACGTCGACCAGGTGCGCTCGATCGTCTCCGACGAGGTCGCCGCCTTCGGCGCCGCCCAGCGCGCCGCGCACATCACGCCGACCGTGGTCGCGCTGCGCGCGATGGCCGCCGACGTGGTGGCCAGCGAGGTGGCCCGGCTGGAGGGCCGGCTCCCCGACCTGGACGACAAGGAGCGCGCCGAGGTCACCCAGACCGTGCGCCGCGTCGTCGACAAGCTCCTGCACGCCCCGACCGTGCGGATCAAGCAGCTGGCGGCCGAGCCCGGCGGCGCCGGGTACGCGGACGCGCTGCGCACACTCTTCGACCTCGACCCGGAGACGGTCGCCGCCGTGTCGCGGGCCGACCTGAACGACGTCGACGTCAAGAACCGAGACGCGAAGAACCGAGGGCGGTCATGACCCAGAAAGCACTGAGGCTGGGGACCAGGCGCAGCATGCTCGCCATGGCCCAGTCCGGCCAGGTGGCCGACGCCGTACGGCAGTTGACCGGGCGGCCGGTCGAGCTGGTGGAGATCACCACGTACGGCGACACCTCGCGCGAGCACCTGGCGCAGATCGGCGGCACGGGCGTCTTCGTGACCGCGCTGCGCGACGCGCTGCTGAGCGGTGAGGTCGACTTCGCCGTCCACTCGCTCAAGGACCTGCCCACCGAGCAGCCCGCCGACCTGGCCCTGGCCGCCGTGCCCGTCCGCGAGGACGCGCGCGACGTGCTGGTGGCGCGCGACGGGCTGACCCTGACCGAGCTGGCCGCCGCCGCGCAGGGCCGTCCGGTCCGCATAGGCACCGGCTCGCCGCGGCGGGAGTCGCAGCTGAACGCGTACGCGCGCAGCCACGGCCTGGCCGTCGAAACCGTGCCGATCCGGGGGAACATCGACACCCGGATCGGATTCGCGCACCGCGGTGAACTCGACGCGGTGGTACTCGCCGCGGCCGGGCTGAACCGCATCGGCAGGATCGGTGAGGTGACCGAGTTCCTTCCGGTCGACACCATGCTGCCCGCCCCCGGCCAGGGGGCCCTGGCGATCGAGTGCCCGGCAGCCGATGCCGAACTCGCCGCCGCGCTCGCCGAGCTCGACGACCCCTACACCCGGGTCGCCGTCACCGCCGAGCGGTCCCTGCTCGCCGCCCTGGAGGCCGGCTGTTCCGCACCCGTGGGTGCCTACGCCGACCTGCTGGCCGACGGACAGGTTGTTCATGAGATGCGCCTGCGCGGCGTCGTCGGTACCACCGACGGCTCGACGCTGGTGCAGTTGTCCATCACCGGTCCCGTACCTGCGTCGCACGACGAAGCAGTGGCGCTCGGTCGCGAACTCGCGGTCGAGATGCTTGCCAAGGGTGCGGCCGGTCTTATGGGGGAGCGAGCACTTTGAGCCCCACCACGTCCTCGAACCTTCCCGCCGTCTCCGCGCACGGGTGCGTCACCTTCCTCGGTGCCGGCCCAGGGGACCCGGGACTGCTGACGCTGCGCGCCGTGGAAGCGCTGGCGTCGGCCGATGTCCTGATCGCCGAGCCGGCTGTGCTCGACGTGGTTCGCGCGCATGCGCGGGCAGGTGTGGACACGCCTCAGCTGACGGTTGTTGACGAGGCGTCAGCGACCGCTGGAGTCCCCGTGTTGCGGGACGCGGCCAATCTTGTCATGGAGGCCGCGCGCTCCGGCAGGCGGGTCGTCCGTGCCGTCTCCGGCGACCCCGGGCTCGACGGCAGCGCGGGCGAGGAGATGCTGGCCTGCGCGGCCGAGGGCATCCCCTTCGAGGTCGTGCCCGGTGTCGCCACGGCGGTGGGTGTGCCCGCGTACGCGGGTGTGCCGCTGAGCGGTCCGGCCGGCGGCGCCGACGTGCGCTTCGTGGACGCGCGCGGCGCGGACGAGCGCTGCTGGACCGAGGTCGGTACGAGCGACGGCACCGTCGTCGTCTCCGCGACCCTGGAGACGGTGGCGGCGGCGGCCGGTGAACTCGTGTCGGCGGGCCGCAAGCCCGACACCCCGATGACGGTCACCGTCGCCGGTACGACCACCCGCCAGCGCACCTGGAACGCGACGCTCGGCTCGGTCGCCCAGGTCCTCAAGCAGGCCAAGGCGCTGCCCTCGCCCGACGGGCACCAGCCCGTCATAGCCGTGGTCGGCGAGCGCGGTTCGGCCGCCCAGCGCGACCGGCTGTCGTGGTTCGAGTCCAAGCCGCTGTTCGGCTGGCGGGTCCTCGTACCGCGCACGAAGGAGCAGGCGGCCTCGCTCTCCGACCAGCTGCGGTCCTACGGCGCGGTGCCGCACGAGGTCCCCACGATCGCCGTCGAGCCGCCGCGCACCCCGCAGCAGATGGAGCGCGCGGTCAAGGGCCTGGTCACCGGCCGCTACGAGTGGATCGCCTTCACCTCGGTCAACGCGGTCAAGGCGGTGCGGGAGAAGTTCGAGGAGTACGGGCTCGACGCCCGGGCGTTCGCGGGCATCAAGGTCGCGGCGGTCGGCGAGCAGACGGCGGCGGCGCTGGTGGAGTTCGGCGTCAAGCCGGACCTCGTCCCCAGCGGCGAGCAGTCGGCGGCGGGCCTGCTGGAGGACTGGCCGCCCTACGACCCGGTCTTCGACCCGATCGACCGGGTGTTCCTGCCGCGCGCCGACATCGCCACCGAGACGCTGGTGGCCGGGCTGATCGAGCTGGGCTGGGAGGTGGACGACGTCACGGCGTACCGGACCGTGCGCGCGTCGCCGCCGCCGGCGGACACCCGTGAGGCGATCAAGGGCGGCGGGTTCGACGCGGTGCTCTTCACCTCGTCCTCGACCGTCCGCAACCTGGTCGGCATCGCGGGCAAGCCGCACAACGTGACGGTGATCGCCTGTATCGGGCCCGCCACGGCGAAGACCGCCGAGGAGCACGGGCTGCGGGTGGACGTCATGGCGCCCGAGCCGTCCGTGCTGAAGCTGGCGGAGGCGTTGGCGGAGTTCGGGGCGGCTCGGCGGGATGCGGCCGTGGAGGCGGGGGAGCATGTGACCCGGCCGAGCGAGCGGCGCCCCGGCGCGCGGCGGCGCCGCACGACGTGACCCCCTCCCCGCCCCTTCCCCAAACCCTCCGGGGGTGGGGAAGGGGCGGGGCTTTGCTTTTCCCCGGGGCTGCCCCGGGCCCCCTTGCCATCCGGGCTGCGCCCCGAACCCTTGCGGGACCTGCGGCCCCCGCGCCCCGCTCCCGGGGCTACGCCCCGAACCCCCTACGGGCCTGCGGCCCCCGCCCCCGTTTTTCGGCTGCGACCCGGTGGGGGCTGGCCGCGCAGTTCCCCGCGCCCCTCAAATACGCCCCTGCGGGGCGCCCCTGGGGGCGCGGGGAACTGCGCGAGCAACCCTGCACGGTCCGCAGGCGAACGAAGGTCTTGGGGGCGCGGGGAACTGCGCGAGGAGCGACCACGGGCCGCAGTCGGACGGGGCATTTAGGGGCGCGGGGAACTGCGCGGGCAAGCCAGCACGGTCCGCAGGTGAATCGGGGGCTGGGGCGCGGCCCCGGGAGCTCGTCCCGGCCCGCCTCCGGCCGCCCGCCCGAGGGCACCGCGGGGTGGGGGACGAAGGGGACGGCGTGCGGCGTAGCGTAGGCGCATGAGCTACGGATCCTTCCCCGGCGCCCGCCCCCGGCGGCTCCGCACCACCCCCGCCATGCGCCGCATGGTCGCCGAGACCCGCCTCCACCCGGCCGACCTGATCCTCCCCGCCTTCGTGCGGGAGGGCATCGAGCGGCCCGTGCCCATCCAGGCCATGCCCGGCGTCGTGCAGCACACCATGGACACGCTGCGGAAGGCCGCCGTGGAGGCGGTCGAGGCCGGGGTCGCCGGGATCATGCTCTTCGGGGTGCCGGAGGACGGGAAGAAGGACGCGCTCGGCACCGCCGGGACCGACCCGGACGGGATCCTCCAGGTCGCCATCCGCGCCGTGCGGCAGGAGGTCGGCGACGACCTCGTCATCATGTCGGACCTGTGCCTGGACGAGTACACCGACCACGGCCACTGCGGGGTCCTGGACGCCGACGGCCGCGTCGACAACGACGCCACCCTGGAGCGGTACGCCGAGATGGCCCAGGTCCAGGCCGACGCGGGCGTCCACGCGGTCGGCCCCAGCGGCATGATGGACGGCCAGGTCGGCGTCGTGCGCGACGCGCTGGACCAGACCGGCCACGAGGACGTGTCGATCCTCGCCTACACCGCCAAGTACTCGTCCGCCTTCTACGGCCCGTTCCGGGAGGCCGTCGGCTCCTCGCTGCGCGGCGACCGCAAGACCTACCAGCAGGATCCGGCCAATGTCCGGGAGTCCCTGCGCGAGCTCGCGCTGGACCTCGACGAGGGCGCCGACATGGTCATGGTGAAGCCCGCCGGTCCCTACCTGGACATCCTCGCCAAGGTCGCCGAGTCCGTGCATGTGCCGGTCGCCGCGTACCAGATCAGCGGGGAGTACGCGATGGTCGAGGCGGCGGCCGAAAAGGGCTGGATCGACCGCGAGCGGGCCATCCTCGAAACCCTCACGGGAATCAAGCGGGCCGGCGCCGACATGATCCTGACGTACTGGGCGACGGAGGTCGCCCGCGGACTGTAGGGCACCCGGGGGACGGCATGGCGGAACAGGCGCTGGACGTAAGGGACTTCGCGGACACCGTCGATCTCGTCACCCCGGTGGACAACGTCTTCGTCCGGGCCCACCTCGGCATCCCCGACGTGGACCCGGGCACCTGGTCGCTGTCGGTGGAAGGGCTGGTCGAACGGCCCTTCCGGCTGCGGCTCGACGACGTACTGGCCCTGCCCGCCCGGCGGTTCACCTCCGTCCACGAGTGCTTCGGCAACCCGTTCGCGCCGGACGTGCCGACGCGGGCGGTGGCCAATCTGGAGTGGACCGGGTTCGACCTCGCCCCGCTGCTGGAGCGGGCCCGGCCGCTGCCCGCCGCCCGGCACGTCTGGTTCGAGGGCGCCGACACCGGCGCCTTCGACGGGCAGGACGGGCTGTCCTACCTCAAGGACCTGCCCCTGGAGACCGCCCGCGACCAGGTGTTCCTCGCGTACGAGATGAACGGCGCGCCCCTCACCGTCCGGCACGGGCACCCCCTGCGCACCGTCGTGCCCCGGATGTTCGGCACCAACTCCGTGAAGTGGCTGACCCGGATCATCCTCGCCGAGGAGCGGCCGGAGCACATGTTCACCACCCGCTTCTACACCCGCGTCCTGCCCGGCGAGACCACCGTGCGGCCGGTCCGCGCCATGGACGTCGGCGGCAAGCTGCTCAGCCCGCAGCACGGCGACCGGGTACCGGCCGGTGAGGTGGAGTTCCTCGGCCGGGCCTGGAGCACCACCGAGGTCGTCGCGGTCGAGGTGAGCGTCGACGGCGGCCCCTGGGAGCCCGCCGAGCTCGAACCCCTCGGCCACGACCCGGCCTGGCAGCCGTTCCGGCTGACCCTGCGCCTGGCGCCCGGCGAGCACCGGGTGCGGGCCCGCGCCACCGACCGCGACGGCCGGATCCAGCCGCCGCCGGGCCTGCGCAACTCCGTCCACGAGATCACGGTCCGGGCGGACCGAGAGGTCCGGGCGGCCGGAGGGGTCTGAGGGGCGGCGCGGCCGGCGCCTTCAGCGGCGCGGCAGCGCCAGCGTGACCGGGCGCCCCACGGGCAGGCCCGTCGGCGGGTCCAGCTCCGTCACGGTCAGCGCGGTCGCGGTCGACGCGTACAGATAGCCGCCCCCGGGGTGGACGGCGAGGCCCGTGCGGTCCGGGGCCGCGAACCCGGGCACCGGCTCGGGCGCGCCCCCGGTGTGCGGGAGCCCGCCCGCCGCGAGCGCGTCCCGGAACACCGCGCCCGTGACCCGCTCCGCGAAGTACAGGCAGGCGCCCGCCGGGTGGACCGCGAGCGGGCCGGGGGCCGCCCCGGTCTCCCGGGTGCGCACGGGCCCGCCGCCGCGCGCCCGGCCCTCGGCGTCCAGCGCGAAGACGTGCACGGCCCGGCCGCCGGGGTCGCCCACGTACAGCAGGGTGCCGTCGGGGTGGACGGCCAGGCCCGGGTGCGGCGGGGGAGCGGTACGGGCCCACTCCACGGCGGGGCCGCCCTCGCCGGGCCCGCCGTCCGCGTCCAGCGGCACCCGGCTCACCGGTACCGGCCCGGCGCCGTGCGCCACGTAGAGACAGGGCAGGGCGGGGTGGGCGGCCAGGGCGCCTTCGGGGGCCGCGCCCGCCGGGGTGAACGTGCGCCAGCCCGCGCCCCGCAGGGGCCGTCCGCCCCCGTCCAGGACGTGCCACAGCAGCCTGCCGCCGGACGGGTCCGCGGTGTAGAGGCAGGCGCCCTCGGCGTCGACCGCCACCCCGAACGGCCGCACCCCCGGGGTCCACTCCGCCGGGGCCTCGGGGCGGCCGTCCTCGCCCAGCGGGACGCGCAGCACGCCGTGCGGCTCGCCCACGTACAGCCAGCCGCCGTCCGGGTGTGCGTACAGCTCCGCCGGGACGGGGTCCGTCCCGGCCGCCCCGCCGCCCCGCTGGTCCTCGTCCCGGCCCACTGGCCCTCCCGCCGTCCTCGACTCGCGCTCTGGAGGTCCAGAGGTAGCGAGTCGGCCGGCCGGCCGGTGGGCAGCGTGCCGCCCGGGTCACCCGCCCGGCTCAGCGCGGCCCCACCGGCCGGTCCCGGCCGGCCCCGGTCAGTCCCACCAGAAGTGCCAGGAGGGGCTGTTGAGGAGCTCGTCGCGCGCGTACTCCTCCAGGGAGTCCTCGATCACGTCCGGGCAGAACGCGAAGTGCTCCGCCGCCACCGCCCGCGCCTGCTCCAGGGTCGTCGGCGGGGCCGCCACCGACACCAGGAGCTCGTCGAAGGCCAGGCCCACCACCCGCACGCCGAACCGGTCCTCCCAGGAGCGCAGCACCGCGCTCAGCCGGCCCGTGTCCTCCTCCAGGTTGAGCGCGCCCGACCAGCCGAGCGCCGCCGGTATGTCCGCGCTGCGGCGGGCCGGGACCAGCGCGAGCCGGGCGTCCTTGGGCCAGGAGCCGTCGGCGACGGAGCCCGCCCGCACGTCCGGGTCCTCCTGGAGGGCGGGCCCCTCGGCCAGGCCCGGCCAGTCGCCCGCGCCCAGCTCCTCCTCCGCGAACTCCTCCCACACCTCGGCCAGGACGTCCTCGGCGTCGTGGTCGCCCGGGTACGTCATCTCCTCGGGGGCCAGCTCCCACTGGTCCAGGCCGTACTTCCCGCCGACCAGGACGGGCTGGAGCCCCGCCGCCAGCCGGGCGGGCAGCAGCCGCGCCCAGTCGCCGGGCGCGGCCGGGGACTCGGCGCGCCAGAGCAGCGGGCCGTCCCCGAAGAGCCGCCCCGGTGGCAGGTCGAGGCCGAGGGCGGCGCCGGTCGGGTCGGCGGTCAGTGCGGGCAGGGGGTTCGGAAGCATCGCCATGTCCTGAATGTAGGCCCCGCCACTGACAACGCCCCCGGGGTCCGGGGGCGTTGGGCGGGTCGGGGGCGGTGTGCCGGGACCGGGCGGGTGGTCACCAGCCGCTGATCGAGGCGAGGTCCGACTGCCAGTAGGTGGCCATCGCCTGGGCGTCGACGACGCCGACCGGCTTGGACAGCGAGGCGTAGGCGGAGCGGCCGACCGAGCCGGTGTCGGAGGCGCCCACGAAGTACACGACGACCTGGCTGGTCATGTACGGGTCGGTGCCGTCGGGCTCGCCCTGGGTGCGCACCATCGCGTACGCCGACTGGCCCGGGGCCAGCGAGACGACCGCCTGCGGGATGGTGTCCTTGTCGACCGGGATCGGCGACTGGGCGTTGGAGAACTTCACGGCCGGGGCGTTGTAGGCGTCGCAGGTGGTCTTGCCGGTGTTGGTCGCGGTCAGCAGGACGTGGTTGAGCGGGCGGGAGACCGGGGTGGCGGTCAGCTTGATGGTGGAGCCGGTGCAGGTGACCCGCTTGCCCGTGCCCGCACCGGACCCCGAGCCGGAAGCGGAACCGGAACCGCTGCCCGAGCCGGACTTCTTGGGCGTCTGCTTGCCGGTCGAGTGGGCGGGCTTGGCGGCCGAGCCGCCGCCGGTGCCTCCCGAGCCCTCCGTGCCTCCCGAGCCCTCCGTCGTCCCGGCCGAGCCGCCGCCGGTGGCGGCGCCGTGGTCGCCGCTGTTCCCCGTGGCGGCGGCGGGCGCCGAGGCGGACGGGGAGGCCGCCGCCTTGTCCGCGGCCTTGGAGCCGGAGTCGCTGCCGCAGGCGCTGAGCGACAGGGCGGCGACGAGGGCGGTGGCGGCGGCGGCGGTGATGCGGAGGTTGGTGCGCATGGTGGATCGAGCTCCCCGTTGGTCGGTGCGTGAGTGGTGTGTGGTCGTACGTGCTGAGCGGGTCAGGCGTGAAGACTGAGAATCAACGCGATCAGGGTGGCCACCGAAGCGGCCAGGATCGCGGTGGCCATCGAGTCCGCCAGGTTGACCCGAATGCGGAATCGCATTGCCGGTTCCCCCGTGGTGCCGGGCTGGCTGGTTGATGCACTCACCTTGCGGGCCGGTCGGCGGCGACCGCAATCGGCAGGGGACAATGGGGGAAGCTGGAACGCTGGAACATGCCTTGACCTGGGGAAACGTCCTTCCCCTGGAACGCGGTTCCGGGACGCACAGGGAGGGAAACGACTCGTGGCTACGGCTGAGTCCGAGGATTTCGCGGCGCTTCTGCGGGGGTTGAAGGACCGTTCGGGACAGAGTTACGGCGTCCTGGCGGGCAAGCTCCACGTCAGTACGTCGACGCTCCACCGGTACTGCAACGGCGACGCCGTGCCGCACGAGTACGCCCCCGTCGACCGGCTGGCGCGGGTCTGCGGCGCCACCCGGGAGGAGTCCGTCGAGCTGCACCGCCGCTGGATCCTGGCCGACGACGCCCGGCGCCGGGCGCGCGGCGCGGCGGCGGAGGCGGCCCGCCCGGCCGCGCCGGTGACGGCCGCGGCGCCCGTGCCCGCACCCGAGGCGGAATCCGGATCAAAGCCGGAAGCGGAAGCTCCGGAAAGGTCCGCTGCTGCCGCCGCCGATGCCGATGCCGGACCCGTGGCCGGGTCCGCGTCCGCGCCGCCGACCGGGCCCGCGCCCGCGCCCGCGTCGCCGTCCGTGCCCGCCCGTGACACCGCCTCCGGCGCCGCCCGCGAGGACGCCGACGCGTCCGGCGACGGCGAGGCCCCCCTCGTCGGTGTCCGCACCGGCGCGTCCGCGCCGCGCCCCGGGCCCCGGATGACCAAGCGCACCCGCCTCGCGCTGATCGGGGCCGCCGTCGTCGCGGCCCTCGCCGTGCCGGTCGTCGCCGTGGCGAGCCTGTCCGGCGGGCCCGGGGACAAGGACGCCAAGAGCTCGGCCGTCGCCGACGCCAGGGAGAGCGGCCCCACCCCGCCGCAGACCGCGCCCGCCAAGTCCGCCTCCGCGAGCCCGAAGGCGGTCCCGCCGAGCGGCGTCCTGAGCCACGCGCCGTCCGGCAGCCCCGCCCCCTCGGCGTCGGCGGTCCGCAAGCCCACCCCGCCCGCCCTGGCCCCGCTGGGCGTCGGCGTCAGCTCGTACCTGTGGGACGGGCCGTGCGGGAAGTTCTATCTGCTGGACCAGAAGCCGAACGCGGTGCCCAAGCCGCCGTCGCCGAGCGAGAGCCGCCCCTGGGCCGAGGTGCTCGGCGGCGTGGACGGCGGGCATCTGACGCTCCAGCTGACCGCGACCGGCAAGACCCACGAGTCGGTCGTCATCAACGCCGTGAACGTGAAGGTCGTGGAGCGCGACACCCCGCTCGACTGGACCGCGTACTCGATGGGTTCGGGGTGCGGGGGCGGCGTCACCCCGGGCTTCTTCGACATCGACCTGGACAAGCCGCAGCCGCGCGCCAAGCCGGTCGGCGGGAAGCAGGGCGACGAGAAGGTGCCCGCCACCGACTTCCCGTACAAGGTGTCCACGTCGGACCCGCAGGTGCTCAACCTCGATGTGCACACCGACGCGCACGAGGTGACCTGGTACCTGGAGGTGGAGTGGAGCAGCGGCGACCGCTTCGGGAAGATCCCGGTCTACGACGAGACCGGCAAGCCGTTCCACAGCAGTGCCATCAAGGGCCGGCCTGCCTACGAGTACCGGCTGGACACCAACGTGTGGGAGCGGCTCAGCACGTGAGCCGCTCCCCGCACGGGGTGGATCAGAGGCGCTCGGGCGTCCGGATGCCCAGCAGGGCCATGCCCCGGTGGAGCGTCCGGGCGGTCAGGTCGCACAGGAACAGCCGGTTCTCGGCCTGCTCCTCGGTGTCGGCCTTCAGCACCGGGCACTGGTCGTAGAACGTCGTGTAGAGCGAGGCCAGCTGGTAGAGGTACGCGGCCAGCTTGTGCGGCGCGTACTCGGCGGTCGCCTCGGCGAGCAGCTCGCCGAACGCGTCCAGGTGCAGGCCCAGGGCCCGCTCGGCCGGGGCCAGCTCCAGCTCCGGGTGGGCGGCGGGCCGCAGGGCGTCGGCCTTGCGCAGGATCGACCTGATCCGGGCGTACGCGTACTGGAGGTAGACCGAGGTGTCGCCGTTGAGCGAGACCATCTGGTCCAGGTCGAACTTGTAGTCCCGGTTGGCCGAGGTCGACAGGTCCGCGTACTTCACCGCGCCGATGCCCACGTACCGGCCGTTCTCGACGATCTCGTCCTCGCTCAGGCCCACCTTCTCGGCCTTCTCGCGCACGACCGCCGTGGCCCGCTCGGCGGCCTCGTCGAGGAGGTCCTCCAGCTTGACCGTCTCGCCCTCACGGGTCTTGAACGGCTTGCCGTCCGCGCCCAGCACCGTGCCGTAGCCCATGTTGTGCGCGGTGACGTCGTCGGTCAGCCAGCCGGCCCGGCGGGCCGCCTCGAAGACCATCTTGAAGTGCAGCGACTGGCGCACGTCCACCACGTAGATCAGCGAGGTGGCGTGCAGGTCCTGGACCCGGTTGCGGATCGCGGTCAGGTCGGAGGCCGCGTAGCCGAAGCCGCCGTCCGCCTTCTGCACGATCAGCGGGACCGGCTGGTCGTCCTTGCCCCGGATGTCGTCGAAGAACACCACGAGCGCGCCCTCGGAGCGGACGGCGACGCCCATCTCCTCCAGCATGCGGGCGGTCTCGGGCATGCCCTCGTTGTACGCGGACTCGCCCACGATCTCGTCGTCGCGGATCTCCATGTCCAGCTTCTCGAAGACCGAGTAGAAGTAGACCTTCGACTCGTCCACGAACCGCTGCCACAGCTCCAGCGTCTCCGGGTCGCCGGACTGCAGGGCGACGACCCGCTTGCGGGCCCGCTCCTTGAAGTCCTCGTCGGCGTCGAAGACCGCGCGGGACGCCTTGTACACCCGGTTCAGGTTGGACATGGCCTGCTCGCCGTCGACGTCCTCGGCCGGGGCCAGGGCGTCGGGGTTCTCGATCAGGTACTGGATGAGCATGCCGAACTGGGTGCCCCAGTCACCGATGTGGTGGCGGCCGATGGTCCGCTCGCCGGTGAAGTCGAGCATGGCGCGCAGCGCGTCGCCGATGACCGCCGAGCGCAGATGGCCGACGTGCATCTCCTTCGCCACGTTCGGCTGGGCGTAGTCGACGACCGTGATGCCCGGCTTCTCCTTCAGCGGCACGCCGAGCCGGTCGTCGGCGGCGCGCGCGGCGAGGGTCTTGGTGATCGCCGCGTCGGTGAGCGTGATGTTGAGGAAGCCGGGGCCGGAGACCTCGACGTCCTTCAGCAGGTCACCGGAGTCGAGCGCGCCGGTGACCTCGGCCGCCAGCTCGCGGGGGTTGCCCTTGAGCTTCTTCGCGAGCGCCAGGATGCCGTTGGCCTGGAAGTCGGCCCGGTCGCTTCGGCGCAGCAGCGGGTCGGTGGAGCCGGCCTCCGGCAGGGCTGCCGAGAGGGCGTCCGCCAGGCGCTGCTGGACAGTGGAAGCGAGGGAAGGGACCGAAGCCATGGGTTCCGTTTCCTGTCGGTCGGCCGTCCGCGAATCTGGTTTGCGGGCGGGATGCGTACGAGGGGATTCTCCCATGCGAGGGTCTTCCACTTCTCCGGGAATACGGGCAACCCCGGAGGGGGTGGTTCCGTCTGGGACAATGGGCGGGCCAGCCCCTTCAAGGCGTACGAGAAAGAAGGACGTGCCGACCGTGGCTCAGAGCAGCACCGAGACCGACTGGGTCTCCCGTTTCGCGGACGAGGTCATCGCCGACTCGGAGCGTCGTGCGCCTGGCAAACCGGTCGTCGTCGCGTCCGGCCTCTCCCCCTCCGGCCCGATCCACCTGGGCAACCTGCGCGAGGTCATGACCCCGCACCTGGTCGCGGACGAGATCCGCCGCCGGGGCTTCGAGGTGCGCCACCTGATCTCCTGGGACGACTACGACCGGTACCGCAAGGTGCCGAACGGCGTCCCCGGCATCGACGGGTCCTGGGCCGAGCACATCGGCCGCCCGCTCACCTCGGTCCCGGCCCCGGCGGGCTCGGCGTACCCGAACTGGGCCGAGCACTTCAAGGCCGCGATGACCGAGGCCCTCGCCGAGCTCGGCGTCGAGTACGACGGGATCAGCCAGACGGCCCAGTACACCTCCGGCGCCTACCGCGAGCAGGTCCTGCACGCGATGAAGCACCGCGGTGACATCGACGCCGTCCTGGAGCAGTACCGCACCAAGAAGGCGCCCGCCAAGAAGAACCAGAAGCCGGTCGACGAGGCCGAGCTGGAGGCCGCCGAGGGCTCCGGCGCCGCCGCCGAGGACGACGGCACGGGCTCCGCGGGCTACTTCCCGTACAAGCCGTACTGCGGTGGCTGCGACAAGGACTTCACGGTCGTCTCGGCCTACGACGACGAGTCCACCGAGCTGAGCTACACCTGCTCGGCGTGCGGCTTCTCCGAGACCGTGCGGCTCAGCGAGTTCAACCGCGGCAAGCTGGTCTGGAAGGTCGACTGGCCGATGCGCTGGGCCTACGAGGGCGTGATCTTCGAGCCGTCCGGCGTCGACCACTCGTCCCCGGGCTCCTCGTTCCAGGTCGGCGGCCAGATCGTGTCGATCTTCGGCGGCGAGCAGCCGATCGGCCCGATGTACGCGTTCGTCGGCATCAGCGGCATGGCCAAGATGTCCTCCTCCAAGGGCGGCGTGCCGACCCCGGCCGACGCGCTGAAGATCATGGAGCCGCAGCTGCTGCGCTGGCTGTACGCGCGCCGCAAGCCCAACCAGTCCTTCAAGATCGCCTTCGACCAGGAGATCCAGCGGCTCTACGACGAGTGGGACAAGCTGGAGGCCAAGGTCGCCGACGGCAGCGTGCTGCCCGCCGACGCCGCCGCCCACTCCCGCGCCGCCCGCACCGCCGCCGGGGAGCTCCCGCGCACCGTGCGCCCGCTGCCGTACCGCACGCTCGCCTCGGTCGTCGACATCACCGCCGGCCACGACGAGCAGACGATCCGCATCCTCAGCGACCTGGACCCGGCGAACCCGCTGGCCTCCCTGGACGAGGCGCGCCCCCGGCTCGACAAGGCCGAGGCGTGGATCAACACCCAGGTGCCGACCGAGCAGCGCACCGTGGTGCGCGAGGAGCCGGACGCGGAGATCCTCGGCTCGCTCGACGACCAGGGCCGCGAGTCGCTGCGGCTCCTGGTCGAGGGCCTCGACGACCACTGGTCGCTCGACGGCCTGACCCACCTGGTCTACGGCGTGCCGAAGGTGCAGGCCGGGTTCTCGGCGGACGCCACCGCCAAGGAGCTGCCGCCGGAGATCAAGACCGCCCAGCGGACGTTCTTCGCGCTCCTGTACCACCTGCTGGTCGGCCGCGACACCGGTCCGCGCCTGCCCACGCTGCTGCTCGCCGTGGGCTCGGACCGGGTGAAGAAGCTGCTGGCCGCGTAAGGCTGTAGTTCGTCCGCGGGCCGTCTGCGGTCGCTAGCGCGGTTCCCCGCGCCCCTGGCACCAGGGGCGCGGGGAACCGCGTCCTCAGCCCGGAACGGCCCGCAGACGTAGGACGGGCGCGGCTACGCGATGTGGTCCGCCTCCAGCTCGGCGTGGTAGCGCTGCTTGAACTCCGGCATCAGCCGCCGCAGCAGCGCCGCCCCGCGCGGGTGCGTCACGCCCTGCCCGTCCGCGAGGTGTATCTCCAGCGCCTCGACGGTCGGGTAGCCGCTGAGCTCGTTCACGTAGTCGACGAAGACCTTGTACGCCAGGTCGGCGAAGGCACCGTCCTCCGGAGCCGCCTCCTCCACGTACGCCGGGGCCTGCGGCGCCGGACCCTGCTGCGCCGGGATCTGCTGCTCCGGCGCGCTGCCCGGCGGACGCGTGCGGCCCGGACCCGCCGGGACCATCACCGGGGTCGGCTCCAGACCCTCGACGTACTGGGGGTCGTACGTGCCCTCGTACGCCTCCTGGGACAGCTGCTGCGCCGCGAACCAGGGGCTCTCGCCCGGCACGGCCTCCTCCGGGAGCGGCTCCGGGTGCGGCTGCGCCTGGGGCTGCTGGGGCTGGGGCTGGTGCTGCGGCTGCGGCTGCGCCTGGAGCTGCTCCGGCTCCGGCGTCGGCGCGGGGGCGGCCGGGAGTTCCACCGGCTGCGGGGTGGCGGTGACGACGGGGGTGACCGGCGGGGCGGTCGGCAGCAGGGTCGGCTCGATGCCGGCGGCGGCGAGTCCGGCCGGGCCGGTGTCGGCGAGCGGGACGCCGAACTTGGCCAGGCGCAGTGGCATCAGCGACTCGACGGGTGCCTTGCGGCGCCAGGCTCGGCCGTAGCGGGCCTGGAGGCGGGCGCGGTAGACGAGGCGGTCCTGTTCGAGCTTGATGACCTGTTCGTAGGAGCGCAGTTCCCACAGCTTCATGCGGCGCCAGAGCTTGAAGGTGGGGACCGGGGAGAGCAGCCAGCGGGTGAGGCGGACGCCCTCCATGTGCTTGTCGGCGGTGATGTCGGCGATGCGGCCCACCGCGTGGCGGGCGGCCTCGACGGCGACGACGAACAGGACGGGGATGACGGCGTGCATGCCGACGCCGAGCGGGTCGGGCCAGGCGGCGGCGCCGTTGAAGGCGATGGTGGCGGCCGTCAGCAGCCAGGCCGTCTGGCGCAGCAGCGGGAACGGGATCCGGATCCAGGTCAGCAGCAGGTCGAGCGCGAGGAGCACACAGATGCCCGCGTCGATGCCGATCGGGAAGACCAGGGAGAAGTTCCCGAATCCTTTCTTCTCGGCGAGGGCCCGCACCGCCGCGTAAGAACCCGCGAACCCGATCCCGGCAATGACGACCGCGCCCGCGACCACCACTCCGATGAGTATGCGGTGCGTGCGCGTCAGCTCCGTCGCGGCCACCCGCGATCCCCCTCCGTTGTCGACAACCGGCGCGCAAAGCCTGGCACATGGACACGGAGTCCCGCCCACAGGGGAGGGCAGGACTCCGTATCGATCCCGGCTCGTTACCGGCCGTGTCCGCCCGGGACGGCCGTCACCGGCTGCCCGGAACGCCTGTCACTGACCGCCGTTGGCGGACGCCACCGAGGCCACCGCCTCCTTCGCCGCGGCCTGCGCGTCCTTCATCAGATCACCGGCGTCCGGGGCGTCCGCGCCCTGGTAGCCCGCGCCGTTGTAGTCCAGCAGCACGACCGCGTTCGCCGTACGGGCCACGATCACCGCGTACTTGAAGTCCTCGTCGGTCTTGTTCAGGTCGTAGCTGATCGCAGTCGCCTCGTCGCCGATGCCGCTGACCGCCGTCGTCTTCACGTTCTTGGCGCCGTCCGCCGACTTCGAGGTGGTGACCAGACGGGCGTACTCCTTCGCCGCGCGCTGGTCGCCGCTGCCGATCGCCGCGTCCGACGGGTACCGCTTGAACGACACGTCCAGCCAGCGGTACTGCGAGCCCTTCACGCCCTTGTCGTCCAGGCCGTTCCAGGAGCAGGTGCCCTGCGACGACACGTCCGAGGACTTGCCCGCCGTGCCCGACTTGCTCTTCGCCTTCGGCACCAGGTTCTCGATCGTCTTCTGCGAGAGCGCCTTGCAGGGATCCGGCAGCTTGGCGAACTTGGCCGGGGCGGGCGCCGGGGCCGAGGACGTGCCGCCGCTCGGCGCGGAAGCCGAGGAGGACGCGCCCGACTCCTTCTTCTTGTCCCCGCCCGAGTCCGACGAACAGCCGGCGGCGACGAGCATCACGGGGACGGCGGCGCAGGCCAGCACACGGGCGAGCCGGAGGCGCGGGGCGGTGGCCGGGGCGTTGGCCGGTCGGGATCGGTGCATGGTTCTACGCGTTCCTTCGCTGGGCTATTCGCCGAAGAGCTCGGCGAGCTTGGCGGCCAGGGCCCGGGACTTCTCCTGGAGCTCCTGGCTGTCGGGGGCGGTCGCGGTGGGGGAGCCGGGCTGCTCCGTGTACTCGACGGTCACGATCACGTTGGACACCCGGAAGACCACCGTCACGGTACGGCGCTGGGCGGCCGAGCCGCTCGTCACCAGGGCGTCGTCCAGGAACGCCGTGTCGCCGAGGCCGGTCAGGACCCGGGGCTTCAGCGCGTCGGGCGTACCGGCGGGGGTGCCCGAGGACGGCGGCGGGGCGGGGGTGGTGGCCTGGCTCTGGACGTGGAGTCCGGAGCCGGGGGAGACGGTGCCCGCGGTCGATCCGGCGGTCGTGCCCGCCGTCGCGCCGGGCTTGGCGCCCTTCGCGGTGCCGCCCGGCTTGCCCGCGGTCCCGGCGGCCGTACCCGGCTTGGCGGGGGTGCCGCTGGGGCTGGTGGTGCCGGGGCGTCCGCCGTTCTTGCCGTCGTCCGAGGCTCCCGCGGGCAGCTTGGCCGCCGCCTGCTTCTTCCCGTACACCTCCTTCGCGCGGTCCTCGTCGCTGATCGCCGGGTCGTACGAGACCACCCGCTCGAAGTCGACGTACAGCCGCCGCACCCCGTCCGGAGCCTCGTCCTTCCAGCGGCAGCCGACGCGCCGGTCCGTGTCGTACGTGAGCTCGGCGGCCCCCGCGTACGCCTTCGCCTTCTGCTCGTCCGGCAGCTCGGCGGCGCCCGGCAGCATGTCCTTCAGGACGCCCTTGTTCACCGAGCGGCACGGCTCGGGGAGCGTGCGGTACTTGCCGGGCGCGGCGGGGGCCGCCTTGGGCACGCCCGCCTTGGAATCCGTGGTGGTGCCGTCGGGCCCGGAGCCCGAGGAGCAGCCCGCGACCAGCGCCACGAGGAGCGCCACACCGGGCACGTACGCCTTTCGCTGCACGGTCCCCAGGCTCCTTTCGGGAGAAAAAGCGGTTGCCGCCCGAAGGCGGCGGCTGGACACAATGTCTATCGCACGCGCTGCTGTGAACGCCGGTCCACTGTCTGGTTTGTGGTCTTTGGTGACAGTTTTTGCGCTTCAGGCGCATCAAGGCGCTCAAAGACTTTTCGAGTGGATCTGTTCGGTCGGTTGGCTCGGGGGAACGAGGAATTATGTCGTATGTAGAGGTTCCGGGGGCGAACGTCCCGATCAGGATGTGGGCCGACCCCGCGTCGGTCGAGGACGTCGCGATGCAGCAGCTGCGCAATGTGGCGACGCTGCCGTGGATCAAGGGTCTGGCCGTCATGCCGGACGTCCACTACGGCAAGGGCGCGACCGTCGGCTCGGTCATCGCGATGCACGGCGCGGTCTGCCCGGCCGCGGTCGGCGTCGACATCGGCTGCGGCATGTCGGCGGTCCGGACGTCCCTGACCGCGAACGACCTGCCGGGCGACCTCTCCCGCCTCCGCTCCAGGATCGAGCAGGCGATCCCGGTGGGCCGCGGCATGCACGACTCCCCGGTGGACCCGGCCCGCTTCCACGGCTTCGCGACGGCGGGCTGGGACGACTTCTGGGAGCGGTTCGGGGGGATCGCCGACGCGGTCAAGTTCCGTCAGGACCGGGCCGTGAAGCAGATGGGGACGCTCGGGGCCGGGAACCACTTCATCGAGTTCTGCCTCGACGAGTCGGGCTCGGTCTGGCTGATGCTGCACTCCGGGTCCCGGAACATCGGCAAGGAGCTCGCCGACTTCCACATCGGCGAGGCCCAGAAGCTGCCCCACAACCAGGGCCTGGTCGACCGCGACCTCGCCGTCTTCATCGCGCAGACGCCCCAGATGGCGGCGTACCGGAACGACCTGTTCTGGGCGCAGGAGTACGCCAAGTACAACCGCGCGATCATGATGGCGCTCTTCCAGGACGTGGTCCGCAAGGAGTTCAAGAAGGCGCGGGTGACCTTCGAGCCGGTGATCAGCTGCCACCACAACTACGTGGCGGAGGAGCGGTACGACGGCATGGACCTGCTGGTGACCCGCAAGGGCGCGATCCGGGCCGGCGCGGGGGACCACGGCATCATCCCCGGCTCGATGGGCACCGGTTCGTACATCGTCAAGGGCCTCGGGAACGCGGCGTCCTTCAACTCCGCCTCGCACGGCGCCGGCCGCAGGATGAGCCGGAACGCGGCGAAGCGGAAGTTCACCACCCGCGACCTGGAGGAGCAGACGCAGGGCGTGGAGTGCCGCAAGGACTCCGGCGTCGTGGACGAGATCCCGGGCGCGTACAAGCCGATCGAGAAGGTCATCGACCAGCAGCGGGACCTGGTGCAGGTCGTGGCCAAGCTCAAGCAGGTCGTGTGCGTGAAGGGCTGAGGGCCGCGCGTCGAACGGCCGCGCGGGCGGGGGTCCGACGACCGGCCCCGTACGGAAGGAGGGGCCGCCGGGCATGTCCCGGCGGCCCCTTTCCGCGTCCGGCCCCACGGCTCCCGGTCCCTACAGCTCCCGGTGCACCTTGGTGTTCGACGCCTGGGCCCGGGGGCGGACCACCAGGAGGTCGATGTTGACGTGCGGGGGACGGGTGACCGCCCAGGTGATCGTGTCCGCCACGTCGTCGGCGGACAGGGGCTCGGCCACGCCGGCGTAGACCTTGGCGGCCTTCTCGGCGTCGCCGCGGAAGCGGGTCGTGGCGAACTCCTCCGTCTTCACCATGCCGGGGGCGATCTCGATGACGCGGACCGGACGGCCGACGATCTCCAGCCGGAGGGTCTCGGCGAGGACCCGGGCGCCGTTCTTCGCGGCGACGTAGCCCGCGCCGCCCTCGTACGTGGCGTGGCCCGCGGTGGAGGAGAGGATCACGACCGTGCCGTCGCCGGAGGCGTCCAGCGCCGGGAGCAGGGCCTGGGTGACGTTGAGGGTGCCGATGACGTTCGTCTCGTACATCTGGCGCCAGTCGGCCGGGTCGCCGGTGGCGACCGGGTCGGCGCCGAGCGCGCCGCCCGCGTTGTTGACGAGGACGCCGATGGTGCGGAAGGCGCTCGCGAAGGCGTCGACGGCGGCGCGGTCGGTGACGTCGAGGGCGTACGCGGTGGCCTGGTGGCCCGCCTCGGTGAGCTCGGCGGCCAGCGCCTCGATGCGGTCCTTGCGGCGCGCGGTGAGCACCACGCGGTAACCGGCGGCGGCGAGCTGCCGCGCGGTCGCGGCCCCGATCCCGCTGCTCGCGCCCGTGACGACGGCGATGGGGGTCCCGGTGGCGGTCATGGCGTACTCCTCGCGCGAATGATCGGACTGCGGCCAGGATAGGCGGGCCGGGTCGGCCCGGGGCCGGGGGACGGGGTGGCGTTGGGCACGCCGCTCGGAGGGGGCGACACCCGGGTCGGGCGTCCTCGGCATCCCCGGGTCCGGCGTCCCGCGTCCTCAGCGTCCCCGTGGCGCGTACATGATGACCGCCATGCCCGCCAGGCAGATCAGCGCGCCGGTGATGTCCCAGCGGTCCGGGCGGTAGCCGTCGGCGACCATGCCCCAGGCCAGCGAGCCCGCGACGAAGACTCCGCCGTACGCGGCCAGGATCCGGCCGAACTCCGCGTCCGGCTGGAGCGTCGCCACGAAGCCGTACACGCCGAGCGCGATGACCCCCGCCCCGATCCAGATCCAGCCCCGGTGTTCCTTGACGCCCTGCCAGACGAGCCAGGCGCCGCCGATCTCGAAGACGGCGGCGAGGAGGAAGAGGAAGACGGAACGGGCGACGAGCATGCGGACAGCGTCGCACGCCCCGGGGTGGCAACCCGGGAATATAACCCGCTTTAGGTATCTTTCGGGCATGTTTGGGATGCGCTGGGGGTTCAGGAGCTTCACGGGCGGCGGGGCGGGGCTCGCCTGGGTGTCGGCCGGGGGCGTCGCCGCGCTGGTCGCGGTGTGCGGGCCGACGGCCGGGGTGGCCCACGGCGGAACGGCCCACGGGAGTGTGGGCGACCCCGTCGCCCCGGCGGTCGTCGCGGCGCGGGACGCGGGGGTGCGGGCGGGGCTCCCCGGCGGCGGTGCCGGTATCGGTGCCGGGGCGGCCGGGCGCGGACCCGCGCCCGTGTCCGTGCCCGGCCTCGCTGCCGCACCCGTCCCCGTCTCCGGTCTCGCCGCCGCGTCCGTCCCCGTGCGCGGCCCCGCGTCCGCCGCCGCCGGTGAGGCGGACCTCGCCTTTCACGGGCACGTCTCCCTGTGGGCCGGGCGGGTCGGTGTGTGGGTCGAGCCGTCGAACCACGGGCCGGGCGCGGTCCCGGACGCCACCGTCCGGCTGCGGTTCTCCGTCCCGCTCGCCGGGGCCGAGCCGCTGCCGCCGGGGTGTCTGCGCGGGAGCCCGGACACGGTGCTCTGTTCCACCGGGGCGATGCGGGCCGCCGGGGCCGGGCGGCCGTTCGCGCTCGATCTGCGGGTCGCGGGCAGCCCGGCCGAGGTCGTCGTGAACATCGGCACCGCCTGGGGCGGCGGCGCGGGCGACCGCAACCCCGACAACAACACGCACCGGGTGCTGGCGCCCGCGACCGGCGACAAGTACGCCTACTGAGCCCTGCCGTACGGGGCTCCCCGAGGCGCGGCCGGGACGGGCCGCTCCCGTGCCCGTACGGGAAGGTGCCCGCGGAGCCCCTGCGCCGTACGCTTTCTGCATGCCGCAGAAGAAGGACGGCCCGCACGACGGCCCCCGCCACGCCCCCGGGGACGGCTCCCGCGCGCGTCTCATGGCGGACCTGGGGGCCGCGTCGCGCCGCTACATGGCCTCGTACGCCCTGTTCAACCAGGCACTCGCCGACCGGCTGCGGCTGCACCCCACCGACCTCCAGTGCCTCAACCTGCTGAGCCTGGAGCCCGACCCGGTCACCACGGGGCGGATCGCGGAGCTGACCGGGCTCACCACCGGGTCGGCGACCCGGCTCGTCGACCGGCTGGAGAAGGCCGGGTACGTCACGCGCAGGCGCGACACCGCCGACCGGCGCAAGGTGCTGGTCGAGCCGGTGCCCGAGCGGATGGCCGAGTTCGGGGCGGTGTGGGGGAAGCTGAACGGGGCGTGGTTCGCGATGTTCGACGCGTACGACGACACCGAGATCGAGTTGCTCGTCGCCCATATGCGCAGGACGGTCGAGCTGTCCGGCGCGCAGATCGAACGGCCCAGGAACGAGACGTTCTGATGGTTCGTCAGGACTGGTGAGGGCTCCGGGTTCCGCGTTCGAGGGGATGCGGGGCCCGCCGGACCGCCGTATCGGGGCCCGTCCCCTCCCGGGCAGGGCCCGCCGGGCACTCCCTAGCCGCGGCCGAACTCCGCCACCGCGTCCTCGACGATCGTCTCCAGGCGGGAGTGGTGGGCGCCGCGCCAGTACACGTGGTCGCACGCGGTGCACTCGGCGAAGACGTCGTACCCGCTGCGCGTCCCGTGCTCCAGGCGCTCGTGGACGGTGTCCTTGTCGACGTCCCGCAGCGGCGCGTTGCAGGCGGTGCAGCGGGTCCAGGGGGCGAGCTCGGGCGCGAACCGGCCCAGTACTTCGCGCAGTTGCTCCTCCGGCCGGTGGCTGTAGACGTACGCGCCCGCCCAGAGCTCGCGGCGCCGCAGCAGCCCCCGGTCGCGGGAGAGCAGGACGCGCCGCTCGGCCGCCGACCGCGTGGCCAGCGCCGGATCGCCGATGTCCGTGCTCTCGTACGCGGCGTCGACGCCGAGCAGCCGCAGCCGGCGGGCCAGCTTGCCGAGGTGGACGTCGAGGAGGAAGCGCAGCGGGGCGCCGGGCACGGACTGGGGGCGCTCGACCGCGCGCACCTCCACCGACTCGTCGGCGCGCGGGATGTGGGAGACGGGGACCTCGCGGCCGTCGACGAGGAGGCCGCCCACCTCGGTGAGGGGCACGCCGAGGGACTCGACGACGTGGCCGAGCGTCGAGGAGCCGTCGGTGACCACGGCCGTGCTCCCGGCGCGGCGCTCCGCCGGGACGAAGAGGTGCAGTTCGGGGGCGAATTGGCAGTGGATCTCCGGTCCGTTCACGCGGACAGGATGTCATCGGGGGCGCCGCCGGGCCACGGTATTTGCCCGGCCTCCCCGGGGAGGCCGGGCGCGGCTCACTCCACCACGCGGAAGTGCGTCATGATCCGGTGCTCCCCGTCCAGTACGTGGAAGGCGATCCCGGGCGGCGCGGTGCGGTTGACCAGGCCCTCGCCGGACTCCCACGGCAGCCGCAGCGTCGACGTCACGCCCGGCGCGATGAGCAGGGGCCGCCCGGCGAACGTCGTCGCGGCCGGGGTGTGGGCGTGCCCGACGAGCACGGCCGGGACGTTGTCGCGCCCGGCGAGCAGCTCCGCGAACCGGTCGGCGTTGGTGAGGTTCGTGGAGTCCAGGTATTCGTGGTGGATCACGGCGGGCGGGTGGTGGAAGGCGGGCAGCGCCGGGGTGTCGCCGAGGCCGTCGAGGGTGCGGCCGAGCCAGTCGAGCGTGGCGTCGTCGAACGCGCCCGCGTCCTCGCCGGGGATGGACGAGTCGAGCATGAGGATCGCGTAACCGCCCACGTGGTGCAGGCGGTTGACCGCCGCGTACGGGTCCGGGGCCGCCTTGGCCGCGTCGCCCGGCAGGTCGAGGAGGCCCTTGCGGTATGCGGCGCGGTCGTCGTGGTTGCCGGGGCAGGTGAGGACCGGGACGTCGATGCGGGCGAGCAGGGCCGCGGCCTCGGCGTACTCGTCGGCCGTGCCGTGGTCCGCGATGTCGCCGGTGACCAGGACGGCGTCCGGGCGGCGGGACAGCGCGTTGATGTACTCGACGACGCGGGCGGCGCGTTCTGCGGCCCGCGCGCCCCCGTCGAGATGCAGATCGCTGATGTGGGCCAGCAGCACGTAGTCCCCCTCGGCGGCCCAACCGGCCGGGCCCAGGGGCCTGCCGGGTCGGGCCCGTTGATGGCGCTAATGGTTATTGGCGTTTGTGGCATTAGGACTCTAGGGGATGCGAGAACCCCGGTTCAAGGGCCGATCGGGGGTGAGTGGCCTGGCCCGTGGTCACGTGCGAACGGGCCGGGAGGTGCTGTCTACGCTGACCCCATGAAGATCATCGACCTCGCCCCCGGCGACCCGCGCCTCGGCTCCGACCTGCTGCCGGTCCTGCTCGAACTCCGCCCGCACCTCACGGAAGAGCTGTTCCGCGAGATCTACGAGGAGGGGCACCCCCAGGGGCTGCGCTTCTCCGCCGCGTACGGCCCCGACGGGGTCTGCGTGGGCGCGGCGGGCTGGCGGATCGTCGCCACGACCGTGGCCGTGCGCAAGCTGTACGTGGACGACCTCGTGACGACGGCGGCGGCGCGGTCGCAGGGCGTCGGGCACGCGCTGCTCGCCCACGTCGAGGAGATCGCGCGGGCGGCGGGCTGCACGTCCCTCAACCTGGACTCGGGCACGCACCGCACGGAGGCGCACCGCTTCTACTTCCGTGAGCGGATGGCGGTGACGGCCTTCAACTTCGACAAGCCGTTGGGGTGACGCACCGGGTGACGGCATGACGTTGTGGCGGCGTCGCGTCGTTACGCCGTGAACGGGGGAGTGGGCGGCGGGGTGCCCGGGGCGGCCGGGGTGTCCGCCGCCCCGCGCCTCACTCCGCCGGGTCCGCGGCCCCCGCGACGGGGTGCAGGTCCAGGCACCAGTCGTGGGAGACGATCTCGTGGCCCGGCGGGTACTCGAACTCGACCTTGCCCAGGAGCTCGAACCCGGCCTTCTGGAGGACCGCGTTCGAGGCGGCGTTGTCGACGGACGGGTAAGCGTGGAGCTTGCGCCGGCCGCCCGCCTCCGCCGCCGCCCGCGCCACCGCGCGCAGCGCGGCCACCCCCAGGCCCCGGCCCTGGAACTCGGGGAGGATGCCGTACCCCGTCTCGTAGACCTCCTCGCCCTGCCAGGTGCGCGGCCAGTAGCCCACCGAGCCGACCGGCTCGCCGCTCTCCTCCAGCGAGACGCGGAACATCCGGCCCTCCTCGGCGGGGCGGGCGCTCAGTGCCTCGTAGCGGTGCTGGCGCTTCAGCAGCGCCTCCTCGGTCTCCGGGCCGCCCGTGTGGGACGTCATCGCCGGGGAGTTGGAGTGGTGGAGGAGGGTCAGGTCCTCCACCGACCAGGGCGTGAGGAGGACGGGGATGCGGGCGTGGTCGCCGGCGGTCGCGTCGGTCATGGTCCGACTGTAGGCGGGGGGTCCGACAAGCGGCCGTGGGGGCCGTGGATCAGGCCCCCGCCCCCGGCCGCCGCACCTTTCCGCTCATCCACCACAGCCCCGCCGCGTACAGCGCGAGCACCACCGCGAGGCCCGCGTAGTACACCGCGGGCAGCGGGGCCATGCCCAGGGCCGGGCCCGCGGGGGTGAGGGGGAGCAGCAGGCCCGCCGCTGCCAGGGTCGCCGCGGCCAGCGGGACCGGGCCCCGGGGGGCGCCCGCGCCGGGGCGGGCCGCGCGCAGCAGCAGCATCACCAGCGCCTGGGTGAGCAGGTTCTCCGTGAACCAGCCCGCGTGGAAGGACGCCTGCCCGCCGGCTGCCGTGTCGCTGTGCACGGCCCAGGCCAGGACGGCGAAGGTGGCGAGGTCGGCCGCCGCGTTCAGCAGGCCGAAGCCGGTGACGAAGCGCAGCACCTCGCGCGGGAGCAGCCGCAGCGGGCGGCGCAGGGCGGCCGGGTCCTGGCGGTCGTAGGCGAAGGCGAGCTGGGCGGCGTCGAAGCACAGGTTCTGCACGAGGACCTGGGCCGGGAGCATCGGCAGGAACGGCAGCATCAGACCGGCGGTCAGCATCGCTATGACGTTGCCGAAGTTGGAGGAGAGCGTGATCCGCAGATAGCCCGCGATGGTGCCGCCGCAGCGGCGGCCCTCCTCGATCGCGCGGTCCAGGGAGGTGAGGTCCTTGGCGGCGAGCACCACGTCCGCCGCCTCGCGGGCCACGTCCACGGCGTCGCGCGGGCAGATGCCGACGTCCGAGGCGCGCAGCGCGGGCAGGTCGTTGACGCCGTCGCCGAGGAAGCCGGTGACGTGGCCGTGGGCGCGCAGCACCCGGACGATCCGGGCCTTGTGCTCGGGGGTGCAGCGGGCGAAGACGGTGGTGCGCGCCGCGAGGGCGGCCAGCTCCGCGTCGGCCAGCGCGTCCGCCCGTTCGGCCGTGACCACTTCGCCCGGCTCCAGGCCCAGGTCGCGGCAGGCGCGGGCGGCGGTGCCGGGGTGGTCGCCGGTGAGGACCTTGACCGCGACACCGCTGCGGGCCAGCGCGGTGAGCGCGGCGGCGGCGGTCTCGGCGGTGGCGTCGCGCAGGGCGACGAGGCCGGTGAAGGTCAGCCCGCGCTCGTCGGCCGTCGTGTACGCGCGCGTACGCGCGGGCCGCTCGGCGCGGGCCACCGCCAGCACCCGCAGCCCGTCCCGCGCGCAGGCCAGGGCGAGTGCGGTGACGCGCGCGTGCTCGCCGGGGCCGAGGGCGCACCGCTCCAGTACGTCCTCGACGGCGCCCTTGACCACCAGGGTGTGGCCGCCGATGCGGCCGGGGGTGCGGACCACGGCGGTGGACAGCCGCCGCACCGGGTCGAAGGGGAGGGCGGCGACGGGGTCGTACTCCAGGGCGTCGAGGCCGCCGGGCAGCCGCTGTTCGGCGGCGTCCAGGAGGGCTTCGTCGAGGGCGTCGGCGGTGGGCACCTCGGCGAGCTGGAGCGTCCACAGGCTGTTGACGGCGGCCCAGTGCAGCACGTCCGGGTCGTCGGCGCCCGAGGCGTCGAGGGCCCGGTCGAGGACCGGGCGGTCCTGGGTGAGCGTGCCGGTCTTGTCGACGCAGACGACGTCGACCGCGCCCAGGTCGTGCAGCGCGGGCAGCCGTTTGACGATCACTCCGTGCGTGCGGGACAGGGCCGTCGCGCCCCGGGCCAGCGCGGTCGTCACGATCACCGGCAGCATCTCGGGGGTGAGCCCGACCGCGACGGCGACCGCGAACGGCAGCGTCTCCAGGCCGCGTCCGCGCAGCGCGGCGTTGGCCATCAGGACCAGCGGCGGGGTGAGGAGCATGAAGCGGATCAGGATCCAGGAGATCCCGTACACGGAACGGTCGAAGGCGGTCGCGCGGTGGGCGTCGGCGGCGGCGGTCCGCACGGTGGGGGTCTCGGGTCCCCGCGCGCCGAAGAGCCCGCGGCGGCCCGGCCCGCGCCGGAACCTGCCCGATCCGGGTCCCGCCCCGTACGCCGCCGCGAACCGGGTGTCGGCCCCGGTCGCGACGACCACTCCCGTACCGCTGCCGGAGGCGACGCTGCTGCCCTGGTAGCAGAGCTCGGGGCGGTCGAAGCCGCTGGCGCCGGGCGGCGGCTCGTCGGCGGGGCTCTTGGGGACCGGCGCGGACTCGCCCGTGAGCATCGCCTGATGCATCGTCAGGCCCGTGGCGCGCAGCAGCCGCAGGTCCGCCGGGACCAGGTCGCCGGGGCCGAGCCGCACCACGTCGCCGGGCACCACCTGGTCCACCGGGATCTCGCGGGGTGCGGGGGGCGCGTCGGGGGAGGCCCGGCGCACGACGGTGGCCGTCGTCGCGACCAGGTCGCGCAGCCCGGCCGCCGAGCGGTCCGCCCGGTACTCGCCGCAGGCGCGCAGGGCGCAGCTCACCGCGACCAGGACCGCGATGACCGCCGCCGTGCCCCACGCCGCGACCAGCGCCGACACCACCGCGAGGGAGGCCAGCACCGCCGTGAACGGATCGCGCAGGCTCCGTACGCAGCGGGCCGCCCAGGACGGCGGGCGGCGGGTGGGCAGCACGTTCTCCCCGAAGCGGGCGAGGCGGTCGTCCGCCTCGGACTCCAGCAGTCCGCGCGGCCCGCAGTCGAGCGCGCGCAGTACCTCCAGCGGGGTCCGCCGCTCAGGCGCCCAGGTCACGGACGCGTCCCGCACCGCGCTCGCCCGCCCCGGGCCGCTCGCCCAGCCGCGCGACGAGCCAGCGCACCATCTCGGCCACCTCGGGGTCGTCCACCAGGTACACCACCCGGCGGCCCTCGCGGCGGGAGCGGACCAGACCGGCGAGCTTCAGCTTGGCCAGGTGCTGGCTGACGGCGGGCAGCGCGCCGCCGACCCGCTCGGCCAGGCCGGTCACGTCCGACTCGCCGTGGCTCAGCACCCAGACGATGTGCAGCCGCGCGGGCGAGGCGAGGAGCCCGAAGACGCCGGCCGCGCCGCCGAGCACCTCGGCGGAGGGGTCGGCCGGTGTGCTGCTGTCCGTCAGGCTCCTCACCGGCGCCTCCTGTCCGCGTACGTGTGGAAGTGGGACAGCCAGTCTAGGGGCGACCGCCGACAGCGCCGGCGGGAGAGGGGCGGCGGGCCGGAAGACCTGTGGACAAGGGCCATTGGTCCCTGTTTGCCCCTGCTTTACCTGCGCTTTGATCGTGCGCGGCGAATAAGAAAAGGATCTTGCCCGCGGTGTCTTCGGGGGCGGACCGTGAATGCGAGGACCGCGCGTGCCACGACTTCCCCGGACTTCCCGAACGGCCCGTCGCCGGGCGGCGGCGGCCGATCTGCTGCTGCTCCTGGCCGTACTGGTGACGGTCGCCCTGCTCTGCCGCGCCCTGGGCACACCGGTGTGGGCGGCCCTGCTCATCGGGGGCGCGGTGGGGGCGGTCGGCACGCGGACCCGGACGGGGGAGCGGCGCTACGGCCACACCAGGCAGTAGGGCTGGTGGCCCGCCTCGTGCAGGCGGACCGAGAAGTCCTGCCACTCGTGGAGCAGCTGGTAGACGTTGAACGCGTCGCGGGGGCCGCCCCGGTCGGGGACCGTGGACCAGATGAAGGCGGCGGCGCCGACCGTCTCCTCGCCCACTCCGCGCAGCGGGTCGACGACCGTCATGGGGAGCTTGACCACCGCGTAGTCGGGGTGCAGGACGACCAGCTCCAGCGGGGGGACCTTGTGCAGCGGTATGCCCTGGATGCCGGTGAGGACCATCGCGGCCACCGTCTCCGGCTTGATCTTGGTGAACATGCCGCCCATGCCGAGCTCGTCGCCGCCGAGCTCCTCGGGGCGCATCGAGATGGGTACCCGGGCCGCGGTCGCTCCGTCGGGCGCGCCGAAGTACTTGTAGGTCACCCCCACTCGGCCACTCCCGTTTCCCGGACCCGTGACGCGGTCGATCCGATCGATCCGTTCCTCCGCGTCGCGCCGGTGCCGTCCCCGCCGACGGGCCCGCTCGGGACCCCGGTCGTCGGTCCCTTCGCCCAGTCCGCCACCGCGATGCATATCTTTCACCCGACTGCTTTGTAGATGGCACAGCCCCCGCCGCGCAACCCGATCATCGTGTCAGTGACCTCCCCCGCCGGGGTGCGGTGAAACACCTGTCCGCAAGAACGTCCGGGCCTCTGCCACCATGGCGTGTGTGAGCTATCCGTACGAATACGACGCCCCAGTTTCGCAGACGCTTTTCGACCGCGCGTCCCTCGTGACGCCCGGCGGCGTGAACAGCCCCGTCCGTGCCTTCCGCGCCGTGGGCGGTACGCCCCGGTTCATGGTGTCCGGTACGGGGCCCTACCTGACCGACGCCGACGGGCGCGACTACGTCGACCTGGTGTGCTCCTGGGGGCCGATGATCCTCGGGCACGCGCACCCCGAGGTGATCGAGGCCGTGCAGGCGGCGGTCGCCCGCGGCACGTCCTTCGGTACGCCCGGTGAGGGCGAGGTCGCGCTGGCCGAGGAGATCGTCGCCCGGATCGAGCCCGTCGAGCAGGTCCGCCTGGTGTCGTCCGGCACCGAGGCGACCATGTCGGCGATCCGGCTCGCCCGCGGCTTCACCGGCCGCGCCAAGGTGATCAAGTTCGCCGGGTGCTACCACGGTCATGTCGACGCGCTGCTCGCCGCCGCCGGTTCCGGCGTCGCCACCTTCGGGCTGCCCGACACCCCCGGTGTCACCGGCGCCCAGGCGGGCGACACGATCGTGCTGCCCTACAACGACCTGGACGCGGTCCACGCGGCCTTCCACGCCCACCCGGGCGAGATCGCCTGTGTGATCACCGAGGCTTCGCCCGGCAACATGGGCGTCGTGCCGCCCGCCGACGGCTTCAACGCGGGCCTCAAGGCGGCCTGCGCCAAGAACGGCGCGCTCTACATCTCCGACGAGGTCATGACCGGCTTCCGCACCAGCCGGGCGGGCTGGTACGGCGTCGACGGCGTCGCCCCGGACCTGATGACCTTCGGCAAGGTCATGGGCGGCGGCTTCCCGGCCGCGGCCTTCGGCGGCCGGGCCGACGTGATGGCCCACCTCGCCCCCGCGGGCCCCGTCTACCAGGCGGGCACCCTCTCCGGGAACCCGATCGCCACCGCCGCGGGCCTCGCCCAGCTGCGGCTGCTCGACGACGCCGCGTACGAGAAGGTCGACGCGGTCTCCCGGGAGATCCAGGGGCTGGTCTCGGCCGCGCTCACCAAGGAGGGCGTCGCCCACCGGCTCCAGACGGCGAGCAACATGTTCTCCGTCTTCTTCACCCCGGACGAGGTCCGCGACTACGAGGACGCCAAGAAGCAGGAGTCCTTCCGCTTCACCGCGTTCTTCCACGCGATGCTGGCGAACGGCGTCTACCTGCCGCCGTCCGCCTTCGAGTCCTGGTTCGTCTCGACCGCCCACGACGAGCGGGCGATCGAGCGCGTCGCGACCGCGCTGCCCGTCGCCGCCCGTGCCGCAGCGGAGGCCACCGCATGAACGACACCAGCAACGAGCTCACCGTCGTCCACCTGATGCGCCACGGCGAGGTGCACAACCCCGACGGCGTGCTCTACGGCCGCCGCGCGGGCTACCACCTCTCCGAGCTCGGCCGGCAGATGGCCGACCGGGTCGCCGAGCACCTGGCGGGCCGCGACATCACGCACGTGGCGGCGTCCCCGCTGGAGCGCGCCCAGGAGACGGCCACCCCGATCGCCAAGGCGCACGGCCTGGACCTCGGCACGGACGCGCGGCTCATCGAGGCGGGCAACGTCTTCGAGGGCAAGACGTTCGGTGTCGGCGACGGCGCCCTGCGCAAGCCCGCCAACTGGAAGCACCTGACCAACCCGTTCCGCCCGTCCTGGGGCGAGCCGTACGTGGAGCAGGTCGTCCGGATGATGGGCGCGCTGGACGCGGCCAAGGACGCGGCCCGCGGCCACGAGGCGGTGCTGGTCAGCCATCAGCTGCCGATCTGGATCGTGCGCTCGTTCGTGGAGCGGCGGCGGCTGTGGCACGACCCGCGCAAGCGGCAGTGCACGCTGGCCTCGCTGACCTCGTTCACCTACCGGGGCGACAAGATCGTGTCGGTCGGCTACAGCGAGCCCGCCCGGGACCTGGTGCCGTCGCACCTGCTGGCGGGCGCCAAGCCGGTCAAGGGCAAGTCGAAGGCGTTCGGCGCCTAGCGCACCGCCCGGCGGAACGCTCCCGTCCGCGCCCCCCGGGGCGGGCCCGAAGGGTCCTTCCGGGGGGCGCGTTCGTCTTGTCGCCCTGCGTACAGCAGAACTGACGAACCGTACGATTTGCGAAGATTTGTGCGACTGTACGGAACCAATCCGGACTCATAGGCATCTCATCTGATGTCCACAGGCTGTGGCCGGTGTGGACACCGGGGACGACGATGCGATGGGGACGAACGGTATGCGTGGGATCAGCCGAAGGGGAATGCTCGGACTGGGACTGGGGGCCGCTGCCGCGGTCGGTGTGGCCGGTTGCGGTGGCGGAGACGGCTCGGGCGGCGGCAAGGCCGGTTCGGGCGACGGCTCCGGCAAGGGCGCCCAGGGCTCCGGCAAGAAGGCCGACGCCAAACTGATCGGCGACGGCTCGACCGCCGACACCGGAAAGCAGCCCCACCAGCCCCCCAAGCCCGTCCCCCTCGAACCCGGTCAGACCCCGCCGCAGTTCGTGGTCTTCTCCTGGGACGGCGCGGGCGAGGTCGGCAACGGCCTCTTCCCCCGCTTCCTGGACCTCGCCAAGAACCACGGCGCCTCGATGACCTTCTTCCTCTCCGGGCTGTATCTGCTGCCCGAGTCGAAGAAGCGGCTCTACCACCCGCCGAACAGCAAGGTCGGCGCCTCGGACATCGGCTACCTCACCGACGACCACATCAAGGCGACCCTCACCAACGTGCGCCGGGCCTGGAACGAGGGCCACGAGATAGGCACCCACTTCAACGGCCACTTCTGCTCCGGCCACGGCGATGTCGCCAAGTGGACCCCGGCCCAGTGGCAGAGCGAGATCGACCAGGCGATGTCGTTCGTCACCCAGTGGAAGACGAACACCGGCTGGACCGACGAGGACCCGCTGCCCTTCGACTACAAGCGCGAGCTCGTCGGCGGGCGCACCCCCTGCCTGCGCGGCCAGGACAACCTGCTGCCGACCGCCCAGAAGCTCGGCTGGCGCTACGACGCCTCCTCGCCCGGCGGCACCCAGGTCTGGCCGGTCAAGCGGCACGGCCTGTGGGACCTGCCGCTCCAGGCGATCCCGTTCCCCGGGCACTCCTTCGAGGTCCTGTCGATGGACTACAACATCCTCGCCAACCAGTCGAAGAATTCGACGAAGGCGCCGCCGGCCAACTACCCGGGCTGGCGCAAGCAGGCCACCGAGGCGTATCTCAAGGGATTCCACCGCGCCTACGAGACCAATCGCGCGCCCTTCTACATAGGCAACCACTTCGAGCAGTGGAACGGCGGCATCTACATGGACGCCGTCGAGGAGGCGTTCAAGGGGATGGCCGGCAAGAAGGACGTACGCCTGGTCTCCTTCCGGCAGTACTGCGACTGGCTCGACGTCCAGGACCCGAAGGTGCTCGCCAAGCTGCGCACGCTCCAGGTGGGACAGCAGCCCGCCGGTGGCTGGAACGCGTTCCTGCGCCAGGCGTGAGCGGCGGGCGGCGCGGCTCTTTAGGCGGTGTTGACAAGGGTCTTTACGGGCACTCAGGGGGGTGCCCAAGATCCCCCAAACGGTCATGCGAAACTTTTCACATGTCCGTGAGTCCTGCCCATCCCCGCCGCCGCGCCTTCCTGCTGGTCACGGCCGCCGCGGCCGCCGGTGCGCTGACCCTGACGTCGTGCGGCTCCGGCGGCACGTCCGGCGGCTCGGGCGACACCAAGTTCGTCACCGGAACCGGCGGCATCTCCACCGTCGCCAAGGGGGGCCGGCACGACGCCCCCGATCTGTCCGGCGAGACCGTCGACGGCAAGAAGCTCGATGTCGCCGATCTCAAGGGCAAGGTCGTCGTGCTGAATGTGTGGGGCTCGTGGTGCGCGCCCTGCCGGGCCGAGGCGCCCTATCTCAGCAAGGTGGCCAAGGAGATGCGGCCCAAGGGCGTCGAGTTCGTGGGAATCAATACCCGCGACACCGACAAGGGCCCGGCCGTCGCCTTCGAGAAGCAATTCGACGCCGACTATCCGAGCCTGTACGACCCGATCGGCAAGCTCATTCTCCGCTTCCCCAAGGGAAGTCTGAATCCGCAGGCCATTCCGTCGACCATCGTGCTCGACCGGGACGGCAAGATCGCGGCGCGGGCGCTGATGGCGCTGGACGACGAGAAGCTCCACCAGATGATCGACCCGCTGATCGCGGAGAAGTGATTCCGTGGACGCGTCCCTGGCCGTACTCGCCGCCCAGTCGGCACCCGGCGTGAACGACACCGTCCTGAGCGGGGCCCTGCTGGTGGCCCTGCCCGTCGCCGTGCTCGGCGGACTGGTGTCGTTCTTCTCGCCCTGCGTCCTGCCGCTGGTCCCGGGCTACCTCAGCTATGTGACCGGGGTCACCGGCACCGACCTGGCCGAGGCGAGGCGCGGCCGGATGGTCGCCGGGGCGAGCCTGTTCGTGCTCGGCTTCACCGCCGTCTTCGTCTCGGGCGGGGCCCTGTTCGGGTACTTCGGCCAGACGCTCCAGGACTACAACAGCACGATCTCCAAGGTCCTCGGCGTGCTCATGATCCTCATGGGCGTGTTCTTCATGGGGCTGATGCCCTGGCTCACCCAGCGTGAGTTCCGGCTGCACAAGCGGCCGGTGACCGGGCTCGCGGGGGCGCCGATACTCGGCGCCCTCTTCGGCGTCGGCTGGACGCCCTGTCTGGGGCCCACGCTCACCTCGGTGAACGTGCTGGCGATGGACCAGGCGAGCGCCGGCCGCGGGGCCATACTGACCGTCGCGTACTGCCTCGGTCTCGGACTGCCGTTCGTGCTGGCGGCGGTCGCCTTCCGCAAGGCCCTCGGCGCCTTCGGCTGGGTCAAGAAGCACTACGCGTGGGTGATGCGGACCGGCGGCGTGATGATGATCGCGACCGGTCTGCTGCTGATCACCGGCGCGTGGGCGGAGCTCATCCAGCAGGTGCAGGTGTGGTCCAACGGCTTCCAGGTGGGTGTCTGAACATGAGCAAGACCGAAGCGGCCCCGGAAGAGGCGCCGCAGACGGCGGCCCGCGAGGCCGAGCAGGAGCTGGGCGCGGCCGGGTCCCAGCTGTCCACGGCCCCGGCCGAGGACCTCTCCAACGGCCCCGTCGGCATCGGGGTGATCGGCTGGGCGCGCTGGTTCTGGCGCCAGCTGACCTCGATGCGGGTCGCCCTCGTCCTGCTGCTGCTGCTCTCCCTCGGCTCGATCCCCGGCTCGCTGATCCCGCAGACCAACGTGGACGAGCTGAAGGTCGCCGACTTCCAGAAGCGCCACGACACGATCTCGCCGATCTACGAGAAGCTCGGCATGTTCCACGTGTACAGCTCGGTGTGGTTCTCCGCGATCTACATCCTGCTGTTCGTCTCGCTGATCGGCTGCATCGTCCCGCGCACCTGGCAGTTCGTCGGCCAGCTGCGCGGCCGTCCGCCGGGCGCGCCCCGGCTGCTGACCCGGCTGCCCGCGTACACCACCTGGCGCACCGAGGCCGAGCCCGAGCAGGTGCGCGAGGCCGCGGCGGCGATGCTGAAGAAGCGCCGCTTCCGCACGCACGTGGTGGGCGACGCGGTCGCCGCGGAGAAGGGCTATCTGCGCGAGGCCGGGAACCTGATCTTCCACGTCTCGTTGATCCTGATCCTGGTGGCGTTCGCCGTCGGCCAGCTCTTCAAGTCCGAGGGCGGCAAGCTGATCGTCCAGGGCGACGGGTTCTCCAACACCCTCACCCAGTACGACGACTTCAAGTCGGGCTCGCTCTTCAAGACGGACGACCTCGCGCCGTTCAGCTTCACCCTGGACCGCTTCGACGCCACGTACGAGCGCAGCGGCCCCAACCGGGGCACCGCCCGCGAGTTCGTCGCGCACGTCACCTACTCCGAGGGCGCCGACGGCAAGCCGCAGAAGAAGGCCATCGAGGTCAACAAGCCGCTGGTGCTCGACGGCTCCAAGGTCTACCTCCTGGCCCACGGCTACGCGCCGAGCGTCACCGTCAAGGACGGCCGCGGCAAGACCGTCTTCCACGGCGCGGTGCCGCTGCTGCCCATCGACAACAACATCTCCTCCAGCGGCGCCATCAAGGTGTACGACGGCTACACCGACGCCAAGGGCAAGTGGGACCAGCTCGGCTTCGCCGCGTTCTTCGTGCCGACCTACGGCGGCAAGGGCAACGGGACGATGTTCTCCCAGTTCCCCGCGCTGGACTTCCCCGTCCTCAACATCGGCGCGTACCACGGCAGCCTCGGGGTCAACTCCGGACTGCCGCAGAACGTGTACCAGCTCGACACCGACAAGATGAAGGCGTTCAAGGACGCCGACGGCAAGGTCCTGAAGAAGACCCTGCTGCCCGGCGAGACCCTGGACCTGCCGGACGGCGCCGGGTCGATCACCTTCGACAAGGACATCAAGCAGTGGGCGAGCTTCCAGATCTCCCAGCAGCCGGGCAACGACCTGGCGCTGGCCGGAGCGGTCCTGGCCATCGCGGGCCTGGCCGGCTCCCTGTTCATCCAGCGGCGCCGGGTGTGGGTCCGGGCCGTGACCGGTAAGGACGGCGTCACCGTCGTCGAGATGGCGGGGCTTGGGCGGAGCGAGTCCGCGAAGCTCCCCGAGGAGCTGGCCGATCTCGCGGTCACGCTCATTCCAGAGGCGCCGACCGCGCCCGATCCCGCCCCTGAGCCCGCCAGGGACCAGGTGGCCGATTCCGCCGATTCCGCACCTGCCGAAGCTGAAGGGGCCGAGAAGTGAATCTCGCCGCTACGACCAACGAGAGTCTGGCGCACACCAGCAATTACCTGATCTATTCGGCCATGGCGGTCTATCTGCTGGCCTTCTTCGCGCACATGGCGGAGTGGATCCTCGGCAGCCGCAGCAAGGTCGCCCGTACGGCGGCGGCGCTGACCGCCGAGGGCGCGGCGGCGGACTCCGGCACGGTCAAGGTGCAGGTCGCCAAGAAGGGCGGCGGCACCGCCGTCCTGGAGCGGCCCAAGGTCGTCACCCGCTCCGCCGCGGGCAGCCGTGACGTGCCCGACGGTCCGGGCGCGTCCGGCGGCGACGTGAAGGGCGACCTCTACGGCCGCATCGCCGTCTCCTTCACCGTCCTCGCCTTCCTCGTCGAGGCCGGTGGTGTCCTCACCCGCGCGCTGTCCGTGCAGCGCGCGCCGTGGGGCAACATGTACGAGTTCAACATCACCTTCTCCACCGTCGCCGTCGGCGTGTACGTCACGCTGCTCGCGCTGAAGAAGAACGTGCGCTGGCTCGGGCTGCCGCTGGTCACCTCGGTCCTGCTGGACCTGGGGCTGGCCGTCACGGTCCTCTACACCGCCAGCGACCAGCTGGTGCCCGCGCTGCACTCGTACTGGCTGTGGATCCACGTCTCCACCGCGATCTTCTGCGGCGCGGTCTTCTACGTCGGCGCCGTCGCCACGCTGCTCTACCTCTTCCGCGACCGCTACGAGGCGAAGCTGGCCGAGGGCGGCAAGCCCGGCAACTTCGCCACCTCGGTCATGGAGCGGCTGCCGGCCGCGGCCTCGCTGGACAAGTTCGCCTACCGCGTCAACGCGGCGGTCTTCCCGCTGTGGACGTTCACGATCATCGCGGGCGCCATCTGGGCGGGCGACGCCTGGGGCCGCTACTGGGGCTGGGACCCCAAGGAGGTCTGGTCCTTCATCACCTGGGTCGCCTACGCCTGCTACCTGCACGCGCGCGCCACGGCGGGCTGGAAGGGCCGCAAGGCCGCGACGCTGGCGCTGCTGGCCTTCGGCTGCTGGCTCTTCAACTATTACGGCGTCAACATCTTCGTGAACGGCAAGCACTCGTACGCGGGCGTCTAGCCCCGTCCCCCACGCACGGCGCGCGGCGCCCCCGCACCACGGTGTGCGGGGGCGCCGCGCGCGTGTCCGAGCGACACCGGGGCCATGACGGGCGGGACGAGCCTCAGTTCTCGGGGTCTTCCTTCGGGCGCTTGAGCCCGGCCAGGAACTCCGGGTTGTCGTCGGGGGCCGTCCAGCCGCCCCGGGCGGTGGCCACCCGGCGCGGGCGGCCCGCGAAGAACCAGGCGACCGGCCCCAGCAGCACCTCGCCGAAGAGCAGGATCACGATCACCCACACCACCTTCGGCAGACCGCGCACCTCCTGTTCGGGGGTGTTCAGGCAGTCGATGAACGCGTAGATCCACACGGCCAGGACCAGCAGGAACGGCAGATACCTGAGCATGTTCGGGTGGTCCCCCCAGCGGAAGGCGGCGGGGCCCTTGACGGCCCCGGTGACGGGCCCAGGGTAACCGGTGACCGATACTTGACCCCATGGCTTACGACGATCTTCGCTCGCTGCTCCGGGCGCTGGAGCGCGAGGGCGACCTCATCCGCATCAAGGCCGAAGTCGACCCGTACCTGGAGGTCGGGGAGATCGTCGACCGGGTCAACAAGGAGGGTGGTCCCGCGCTGCTCTTCGAGAACGTCAAGGGCTCGGCGATGCCCCTGGCGATGAACGTGTACGGCACCGACCGGCGGCTCCTGAAGGCGCTGGGCCTCAAGGCGTACGAGGAGATCAGCGACAAGATCGGCGGGCTGCTCAAGCCCGAGCTGCCGCAGGGCTTCGTCGGGGTCCGCGAGGCGTTCGGCAAGCTCGGCTCGATGGTGCACGTGCCGCCGAAGAAGGTGAAGGAGGCCCCGGTCCAGGAGACCGTCCTCACCGGCGACGACGTGGACCTCGACCTGCTGCCCGCGCTGTTCACCTGGCCCGAGGACGGCGGCTCGTTCTTCAACCTGGGCCTGACCCACACCAAGCACCCCGAGACCGGCGTGCGCAACCTGGGGCTCTACCGGCTCCAGCGCCACGACAAGCGCACCATCGGCATGCACTGGCAGATCCACAAGGACAGCCGCAACCACTACGCCGTGGCCGCCAAGAAGGGCGAGCGGCTGCCGGTCGCCATCGCCTTCGGCTGCCCGCCCGCCGTCACCTACGCCTCGACCGCGCCGCTGCCCGGTGACATCGACGAGTACCTCCTCGCCGGGTTCATCCAGGGCAGGCGCGTGGAGATGGTCGACTGCAAGACCGTGCCGCTCCAGGTCCCGGCCAATGCCGAGGTCGTCGTCGAGGGCTGGCTGGAGCCGGGCGAGATGCTGCCGGAGGGGCCGTTCGGCGACCACACCGGCTTCTACACGCCGCAGGAGCCGTTCCCGGCGCTGAAGATCGACTGCATCACCATGCGGCGCCGCCCGCTGCTCCAGTCCATCGTGGTGGGCCGCCCGCCGACCGAGGACGGGCCGCTGGGGCGCGCCACGGAGCGGTTCTTCCTGCCGCTCCTCAAGATCATCGTGCCGGACATCGTGGACTACCACCTGCCGGAGTCCGGCGGGTTCCACAACTGCGCGATCGTCTCGATCGACAAGAAGTACCCCAAGCACGCGCAGAAGGTCATGCACGCCATCTGGGGAGCGCACATGATGTCGCTCACCAAGCTGATCGTGGTGGTCGACGCCGACTGCGACGTGCACAACCTGCACGAGGTGTCCTGGCGGGCCTTCGGCAACACCGACTACGCCCGTGACCTGACGGTGGTGGAGGGCCCGGTCGACCACCTCGACCACGCCTCCTACCAGCAGTTCTGGGGCGGCAAGGCGGGGATCGACGCGACCGCGAAGTGGCCCGAGGAGGGCTACACCCGGGACGGCGGCTGGCCGCACATGGTCGAGTCGGACCCGGACACGGCGGCGAAGGTCGACCGCCGCTGGAAGGAGTACGGCCTCAAGTGATGAGTGCTTCCGCAGCAGCGGTCCCGCAGCCGGGCCGCACCAGGGCTTTCCTGCGCCTGGTCATGATCGAGCACTCGGTCTTCGCGCTGCCCTTCGCCTACATCGCCGCCCTGACCGCGATGTTCGAGCTCGACGAGAAGATGCACTGGGGCAAGCTGCTCCTGGTCACGGTCGCCATGGTCGGGCTGCGCACCTTCGCGATGGCCTGCAACCGGATCATCGACCGCGAGCTCGACGCCCGCAATCCGCGCACGGCCCAGCGCGAGCTGGTCACCGGCGCGGTGTCGGTGCGCTCGGCCTGGACCGGCGCCCTGATCGCGCTGGCGGTCTTCCTGGGCGCGGCCGGGCTGCTCAACCCGCTCTGTCTGGCGCTCGCCCCCGTCGCGGTGATCCCGATGGTGGTCTATCCGTACGGGAAGCGGTTCACCAACTTCCCGCAGGCGATCCTGGGCCTGGCGCAGGCGATGGGCCCGGTGGGCGGCTGGCTGGCGATCACCGGCGAGTGGTCCTGGGACGCGGTGGTGCTCGGTCTGGCGGTCGGCGTCTGGATCGGCGGCTTCGACCTGATCTACGCCTGCCAGGACGCCGAGTCCGACCGCGAGACGGGCGTCCTGTCGGTGCCGGCCCGGTTCGGCGTGCCCCACGCGATCCGGGGCGCCCGCGCCTGTCACGCCGTCACCACGGCGCTGCTGGTCGGGTACGCGCTGGCCACCGGCGCCGGGGTGTTCTTCTGGGCCGGTCTGGTGATCGTGGCGGGCGCGTTCCTCTACGAGCACACGATCGTCAAGCCGCACGACCTGTCCCGACTCAACCGGGCGTTCTTCACCACCAACGGTTTCATCGGGATCTCGCTCTTCGTCTGCGCGCTCCTCGACCTGCTGGTGCGCGGGCTCTCGGTGTGACGGCTCCGGCCCCCGGGCCGCCGGATAGGCTCGGACACGTGGAGCAGGTGAACGTACACAGTCAGCGAGAAGTCCCCGGTGCCCGGGTGCCCTGGGTCGTCGGGGTCTCCGGCGCGTCCGGTACGCCGTACGCGGCGGCCGTGCTGCGCGGGTTGCTGGACGCCGGGGAGAGCGTGGACCTGGTGGTCTCGCGGGCCTCGCGGCTCACGCTGCTCGACGAGACGGGGATCGCCTTCCGGGACGCGCACTGGCGCGACGACCTGGCCACCTGGCTGGCGCGGGGGGCGGACGGCAAGCCCGGCACGTTCCCCGTGGGCGACGGCTATCTCGACGGGGTGCGGCACTGGAGCGCCGGGGACCTCGGCGCGGGTCCGTCGTCCGGGTCGTATCCGGTGCGGGGGATGCTGATCGTGCCGGCCAGTACGGCGAGCGTGGCCGGGGTGGCGCTGGGGCTCTCGAAGGACCTTCTGCAGCGGGCCGCGAGCGTGACGCTCAAGGAGCGGCGGCGGCTGGTGGTCGCGGTGCGGGAGACGCCGCTGAACGGGCAGACGCTCCGGCACCTGGTGACGCTGGACGAGGCGGGCGCAGTGGTGCTGCCCGCCTCTCCGGCGTTCTACGCGGGGGCGACGCACATCCAGGATCTGGTGGACTTCGTCGCGGGGCGGGTGCTGGACGCGGCGGGCGTGCCGCACAGCCTGTACCGCCGTTGGGAGGGAGAGCTCGGTGGGGGCTCCCGGCCTCCGGGTTAGCGCTTCTTCGCGGCGCGCTTGGGCGCGCGGCGCTGAGCGGTGGTGGGCTGGTGGGCACGCGAGCGGTTGGCCAGGTCCTGAAGCTCGCGCATACGGGCGTAGGCCATCTCGATCGTGTACACGGTGTCGACACTCCTGAAAGATCGTCTTTGATCTGATGGAAAATTATGCAAGCGGTTGGAACATTCGCAGGGCCTCGACCCTGTGTACCTTAGATTCTACACCTAAACTCGCGGTATTGCTGAGCAATGGAAGGCTTCAGGTATATGGACGCCGTGGACAGGCAGCTCATCCAGGCCCTGCGGGAGAACGGCAGGGCCTCGTACGCCGAGCTCGGCCGGCTCGTCGGTCTCTCCGGACCCAGCGTCACCGACCGCATCAACCGTCTTGAGGCGGCCGGGGTCATCACCGGCTACCGCGCCACCGTCAACGCCGCCTCGCTCGGGCTCGGCGTGACCGCGCTCATCGGCATCTCTCTCTCCGACGCCGCCGACCACGAGGACGTGGCCCGCCGGCTGCGCGACCTGGAGGAGATCGAGGACTGCTGGTTCATCGCCGGCGACGACTCGTACATGCTCAAGATCCGCGCCTCGGACGTCGACGGGCTGGAGAAGACCATCCGCCGGCTCGGCTCCACCAAGGGCGTCTCGCGCACCCGTACGACGATCGTGCTCTCCACCAAGTGGGAGAACCGGGTCGGAGAACTGCCCGAGTGACCGGGGGCGTACCGTGGTGGACGCTGTGTACGGAGATTTCTGGGAGGCCGCCGCATGACCGCATCGATCACGGACGTGGGCTTCAAGCGTGAGCTGGAGGCCAAGGTCCGGGCCGGTGAGCGGCTGTCCCGCGAGGACGGCGTCGCGCTCTACGAGTCGGACGACCTGGCCTGGCTCGGCGGCCTCGCGCACGAGGTGCGCACCCGCAAGAACGGTGACGTCGTCCACTTCAACGTCAACCGGCACCTCAACATGACGAACGTGTGCACCGCCTCCTGCGCGTACTGCTCGTTCCAGCGCAAGCCGGGCGAGAAGGACGCGTACACGATGCGCATCGAGGAGGCCGTCCGCCTCGCCAAGGCGATGGAGAGCGAGAACCTCACCGAGCTGCACATCGTCAACGGGCTGCACCCGACGCTGCCCTGGCGCTACTACCCGCGTTCGCTCAAGGCCCTCAAGGAGGCCCTGCCGGACGTCGGTCTGAAGGCGTTCACCGCCACCGAGATCCACCACTTCGAGACGATCTCGGGGCTGAGCGCCTCCGAGATCCTCGACGAGCTGATCGAGGCGGGCCTCGAATCGCTCACCGGCGGCGGCGCGGAGATCTTCGACTGGGAGGTCCGCCGGCACATCGTCGACCACGACACCCACTGGGAGGACTGGTCGCGGATCCACCGGCTGGCGCACGAGAAGGGGCTCAAGACCCCCTCGACGATGCTGTACGGGCACATCGAGGAGCCCCGCCACCGGGTGGACCACGTGCTGCGGCTGCGTGAGCTCCAGGACGAGACCGGCGGCTTCCAGGTCTTCATCCCGCTGCGCTACCAGCACGACTTCGTGGACATGCAGGACGGCAAGGTCCGCAACAAGCTCCAGGCGCGCACCACGATGGCGACCGGCGCCGAGGCCCTGAAGACCTTCGCGGTCTCCCGGCTGCTCTTCGACAACGTGCCGCACGTGAAGTGCTTCTGGGTGATGCACGGGCTCCAGACCACCCAGCTCGCCCTCCAGCACGGCGCCGACGACATGGACGGCTCGGTCGTCGAGTACAAGATCACGCACGACGCGGACAACTACGGCACGCCCAACAAGCTGACCCGTGACGACCTGCTCGACCTGATCCGCGAGGCCGGGTTCCGCCCGGTCGAGCGCAACACCCGGTACGAGATCATCCGCGAGTACGAGGGCCCCGACCCCGAGCTGCGCGAGACGCCGCAGGCGATGCGGATCTGATCCGGAGCCCCGTCGTGCCGCTCGCCTTCCGGCTGGACCCGGCCGTCACCCCCGAACTGCGGGACGGGATCGTCGCCCTGTGGGCCGACGTCTCCAACGCCGGGGGTGCGGTCGGCTTCGTGCCGCCCGTCTCTCCCGAGCAGGTCCGGCCCGAGCTGCTCAAGCACCTGGCCGGAATGGCCGAGGGGCGGATCCGGCTGCTCGTCGGCCGCGACGAGCGGGGGGCGGTGGCCGCCACCGCGTTCCTCGTGCACAACACCCACGCCCTGATGCGCCACTGGATGTGGGTCTACACGGTGATGGTGCACCCGCGCCACCAGGGCGCCGGGTACGGGCGCGACCTCATGGCGGCCGTCGCCGCCGCGGGCCGCTCCCTCGACGGGATAGAGGCGCTGCGGCTGACCTGCCGGGGCGGGCTCGGCCTGGAGCGGTTCTACACCTCCTGCGGCTACCGGGAGGTCGGCCGGGTGCCCGGGGCGATCCGGGTCGCGGAGGGCGACGACCGCGACGACGTCTTCATGCTGCTCCCGCTGAATTGATCCATTAACGGACATGCTTCACTGGTGGGACACGAGGTGCCGTACGCAGAGAGAAGGTCAGCCGTGAGTGTCGCCAAGCCGAGCGCAACCGTCCGGTACACCGCGATGCGCATCGCCGTCTTCGTCGGCTGTCTGGTGTTCGTCGCCGCGCTGGTCCACTTCGGGATCATGCCCGCCGGTCTCGGCGACGCCAATGTGATCTGGGTGGTCCTGCTGGCGCTGGTGCTGTCCGCGCCGCTCAGCTTCGTGCTGCTGCGCAAGCAGCGCGACGAGATGTCCGCGCAGATCGTCACCAAGGTCGAGTCGGCCAAGGCGCGCCTGGAGGCCAACCGCACCCAGGAGGACGGCGCCGTCCAGTAGCCCGCCCGCACGTACCCTTGCCCCTGACGGAAGATCCCGGGGGAGGGGCGCGACACATGGGTGCGGGGAAGGCCAGGCGGATGCCACGGGCCGTGCGCGAGCAGCAGATGCTCGACGCCGCCGTACGGACCTTCGCCGAGCGCGGGTACCGGGCCGCGTCGATGGACGAGATAGCCGAGCTGGCCGGGGTCTCCAAGCCGCTGGTCTACCTCTATCTGAACTCCAAGGAAGAGCTGTTCACCGCCGTCATCCGGCGCGAGGCCCGCGCGCTCGTCACGGCGGTACGGGCCGGGGTCGCCGTCGCGGGGCCCGCCGACGCCCAACTCTGGTCGGGGCTGCGGGCGTTCTTCACGCACACCGCCGAGCGCCCCGAGGGCTGGGCCGTCCTGCACCGCCAGGCCCGCACCCACGGCGAGCCGTTCGCGGCCGAGGTGGCCGTGATGCGCGAGGAGATCGTGGCGTTCGTGACCACGCTGATCGGCGCGGCGGCCCGGGAGGCGCACGGCTCCGGGGACCTCGCCGACCGCGACGCGTCGGCCCTGGCGCAGGCGCTGGTGGGCGCCGCCGAGTCGCTGGCGGGCTGGGCCAACGAGACGGAGGGCGTCGCGGCCAAGGAGGCGGCGGCGACGATGATGAACTTCGCCTGGGCGGGCCTGGGCAATCTGATGCGGGGCCGCACCTGGTCCCCCACCGGGTGACGCCCCGCCCGGCCCACCACACGGACGCGCCCGCCCCCGGCAGCCGGGGACGGGCGCGTACGTGTGCCGGGGGCCGGGGCTAGAACAGCCCCACCACGTCCGCCACCAGTCCCGCGTCGCCGACGACCGTCGACGTGCCGTGGGCCGTCGGGGTGCCCGGGTAGAAGCGGAGGCCGCCGGGGGCCGCCTTGAAGACCGCCCAGAAGTCGGGGGTCTCCTGGCCGTCGGTCGGGACGAACTTCAGGTACGTGCCGGTGTCGACCACCGAGCCCTGGGCGTTGCCCGCGCCCGCGAAGAGCGGGATGTTCGTGGACTGCCAGGCGGCGGAGCCGTACACGGTCCGGGCGCCGATGCCGTACGTGCTGTTGCCGCCCGCGTCCAGGGTGCGGGTGCCGGGGTACAGGTAGAGCTTGCCGTAGTCGGCGCTCGCCGGGTCCGTGGTGACGTGCCGGCCGAGCAGGTCGGGGATGCCGTCGCCGTTGACGTCACCGGGCGAGGTGAAGTCGAAGCGGTCCCAGGAGCTGAAGCCGAACTGCTTGGCGGGCAGCAGCTTGTACGAGCCGGGCTCGGCCGCGAGCGGGCCCTCGGCGGTGCCGGAGTACAGCCACATCCCCTCGCCCTCCTGGACGATGAGGTCGGCGCCGGGCATGCCGTCGGCGTCGCGCGGGGTGAGGATCTGGCCGGTGCCCGCCCAGGTGCCGGGGACGGCCCAGTCCTGGGTGGCGTCGCCGTCGCAGTTGAGGAGCTGCACCGGGGTGCTCTTCACCGCGGCGCCGCCCGCGGTGTCCAGGCAGCGGCCGGAGCCCTGGTTGAGCAGGGAGCCGTCACCGCGGTCGAGCCAGCGCTGCGCCGGGCCGCCGTCGCAGTCGGCCAGCTGGACGGGGGCGGCCAGGTCGTTGCCCGCGGCGGCGGCGCACTTGCCGAGGACCTTGAGGGCGCCGTCGGTGAGCTGGAAGTCCTGGGCGCCGGTGGCGTTGCAGGTGTAGATCTGCAGCGGGGTGCCGTTGGCGGTGGCCCCGGACTTCACGTCGAGGCAGAGGCCGCCGACGCCGGTCAGCGGGCCGTTGTCCTTGCCGGTGGGGCGCAGCAGCTCCTTGCGCTGGGCGGTCAGCGGCATCCCGTTGCCGTCGCCCGGGTACAGGTACAGCTTGTTGCCGATCTTGACGAAGAAGTCCTCGTACCCGTCCATCGTCTGGCCGTCGGTGGCCGCGATGAAGTCGCCCCGGTGGGCGATGCGGGCCCCGTTCCAGCCGCCCGAGGCGATGGTGCGGGGGGCCTTCAGGGTGCCGTCGCCCTTGCCGCCGAGCAGGCGCAGGGTGCCGTCGGTGGCGGTGGCGAGCAGGTCGACCTGGCCGTCGCCGTCGAGGTCGCCCGGCAGGTCGCCGTGGACCCGCCCGGCGGAGTCGTGGACGTACACGGGCCGGTCGGTGGCGATCAGGGTGGTGTCGCTCGGGCCCGAACCGCCGTTGTACGCCGAGGTGTTGCCCGCCTTGTCGTACGCCTCCACGTGCAGCCGGTTGTTGGGCCACAGGCCGGGCCGGACGGTGACGGTGGCGGTGCCGTCGGCGCCCGCCTTCACATAGGTGCCGCTGGGGCACTTCAGGTTGGAGACGGAGAGCGGCTGGTTGAGGGCGTAGCAGAAGCCGTCGACGCCGCCCGGGTCGCTGGAGGCGAACCGGATCGTGCGGTCGGTGCGCGCGGGCACCTCCGCCACGTCCAGCGCGTGGCCGTCGGTGGCGGTCACGGTCGGCTGGGCGGGCGCGCTCTTGTCGACGCCGAAGCCGCAGAGCGGGGTCCACGCCGAGCTGTCCAGGCCGTCCTGGACCTGCGCGGACCAGGTGTAGCGCTTGCCGTCGGCGAGCGCGGAGCCGTCGATGCGGGCCTGGGCGTAGCCGCCGGAGGCGACCGTCGAGGCCGGCGCGGCGATCACCGCGCCGGTGGTGGCGTCCTTGAGCTGGAAGGCGCCGGTGAGCTGGCCGCCCTCCGGGTCGGAGACCTTCGCGGTGAGGGTGAGGCCGGTGTTGCCGACGACCGGGTACGCGGCCGGGTCGGTGGCGCAGGCGAGCTGTACGAGCCCGCCGGCGCCGGGCGCCCAGGAGCCCTGGTAGGCGGCCGAGGAGTCGATCTTCGGCGGTGAGTTGTAGGTGATCTCCAGGCTGGGGTCGTTCTGGAACTTCTTCCAGCTCAGCTCGTTGCCCTCGTAGTCGTCGCGCGAGCGCAGGCCGAGGGTCATGTCGGTGTCGCCCGCGTCCGCGACCGCCTGCACGGCGGTCTTCAGCGCGGCGGCGTCGAAGTCCTCGCCCGCGGCGGCGCACTGGGAGGCCGACCAGCCGTGCGCGAACGTCTTCGCCTGGATCGTCTGCTTCCAGGCGGGCTGCTTGTTCCAGGTGGTGGCGGAGGAGATGGGGCCGGTCAGACCGAGCTCCACCGGGGTCTTGGTGCACGACCAGGAGTAGCTGTTGAACACGTTGAACGTGGCGGAGAGGATCTTCGATCCGGCCAGTCCCTTGGTGTTGAGCTGGAAGTAGGAGCGGGCGGTGCCGTCGGTCGACGTCTCGTGGCCGACGCGGGCCAGCTTGTCGCTGAAGGTGCCGCCGTTCCAGTACGCGGTGTTGGCGATCGAGGAGTTGCCCGACTGCTTGTACGCCATGGCCCAGTTGTTGCGCCCGCCGCCGGAGAAGACCGGGTCGATCACGACCGGGTAGACCGTCCGCGGGTCCTTGAGCATCGCCGCGTCCGGGGTGATCCGCAGCCGGTCGCCGCTGACCCGGGTGCTCATCCGGTGCGGCGCGGGCGACGCGGTCTCGGCGGCCGGGCGCGCGCCGCGCGCCAGCTGGGCCGCGGCCTGCTTCGGCAGGTGGGAGGAGTCCCACATCGAGGGCGTGGGGGCGCTGAAGAGGCGGGCGCCGGAGCGGGTGTCGGTGGCCGTGAGATTGCCCTGGGCGTCCGCCTTCAGGGTGGCGCCCGCGGTGCGCAGCGCCAGTGAGAGCTCGGCCAGGCGCGGGTTGGCGGCGGCCTCGCGGTCCTTGACGACCAGGTGCTGGGCGAAGCCGTCCACGTCGGCCCGGAGGCTGAGGTCGACGCCGGGCAGCACCTCGGGGTAGACGGCGGTGTCGCCCTCGACGCGGGGGCGCGGCAGCGCGTCCGGCCAGGAGAGCGAGAGGGCCCGGCCGTTCTTGGTGAGCGTGGCGAGCGGGCCGGTGCCGCCGCCGGAGAAGGAGATGCCGAAGGTGGCGGCGGCCGGGGCGAGCCGGCCGTCGGCGCCCCGCTCCAGCGTGGCGTCGGCCTGCCGCCAGGCGCCGCCGACGCGGGCGAAGGCGGGGCGCACGTACTGGCGCATGGTGAGCGAGCCGTCCGGGTTGGCCAGCACCTGCGACATCTCGTCGCGGCGCTCCAGGATCTCGACCTGGCGGCCGGTCCTCTTCGCCTGGGCGAGCGCGCGCGCCTCGGCGGCGGAGCCCTGGCCTCCGGAAGCGCCCGTTCCGGCAGCAGTTGCTCCGGAAGTGGCCGTTCCGGAAGTGTGGGTTTCAGCCTTGGAACGATTGGCTCCGGCCGCACTTGTCCCGGTCTGTACACCGCTGTTGACGGTCTCGTCCGCAAACGCCGCCTGCGCGGCGCCCAGTTGCGCGAGGCCGCCCGCGCTGAGCGCGGCTGCCATCAGCGCGGCCGGCAGCCGTCTGCCCCGCCGCATGTGATGTCCCCTCACCAGTCCCCACCCTCATATTGGTCAATGCTGCTTGCAGAGCGGGAGCGTAACGCCGGAATAAGGTCCGAACTGGCCCGTTCGCACCCTTGGTCGCCCCTTTGCGTGCGTATGCTTCGGCGATCGTTCTCGTCTCGTTACATCCCCTCTCAACTGCGGTGTTCGCGCTATGAATTGTTCTTCCACCCATAAATTCCTTGGTGTTAAGTTCCCCCAGGCGTCCCGGAGATGGGGCGCCTTTTTGAGCTGAATACGGAGAGTTGGAGACTTCCAGGTGAGTCGTTCACGGGTGGGGACTTTGAGATACGACGACGATGCGGGGGGAGTCAGACGCCGGGCCACCACCGCGCTCGGCGCGCTCACGGCGAGCGCCGTGCTCGTCACGCTGCTGCCGAGCGTCGCCGCAGCCGCCGGACGGGTCGACTTCTCGGTCCGCTCGGTCCAGAAGACGGCCTCGGTCACCGGCTCCGAGCTGGGCAAAGAGAGTGCCGCCGGGCAGAGCGAGACCGCGCGGCGGCCGTGGCGGGCGCCGAAGGTGAGCTGGCCGAAGGCCGGAGACAGCGAGGTCGACCTCTCCGGCGTCGCGGCCGATGCGTTGGCAAAGAGCGCGGCGGGGCGAAGTGTGGCCGGATCGCGTCATGCCGCCGCGCCGGGCAGTCCGGTGGGTGTCGCCCCGGTGGCGCCGACGGCGGCCAAGGAGCGGTCCGCCGCGCCACTGGCGGGCGCGGGCGGGAGCGCGCCCGCCAAGGTGCGGGTGCGGATGGCCGATCGCGCGGCGGCCGACCGGCTCGGCCTGGACGGCGTCGTCCTCGGGGTCGCGCGCGACGACCGCGGGGCGGCGTCCGGGCGGGCCTCCGTGCGGCTGGACTACACCGCGTTCCGGGGGGCGTACGGGGCGGACTGGGGCAGTCGGCTGCGGCTGGTGCAGCTGCCCGCGTGCGCGCTGAGCACTCCGGAGAAGGCGGAGTGCCGGACCATGACGCCGCTGGCGTCGCGCAACGACGCGAAGGCGGGCGCACTGACCGCCGAGGTCGCCCTGGCACCGGACACCGCGGCGGCGCCCGGAAAGCAGGGTGCAGCCGCGGCCGGAGAGCGGGGCACGGCGGAGTCCGCGAAGCAGGGCACGGCCGCCGCCGGAAAGCAGGCCGCAGCCGCCCCCTCGAAGCAGGCCGCAGCCGCCCCCTCGAAGCAGGCCGCAGCCACCGGGGCGCAGAGCGCAGCCGCCCCCTTCACCGTGCTCGCCGCCACCGCCACCCCCGACGGGGCCAACGGCGACTTCAAGGCCACCTCCCTCTCGCCCTCCGGGAGTTGGACCGTCGGAGGCAACGAGGGCGGGTTCTCCTGGTCGTATCCGCTGGCCGTGCCGCCGGTGCCGGGGGATCTGAGTCCCAAGCTGGGGCTCGGCTACTCCTCCTCGTCCGTCGACGGGCGGACCGCCTCCACCAACAACCAGCCCTCCGCGCTCGGCGAGGGCTGGTCGATGGAGATGGGGTTCATCGAGCGGCAGTACATGGCCTGCAAGGACGACAGCGGCACGGGCACCAACGCCCCGGCCAAGTCCGGTGACCTGTGCTGGCGTTCGGACAACGCCGTGATGTCCCTGAACGGGGCCTCCACCGCGCTGGTGAGGACCGGCACGGGCGACACCTGGCGCCCGGCCGACGACGACGGCTCCCGGATCGAGCGCGTCAAGGGCACCGCCACCGACACCAACAACGGCGACGACGACAACGAGTACTGGAAGGTGACCACGCTCGACGGCACCCAGTACTGGTTCGGCAAGAACCGGCTGCCCGGCTGGGCCACCGGCAAGACCGAGACCGCCTCGGCGTACACGGTCCCGGTCTACGGCAACCACACCGGCGAGCCGGGGCACGCGACCGCCTTCACGGACTCCGTCCGCAACCAGGCGTGGCGCTGGAACCTGGACTACGTCGTCGACCCGCACGGCAACGCGATGGCGCTCTTCTACACCCAGGAGAAGAACGCGTACGCCAAGAACTCCGGCGGCTCCACGACCACCAAGCCCAAGGCGGACGCGAGTTACGCCCGCGCGGGCTACCTCGACCACATCGAGTACGGCCACCGCGCCGGGCAGGTGTACGCGGCCCAGCCCGCCGCCAAGGTCAACTTCGCGATGGCGGACCGCTGCCTGGGCACCACCACCGACTGCGCCTTCGACAAGGCGCACGCCTCGAACTGGCCGGACACCCCCGTCGACGAGGTCTGCGCGGTCGGCGCGGACTGCCTCAACGGCTCGCCGTCGTTCTGGTCCAAGAAGCGGCTGACCTCGGTCACCACCCAGGTGCTCAAGGGCACCGGCTACGCCGACATCGACACCTGGACGTTCGGGCAGAGCTTCCCCGGCACCGGTGACACCGGCGGCAACGGGCTGTGGCTCGACTCGATCACCCACACCGGCAAGGCGGGCGGCACCCCCCTGTCCAACCCGGCGGTGACGTTCGGCGGCACCCTGATGCCCAACCGCGTGGACTCCTCCGAGGGCCGTCCGCCGCTCAACAAGTACCGCATCACCAAGGTCGGTTCGGAGTACGGCGGCGACACGCTCGTCGAGTACTCGCCCACCGAGTGCACCTACGCGAGCCCCCCGGACGAGGCCACCAACACCAAGCGCTGCTTCCCGACCTGGTGGACCCCCGAGGGCGGCAGCCAGCCGGTGAAGGACTGGTTCCACAAGTACGTGGTGAACAAGGTGACCGAGGACGACAAGGTCGCGGGCACCGACTCCGAGGTGACCGAGTACGAGTACCTGGGCGGCATCGCCTGGGCCAAGGACACCAGCGAGTTCACCCTCGACAAGCACCGCACGTACAGCGACTACCGCGGCTACGGCAAGGTCCGCACCCGCACCGGCACGACAAACAGGACTTTGTCGGAGACGACATACCTGCGGGGACTTGACGGCGCCCAGGTGGCCGACTCCTTCGGCGCGCTCTACACCGATGCCGAGCAGTACAGCGGCAAGGAGCTGGAGAGCGTCAGCTACGACAAGGACGGCGGCAGGATCGTCGAGTCGTCGGTGGAGAAGCCGTGGTCGAAGCAGACCGCGACGCAGGCCCGCCCCGGCACGACCGACCTGCACGCCTACCAGACGGACACCGACGTCACCACCGGCCGTTCCCTGATGGACGACGGGAGCTGGCGGACCACGCGCTCGACGGACACCTTCGACGCGTACGGCCAGACCCTCACCACCTCGGACGAGGGCGATCTGGCGGTCTCCGGCGACGAGCAGTGCACCCGCACCACGTACGTCACCCCGGACACCACCGCCTACCTGGTCTCCTACATCGCCGACGAGCAGAAGAGCTCCACCACCTGCGCCACGGCGGCCACCGCCGCGACCGTGACCGGCGAGACCCGCACCACGTACGACACCAGCGCGTACGGCGCCGCGCCCGTCGCGGGCAAGGCGCTGCCGTCCAGGATCGAGGAGCTGGACCACTACACGGCCGGGCTGCCGGTCTTCGTGGCCACCTCCACCGCGCTGTACGACGCGTACGGCCGGATGACGCAGACGGTCGACGCGGCCGGGGCCAAGACCCTCACCGCGTACACCCCCGCGACCGGTGCCCAGCCCACCACGGTGAAGACCACCGACAACAAGGGGTTCGTCACCAGCGTCGACCTCGACGGGCTGCGCGGGCTCACCCTGAAGGCGACGGACGCCAACGGCCGGGTCACCAGCCAGGAGTACGACGCGCTCGGGCAGCTCACCGCCGCCTGGAAGCCGGGCCGGGTCAAGCCCGCCTCGGCCGACGTCACCTTCTCCTACCAGGTGCGCGACGACGGTCCCACGGCCGTCACCTCCAACACGCTGCTGGAGAGCGGCAAGTACCGCAAGGCGGTGACGCTCTACGACGGTCTGCTGCGCAAGCGGCAGGTGCAGACCGACGCGTACGGCGGCACGGGCCGGCTGATCACGGACAGCTTCTACGACAGCCAGGGCCGGGTCTACAAGGACAACGCCGAGTACTACAACGACCAGCCGACCGCGCCGGTGCTCTTCTCGGTGGCGGACAACCAGGTCCCGGCGCAGACCGTGACCGAGTTCGACGGCATGGGCCGCACCACCGCCGCCATCGCCCTCACCAAGGGCACCGAGCGGTGGCGCACGACCACCAGCTACGGCGGCGACTGGACGGCGACGGTCCCGCCGAGCGGGGCCACCGCCACGCTGGTGATCAGCAACGCCCACGACAAGGCGGTGGAGCTGCGCCAGTACAAGGACGGCAACCCGGTGATCGGCGCGAGCGCCGACAAGTACGAGGCGCTGAAGTACAGCTACGACACCTCGGACCGGCTGACCCGGCTGGTCGACGCGGCGGGCAACACCTGGTCGTCCACCTTCGACCTGCGCGGCCGTCAGATCACCTCCTCGGACCCGGACAAGGGCGCGGTCACCACGACCTACACCCCCGATGGCAAGACGGAGACCACCAAGGACGCCCGGGGCACCACGCTCGCGTACACGTACGACGAGATCGGCCGCCCCACCAGTCTGCGCAAGGACGGCGTCACCGGCCCCAAGCTCGCCGAGTGGGCCTACGACTCGCTGACCGGCGGCAAGAAGATGCTCAGCTCGTCGACCCGCTGGGACAACGGCAACGCCTACACCACGGCCGTGAAGGGCTATGACGCCTCGGGCCGGGCCACCGGTTCGGTGATCACGGTTCCGGCGGCCGAGGGCAAGCTCCAGGGCACCTACGAGTTCGGCTCGACCTACACCCCGACCACGGGCCTCGCCAACACCACGACCTTCCCGGCCGGCGGCGGGCTGCCCGCGGAGACCGTCCGCCAGGGCTACACGGACTACGGCCTGGCGACCACGGTCGGCAACGGCACGGACGTCTACTCGCTGGGCAACCAGTACTCGCCGTCCGGCGACATCCTGCAGACCGTGCTCGGCTCGGTCGGCGCCCGCACGGTCCAGACGTACACCTACGAGGAGGACACGCACCGGCTCAGCACGGTGGTCAACGACCGCGAGTCGAGCGGCCCGCAGACCATCGACAGCAAGTCCTACGGCTACGACCCGGCGGGCAACATCACCCGCATCCGCGACGACCGCGACGACAAGGCGAGCACCGACACGCAGTGCTTCACGTACGACTTCGCGGCGCGGCTCTCGCACGCGTGGACCGGTACGGACGACTGCGCGCTGACGCCGTCGACGGGCGTGAGGCCCAAGGTGGGCGGCCCCGACCCGTACTGGTTCTCCTACGGCTACGACACGGTCGGCAACCGGGCCTCCGAGGTCCGGCACGACGTGTCCGGCGACACCAGCAAGGACGTGCGGCGCGGCTACTCCTACCCGCAGCCCGGCGAGACCCGGCCGCACGGCATGGACACCGTCGACGTCACCGGCCCCGGGGCGCGCACCGACTCCTTCGAGTACGACGCCTCCGGCAACACCACCCGGCGGGTCACCGCCTCCGGTGACCAGAAGCTGACCTGGGACGCCGAGGGCAACCTCGCCTCCTCCACGATCGGCGGCCAGACCTCCACGTTCCTCTACGACGCGGACGGCTCCCGGCTGCTGCGCCGGGACCCGGGCGCGGTGACCCTGTACCTGGGCGCCGAGGAGCTGACGCTGAAGACGGCGGGCAACTCGGTCTCGGGCGTGCGCTACTACTCGGCGGGCAACACGACCGTCGCGCGCGGCTCGGACGGCTCGGTGACCTATCTGCTCAGCGACGCCCAGGGCACCGACGAGGTGGCCGTCGACTCGGTGACCCTGGCGGTCACCCGGCGCGCCTCCGGCCCCTTCGGCACCCCGCGCGGCACCCAGCCGCAGACGGGCTGGCCGGGCGACCACGGCTTCGTGGGCGGCGTCACCGACAAGTCCACGGGCCTGACCCACCTGGGCGCCCGCGAGTACGACGCGGAGAACGGCCGGTTCGCCTCGGTGGACCCGGTCATGGACCTCTCGGACCCGCAGCAGATCAACGGGTACGCGTACGCCAACAACTCGCCGGTCACCGACAGCGACCCGAGCGGCCAGTTCCACATCGGGCACGTGGTCAAGGCGATCAAGCACGCGGTGAAGAAGGTCGTCCACGCGGTGAAGCGGATCGTGCGCCGCATCGTGCACAAGGTCGCCCACACCGTCCGGTCGTCCTACGCCCGCGCGGTGCGGGCGATGTGGTCGCACGGCGAGAAGGGCGCCCAGTTCGGCCACTTCAACGTCGGCAAGGGGCCCGACCGGGGCATCATCATGATGCGGTTCTTCATCCACACCAAGGACGCGATGAAGATCCCGGGCCTGGGCTACCAGCTGCTCGGCGACGACCGCGAGTACTCCAACGACCCGGACGCCGCCTACCGCATGGTCCTGTTCTGGGACACGGCCACGGGTGACGTGACCTTCAAGGTCTCGCCGTCCCACACCAAGCCGTCGGTCAAGCACGTCTCGTCGTACCTGCTCCAGCAGGCGGGCCAGAGCGGCGACGGCTACGACATCGAGTCGCCGTCCCGGATGATCCCGGCGTTCCCGCTCTCGCTCAACGACTACCCGTCGGAGTCCGTGACCGGACGCAACATCGTGAACTACAGCTTCCTCGGGCAGTACCACTCGAACTCGTCGAAACTGGACCTGGGCATCGCCGGAGTCAACAGCCTCATGTCGCTGTTCTCGGTCGACACCCATGTGACGATCGCCGCCAACAAGGGCTCGGTCACCGTGACCAGGAAGGGAGACCATTACCCGGACATGGAGGTCGTCCAGTACCGTCGGGCCCAGCCGCCGGTGGTCGTGGCCCACGACCGCATGGACAACGTGTCCGGCCTGGACTCGATGCCCTGGTACGGCAACAAGGACATGCGGTACTGGAACTCCGCCCAATGCCTGAAGGACCCGCCGAAGTGACCCACGCACCCTGGTTCCCCCGCTGTGCGGCGAGGTACGTGCCGGTCTGCGCGATCGGCTGGTTCCTGGCGATGGCGCTGACCCCGCGCGGCGCGCTCTCCTTCGCGGAGCAGCTCGCGGACGGCGTGGACCTCGCGCTGTTCGTCGCGGCCGTCTCGCTCTTCCTGCTCCTCCTCCTGGGCCTGCTCAAGAGGTACGGGACGCCGGGAGGCTTCCGCACGGCGGCGGCGTTCCTGCTGCTCATGCCGGTGCTGCCGCTGGCGCTGGGCGGCGGGGGAGCGCTGTTCGGGATCATGCTCCTCACCCAGGTGGTCTTCGCCTCGGCGGTCATGCCGAAGCCGGAGCTGCTGGCGGTCTGAGGCCGTCCGCTCCGAGGAGGGGCCCGGCGCCGGTTCCGGCGCCGGGCCCCTTCGTGTTTCGGAACCGGGGCGGCGGCCGAAGTGTCGGGCGGCGCTGGCCATTCCGCTTGCGGGCATTGACGGCGGCGAGCTCGCCCTTTGCCCCGGCGGGCGGTAATACCCCGGCCAGCGGGGCCGGAAACGCGAGGGTGGGTGGTATACCACCCCGGCCATCCTGAAATGCGGCGTACGACGTGAAGTGCCCGTTACGGCGCGGGCCGGCGCGGCCTAGGTTGGTGCTCGCTCGATCGAAGCCGTCCCCTTGTTCACCCAGGAGGATTCATGGCAGCCGAGTTCCTGACCCACGGAACCTACGCGATCAAGAACGCCGCGTACCAGGACCGGGTGATCGACGTACGTGACGCCCGCACCGAGCCCAACACGCCGGTCATCGGCTACAGCTACCACAAGGGCGAGAACCAGCAGTGGGAGGTCGAGGCGTTCCCCGGGAACCTGTACGAGCTCAAGAGCAAGCTCACCTCCGGCGGCGCGCGGATCTTCTTCGCGCAGAGCATCATCCGGATCTACCCGCCGATGATCGCCACGCAGCCGTACGGCCAGCAGTGGTCGATCGAGCCGGTCGGTGACAACCTCTACCGCATCCACTTCCCGTACATGGACGGCGTCGCGACGCTGCCCGACGAGAAGGAGAAGACCCAGCTCATCATCGAGCCCTGGGAAGGCCGCGAGAACCAGAAGTGGCGCTTCGAGAACGTGTGACGGATGAGCCTGCGGCTACGCCGATGCGGAATCGGCGTAGCCGCGTCTTTGCGTCTACCGAGCGGCGTACGAGACGAAGGCCGCCCAGGCGGCCGGGGGGACGCGGAGTTCGGGTCCCGGGACGCATTTGGAGTCGCGGATGTGGATGGTGGTGGGATGGGCGGCGACCTCCACGCACTCGCCGCCTTCGGCGCCGCTGTAACTCGACTTGCGCCAGTCGTAGGCGACTTCGATGCAGGCGCCGCCCTCGCCGTCGCTGTAACTGCTCTTGAACCAGTTCATGCGTCTCCCAGCATCTTCTCGATCAGGGCCAGCGACTCCCGGGGCGTGAGAGCCTGCGCCCGGATGATCCCATAGCGAGTGATGATGACGCGGACCTCTTCGGGATCTGTGATCAACCGAGGGTGGCCCTGGATCTCCGTGTACGCAACCTGCTGCCCCTTCTTGGCGGTTAGCAGTGTGAACGGGCCGTCGATGCCGGGGCAGTCCTCACGGTCAGTGGGCATGACCTGGAGCTCGACGGTCCGTAGTCGGGCGATGTGCAGGAGCTGTCGGAGCTGCTCCGCCCATACAGCGTGTCCGCCGATGGGATGTTGCAGGACAACCTCTTGGAACACGAAACTGAACGTCGGCGCGGGCCAGGCATCGAGCATCGCCTGGCGGGCAAGGCGGTCGGCCACGCGCTTCTCGACGGTCTCGTCGCTCAACAGGGGGCGCCGCTGGGTGAACAGGGCCCGTGCATACCCCTCGGTCTGGAGCAGGCCGTGCACGGCCTGGCTGCCGTAGTGGTGCAGCTCAATGGCCTCGGCCTCCAGCAGCGCGTAGTTCCGGTACCACGCCGGATGCCGCGTCCGTGCCTTCGCCTGAGCCCGTTCGATGGCCTTCCTGGCCACCCGCAGCACCCCTCCCGCCTCCAGGACGTCATCCGCCTTGTCCAGGAAGTCCGGCTGGGTGGTCCGTACGCCCCGTTCCAGCGCCGAGATCTGGCTCTCGGTGTAGCCGACGAGACGGCCGAACTCCTTCTGGGTCAGCCCCGCCCGCAGCCGCAGCACCTTCAGCTGCTCGCCCACGGCGATGAACAGCTCCGAGGTGAGGCCCTCGTCCTCCTCCACGCACGCCTCCATGGGGTTACGGGCGACGACTCGTACACGGCGCGGGCCGTACCCGTACAGAAAGGCCGGTGTCGCGCGGACGCCCCTGTTCAGCGTACGCACACCTCGTCACGCTCGGTGACATGAATTCCCAAATCACCACCCCCACGGTGGAGTTCGTGCGGCGGTTCAGCAGTACGCGCCGGGGTGCGAGCAGCGCGCGGCGGCTGGCGGTCGGGCAGCTGGACGCGTGGGGCGTACCGCAGGGGAGCGAGTGCTCCGACACGGCCGCTCTCATCGTCGCGGAGCTGGCGGCCAACGCGGTACTGCACGGGCACGTACCCGGCCACGCGTGCGAACTCCGGCTCGTCCTCGGCACGGTGCTCCGCATCGAGGTGACCGACACCCGGCCCGGCCGCAGACCGCTCCGCCCGGAGCCGGCGGGGGACGCCGAGTCCGGGCGGGGGTTGCTGCTGGTCGAGGCGCTGGCGAAGGCGTGGGGGGTGGCGGAGCGGCCCCCCGGCAAGACGGTGTGGGCGGAGCTGGGGCCCTAGCAGTTGCTCTGGGGCGCGCGGCCCGCGAACCGGTCGGCGAGCCAGTCGGCGGCGGGCAGCGCGCCCACCGTCACGCCGCCGATGTGGCCGAGCAGCGGCAGCGGGTGCCACGACACGGACGCGCCCTTGGCGCACCAGTCGGCCCGCAGCCCTTGCCCGACCGCGTAGGGAATGAGCTCGTCGACGGTGCCGTGGTACAGGTACACGGGGGCGTCCGGCGCGTGCGTGCCGAGCCGGGACTGGTTGAGCCGGGCCTGCCAGTCCGGCTGCTCCAGCGGGTTCTTCACGGTGAGGTCGGAGATCTTCTTGAAGGAGCCCGCGACGGAGTCGACGGCGACGCAGTTCGTCCGGAAGTAGTCGACGAGGGCCTTGCCCGCCGGGTTCAGGTACGAGTCCAGCTTCAGTTCGGGGAAGGCCGCGTTCTGGCCCGCCGCCGCCATGAAGACGAGGCCCGAGCCGAGACCGCCGTCGTTGAAGTCGGCGACCTTCATCAGATCGGCCGGGACGCCGCCGGTCGCCGTGCCCTTGACCTTCAGCTCGGGCGCGTACGAGTCGTGCAGCTCGGCCGCCCAGCTGCTGGCCTGGCCGCCCTGCGAGTACCCCATGATCCCGACGGGGGAGTCGGCGTCCACGCCGGGGATGCCGAGGCGCTGGGCCGCGCGGGCCGCGTCCAGCATCGCGGTGCCCTCGGCCCGGCCGACCGTGTACGTGTGGTCGCCGGGGGTGCCGAGGCCCTCGTAGTCGGTCACCGCGACGGCCCAGCCGCGCTGCACGATCTGGTTGATGAGGGTGGCCTCGACGGTCGTGCCGTACGGGAAGCCCGCGCTGGGCGCGCAGGAGTCGCCGAGGCCGACGGTGCCGACCGCGTACGTCACCAGCGGGCGGGGGCCGGTGCGGCCGTCGTTGGGCACGATCACGGTCCCGGAGACGGTGTTGGGGGCGCCCTCGGCGGTGGTGGAGCGGTAGGTGAGGTGCCAGGCGCGGGTGTTGGTCCACTGGGCGGGCAGCGGGTGGAACTCGGTGGGGGCGGAGCTGAGGACGTCCCCGGGCCGGGCCGAGGAGTCGGCGGCGGCGTCGGAGGCGAAGGCGGTGGGGGTGGCTGCCGAGAGGAGGAGTCCGGCGGCCAGTGCGCCCGCGACTCGGTTTCGTACGGCACGGATGTGCATGCGGCTCTCCCAACGGTCATGTGGGGTGGGGGCAGTTGAGGAGAAGGTAGTGACTGACCGGTAGGTACGGAGCTGACCGGACAGCTCACCTTCACTGACCGGGCCGCCGCCCGCCCCGCACACCGCCCCCGCGTCACCCGGACGGCCGCACCGCCCGGTACGCGCCCGGTGTGGTCCCCGTCCAGCGGCGGAAGGCGCGGTGGAAGGAGGTGTCCTCGGAGAAGCCGAGCCGGGCGGCGAGTTCGGCGATCGGCTCGCGGCCCTCGGCCAGGCCCGCGATCGCCGCGTCCCGCCGCACGGTGTCCTTGAGCTGCTGGAACGAGGTGCCCTCGCGCTGGAGCCGGCGGCGCAGGGTGGCCGGGGAGAGGGCGAGCCGGGCCGCCGTGGCCTCCAGGGACGGCAGCCGGGGCGAGGCGAGCAGCGCGCGGGCCAGGTCCCGGTGCACCTGCTCGCCCACCGTCGTCCCGTACGCGCGGCGGCTGAGCAGCTCGAAGGGGGAGCGGCGCAGCATCCGCTCCAGCGCCGCCTCGTCCCGCACCAGCGGGGCGGTCAGCCAGTGGGCGCCGAACACGGCCCGCGTCCCGGACTGGCCGAACCGGACCGGGCAGCCGAACAGCGCCGGGTACTCGTCCTGGTGGGCGGGCGGCGGATAGCCGAACTGGGCGCGCAGCAGCGGGATGCGGCGGCCCACCAGCCAGCTGCACAGCCGGTGCGAGATGATCAGCAGGCACTCGGCGAGGAACCGGTCGCCGTCCCGGCCGCCCAGCCCGCCCCGGACGCCGAAGACCGCCTCCGGCCCCTCCACGGCGAGGGACAGTTCGGGGCCGCCGGGGAACAGCCCGTAGAACTGGATCCCGCGCCGCATCGCCGCACCCAGATCGCGGCAGCCCAGCGAGGCGTAGCACATCATCGCGAAGGTGCCGGGGCGGCTGCGGGCCGGGCCGAGCCCGAGGAACTCGTCCTGGGTGGCCCGGTACAACTCCCGGAACAGCAGGGCGAACTGGGCGGGCGCCACCCGGGCCCGGTCGTCGCCGAGCAGCAGCGGCGGGATCCCGGCCGCGCGCAGCAGCGGCACGGTGTCGACGGAGAGCCGCTCGGCGCCGCGCAGCAGGGCGCGTACATGGTGCACGGTGATCGTCCCCTTGCCCATGGCCAACGACCGTAGCGGGATTGAGCGGTGCGGTCAGCGGGGGTGACGTTTCCCGTCATCCCGCATGGCCGGGACGCGTCCCTACCGTCGGGTACATGACCGAGCCGAACGCCCTGCGCCCCGCCACCCTGGCCCTGTTCGCCGAGTGGGTGGGGCAGCGGTACGCGTCCCACCCCGCCCAGCGGTTCCGCACCCCGGACGGCGGCTGGACCTCCCTGACCTACACGGAACTGCGCGACACGGTCCGCCGCAGGGCCCGCGCCCTGCTGGCCCTCGGCATCCGCCGGGGCGACCGGGTGGCGATCCTCGCGGAGACCAGCCCCCAGTGGACCCACACCCACCTGGCCTGCCTGGCCACGGGCGCGGTGGTGGTCCCGGTCTACCCGACGGCGGGCGACGAGGAACTGGAATGGGTCCTGAAGGACTCGGGAGCGGTCCTGACCCTCTGCGAGACACCCGCCCAGACAGCAAGGGTCCAGACCGTGAAGCCCCGCCTGCCAGAGCTGAGACACCTGGGCACACTGAACGACTTGGAACGCCCCGAAGGCCCCGTCCCTCCAGGGGCGCGGGGAACTGCGCGAGCAACCCCGCACGGCCCGCAGACGGAAACGGGTTCCCCAGGGGCGCGGGGAACTGCGCGAGCAACCCACCACGATCCGCAGACAGAGGCGGGTGAAGGGGCGCGGGGAACTGCGCGACAAGCCCCCACCGGCCCGCAGGCGAAGGCGGACGAAGGGGCGCGGGGAACGGCGCGAGCAACCCCGCACGGCCCGCAGGCGCACGCGGACCTCGACGACCTCCTGGCCCGCCAGAACGCCGTCCGCCCGGAGGACACCGCCCTCCTGGTCTACACGTCCGGCACCACCGGCCCCCCCAAGGGCTGCCGCCTCACCCACGCCAACCTGGGCGCGGTCCAGGACGCCACCCTCCCCCTCACCGAGGGCGGTCCGGGCGACCGCACGTACCTCTACCTCCCCCTCGCCCACCTCCTCGCCCAGCTCATCCAGTTCTCCACGCTCCTGTACGGCGGAGAGCTCTGCTACTTCGGCGGCCGGGTGGAGAACATCGTGGCCGAGCTGTCCGAGGCCCGCCCGACCCATCTGCCGTCCGTGCCCCGCCTGTTCGAGAAGGTCCACCAGGGCGTGCTCTCGCTCGCCGAGGACCTCGGCGCCACCACCGACGAGGAGCTGCACGACCTCGCCCGCTCGGCGCTCGGCGGCAACCTGCGCTGGGCGCTCACCGGCGGCGCCCCCATCGCCCCGGAGACGCTGGACTTCCTGCGGGCGGCCGGGATCCAGGTCTTCGAGGGGTACGGGATGACCGAGTCGGGCGGGGTGATCACGCTCAACCACCCGGGCGCCGTGCGGTACGGAACCGTGGGCCGCCCGGTCGCGGGCTGCGAGGTCAGGATCGCGGCGGACGGCGAGGTGCTGGCCCGGGGCGCGAACGTCTTCCCCGGCTACCACGCCAACCCCGCCGGCACGGCCGCCGCCCTGGACGCGGAGGGCTGGCTGCACACCGGGGACCTGGGCGCCCTGGACGAGGACGGCTTCCTCACGATCACCGGCCGCAAGAAGGACCTGATCATCACCTCCGCCGGGAAGAACCTCAGCCCGCTGGAGGTGGAGCAGGCGATCGAGCGCTCCCGTTTCGTCTCGCACGCGGTGATGATCGGCGACCGCCGCCCGTACCCGGTCGCCCTGATCGCGGTGGACCCGGCCGAGGTCGCGGGCCGGGACGCGGCGGCGGTCCGGGCGCTGGTGCGGGAGGCGGTGGACGCGGCCAACGCCCGGGTCTCGCGCCCGGCCCGCATCCGCGCCTTCGCGGTCCTGCCGGACGACTTCACGGTGGAGAGCGGCGTACTGACCCCGACCCTGAAGGTGCGGCGCCGGGCGGTGGCGGAGAAGTACGCCAAAGAAATAGAACTTCTGTACGAGAAGTAGGGGTGATCGCAAAGGGGAGCTGATCGCGAAGCCGCACCCCGCACCCCACCCCCGTACAAAAAGGCAGGAGTCCTTTCCCGTACGTCACCGCACGGGAAAGGACTCCTTGGGTACTGCTAGTCAGCGATCGCCGACCCGGGCAACTTAGGCCGGGGTGACGTTCTCCGCCTGCGGGCCCTTCGGACCCTGCGTGACGTCGAAGTTCACGACCTGGTTCTCCTCGAGGGAGCGGAAGCCAGACGCGTTGATCGCGGAGTAGTGGACGAAGACATCCGGGCCGCCGCCGTCCTGGGCGATGAAGCCGAAGCCCTTTTCAGCGTTGAACCACTTGACGGTTCCGGTAGCCATAAGCCCTCCTTGGGCCAAAGGGTTGCCCTGCTCCAGAACCTGCAAAGAAGTCTGAAAACTACAAAAGCCTGCGGGTTACATGCTCCGCAGGCTCTGTACTGCAAGGGAAACCAAACTGCAACTTGCGCTGAGCGTAGCACGCAGGATCGGGGGCGCGGTAGAGGGAAAGATCACGTCACCCGGACGTTTGACGAGCCCTTTCGGGGGGTGACGGACCGACCCGCCGTAGCTGGACAAACCGGACAGGTCTAGTCTCGCGATGTGGACCAAACAACCACCCGGCCACGGGTCGGGCACATCCAGTTCCTCAACTGTCTGCCGCTCTACTGGGGCCTCGCCCGCACGGGCACCCTGCTGGACCTGGAGCTGACGAAGGACAGCCCCGAGAAGCTGAGCGAACAGCTCGTCCGGGGCGACCTCGACATCGCCCCGGTGACCCTCGTGGAGTTCCTGCGCAACGCGGACGATCTGGTCGCCTTTCCGGACCTCGCGGTCGGTTGTGACGGGCCCGTCATGTCCTGCGTGATCGTCTCGCAGGTGCCCCTGGAGCAGCTGGACGGCGCCCGGGTGGCGCTCGGTTCCACCTCGCGCACCTCCGTACGCCTGGCGCAGCTGCTGCTGGCCGACCGCTACGGCGTCAGCCCCGACTACTACTCCTGCCCGCCCGACCTCGGCCTGATGATGCAGGAGGCGGACGCGGCGGTGCTGATCGGCGACGCCGCGCTGCGCGCCTCGCTGCACGAGGCCCCGCGCCTCGGCCTCCAGGTCCACGACCTGGGGGCGATGTGGAAGGAGTGGACGGGGCTGCCGTTCGTCTTCGCCGTGTGGGCGACCCGCAAGGACTACCTCGCCCGCCACCCCGAGGTCGTGCGCGAGGTCCACGAGGCGTTCCTGGCCTCCCGCGACCTCTCCCTGGAGGAGGTCACCAAGGTCGCCGAGCAGGCCGCCCGCTGGGAGGTCTTCGACGCGGAGCTGCTGGAGCGCTACTTCACGACGCTGGACTTCCGCTTCGGCGCCGACCAGCTCGCGGGCGTACGGGAGTTCGCCCGCCGCACCGGCCCCACCACCGGCTTCCCGGCCGACGTGGCGGTCGAACTGCTCGGCTCCTGACGGGGGCCGGGCGGGCGGGAGGGGCCGTCAGGGCGACGGGATCGGCGCCTGGAGCTTGCTGCTGATCCACTGCATGGTCCCGTCGCCCATCCCCTTGATGTAGGTGTGGGCGTTATGCTTCCCGCCCTGGATCACCTGGAGGTGGGTCTTCACCGGGCCCTTGCCGAACCGGGCGATGAAGCCGTTCAGGTTCGCCATGCCGCCCTCCTTGGTGCCGATCTGGAAGGCGAGGTCGACCTCGGGGCCCTTGCTGTCGATCAGCGCCTGGGCGAGCTTCTCCGGGTTGTTCGCCTGCTTCTCGGCCTCGTGCCCGGCCCACAGCGGCGAGTCCGGCACGGTGTCGGGACCGGAGGCGATCACGGCCTTGAACTGGTCGGGCCGCTTGAGCACCGACTTCAGGCCCACGAACCCGCCCGAGGAGGAGCCCATGAAGGCCCAGCCGTCCCGGGACTTGAAGGTGCGGAAGTTCGCCTTCACGAAGTCCGGCACGTCCTCGGTCATCCAGGTGCCCATCTTGGGGTGGCCCGGTATGTCACTGCCGTCGTAGTAGTACTTGGCGTCCGGGTTGAGGACCGGCATCACCACCACGAACGGGACGCTCTTGCCCTGCTTGGACCACTCGGTGATGCTGCTCTGGAGCTTGAGGTCGGTGCCCATCCAGTAGTTCTTGGGATAACCGTTTCCGCCCGGCAGCGCGATGAGCACCGGGAAGCCGCTCTGCGCGTACTTGGGGTCGAAGTACTGCTTCGGCGCCCACACCCACACCTTGCCCGTGAACCCCGACTTCTTGCCGTGCAGGGTGGTCACACCGATCTTGGTGCCGTCCTCCAGCGTGTTCTGCGTGGTGAACTTCGCCTTCGGACCGGTCGGCAGCAGGGTCTTGGCGACGGCCTCGGAGACCTTCTGGTCCTGCCCCTTGCCGTCCTCGCCCTTGCCCTGGGCCCCGCCGCCCGCCCCCGGCCCGCTCGCCTTCGCGGACGGGGTCGGCTCGTCGAAGCTCACCGGCTTGCCCTCGTCCGAGCAGCCGGCGACCAGCACCGCCGCGCCGAGGACGGCGGCGGCGGTCAGCACGGCGGGACGGCGTTTCATGGGGCGCTCCGGGAAGGTCTGGGGGGTGGGGAACGGCGAGGGGTCCGCCGGCGTGCGGACCGCGCAGAGAAAGACGGGCAGGCGTTCGATTCGGTTCGCCCGCGCATGCCGAGGATCCCGTCCGGTGGAGTGATCCGGCGCACGTCGCGCTCTACTCTGCTGTGCGACCGTACTCGACGGGCCGGGGTGAACGGCGTGGGGGAGAGCAGATCGCGATGCAGCCGCTCGAATCGGACGAACCGCGCACCATCGGCGCCTACCGGCTGCTCGGCAGGCTCGGCGCGGGCGGCATGGGCCGCGTCTACCTGGGCCGCAGCGCGGGCGGCCGAACCGTCGCGGTGAAGGTGGTCCACCCGCACTTCGCCCTCGACGAGCAGTTCCGGGCCCGCTTCCGGCACGAGGTCGAGGCGGCCCGGCGGGTCGGCGGCGACTGGACCGCGCCGGTCCTGGACGCCGACCCCGAGGCGCCCGTGCCCTGGGTCGCCACCGGCTACGTCGCCGGGCCCTCGCTCACCCAGGCCGTCGCCGCGCACGGCCCGCTGCCCGAGCACGCGGTGCGCGCGCTGGGCGCCGGGCTCGCCGAGGCGCTGGCCGCCGTGCACGCGCTCGGCCTCGTCCACCGGGACGTGAAGCCCTCCAACGTGCTGCTCACCCTCGACGGCCCCCGCCTGATCGACTTCGGCATCGCCCGCGCCACCGACGGCACGGCCTCGCTCACCGCGACCGGCGTCTCCATCGGCTCGCCCGGCTACATGTCGCCCGAGCAGATCCTGGGCAAGGGGATCACCGGCGCCGCCGACGTGTTCTCGCTGGGCGCGGTGCTCGCGTACGCGGCGACCGGCGCGCCCCCCTTCACGGGCGACTCCTCGGCCGCGCTGCTCTACCAGGTGGTGCACGAGGAGCCCGAACTGGCCGGGCCGCTCGCCGGGGAGCTGCGGGCGGCGGTCGAGGCGTGCCTCACCAAGACGCCCGGGACCCGCCCGGCCCCCGCCGACCTGGCCCGGCGGCTCGCCCCGGAGGGCGCGGCGGCCCTGGTCGCGGGCGGCTGGCTGCCGGGGGCGCTGGTGGCCGAGGTGAGCAGGGCGGCGGTACGGCTCCTCGACCTGGAGCCGGAGGCCCCGGCGGCCCAGACGCAGGCGCCGGGGCCGGTGGGGTCGGGACCGGTCGGGTCCGGGCCGGTGGGGTCGGGCTCCGCGACCTCGGGGCTGGTCGCGCCGGGGCCCGCGACCTCGGGGCCGGGGGCATCGGGGCCGGTGGCCTTCACCGGCCCGTCCGCAGGTGTCTTCGGCCCGCCGGACGCGTCCTACGGCTCCCACGGGGCGGCGCCCACGCACGGCTCGTACGGCTCGGGGTCGCCCGGCCCCTACCCGTACGGGAACGGAAGCGGGAACGGGAACGGAAGCGGGAACGGAAGCGGCACCGGCGGCCGTACCGGGGCGGTCGCGGACGCGGTGCCCGGGCCGCGCGCCCCGGAGCAGCCCACCGCCCCGCCCCGCGCCTCCCTCTCCGTGGGCACCGCCGTGGAGCGGACGGGGACGGGCCGGGGGCGGCGGATCAGCTGCACGGTCGCGCTGGCCGTCGCCGGGGCGCTGGCGGCCGTGACCGTCGGGGCCGCGTTCCTCTTCGACCTGGTGCCGGGCGGCGGCGACAAGAACGAGTCGGCGGCGAGCCCCGGCAAGTCGGGCGCCCCCTCGGACGCCGGCCCGGGGGCGACGGGCGGCCCGGCCGCCGCCGAGCTGCCCCGGACGTTCCTGGGGACCTGGCAGGGCCCCATGACGGAGTCGACGACCGGCCAGCCGCACGGCGACCTGACCGCCGTGTTCACCGCGGGCGGCACCGGCAAGGACGTCCTGCACACCTCCTCCAAGATCACGGTCATCGGCACGACCGTGGAGTGCTTCGGGGTCGCCCGGCTGGTCTCCGCGAGCGCCGACCGGGTGACCGTCGAGGAGCGCTCCGACCCGGCGCGCCCGGGCACCGCGGGCCTGTGCACCAGCGGCACCGCCACCCTCGTGTTCACCCGCAACGCCGACGGCACCCTCAAGTACGAGTCCCAGGAGGCGGGCGCGGGCAAGCCGTACGCGACGCTGGTCAAGGAGACCGGCTGACGCGACCCGGACCGAGGCCGCCCGACCCCGCTGGCGTACGCTGGCCGGGTCCGTCCGCAACCCTGCCGAAAGGGACACTCCGTGACTGAGAAGGCCGACCTTCAGTCCGTCCTCGACCGTGCCGCTGCGGGTGGACGGATCACCCCCGAAGAGGCGCTCGACCTCTACCGTTCGGCGCCGCTGCACGCGCTGGGCGCCGCCGCCGACGCGGTCCGCCGCCGCCGGTACGCGGGCACCGAGCACATCGCCACGTACATCATCGAGCGCAACATCAACTACACGAACGTGTGCGTCACGGCGTGCAGGTTCTGCGCCTTCTACGCGGCCCCCAAGGACACCAAGAAGGGCTGGACCCGCGACCTCGACGACATCCTGCGCCGCTGCGCGGAGACCGTCGAACTGGGCGGCACCCAGATCATGTTCCAGGGCGGCCACCACCCGGACTACGGCGTCGAGTACTACGAGAAGCACTTCAGCGCCATCAAGCAGGCGTTCCCGCAGCTGGTCATCCACTCCCTCGGCGCCTCCGAGGTCGAGCACATGGCCCGGATCTCCGGGGTCTCGGTGGAGGAGGCCATCCAGCGCATCCACACCGCCGGCCTCGACTCCTTCGCGGGCGCCGGCGCCGAACTGCTGCCCGAGCGGCCCCGCAAGGCGATCGCCCCGCTCAAGGAGAGCGGCGAGCGCTGGCTGGAGATCATGGAGACGGCCCACAACCTGGGCGTGGAGTCCACCTCCACCATGCTGATGGGCACCGGCGAGACCAACGCCGAGCGCATCGAGCACATCCGGATGATCCGTGACGTGCAGGACCGCACCGGCGGCTTCCGCGCGTTCATCCCGTACACCTACCAGCCCGAGAACAACCATCTGAAGGGCCGGACGCAGGCCAGCGTCTTCGAGTACCTGCGGATGCTCGCGGTCGCGCGCCTCTTCCTCGACAACGTCGCCCACATCCAGGGCTCCTGGCTCACCGTCGGCAAGGAGGCGGGCCAGCTGTCGCTGCACTACGGCGCGGACGACCTGGGCTCGATCATGCTGGAGGAGAACGTCGTCTCCTCGGCCGGTGCCAAGCACCGCTCCAACCGCATGGAGATCATCGACCTGATCCGCAAGGCGGGCCGGGTCCCGGCGCAGCGCGCCACCACGTACGAGCACCTGCTGGTCCACGACGACCCGGCGAACGACCCGGTCGACGAGCGGGTCATGTCCCACATCTCCTCGACGGCGATCGAGGGCGGGACGGCCCACCCCGAGCTGAAGCTGCTGGCCTCCAACTAGCGGCCCCCGGCGTCCCGTGCTGACGATCCACGCCCCCGAGACGGGCGACGCGGTCCTGGTCGAGGGCGACCGGGTGGCGGCCATCGGCCCGTACGAGTCGCTGGCCGCGGCGTACCCGGCCGCGCGGGTGCGGCGGTGGCCGGGCACGCTGTCGCCCGGACTCGTCGACCCCGACGGGGTGGAGCTGCTGGAGCTGGCCTACCACCCCGACCCGCGCGAGGCCGACACCCTCGGCACGGAGCCGATCCTTCCGCCGCCCTTCCCGCTGGACGACGTCCGCCGGGGCGGGTCCGTGCGGCGGGGGGCGCAGCGGATGCTGGCGCGGGGGGTGGTGGCCGTGGTGGGGTCGTCGCGGTCGCGGGTGGTGGCGGAGGCGACCCACCGCTCGGGCCTCACGTCCCTGCCCACGCCCGACCTCCCCCCACTGACGGTGGGCGGCCCGGCCCGCTTCGCGGTCTTCGACGGGGAGGGCGGGTGCGTGGCGACGGTGGTGGGGGGCCGCCTGGTGTACCGCACGCGCTGAGGGGCCCCCAGGCATTCAGGGGCGCGGGGAACTGCGCGAGGAGCGAGCACGGTCCGCGGACGACTGCGGGTTGAGGGGCGCGCGGGGAACTGCGCGAGAGGGGGCCCGAAGGGCCACTCAGGGGCGCGGGGAACTGCGCGAGCGGCCACGCACGGTCCGCAGCCGGAGGCCAGCCCTCGGAGAGTTTCGGGAAGGGGCGGGGTGGGGGACGCCGCGCGCAGGGGGGCGTGGGCGGCCGGGGCGCGAGCCCCAGGCACAATGAGGTCGTGACCCGCGCATCCCTGGACAAGCAGCCGCACGAAGTCGCCTCGATGTTCGACGACGTCGCCGCGAACTACGACCTCACCAACGACGTGCTCTCGCTGGGCCAGACCCGCCTGTGGCGCAAGGAGGTGGCGAAGGCGGTCGACGCGCGCCCCGCGCAGAAGGTCCTCGACCTGGCCGCCGGCACCGCCACCTCCTCCCTCCCCTTCGCCGCCACCGGCGCGTACGTCGTCCCCTGCGACTTCTCCCTCGGCATGCTGAAGGTCGGCAAGGGCCGCCACCCGCACCTGCCGTTCACGGCGGGCGACGCCACGAAGCTGCCGTTCAAGGACGACACCTTCGACGCCGTCACCATCTCCTTCGGCCTGCGCAACGTGCAGGACACGGACACGGCCCTGCGCGAGCTGTTCCGGGTGACCCGCCCCGGCGGCCGGGTGGTGATCTGCGAGTTCTCGCAGCCGGTCTGGAAGCCGTTCCGCACGGTCTACAGCGAGTACCTGATGCGCGCGCTGCCGCCGGTCGCCACGGCCGTCTCGTCCAACCCGGACGCGTACGTCTACCTCGCCGAGTCCATCCGCGCCTGGCCCGACCAGCCCGCGCTGGCGGCCCGCCTCCAGCAGGCCGGCTGGTCCAAGGTGGCCTGGCGCAACCTGACCGGCGGTGTGGTGGCGCTGCACCGCGGCTTCAAGCCCCAGTAACCGGCGGCAGCACCACCGTGGAGCACCAGAACCACCAGGGCCCCCAGAGCCACGAGGACCACGAGGACCACCAGGACTTCCAGGCCGTCCTCCAGCAGATCGCGGACGACGTCGCGCCCCTCGTGGGGCGCGGCACCCCCGCCGCGTACATCCCCGCCCTCGCCGACGTGGACCCGTCCCGCTTCGGCATGGCCGTCGCGGACCTCGACGGCAAGGTGTACGGGGCGGGGGACTGGCAGCGGCCGTTCTCCGCCCAGTCGATCACCAAGGTGTTCACGCTCGCGCTCGCCCTCGCGCGCGGCGGCGACAGCCTCTGGGAGCACGTGGGCCGCGAGCCCTCGGGCAACCCGTTCAACTCGCTGGTGCAGCTGGAGTACGAGAACGGGATCCCGCGCAATCCGTTCATCAACGCGGGCGCGCTCGTCGTCACCGACCGCCTCCAGACCCTCACCGGCGACGCCAGCAGCGAACTCCTGGAGTTCCTGAAGGAGGAGACCGGCAACGCCGACCTCGCCTTCGACGCGGTCGTCGCCGAGTCGGAGTCCGCGCACGGCGACCGCAACGCGGCCCTCGCCCACTTCATGGCCTCGTACGGCAACATCGCCAACGACGTGCCGACGCTGCTCGACCACTACTTCTGGCAGTGCGCCATCGAGATGAGCTGCGCGGACCTGGCCCTCGCGGCCCGCTTCCTGGCCCGCCACGGCCTGCGCGCCGACGGCTCCCGCCTGCTGACCCGCAGCGAGGCCAAGCAGATCAACGCGGTGATGCTGACGTGCGGGACGTACGACGCGGCGGGCGACTTCGCGTACCGGGTCGGGCTGCCGGGCAAGAGCGGCGTCGGCGGCGGCATCGTGGCGGTCGTGCCGGGCCGCTGCACGCTGTCCGTGTGGAGCCCCGGACTCGACGCCCGGGGCAACTCGGTGGCGGGGGTGGCGGCCCTGGACCGCTTCACGACGCTGACGGGCCTGTCGGTGTTCTGACGTTCCGCCCCGCCCCCGAGCGCCTGCCCCAAGCGTTGGGGGCGTGGGGAACCGCGCGAGCAACCGGCCGCGGTCCGCGGACACACCGCACCGCGACTTGGCCGAAACACGCTCCCCGCCGGACGTTTAGGGGCGCGGGGAACGGCGAGATCGGCCCACCGCGGTCCGCGGACGACTTCACAGCGCCAGCCGGAAGCAGTACCCCTCCCGCTGCGACGTGGGCGTCCGGAACGTCTCCGCCAGCCGCATCCCCAGCCGCCGCGTCACCGCCACGGACCGCTCGTTGCGCGCGTCCACCATCGCCACCACCCCGCCGACCCCGGCGGCCCGCACCCGCTCCACGGCCATCCTGGCCGCCGCCGTCGCGTACCCGCGGCCCCACGCCGGGCGGGCCAGCCGCCAGCCGATCTCCACCTCGCCCGCCGGGCCCCAGGCGTGCGGCCACGGCTGGGCGCCGGTGAACCCGATCACCCGGTCGTCCTCGTCGAGCAGCGTCCAGAGGCAGAACCCGCGCTCGGCGTCGTGCTTGCGCTGGCGCGCCGTCAACTCCTCGTACACCGAGAGCTCCGCGGGCGCCCCGCCGTGGAACTCCATGACCTCACGGTCGTTGAACACCTCGTGCCAGGCCCACGCGTCCTCCTCGGTCGGCACGCGCAGCCGTACGACGGGCAGGGACTTCTCCGCGCTGGAGTTCATGACGTGGGCAACCCTTCGCGATAACGATCAACAGCCACCCATAGACTGCACATGTCCCGTGCTTTCCGGCACGCAAAATCGAGTCTTCGGGAGAACCCGCTGTGACCGAGCCCCTCACCGAACACACCGCGGATGTGATCGTCGTCGGGGCGGGCCCCGCCGGGTCGACCACGGCGTACTACCTGGCCAAGGCCGGACTCGACGTACTGCTGCTGGAGAAGACCGCCTTCCCCCGCGAGAAGGTCTGCGGCGACGGGCTGACCCCGCGCGCCACCAAGCAGCTGGTCGCCATGGGCATCGACATCTCCGAAGAGGCCGGCTGGCTGCGCAACAAGGGCCTGCGGATCATCGGCGGCGGCGTCCGGCTCCAGCTGGACTGGCCCGAGCTCGCCAGCTACCCGGACTACGGACTGGTCCGCAAGCGCGACGACTTCGACGAGCAGCTGGCCCGCCAGGCCCAGAAGGCCGGGGCGCGGCTGTACGAGCGCTGCAACGTGGCGGGCCCCATCGTCGACGACCGCACCGGCCGCATCACCGGCGTCACCGCCAAGCTCGGCGAGGACAAGCGCGAGGTCTCCTTCCACGCGCCGCTGGTGGTCGCCGCCGACGGCAACTCGACCCGGCTCTCCCTGGCGATGGGCCTGCACCGCCGCGAGGACCGCCCGATGGGCGTGGCCGTCCGCACGTACTTCACCTCGCCCCGCCACGACGACGACTACCTGGAGTCCTGGCTGGAGCTGTGGGACCGGCGCGGGCCCGGCGAGGACCGGCTGCTGCCCGGCTACGGCTGGATCTTCGGCATGGGCGACGGCACCTCCAACGTCGGCCTCGGCGTCCTCAACACCTCCGCCTCCTTCAAGGAGCTGGACTGGCGCGAGGTCCTGAAGGCGTGGTGCGCGTCCATGCCGCAGGACTGGGGCTACACCGACGAGAACATGACGGGCCCCATCCGCGGTGCCGCCCTCCCGATGGCCTTCAACCGCCAGCCGCACTACACCAAGGGCCTGCTGCTCGTCGGTGACGCGGGCGGCCTGGTCAACCCGTTCAACGGCGAGGGCATCGCGTACGCCATGGAGTCGGGCCAGATCGCGGCCGACGTCATCGTCCAGGCCCACGCCCGCGCGACCCCGGCCCAGCGCGAACTGGCGCTGCACAACTACCCGAAGATCCTCAAGGAGACCTACGGGGGCTACTACACGCTGGGCCGCGCCTTCGTGAAGCTCATCGGCAACCCGAAGGTCATGAAGATCGCCACCCAGCGGGGCCTGACCCACCCGGTCCTGATGAAGTTCACCCTGAAGATGCTCGCGAACCTCACGGACCCGACGGGCGGCGACGCGATGGACCGCATCATCAACGGCCTCTCCAAGGTGGCGCCGAAGGCGTGAACCGGCCCCGGACCGCCCCGAGCGGCTCCGGGCACGGCTGAGGGGGCGACCCCCACCCGGGTCGCCGGCCCTCAGCCGTACGGTGTTGCGGGCCCCAGCGGGCCCGTGGCCCCTTCGAGGGACCGGGTCTTCTCGGGGACCGGGTCCTCCCAGGAGGCGGAGTCCGCTCAGAGGACCCGGACGGCGCCCGTCGGACGGTCCCAGTCCAGGCTGCGCTCGACCACGCCGGTCGAGGAGTTCTGCGCGCCCACGAACTTGCCGCCGCCGACGTAGATCGCCACGTGGTACGCGGAGCCGGAGCTGCCCCAGTACAGGACGTCGCCGGGCTGGAGGTTCGACAGGGAGACCTGGCGGCCCGTGGCGGACTGGTCCTGCGAGACGCGCGGCAGGTCGATGCCGACCTGGCGGTAGGCGGCCTGCACCAGGCCCGAGCAGTCGTACGCGCTGGAGCCCGTGGCACCCGACACGTACGCCTTGCCGACCTGCGCCAGCGCGAAGTTCACGATGGTGGCGGCCGAACCCGTGGCGGTGGACGAGGAGGTGACGGAGCTGCTGCCGCCACCGGTCGAGGCCAGGGTGGTGCGCGCGGAGGAGCGGGAGGCGCGGTCGGCGGCCTCCGCCTTCGCCTTGGCCTCGGCTTCCGCCTTGGCCTTCTTCTCCGCCTCCGCCTTGGCGTCCGCGTCGGCCTTGGCCTTCTTGGCGACCTTGGCGGCGCTGGAGGCGGCCGCGTTCTGCTGGGCCTTCAGCTGGAGGTCGGCGGCGACCTGCTGGGTGGCCTCGGCGGAAGCGGCGGCGGTGCTCGCGAGCCCGGTCGTGAGCGTGGGCATCTCGATGGTCTCGGTCACCGGCTCGGCGGCCTGCGCCGGACCCGTGGCGCCTGCCACCGCGATGGTGCTGAGGACGCCACCGGCAACTCCGGCACGGAGCGCGAGCTTCGAGGCGCTGCGGCGGGGCTTCCGGTGGCTGGGTATGTGAGCGGTGTGGGACATGAGGACAACCGCTATCAGGGGTTCACGGTTCCCATCAAGAAACGTGTCCTGCGCCACAGTTGCAGCTGGAATGGCTGAATCCGCTTCCTTCGCGCCCTTATTGACGCCGTAACGGGCAATACGGGCATGGGTGATCACGGCTGTGATCATGTGGTTTTTATAAAAAGTCCGAATTGCCCGCCGCCTACCATCCGTTCACACCGTTGGCCAAGCCCGGTTTAATCCGTGACGGTTTCCTGTGACGCAGGTCACTTCGTGGCCTGCTCTCGCCCGTCCCGTGACCGGCTCGTGATCAACGCACGGGGTCGCGCGGCGGAGTTCGTGAACGCGTGCACAGGTCCACCCCCGAACCGTGACCTCACCCGCACGAGTGACCCACCCGCCTTTATCACTCGAAGGCGTCCATCGCCAATTTGCCTGTAGGGCCCATGTCTTGATAGTGCCCCACCCCTTGCGACCAGCGGTAACAGGTGTAGATGCTACGCCTTGTGATCACTCAACCGCTTCGGGTGTGAAGATCACTGCTCATCCGACTTCATGATCCTTCGTCAGGTGGTGGAGATCACAAAGCCGTTGGCGCACCCCGTGTCGCAGATCACAGACCGCCGGGCATAGGATGCGGTGCAGTCGGGCTTGTGAACTGCCTCACATGTGCGCGATCTTCGCGCGGCGAGGAGGCGGCAGCGGCGCCCGTGTGCGGTCCAACGGTCAAGGACGACTGGAAGGAGCGAGGAGCGTGAATGCCTACGCGCCCATCCTCGTGCTCGGCGCCCTCGGGGCTGGGTTTGCGATCTTCTCCGTGGTCATGGCCACGCTTATCGGCCCAAAAAGGTACAACCGGGCGAAACTTGAGGCGTACGAGTGCGGCATCGAACCCACTCCCACGCCGGCCGGAGGCGGCCGCTTCCCCATCAAGTACTACCTGACGGCGATGCTCTTCATCGTCTTCGACATCGAGATCGTCTTCCTCTACCCCTGGGCGGTCACCTTCGACGCCCTCGGGGTTTTCGGGCTCGTGGAGATGCTGCTCTTCGTGCTCACCGTGTTCGTCGCCTACGCGTACGTATGGCGGCGCGGCGGCCTGGAATGGGACTGAGGGGCTGAGGGGCACCTATGGGACTCGAAGAGAAACTGCCGAGCGGCTTTCTGCTGACCACCGTCGAACAGGCCGCGGGCTGGGTGCGCAAGGCGTCCGTCTTCCCCGCCACCTTCGGCCTCGCCTGCTGCGCCATCGAGATGATGACGACCGGAGCCGGGCGCTACGACCTGGCCCGCTTCGGCATGGAGGTCTTCCGCGGCTCACCGCGCCAGGCCGACCTGATGATCGTGGCCGGCCGGGTCAGCCAGAAGATGGCGCCGGTCCTGCGCCAGGTCTACGACCAGATGCCCAACCCCAAGTGGGTCATCTCCATGGGCGTTTGTGCCTCGTCGGGCGGAATGTTCAACAATTACGCGATTGTGCAGGGCGTCGACCACATCGTGCCGGTCGACATCTATCTGCCCGGCTGCCCGCCCCGGCCCGAGATGCTCATCGACGCGATCCTCAAGCTCCACCAGAAGATCCAGGGCTCCAAGCTCGGCGTGAACGCCGAGGAGGCCGCCCGCGAGGCGGAGGAAGCCGCGCTCAAGGCGCTCCCCACCATCGAGATGAAGGGGCTGCTGCGGTGAGCGACGACCGTACTCCTCAGACGCCGGGCGACGGCGCCCCCGGAACGCCCGAGGCGCCCGAGAGCGGCGGACTGCCCGCCCAGCGCGACGACACCGGCGACGTCATCGGCGTACGCAAGGGCATGTTCGGCGCCGAGAAGGGCGGCGACACCACCGGCTACGGCGGCCTGGTGCGCACCGTCACCCTGCCCGGCGCCTCCTCCCGCCCCTACGGCGGCTGGTTCGACGAAGTGGCCGACGAGCTCGAAGGCGCCCTGGAGGAGCAGGACCTGCTCCCCGAGAACGCCATCGAGAAGACCGTGGTCGACCGCGGCGAGCTCACCTTCCACATCGCGCGCGAGCACCTCGTCCGGGTGGCCCGCACCCTGCGCGACGACCCGGCCCTGCGCTTCGAGCTCTGTACGGGCGTCAGCGGCGTCCACTTCCCGGGCGACAAGGGCCGCGAGCTGCACGCCGTCTACCACCTGCGCTCGCTCACCCACGGCCGGCTGATCCGGCTGGAGGTCACCGCCCCCGACAGCGACCCGCACGTGCCGTCCCTGGTCGGGGTCTATCCGACCAACGACTGGCACGAGCGCGAGACCTACGACTTCTTCGGCTTGGTCTTCGACGGCCACCCCGCCCTCACCCGGATCATGATGCCGGACGACTGGCAGGGCTTCCCGCAGCGCAAGGACTACCCCCTCGGCGGCATCCCCGTCGAGTACAAGGGCGCCCAGATCCCGGCTCCGGACCAGCGGAGGTCGTACACCTGATGTCCACTTCACACGCTTCCGCCAGGGAGACCACGGAGGGGACCGTCTACACGGTCACCGGCGGCGACTGGGACGAGGTCGCCCGCACCGCCGCCCGCGCCGACGACGAGCGCATCGTCGTCAACATGGGCCCCCAGCACCCCTCCACCCACGGTGTGCTCCGCCTCATCCTGGAGATCGACGGAGAAACGGTCACCGAGGCCCGCTGCGGCATCGGCTATCTGCACACGGGCATCGAGAAGAACCTCGAATTCCGCACCTGGACGCAGGGCACCACCTTCGTCACGCGCATGGACTACCTGACGCCGTTCTTCAACGAGACGGCGTACTGCCTGGGCGTCGAGAAGCTGCTCGGCATCACCGACCAGATCCCGGACCGCGCCTCGGTCATCCGCGTGCTCCTCATGGAGCTCAACCGGCTCTCCTCGCACCTGGTGTGCATCGCCACCGGCGGCATGGAGCTCGGCGCCACCACGATCATGATCTACGGCTTCCGGGACCGCGAACTCATCCTGGACCTCTACGAGCTGATCACCGGCCTGCGGATGAACCACGCGTTCATCCGCCCCGGCGGCCTCGCCCAGGACCTGCCCGCGGGCGCGGTGGACCAGCTCCGCGAGTTCGTGAAGACCATGAAGAAGAACCTGCCGGAGTACGACAAGCTCGCCACCGGCAACCCCATCTTCAAGGCCCGCATGCAGGACGTCGGCTACCTCGACCTGACCGGCTGCATGGCCCTCGGCGCCACCGGCCCGATCCTGCGCTCCGCCGGCCTCCCGCACGACCTGCGCAAGACCGACCCGTACTGCGGCTACGAGGACTACGACTTCGAGGTCCCCACCACCGACTCCTGCGACTCCTACGGCCGCTTCCTGGTGCGCCTGGAGGAGATGCGCCAGTCGCTGCGCATCGTCGAGCAGTGCCTCGACCGGCTGGAGCCCGGCCCGGTGATGGTCGCCGACAAGAAGATCGCCTGGCCCGCCCAGCTCGCGCTCGGCCCGGACGGACTCGGCAACTCCCTCGACCACATCAAGAAGATCATGGGCACCTCCATGGAGTCCCTGATCCACCACTTCAAGCTGGTGACCGAGGGCTTCCGGGTCCCCGTCGGACAGGCGTACGCGGCGGTCGAGTCGCCCAAGGGCGAGCTCGGGGTGCACGTCGTCAGCGACGGAGGCACCCGCCCCTACCGGGTCCACTTCCGCGACCCGTCCTTCACCAATCTCCAGGCCATGGCGGCGATGTGCGAGGGCGGCCAGGTCGCCGACGTCATCGTCGCCGTCGCGTCCATCGACCCCGTGATGGGAGGCGTCGACCGGTGACCGAGACCACGCCGACGAGCCTGGGCATGCCCCAGCTGCCCGCGCCCGATTTCCCGGCCGACGTCCGGGCCCGACTGGAGGCGGACGCCAAGGAGGTCGTCGCCCGCTATCCCGACAGCCGCTCCGCGCTGCTGCCGCTGCTGCACCTGGTGCAGTCGGAGGAGGGCCACGTCTCCCGTACCGGGATGCGCTTCTGCGCCGAGACGCTGGGCCTCACGACCGCCGAGGTGACCGCCGTCGCCACCTTCTACACCATGTACCGCCGCAAGCCCTCCGGCGACTACCAGGTGGGCGTCTGCACCAACACCCTGTGCGCGGTGATGGGCGGCGACGCCATCTTCGACGAGCTCAAGCGCCATCTCGGCGTGGGCAACGACGAGACGACCGCCGACGGCAAGGTGACGCTCGAACACATCGAGTGCAACGCCGCCTGCGACTTCGCGCCCGTGGTGATGGTCAACTGGGAGTTCTTCGACAACCAGACCCCCGAGTCGGCCAGGCGCCTGGTCGACGACCTGCGCGCGGGCAGGCCGGTCGAGCCCACCCGGGGCGCGCCCCTGTGCACCTACAAGGAGACCGCCCGCATCCTGGCCGGTTTCCCCGACGAGCGCCCCGGCGCCGTCGGGGCGAGCGGGGGCGCGGGCCCCGCCTCGCTGGTGGGGCTGCGCCTGGCCCGGGGCGAGGCACCGCACCCGCGCGTGGTCGGCCCGCGCGGCGAGGGCGCCCGAGACGAATCCCAGCCCGGATCCGGGCACTTGAGCTCGCACGACGCACCACAGCAGACCTCTGCGTCCGACCCGGCGCACCCGGCCGGCCCGGTCGGCGAGGAGGGGGAGTGATGACCTTGGCAGCCGAACTGAGTGGGAACGGGAACGGAAGCAGCCCCGAAAAGCTGCTGGCACCCGTTCTGTCGGCCTTCTGGGACCAGCCCGATTCCTGGACCCTGGAGACCTACCGTCGGCACGACGGTTATGAGGGGCTGCGCAAGGCCCTCGCCATGTCCCCGGACGACCTCATCGCGTACGTGAAGGACTCCGGGCTGCGCGGCCGGGGCGGCGCGGGGTTCCCCACGGGCATGAAGTGGCAGTTCATTCCGCAGGGCGATGGCAAACCGCACTATCTAGTTGTCAACGCCGACGAGTCGGAGCCCGGGACCTGCAAGGACATCCCGCTCCTCTTCGCCAACCCGCATAGCCTCATCGAGGGCATCGTGATCGCCTGTTACGCGATCAGGTCGTCGCACGCGTTCATCTATCTGCGCGGGGAGGTCGTCCCCGTACTGCGGAGGCTGCACGAGGCCGTGCGGGAGGCGTACGCGGCGGGCTACCTCGGCAAGGACGTCCTCGGCAGCGGTCTCGACCTCGAACTCACGGTGCACGCGGGCGCGGGTGCGTACATCTGTGGCGAGGAGACCGCACTCCTGGACTCCCTCGAAGGCCGTCGCGGTCAGCCCCGGCTGCGTCCCCCCTTCCCTGCGGTCGCCGGTCTCTACGCGTGCCCCACTGTTGTCAACAACGTCGAGTCCATCGCCAGCGTTCCCGCGATCCTGCATCGCGGAAAGGACTGGTTCAAATCGATGGGCAGCGAGAAGTCCCCGGGCTTCACGCTGTATTCGCTCAGCGGGCACGTCGCCAACCCCGGCCAGTTCGAGGCCCCGCTCGGCATCACGCTGCGCCAGCTGCTCGACATGAGCGGCGGCATGCGCCCCGGCCACCGGCTGAAGTTCTGGACCCCGGGCGGCTCCTCGACCCCGATGTTCACCGACGAGCACCTCGACGTCCCGCTGGACTACGAGGGCGTGGGCGCCGCGGGCTCGATGCTCGGCACCAAGGCGCTCCAGTGCTTCGACGAGACCACCTGCGTGGTGCGCGCGGTCACCCGCTGGACCGAGTTCTACGCCCACGAGTCCTGCGGCAAGTGCACGCCCTGCCGTGAAGGAACGTACTGGCTGGTCCAGTTGCTCCACGACATCGAGGCCGGCAAAGGCGCCATGGACGACCTCGACAAGCTCACCGACATCGCCGACAACATCAACGGCAAGTCGTTCTGCGCGCTCGGCGACGGCGCCGCCGCCCCCATCTTCTCCTCGCTCAAGTACTTCCGCGAGGAGTACGAGCAGCACATCACCGGCCGGGGCTGCCCCTTCGACCCGGCCAGGTCGACCCTGTGGGCCGACAGCCCGCACCGCACCACGGAGGTGAACGCATGACGGTGACGACTGGCGCTCCCTCCGGCGGCGGAGAGGCGGCGGTGCCGCCCGAGGACCTGGTGTCGCTGACCATCGACGGGATCGAGATCAGCGTCCCCAAGGGCACGCTGGTGATCCGGGCCGCCGAGAAGCTCGGCATCGAGATCCCCCGGTTCTGCGACCATCCGCTGCTCGATCCGGTCGGCGCCTGCCGCCAGTGCATCGTGGAGGTGGAGGGCCAGCGCAAGCCGATGGCGTCCTGCACCATCACCTGCACCGACGGCATGGTGGTCAAGTCGCAGCTGACCTCGCCGGTGGCCGAGAAGTCCCAGCGCGGGGTGATGGAGCTGCTGCTCATCAACCACCCGCTGGACTGCCCGGTCTGCGACAAGGGCGGCGAGTGCCCGCTGCAGAACCAGGCGATGCAGGTCGGCGACCCCGACACCCGCTTCGAGGGCAAGAAGCGCACCTACGAGAAGCCGGTGCCCATCTCGACGCAGGTGCTGCTCGACCGCGAGCGCTGCGTGCTGTGCGCGCGCTGCACCCGCTTCTCCGAGCAGGTCGCGGGCGACCCGATGATCGAGCTCCTGGAGCGCGGCGCGCTCCAGCAGGTCGGCACCGGCGAGGGCGACCCCTTCGAGTCGTACTTCTCCGGCAACACCATCCAGATCTGCCCGGTCGGCGCGCTGACCTCGGCGGCGTACCGGTTCCGCTCCCGCCCCTTCGACCTGGTCTCCTCGCCGTCGGTGTGCGAGCACTGCGCGGGCGGCTGCGCCACCCGCACCGACCACCGGCGCGGCAAGGTCCTGCGGCGCCTCGCGGCCAACGAGCCCGAGGTCAACGAGGAGTGGTTGTGCGACAAGGGCCGGTTCGGCTTCCGGTACGCGCAGCAGCAGGACCGGCTGACCCATCCGCTGGTGCGCAACGCGGCCGGTGAGCTGGAAGTGGCCTCCTGGCCCGAGGCGCTGGAGGCAGCCGCGGCCGGCCTCACGGCGGCGCGCGGCCGGGCCGGGGTGCTCACCGGCGGCCGGCTGACCGTCGAGGACTCCTACGCGTACGCCAAGTTCGCCCGGATCGCCCTGGACACCAACGACATCGACTTCCGCGCGCGCGTGCACTCGGCCGAGGAGGCCGACTTCCTGGCGGCGAAGGTCGCCGGGCGCGGCCACCTCACCGGCGAGGGCGTCACGTACACCGCGCTGGAGAAGGCGCCCGCGGTGCTGCTCGTCGGGTTCGAGGCGGAGGAGGAGGCGCCCGGCGTCTTCCTGCGGCTGCGCAAGGCGTGGCGCAAGCACGGCCAGCGCACCTACGCGCTCGCCACCCATCTGACCCGGGGCCTGGAGAAGGCGGGCGGCACGCTGCTGCCCGCCGCGCCCGGCACCGAGACCGAGTGGCTGGACGCGCTGGCGGGCGGGGTCGGCCTGGAGGGCGACGGCTCGGCCGCCGCCGAGGCGCTGCGGGCCACCGGGTCCGTCATCGTCGTCGGCGAGCGGCTCGCGGGCGTCCCGGGCGCGCTGACCGCCGCCGTACGGGCCGCCGCCGCGACCGGCGCCGAGCTGGTGTGGATCCCGCGCCGGGCCGGCGAGCGGGGCGCGATCGAGGCGGGCGCGCTGGCCGCGCTGCTGCCCGGCGGGCGCCCGGCCACCGATCCACGCGCGCGTGAGGAGGTGGCCGCCGCCTGGGGCGTACGCGAACTGCCGCACCGCTTCGGGCGCGACACCGGCCAGATCGTGGAGGCCGCCGCCACCGGCGAACTGGGCGCCCTGCTGGTCGCGGGCGTCGACCCGGCCGACCTGCCGGACCCGGCACGCGCGCGTGAGGCACTCGCCGGGGCCTTCGTGGTCTCCCTGGAGCTGCGGCCGAGCGAGGTCACCGAGCGGGCGGACGTGGTCTTCCCGGTCGCGGCCGTCGCCGAGAAGTCCGGCTTCTTCCTCAACTGGGAGGGCCGGGCCCGGATGTTCGAGGCGGCCCTCAAGCCGGAGCAGATGACCCGGCGCCTGGCGCCCGCCGACGCGCGCGTGCTGCACATGCTGGCGGACGCCATGGACGTGCACCTGGCGCTCCCCGACAACCGCGCCGCCCGCACCGAGCTGCGCGGACTCGGCCACTGGGACGGGCCGCGCGCCACCGAACCCCTGGAGACCGCGCACCCGTTGCCGCGGCCCGCCGAGGGCGAGGCGGTCCTCGCGGGCCACCGGCTGCTGCTGGACCTCGGCACCCTCCAGGAGGGCGACGAGGCGCTGGCCGGCACCCGGCACGCGGCCCCGGCCCGGCTCTCGGCGACCACCGCCGCCGAGACCGGCGTCAAGGACGGCGACCTGCTGGAGGTGAGCGGGCCCGCGGGCGCGCTCCGACTGCCGCTGGTGGTCACCGAGATGCCCGACCGGGTGGTGTGGCTGCCGCTCAACTCGACCGGTGGCGGGGTGCTCGCGGACACCGGGGCCCTGCCGGGCCAGGTCGTCCGCATCGGCCCGGCCGCCGAGGCCGCCACCGCACCGGAGGTGCGGCCGTGACCGACTTCCCCGTCCGCCCCGCGGCACCGGGCGCCGCCGTCCACGTACCGGAGGTGCGAGCGTGACCCCGACCTTCCTCGCGGCCGAGGACCTCTCCCTGTTCGGCCGCGACCCCTGGTGGCTCATCGCCCTCAAGGCCGTGTTCTGCTTCGCGTTCCTGATGGTGACCGTGCTGTTCTCGATCGTCTGGGAGCGCAAGGTCGTCGCCTGGATGCAGCTGCGCATCGGGCCCAACCGGCACGGCCCCTGGGGCATGCTCCAGTCGCTCGCCGACGGCATCAAGCTGATGCTGAAGGAAGACGTCGTCGTCAAGCGGGCCGACAAGGTGGTCTACGTCCTGGCGCCGATCGTCGCCGCGATCCCGGCCTTCATGGCGATCGCCGTGATCCCGTTCGGGCCGTCCGGCAACGAGGTCTCGATCTTCGGCCACCGCACCACCATGCAGCTCACCGACCTGCCGATCGCGATGCTCTACATCCTCGCGTGCGCCTCGGTCGGCATCTACGGCATCGTGCTCGCGGGCTGGTCCTCCGGCTCGACGTACCCGCTGCTCGGCGGGCTCCGCTCGTGCGCGCAGATGATCTCGTACGAGATCGCGATGGGCGCGGCCTTCGCCTCGGTCTTCCTCTACTCGGGGTCGATGTCGACCTCGGAGATCGTCGCCCAGCAGCACGACCGCTGGTACATCGTGCTGCTGCCGGTCTCCTTCATCATCTACGTGGTCACGATGGTGGGCGAGACCAACCGCGCCCCCTTCGACATGCCCGAGTCCGAGGGCGACCTGGTCGGCGGCTTCAACACCGAGTACTCGTCGATCAAGTTCGCGCTGTTCATGCTGGCCGAGTACGTCAACATGGTCACCGTCTCGGCGGTGTCGACCACCCTCTTCCTCGGCGGCTGGCGGGCCCCGTGGCCGGTGTCCACCTTCTGGGAGGGCGCCAACCACGGCTGGTGGCCGATGCTCTGGTTCGTCATCAAGGTCCAGCTGCTGCTGTTCTTCTTCATCTGGCTGCGCGGCACGCTGCCCCGCGTCCGCTACGACCAGCTGATGAAGCTCGGCTGGAAGGTCCTCATCCCGGTCTCGGTCGTCTGGCTGATGCTGGTGGCGACCGTGCGCGCGCTCCGCAACGACGGCCACGACTTCTCCAAGATCGTGCTGTACGTCGGCGGCGCGGTCGTCGCCGTCCTGCTGATCTCACTGGTCGCGGACGTCTTCCGGGGCCGCACGGACGAGTCGGCGGCCGAGGCCGAGCCACCCGCGTTCGACCCGATGGCGGGCGGGTTCCCGGTGCCACCGCTGCCCGGACAGACCCTGCCGCCGGTACCGCGACGGCGCCCCAGGCACGAGCGCGAGCTGGTTGTCAGTGGCGGATCGGATACTGAGAGTGACCGCGATGGAAGGGAGGACGAGGGTGTCTAAATCGATTGAACCGGCCGGGACTTCGGGGGAGCCCGGAGCCGCGTCCCAGGACAAGTTCCTGAACCCGGTGGCGGGCTTCGGCGTGACCTTCAAGGCCATGTTCAAGAAGCGGCTGACCGAGCAGTATCCGGAGCAGCAGAAGACCACGGCCCCCCGCTTCCACGGGCGCCACCAGCTCAACCGGCATCCGGACGGGCTGGAGAAGTGCGTCGGCTGCGAGCTGTGCGCCTGGGCCTGCCCGGCGGACGCGATCTACGTGGAGGGCGCGGACAACACGGACGAGGAGCGCTACTCGCCGGGCGAGCGGTACGGAATCGTCTACCAGATCAACTACGCCCGCTGCATCCTGTGCGGCCTGTGCATCGAGGCGTGCCCCACGCGCGCGCTCACGATGACCAACGAGTTCGAGCTCGCGGACAGCAGCCGGGCCAACCTGATCTACACCAAGGACCAGCTGCTCGCGGGCCTCACCGAGGGCATGGTCGACTCGCCGCACGCCATCCACCCGGGCATGACCGAGGGGGACTACTACCGGGGCCTGGTCACCGAGGCCGCCCCCGGCACGGTCCGCCAGGTCGCCGTCTCCCGGGGCGAGGAGCCGGCCGCCGGGGAGCAGCCCGAGGAGGTGGACGCGTGATGCAGCTCGCCGTCTCCGCCACCTCGACCTCGACGGGTGAGGCGTTCCAGTTCTGGGTGCTGGGCACGGTCGCCGTCATCGGGGCGCTGTGCACCGTACTGATGAAGAAGGCCGTGCACAGTGCGCTGTGCCTGGCCGGGACGATGATCATCCTGGCGGTCTTCTACCTCGCCAACGGGGCGTACTTCCTGGGCATCGTCCAGGTCGTCGTCTACACCGGCGCGATCATGATGCTCTTCCTCTTCGTGGTGATGCTGGTCGGTGTCACCGCGGCCGACTCGCTGAAGGAGACCATCAAGGGCCAGCGCGTCTGGGCCGCGGTCTGCGGGGTCGGCTTCGGGGTGCTGCTCGTCGCGGGCATCTCCAACGCCTCCCTGAAGCACTTCAACGGCCTCTCCCAGGCCAACTCGGGCGGCAACGTGGAGGGTCTGGCGACCCTCATCTTCACCAAGTACGTGTTCGCCTTCGAGATCACCGGCGCCCTGCTGATCACCTCGGCGGTCGGCGCGATGGTGCTCACGCACCGCGAGCGCACCGAGCGCGCCAAGACCCAGCGCGAGCTCTCCGAGCAGCGCGTGCGCGACGGCAAGCACCTGCCGCCGCTGCCCGCCCCCGGCGTCTACGCCCGGCACAACGCGGTGGACATCGCGGGCCTGCTGCCCGACGGCACCCCGTCCGAGCTCACCGTCAACCAGACGCTGCGCGGCCGGGGCCAGATCCGGGACGTGTCCAGCGAGGCGCTGTCCGACCTCAAGGCCCTGGAGCAGCGCTCCGCCGAGCGGCTCGGCCGGGAAGAGGAGGCCGCGAAGTGAACCCGGTCAACTACCTTTATCTGTCGGCGCTGTTGTTCACCATCGGCGCCGCCGGTGTGCTGATCAGGCGGAACGCGATCGTGGTCTTCATGTGCGTCGAGCTGATGCTCAACGCCTGCAACCTCGCGTTCGTGGTCTTCTCCCGGATGCACGGCAACCTCGACGGCCAGATCATCGCCTTCTTCACGATGGTCGTCGCCGCCGCGGAGGTCGTCGTCGGGCTCGCGATCATCGTGTCGCTCTTCCGTTCCCGCCACTCGGCCTCGGTCGACGACGCCAGCCTGATGAAGCTGTAAGGGGTCGCTGAATCGTGGAGAACCTGATTGCGCTGCTCATCGCGGCGCCTCTGCTAGGAGCGGCGGTCCTGCTGTGCGGCGGGCGTCGGCTCGACGCCGTGGGCCACTGGCTCGGCACCCTGCTGGCGGCCGTGTCGTTCGGCCTCGGCGTGGCGCTCTTCGCCGACATGCTGGGCCGCTCGGCCGACAACCGGGCGGTGCACAAGCACCTGTTCAGCTGGGTGCCGGTGGAGGGCTTCCAGGCCGACATCGGCTTCCAGCTCGACCAGTTGTCGATGACCTTCGTCCTGCTGATCACCGGTGTGGGCACGCTGATCCACATCTACTCGATCGGCTACATGGAGCACGACGAGAACCGCCGCCGCTTCTTCGGCTACCTCAACCTGTTCCTGGCGGCGATGCTGCTGCTGGTCCTCGCCGACAACTACCTCCTGCTGTACGTGGGCTGGGAGGGCGTGGGCCTCGCGTCCTACCTGCTCATCGGCTTCTGGCAGCACAAGCCCAGCGCGGCGACCGCGGCCAAGAAGGCGTTCCTGGTCAACCGGGTCGGCGACATGGGCCTGTCCATCGCCATCATGGTCATGTTCACCACCTGGGGCTCCTTCTCCTTCTCGACCGTCTTCAACGAGGTGGGCGAGACCGGGGACGGCCGCAACACCACGATCGGCCTGATGCTGCTGCTGGCCGCGTGCGGCAAGTCCGCCCAGGTGCCGCTGCAGTCCTGGCTCGGTGACGCGATGGAGGGCCCGACCCCGGTCTCGGCCCTGATCCACGCGGCGACGATGGTGACCGCGGGCGTCTATCTGATCACCCGCTCCGGCACCATCTTCAACGCGGTGCCGGACGTGCAGACGGTCGTGGTGATCGTCGGCGCGGTCACCCTGCTGTTCGGTGCGATCGTCGGTTGCGCCAAGGACGACATCAAGAAGGCCCTGGCGGGCTCCACCATGTCGCAGATCGGCTACATGGTCCTGGCCACCGGCCTCGGCCCCATCGGCTACCCCTTCGCGATCATGCACCTGGTGACCCACGGCTTCTTCAAGGCCGGGCTCTTCCTCGGCGCGGGCTCCGTGATGCACGGCATGAACGACGAGGTCGACATGCGCAAGTACGGGGGCCTGCGCAAGTACATGCCGGTCACCTTCATCACCTTCGGCCTCGGCTACCTCGCCATCATCGGCTTCCCGGGCCTGTCCGGCTTCTGGTCCAAGGACAAGATCATCGAGGCGGCCTTCGCCAAGGGCGGCACCGAGGGCTGGATCCTCGGCGCGGTCACCCTGCTGGGCGCGGCCATCACCGCGTACTACATGACGCGCGTGATGCTGATGACGTTCTTCGGCGAGGAGCGCTGGCGCACCGCCCCGGCCGCGTCCCCGGCCGAGCCGGGCGCGGAGCCGGCCGCGGCCCACCAGGACGCGCACGCCGAGCCGCACCCGCACGAGTCGCCCGGCACCATGACGATCCCGATGATCGTGCTGGCCTTCGGTTCGGTCCTCGCGGGTGGCCTGTTCAGCATCAACGAGTCGTTCGTGAAGTGGCTGGAGCCGGTCACGAGCCTCTCGCACGGCGACTCGCCGGTGAGCGAGGGCGTGGTCACCGCGGCCACCATCACCGTGCTGCTGATCGGCGTCGGCCTGGCCTGGGCGCAGTACGGCCGGAAGCCCGTCCCGGTCGTCGCCCCGCGCGGCTCGCTGCTCACCCGGGCCGCCCGCCGCGACCTGCTCCAGGACGACTTCAACCACGTGGTCCTGGTCCGCGGCGGCGAGCACCTCACCCGCTCGCTGGTGTACGTCGACCACACCCTGGTCGACGGAGTGGTCAACGGAACCGCCGCAGGGTTCGGCGGGCTCTCCGGCCGGCTGCGCAAGCTGCAGAACGGCTTCGCCCGCAGTTACGCGGTCTCCATGTTCGGAGGTGCGGCGGTGCTCATCGCCGCGACCCTGCTGATGAGGGCGGTGTAAGGCATGTCGTTCCCCCTCCTTACCGCGACGGCGGCGCTCCCGGCGGTCGGTGCGATCGCCACCGCCGCCGTCCCGGCCGAGCGGCGGACCGCCGCCAAGTGGCTGGCGCTGCTGGTGTCGCTGGGCACGCTGGCCCTGGGCGTCGTCCAGCTCGTACGGTTCGAGCCCGGCGGCGACCGGTACCAGCTCACCGAGTCGCACGCCTGGATCAAGGACTTCGGCGTCCGCTACGAACTGGGCGTGGACGGCATCGGGGTGGCGCTGATCGCGCTCACCGCGCTGCTGATCCCGTTCGTCATCGCGGCGGGCTGGCACGACGCCGACCCGCTGGACACGCACAGCAGCCGCTGGCGCCCCACCCAGGGCTTCTTCGCCCTGATCCTGGCGGTCGAGGCGATGGTGATCCTCTCCTTCGAGGCCACCGACGTCTTCCTCTTCTACATCCTGTTCGAAGCCATGCTGATCCCGATGTACTTCCTGATCGGCGGCTTCGGCGACCGCGCCCACGAGCACGGCGACGAGGCGGCGGCCACCCAACGGTCGTACGCGGCGGTCAAGTTCCTGCTCTACAACCTCATCGGCGGGCTGATCATGCTGGCCGCGGTGATCGGGCTCTACGACGTGGCCGGGACGTTCTCGCTCGACGAGATCGCGGCGGCGCGCGCCAACGGCTCGCTGGACATGGCGACCAACACCGAGCGGCTGCTGTTCCTCGGCTTCTTCTTCGCCTTCGCGGTGAAGGCCCCGCTGTGGCCGCTGCACACCTGGCTGCCCAACGCGATGGGCGAGGCCACGGCGCCGGTCGCGGTGCTGATCACGGCGGTGGTCGACAAGGTCGGCACCTTCGCGATGCTCCGCTTCTGCCTCCAGCTGTTCCCGGACGCCTCCAAGTGGGCGACGCCGGTGATCCTGGTGCTCGCGGTGATCAGCATCATCTACGGGGCGCTGCTGGCGGTCGGCCAGCGGGACATCAAGCGCCTGGTGGCGTACGCGTCGATCTCGCACTTCGGCTTCATCGTCATGGGCATCTTCGCCATGACCACCCAGGGCCAGTCGGGCGCCACGCTCTACATGGTCAACCACGGGATCTCGACGGCGGCGCTGATGCTGGTGGCCGGCTTCCTGATCTCGCGCCGCGGCTCGCGGCTGATCGCGGACTACGGAGGGGTGCAGAAGGTGGCCCCGCTGCTCGCGGGCACCTTCCTGGTGGGCGGTCTGGCGACGCTCTCGCTGCCCGGACTCGCGCCCTTCGTCAGCGAGTTCCTGGTCCTGGTCGGCACGTTCAGCAGGTACCCGGCGATCGGTGTGATCGCCACGCTCGGCATCGTGCTCGCCGCGCTGTACGTGCTGGTGCTCTACCAGCGCACCATGACCGGCCCGGTCAAGGCCGAGGTGCAGGGCATGCCCGACCTCAAGGTCCGTGAACTCCTGGTGGTCGCCCCGCTGATCGCGCTCCTGGTGTTCCTGGGTGTGTACCCGAAGCCGCTGACCGACATCGTCAACCCGGCGGTGCAGCACACCATGACCGACGTACACAAGAAGGACCCCAAGCCCGTGGTGGAGGCGGCCCAGTGAGCACAGCAGCAGCTGTCCACAGCCTGTGGACGACGGCGGCCGACGGCAAGGTCGACAAGATCCCGGCGCCGCACATCGAGTACGCGCAGCTGGCGCCCACGCTGATCGTGGTCGGCGCGGCCCTGGTGGGCGTGCTCGTGGAGGCGTTCGTCCCGCGCAAGAGCCGTTACTACGCCCAGGTGTTCCTCTCCGTCGTCGCGCTCGCCGCCGCCTTCGCCGCGGTGGTCGGGCTCGCGGCGGACGGATACGGCACGACGAAGGCGCACATCGCGGCGATGGGCGCGATCGCCGTCGACGGCCCGGCGCTCTTCCTCCAGGGCACCATTCTCCTCGCCTCGATCGTCGCGGTCTTCACCTTCGCCGAGCGGCGTCTGGACCCCGAGTCGCACGGCAACCGGGTGGACTCGTTCGCGGCCCAGGCCGCGTCCGTGCCCGGCAGCGACAGCGAGAAGGAGGCGGTCAAGGCCGGTTTCACCACCACCGAGGTCTTCCCGCTGGCGCTCTTCGCGATCGCCGGCATGCTGGTCTTCCCGGCGGCCAACGACCTGCTGACGCTCTTCGTGGCCCTGGAGGTCTTCTCCCTGCCGCTGTACCTGCTCTGCGCGCTGGCCCGCCGCAAGCGGCTGATGTCGCAGGAAGCGGCCGTGAAGTACTTCCTGCTCGGCGCCTTCTCCTCGGCGTTCCTGCTGTTCGGCATCGCGCTCCTGTACGGGTACGCGGGCTCCGTCCAGTACGCGACGATCGCGGACGTCGTCGACGGCACGGTCCAGACCGTGGACCCGGCGCTCGCGGGCACCATGGGCAATGACGCGCTGCTGCTGATCGGCGGCGCGATGATCCTGGCGGGGCTGCTCTTCAAGGTCGGCGCGGTGCCGTTCCACATGTGGACGCCGGACGTCTACCAGGGCGCGCCCACCCCGGTCACCGGCTTCATGGCCGCCGCCACCAAGGTCGCCGCCTTCGGCGCGCTGCTGCGGCTGCTGTACGTGGTGCTGCCCGGGATGCGCTGGGACTGGCGCCCGGTGATGTGGGGCGTCGCCATCGTCACCATGGTCGGCGGCGCGGTCGTGGCGATCACCCAGACCGACATCAAGCGGCTCCTCGCGTACTCGTCGATCGCGCACGCGGGGTTCATCCTCGCCGGTGTGATCGCCACCAACGCGGACGGCATCTCGTCGGTGCTGTTCTACCTCGGGGCGTACTCGTTCGTGACGATCGGCGCCTTCGCGGTCGTCACGCTGGTGCGCGACGCGGGCGGCGAGGCGACGCACCTGTCCAAGTGGGCGGGGCTCGGCCGCCGTTCGCCCCTGGTGGCGGCGGTCTTCGCGGTCTTCCTGCTCGCCTTCGCCGGCATTCCGCTGACCTCCGGGTTCACCGGGAAGTTCGCGGTCTTCAAGGCGGCGGCGGAGGGCGGCGCCGGTTCGCTGGTCGTGGTCGGTGTGATCTCGTCCGCGATCGCCGCGTTCTTCTACATCCGGGTGATCGTGCTGATGTTCTTCAGCGAGCCGAAGGCGGACGGCCCGACGGTGGCCGTTCCCTCGCCGCTGACGATGACGGCGATCGGGGTCGGTGTCGCCGTGACGCTGGTCCTGGGTGTGGCGCCGCAGTACTTCCTGGATCTGGCGGGACAGGCGGGGGTGTTCGTGCGCTGAGCTCCCGGCCCGGCCTCCGGCCGCGGCCCCGTGGTGGTCCGGTCGTACCGTTCCCCGCGTCCCCGAGTGTCCGGGGGCGCGGGGAACGGTGTGTGTGGGCCGCCGCTCAGGCCGTGGCCGGGGACCGGGCCGCGTACGCCCGTACGTCCGCGTCCGCGTCGTTCACCGCCCGGGCCAGGGCCTTTCGTGCGGCCGGGGTCGAGTGGGCGCGCAGGGCCAGCACCGCCGCCTTGCGGACGTCCGCGTTCGGGTCGGCCAGCGCGGTCGTGAGGGCCGGGACCGCCGACGGCTCCGGAGCCGTCCCGAGCGCCGCCGCCGCGCCCGCGCGGACCTGCCAGGCCGGGTCCGCCAGGGCGTCGACCGCGCGGGCCGCGAGCGGCCCGGGGCAGGGACCGGCGGCCAGCGAGGTGAAGGCCGCGGCCCTGACCAGCGCGTCCGCGTCGGCGAGCAGCGGGGTCAGCAGACCCGGCGAGGTCAGCCCCCGGGCCGCCGCCACCCGGACCTCGCGGGCCGGGTCGGCCGTCGCCCGGGCCACCTCGTCGTGCGCGTCGACCGACACCAGCGCGCGTACGGCCGCGATGCGCACCTCCCGGTCGGGGTCGGCCAGGAGCGGGGCGTAGTGGGCGGCGCCGCCCAGGCGCAGGGCGCGCAGGACGTCCAGGACACCGGCCCGTACGGTCGCGTCCGCGCTCGCCGTCGCGGCCAGCAGGCCCTGGGCCAGCGCCGGTTCGGCGGGCAGCACCTCGACCAGCTCCAGGAGCGAGCGGGCCGCCGCCGCCCGTACCGTCGCGTCGGTGTCCGCGAGCCGGGCCGCGAGGGCCGGGCCCGCGCCGGGCGGGACCGTCTCGGTGAGCGCCGCCACGGCCGCGCCCCGGACGGCGGGGTCGGGGTCGCCCAAGTACTCCTTGAAGGCGCCCAGTTCGGGCCCGGTCTCGGTGAGGGCCAGGGCCTCCAGGATGCGGGGGGAGCGCGAGCGGGCGGGGGCCGCCGCCGCGGGCCGGGGGGCGCCGGCGCCGGAGCCGATCGGGGCGCGGTCGCGCGGCCCGGCCGTGGCCACCTGCTCGACGCGCACCTCCCCGAGGTGGCGCGGGGCGCCGCCGGTCGGCGCGTACTCGTCGACCGCCACCAGATAGGGCTCCACGGGCCGAGCGGTGAACTCCATCGCCCCGGAGGGTGATTTGCGCAGGTCGAGGTGGTGCAGCCAGCCCTCGTCATCGCGCTCGGGGTGGTCGGTGCGCTCGTGGTAGAGGCCCCAGCGCGACTCGGTGCGGGCGAGCGAGGAGCGCGCGGCCATCTCCGCGCAGTCGCGGATGAACGTCACTTCCGCGCACCGCATCAGCTCGTGCGGGGTCCGCGCCCCCATCCCGGCGATCTCCGCGCGCATCCGCTCGAAGTGCTCGACGGCCAGCGACAGCCGGGCCCCGGACTTGGGCGGCGCCACATAGTCGTTCACGAAGCGGCGCAGCTTGTACTCGACCTGCGGCTGGGGCGGGCCGGACGGGTTGCGCAGCGGCCGGTAGACCAGTTCGTGGGCAGCCGTCAGCTGGTCGGGCGGCAACTCGCCCTCGTACGTGCCCTCCTCGGCCCGGAAGCGGGCCGCGTCCGCGCCCGCCAGATCGCCGAAGACGAACGCGCCGATCATGTAGTTGTGCGGTACGCACGCCAGGTCGCCGGCCGCGTAGAGGCCGGGCACGGTGGTGCGGGCGTGGTCGTCGACCCGGACGCCGGACGCCGAGTGGCCGCCGCACAGGCCGATCTCGGAGATGTGCATCTCGATGTCGTGGGTGCGGTAGTCGTGGCCGCGGCCCGCGTGGAAGGTGCCGCGCGTGGGGCGTTCGGTGGAGTGCAGGATCGACTCCAGCGCGGTCACCGACTCCTCGGGCAGATGGCTGAGCTTGAGGTAGACCGGCCCCCGGTCGCTGGCGACCTCCGCCGCGAACTCGGCCATCATCCGGCCCGACCAGTAGTCGGAGTCCACGAACCGTTCGCCGTGCCGGTTGACCTGGTAGCCGCCGAACGGATTGGCCACGTAGGCGCAGGCCGGGCCGTTGTAGTCCTTGATCAGCGGGTTGATCTGGAAGCACTCGATCCCGGTGAGCTCGGCGCCCGCGTGGTACGCCATGGCGTGGCCGTCGCCCGCGTTGGTGGGGTTCTCGTACGTCCCGTAGAGATAGCCGGAGGCGGGCAGTCCGAGACGGCCGCAGGCGCCGGTCGCCAGGATCACCGCGCCCGCGCGCACCGTGACGAACGCGCCGGTGCGCGTGTGGAAGCCCGCCGCCCCCACCGCGCGCCCCCCGGCGGTCAGCACCCGCACCGGCATCACCCGGTTCTCGATCCGGATCCGCTCGCGCATCTCGCGCCGCCGCAGCTGCCGGTAGAGGACCTTCTTGACGTCCTTGCCCTCCGGCATGGGCAGGACGTACGAGCCGGAGCGGTGCACCTGGCGCACCGCGTACGCGCCGTGCTCGTCCTTCTCGAACTTCACGCCGTACGACTCCAGGCGCTGGACCATCGCGAAGCCGCGGGTGGCGGTCTGGCGGACGGTGGACTGGTCGACGATCCCGTCGTTGGCGCGGGTGATCTCGGCGACGTAGTCGTCGGGCTCGGCGCGGCCGGGGACCACCGCGTTGTTGACGCCGTCCATGCCCATGGCGAGCGCGCCCGAGTGGCGGACGTGCGCCTTCTCCAGGAGCAGCACGTCCGCACCGCGCCCGGCGGCGGTGAGCGCGGCCATCGTGCCGGCCGTGCCGCCTCCGATGACGAGGACGTCGCAGGTCAGCTCCTCGGCGTCGGCGAGTGCGGGGATCTGCATGGGGTGCCTTCCGTCGGCTTGGCGGGATGGGGGAGCGCGGTCAGGCGCGCTCGGCGAGCGAGGCGAGCACCTCGCGGCGCAGGGCCGTGGTGGCCGGGTCGTCGTGCGCGGCCCGCTCGCGCGGCCGGGGCACGTCGAGGACGCGTCCGGTGCCGAGCAGGGCGACCCGGTCGCCCAGGAACAGCGCCTCGTCGACGTCGTGGGTGACGAAGACGACGGTCGCTCCGGTGCCGTGCAGCACCTCGACCAGCAACTGCTGCATGGCGGAACGGTTCTGGGCGTCGAGCGCGCCGAACGGCTCGTCCATCAGGACGGCGCGCGGCCGTCCGGCCAGCGCGCGGGCCAGCTGCGCGCGCTGGCGCTGACCGCCCGAGACGTGGTGCGGGAGCCGTCCGGCGTGCGCGGTCAGCCCGACCCGGGCGAGCCACCGGTCGGCCCGCGCGCGGCGCTCGGCGCGGGGCACCCGCTGCACGGCGAGCGGCAGTTCGACGTTGCCGCGCAGGGTGCGCCACGGCAGCAGGGCGTCCTCCTGGAAGACCAGCGCGCGCTCGGCTGAGGGCGCGAGCACCGCGTCGCCGTCCTGGGTGACCCGGCCCGCCAGCGGCGGCAGCAGCCCGGCGAGGGTGCGCAGCAGGGTCGACTTGCCGCAGCCGGAGGGGCCGACCACGGCCAGCACCTCGCCCGCCGCGACGTCGAGGTCGACCCCGTCGAGCGCGGGCGCGCCGGGGCGCCCGAGCGCCGCGCCGCGCAGCGCGAGCGCCGCCCCGGCGACGGCGGGGGCGTCAGACGAACTGGTCATGGGGCACCGCCTCGGTGGTGGGCGTACGGGGCGCGGGAGCGGGGGACCTGGGGGTGCGGACGCGGGGCCCGGGCACGTACGAGGTGCGCGGCAGCCAGCGGGTGAGGCGGCGGCCCAGCCACTCCACGGCGGTGGCGGTGAGCCGGCCGAAAACGCCGATGGTGACCATGCCGACGAAGACACCGGGGTAGTCGACGACCGTGTAGTCCTGCCAGGTGCGGTAGCCCACCCCGTACTCGCCGGAGATCATCTCGGCCGAGATCACACAGATCCACGAGACGCCGACGCCCACCGAGAGGCCGCCGAACACGCCCGGGAGCGCGCCCGGCAGCACCACCGAGCCCAGCACCCGCCACCGGCCGCCGCCCATGGTGCGCACCGCCTCCTCCCAGACCGGGGTGAGCGCGGCCACCGCGTGCCGGGTCGCCACCAGCACCGGGAAGAACGCGGCGGCGAAGGTGATGAAGACGATGCCCTGCTCGTTGGAGGGGAACAGCAGGATCGCGACCGGGACCAGGGCGATCGCCGGGATGGGCCGCAGCACTTCGAGGACCGGGCCCAGCAGGTCGGCGGCGAGCCGGGAGCGGGCGGTCGCGGTGCCCGCGGCGACGCCCGCGACGGCGGCGAGGACGAATCCGACGAGGATCCGGGTGAGGCTGTCGGTCACGTCCTGCCAGTACGTCGCGGTGCCGAGCCGGTCGCCGAACTCCCGGGCCACGTCGGCCACGGTCGGGAACTGCTCGAAGCGCAGCCACAGATCGACGTCCAGCGAGGTCAGCAGCTGCCACAGCCCGAGGGCGGCCACCAGCGACAGCGCGCGCGTCAGCCGCCGCCTCATGAGGCGGCCGAGGTCAGCGCGGCGGCGTACGGGAGGGTCCGCGCGCCGGGGTGGGCGCCGGTGTACCGGGCGGCCACCGACGCCGTCACGAACGGCTTCAGCTCCCCGCCGTCGCGCACCCACACCGCCCGGTCGGCGAACCACAGGGTGCCGGTGGTGGCGTCGGGCACGTACACGGCGCGCACGGTGTCGCGGTGCGCCGCCGCGTAACGCAGCGCCTGCCGGGGCGAGTCGAACTGCTCGGTGCGCTCCGCGCCCTTCAACCACACCTCGCTGTGCGGCGCGGCCCCGGCGAGGGGCCACCGTCGCCCGTAGCCGGCTCCGTAGGCGCGCTTGGCGTACTGGTCGTCGACGAACGCGTCCACGTCCACGTCACCGACCAGCTTCGCCGCCTTGAGGACCGGCACGTCCTGCTTGAGCGCGTCGACCAGCCGGGGCTGGAGCGTCGGGTCGAAGGTGGCGATGCCGTGGGCGCCGTTGTAGAGGTAGACCACCTCGGCGGGCAGCCCGGTCGCCGTCGCCACCGTCTCCGCCGCCGCCACCGGATGCTCGCGCAGATAGGCCGTGGCGGTGAGCTGTGCCCGCAGGAACGCTTCGAGCACGGCGGGGCGCTTCTTCGCGAAGTCCTCGCGCGCGGTGACGCCGTGGAACGTCGGCAGGTTCAGCTCGGCCCCGTCGTACAGCGCCCTGGCCTTGCCCTGGAAGGCCAGCAGCCCCGGCCAGGCCACGAACTGCGACAGCGCGTCCGCGCTGCCCGCGCCCAGCGCCGAAGCGCCCACCGCGGGCTGCTGGTTGACCTTGTGGATGTCCTTGTCCGCGTCGAGCCCGGCGCGTTGCAGCGCCCGTACGAGGGTGCCGTCGGCGGCCGAGCCGATACTGGTCGACACCTTCTTGCCGCGCAGGTCACCCAGATCGGTGAGTGTGGAATCCAGCGCTGTGACTATGGTGTTGAGGCCGCCGCGCAGGTTGTAGCCGGTGACCGAGACGAGCCGGGTCGGACGGCCCAGCTGCTTGCCGCGCGCGGCGTTGATCAGCAACGGGAAGTCGCCCATCGACCCTATGTCGATCTTTCCGGCGGTCATCTGCGCGGTGATGGGCGCGCCCGTCGCGTAGTCCTCCCACTTCACCTTGTAGGTGACGCCGTCCTTCCTGCCGCGCTCGGCCAGCTCGTGCTCGAAGGCGCCGAGCGAGCGCAGCAGGGTGCCCGCGGTCACGGTGTTGATGGTCTTGGACTGGTAGCCCACGGTCACGGTGACCGTCCTGGCGCCGCCCGCCCGGGCGTCCCCGCCGCAGCCGGTGAGGGGCAGGAGCAGGGCGGCGGCGGCGATACCGGCGGTGGTCGTGCGTTTCATCGGATTCGGCCTCTCACCTGAGTAGATAGGGCATGTTGACCGTGACGGCCCCGGTGGGGCACCGGGCGGCGCAGGGGCCGCAGTACCAGCACTCGTCGACGTGCATGTACGCCTTGCCGCTGTCCGGGTGGATGGCGAGCGAGTCGAGCGGGCACATCTCGACGCAGAGGGTGCAGCCGTCGATGCACTTGGACTCGTCGACGGTCACGGGCACGTCGGCCCGCTGGGGCGCCAGGGGCATGGCTGTCTCCAGGGAAGGGGTGCGGCGGGGGTACGGGGGCGGGGCGCGGCACGCCGGGCGGCCACGTCCACGGGCCGTGGATCACACGGTCCGGGTCAGGCGGCGCGGCGTCCGGTGCGGGTCGGGCGGCCGGGGTCGTGCGGTGCACACGGGGGTACGCGGGGGCGCACGGGCGGGTCACGCCGTGCGGTGCAGGACGCCGCTCATGGTGATGCGGTCGCCCCGGAAGCGGATGAACTCCAGGTCCACCGGGCGGCCGTCGCGCAGACGGGTGAGCCGTTCCAGCATCAGGACGGCGGCCCCGCGCGGGGCCTGGAGGACGGCGGCGGAGTGCGCGTCGGCGCTGACGGCCTCCAGGGTGATGTCGGCGGAGCCGAGCGACTGCCCGGTCAGGGTCTCGATCAGCCGGAAGACATCGGTGTTCTCCAGGTCGCAGCCGATCAGCTCGGCCCCGATGTCCATCGGGATGTAGGTGAGGTCGAGGGAGAGCGGCAGACCGTTCAGCAGGCGCAGCCGCTCGATGTAGAGCACGTCTGCGTGCTCGGGGACGCCCAGGCGCCCGGCCACCGGAGCGGGCGCGGGCACCGGCCCGGCCGTGCGCACCACGTTGGTGACCGCGCCGTGCTCGTGCAGGGTCTCGGCGAGGCCCTGCAGCCGGTCGAGGCCGTGCGCGTACTTCTCGCAGACCACCACCGTGCCCACGCCGGGCTGCCGCTCCACCAGGCCCTCCGCCCGCAGCAGGTCGAGCGCCTGGCGGACGGTGTTGCGCGAGACCCGGTAGTCGGCGCCGATCGCGTCCTCCAGCGGCAGCACCCCGCCGGGGAAGCCGCCCGAGAGCGCCTGGCGGCGCAGCAGGTCGGCGAGCTGCCGCGCCCGGTCCGCGCGCAGCCTGCGCCGACGGGCGGCGGAGACGGGCGCGGTGCGCTCTCGGGTGCGTTCGGCTGGCATGCGCTGGACCATACCGACGGCCGGGGCGAAGTGGTGTTGCCACAGTGTTGCGCCACCTGTGGATAACTTTGCGCCCACTCTGACCTGCGGTTTCGCGCCCGTACGAGGGAGATCTGCCAGGACGGCGGCGGGGGGCGTCGGCCCGGGCCCCTATCGTGGCAGAGGTGGCGGAGTTACGAGGACGACGGGCGGGGACGCAGCGATGATCGGGACGGACGAAACGGGCGTGACGGGCGGAGCGGAAGGGCTCGCGGCCGGAGCGGAAGGGCTCGCGGCCGGAGCGGAAGGGCTCTCGGCAGGTGTGGACGGGCTCGCGGGCGGCGCGGCGGGCGAGAGCGAGGCGCTGCGCACCCTGCACCGGGTGTTCGGCTACGACAGCTTCCGCGGTGACCAGGGCGAGGTCATCGAGCACGTGGTGGCGGGCGGCGACGCGGTGGTGCTCATGCCGACCGGCGCCGGGAAGTCGCTCTGCTACCAGATCCCGGCCCTCGTCCGGCCCGGCACGGGTGTGGTGGTCTCCCCGCTGATCGCCCTCATGCAGGACCAGGTGGACGCGCTGCGGGCGCTCGGCGTGCGCGCCGGGTTCATCAACTCCACCCAGGACTTCGACGAGCGCCGCACGGTGGAGGCCGAGCTGCTGGCGGGCGAGCTGGACCTGCTCTACCTGGCGCCGGAGCGGCTGCGGGTGGAGGCCACCCTCGATCTGCTCTCCCGCGCCAAGATCTCCGTCTTCGCGATCGACGAGGCGCACTGCGTGGCGCAGTGGGGCCACGACTTCCGGCCCGACTACCTGGCGCTCTCCCTGCTCGGCGAGCGCTGGCCGGACGTGCCGCGCATCGCGCTCACCGCGACGGCGACCCGGGTCACCCACAAGGAGATCACCGACCGGCTGGTGATGCCGCGGGCGCGCCACTTCGAGGCCAGCTTCGACCGGCCGAACATCCAGTACCGGGTGGTGTCCAAGAGCGACCCCAAGAAGCAGCTCCTCGCCTTCCTGAAGGAGGAGCACGAGGGCGACGCGGGCATCGTCTACTGCCTGTCCCGGGCCTCGGTGGAGAAGACCGCGCAGTACCTGTGCGACAACGGGGTGGCGGCGGTGCCGTACCACGCGGGCCTGGACGCGGGCACGCGCGCGAGGCACCAGTCGCGCTTCCTGCGGGAGGACGGCCTGGTCGTGGTGGCGACCATCGCGTTCGGCATGGGCATCGACAAGCCGGACGTGCGGTTCGTGGCCCATCTGGACCTGCCGAAGTCGGTCGAGGGCTACTACCAGGAGACCGGCCGCGCGGGCCGTGACGGCCTGCCGTCCACGGCCTGGATGGCGTACGGCCTCCAGGACGTCGTCCAGCAGCGCAAGATGATCCAGAGCGGCGAGGGCGACGAGGCGTTCCGCCGCCGGGCCGCCGCGCACCTCGACGCGATGCTGGCGCTGTGCGAGACCGCCGAGTGCCGCCGCGCCCAGCTCCTCGGCTACTTCGGCCAGGAGGCCGCGGCCGAGCGCTGCGGCAACTGCGACACCTGTCTGACCCCGCCCGAGACCTGGGACGGGACGGTGGCCGCGCAGAAGGTGCTCTCGACGGTGGTGCGGCTGGAGCGGGAGCGGCGCCAGAAGTTCGGCGCGGGCCAGATCATCGACATCCTGCTCGGCCGCAAGACGGCCAAGGTCATCCAGTTCGACCACGACGGCCTGTCGGTGTTCGGCATCGGCGAGGAGCTCTCCGAGGCGCAGTGGCGGGGCGTGGTGCGGCAGTTGCTGGCCCAGGGCCTGCTGGCGGTGGAGGGGGAGTACGGGACGCTGGTGCTGACGGAGACCAGCGCCGAGGTCCTCGGGCGCAAGCGCGAGGTCCGGCTGCGTGCGGAGCCCGCGAAGCCGGAGCGCGCGCCCCGCGCGCGGGGCGCGGCCAAGGCGAAGGCGGCCCCGGCCGACTTCCCGGAGGAGGCGGCCCCGCTCTTCGAGGCGCTGCGCGCCTGGCGGGCCGCGCAGGCCAAGGAGCAGGGCGTCCCGGCGTATGTGATCTTCCATGACGCGACCCTGCGGGAGATCGCCGTCGCCCGTCCCGGCTCGGTGGCCGAGCTGGGCACCATCGCCGGGGTGGGCGAGAAGAAGCTGGCGACGTACGGGGAGGGCGTGCTGGAGGTGCTGACGGGGGAGGGGGAGTAGCCGGGGCGGGCGTCGGCCCCGGCCGCGGGGGCGCGGTGGCCGCACCCCCGCCCGCCGGGGCGTGAGTCCCGCCGACGCCCCGCCGGCCGAGGGGAAGCCCGCCGGAGGCGGGAGCCCGCCGGAGCGGCTCCCGGCGGCTCCTGGACTCTCCGACCATGAGCCGCCGATCAGGAGCCCGCGATCAGGACTCCGCGATCGAGAGCCGCCGATCAGGAGCCCGCGACCATGAGCCCGCGACCAGGAGCCGCCGACCAGGACTCCGCGACCAGGACTCGGCGATGCGGAGTCCGCGACCAGGACTCCGCGACCATGAGCCGCCGATCAGGAGCCCGCGACCAGGAGCCGCCGACCAGGAGTCCGCGACCAGGACTCCGCGACCAGGACTCCGCGATCGAGAGCCGCCGACCAGGACTCCGCGATCGAGAGCCGCCGATTCAGGACGCGACGACGCGGCCGGTGACCTCGCCGAGGCCCACTCGGACGCCGTCCGGGCCCGGGGCCCAGGCGGTCATGGTGACGACGTCGCCGTCCTCCAGGAACGTCCGCTTGCCGGTGGGCAGTTCCATCGGCTCCGTACCGTTCCAGGTCAGCTCCAGGAAGGAGCCGCGCTGGTCCCGCTCGGGGCCGCTGACCGTGCCCGAGCCGTAGACGTCGCCGGTGCGCAGCGAGGCGCCGTTGACCGTCATGTGGGCGAGCTGCTGGGCGGCGGTCCAGTACATGCCGGCGAACGGCGGCTCGGCGACCAGCTGCCCGTTGAGCGCCACCGAGATGCGGATGTCGAAGCCGCCGGGGACCTCGGCCGCCGCGTCGTCGAGGTAGGGCAGCAGCGGGAAGTCCCGCGCGGGCGGGGCCACCCGGGCGTCGCGGAGCGCCTCCAGCGGGGTGACCCAGGCGGAGACGGAGGTGGCGAAGGACTTGCCGAGGAACGGGCCGAGCGGGACGTACTCCCACGCCTGGATGTCCCGCGCCGACCAGTCGTTCAGCAGGAAGAGCCCGAAGACGTGGTCCTCGAAGGAGGCCAGGTCCACCGGCTTGCCCAGCGGCGAGGGGGTGCCCACCACGAAGCCCACCTCGGCCTCGATGTCCAGCTTCACCGAGGGGCCGAAGACCGGCGCCGGGTCGGCGGGCGCCTTGCGCTGGCCGTGCGGGCGGGCCACGTCCGTGCCGGAGACCACGATCGTGCCCGAGCGGCCGTGGTAACCGATGGGCAGGTGCTTCCAGTTGGGGGTGAGCGCGTCGCCGTCCGGGCGGAAGATCCGGCCCACGTTGGTGGCGTGGTGCTCGCTCGCGTAGAAGTCGACGTAGTCCGAGACCTCGTACGGCAGGTGCAGGGTGACCGTGTCCAGCGGGTGCAGCAGCGGCTCTATGTCGGGCCGGTGCGCGGGCACGGTGACCCAGGCGGTGAGCGCCCGCCGGACGTCGCGCCAGGCGGTGCGCCCGGCGGCGAGCAGCGGGTTGAGCGTCGGCCGGGCGAGCAGCGCCGCGTACGGGGAGCCGAGCGCGTGCGCGGCGGCCCCCGCGTCCAGGACGTGGTCGCCGATGCGGACGCCGACGCGGCGGTGGTCGGGAGCGTCGGGCGTGGAGAAGACGCCGTACGGAAGGTTGTGCGGGCCGAAGGGGTCGCCCTCGGCCAGGTCGAGCGGGCTCTGCTCGGACATCTGTGCCTGCCTCGCTTTCCACGGGTGTGGAGGACACGTTACGTCGGCGGTGGTGGCGCGGGCAGTGTCTAAAGAGTTCGTAATGCCCGGAAAATCCACCTCCGGAAGGGGTGATTCCCCCTTACCTTCCTTGCCGGGACCCGAACGCGGCGAGGGGGCCGTGCGTTCCGAGGGGGGACTGGTGTCGCGCAGCACGCTGTGCACGGCCGACCGGACCGTGCCCGCACTCATCGTCAAGATCGGCAACTATCCGCTGCACCACGGAGGCGTCGCCGCGATCCGCACCCTCGGCAGACTGGGGGTGCCGGTGTACGCGGTGACCGAGGACCGCTGGACCCCGGCGGCCCACTCCCGCTATCTGCGCCGGGCGTTCACCTGGCCCACCACCGGCCGCGAGGACCCCGGCGCCCTGGTCCGGGGCCTGGCGGGGATCGGCCGCCGGATCGGGCGTCCGGCCGTGCTGGTGCCCACCGACGAAGAGGCCGCCGTGCTGATCGCCGAGCACCGCGCGGAGCTGGCCGGGCCCTTCCTCTTCCCGGCCGTGGACCCCGCACTGCCCCGGCGGCTCGCCAGCAAGCGCGGGCTGCACGAACTCTGTGTGGAACACGGGGTGCCGTCCCCGGCGGCGGCCTTCCCCGACAGCTACGGCGAGGTCGAGGACTTCGCCCGGCACGCCCGCTTCCCGCTGGTCGCCAAGAACCGCGAGGCGTTCGTGCGCCGCGCGCGGCCCGCCGTGCGCGGCACCACCCGGGTCGAGAGCGCCGCCCATCTGCTCGCGCTCGCCCGGGGCTGGGGGGAGCGGCCCGGCGTCGTCCTCCAGGAGTACCTGCCGCGCGAGGACGCCGAGGACTGGATCGTGCACGCCTACTTCGACGAGAACGCGGCACCGCTGGCGATGTTCACCGGCGTCAAGGTGCGCGCCTGGCCGCCGCACGCGGGGATGACGGCCACCGCGTACGTCGTCGACAACCCGGAACTGGCGCTGCTGGCCGAGCAGTTCGTCAAGCGGATCGGATACAGCGGCATCGCCGATCTCGATCTGCGCTTCGACCGGCGCGACGGGCGCTACAAGCTCCTCGACTTCAACCCCCGGATGGGCGCCCAGTTCCGGCTCTTCGAGAGCGCGGCCGGCGTCGACGTCGTACGGGCCCAGCACCTGCACCTCACCGGCCGCCCGGTCCCCGAGGGCGAACAGCGGGCCGGGCGGCGCTATGTGGTGGAGAACATCGACCTGCCCGCGCTCCTCGCGTACCGGCGCGGCGGCTACACCACCCCGCACGCGCCCGTGCGCCCCACCGGCACGGAACTCGCCTGGCTCGCCCGCGACGACCCCCGCCCGTTCCTCACCATGCTGGCCCGCCTCGCGCGGCCGGGCGCCGCGCACCTCTACCAGCTGTGGCGGAGCTCCCGCCGCGTGCCCGTCGACTGACCAGCGAGGAGACTGCCACGTGATTCGTCCGGTAGCTGTCATCGGGGCGGGGCCCTACGGGCTGTCGAGCGCCGCGCACCTGCGCGGCCGGGGGATACCGGTCCGCGTCTTCGGCTCGCCGATGGTGAGCTGGCGCGCGCACATGCCCGCGGGCATGGTCCTCAAGTCGACGCCGTCCGCCTCCGCCATCGACGCGCCCCAGCCGGGCCACACCCTGGTCGACTTCTGCGCCGACACCGGGACCCGGCGCCACGAGTCCGACTGGGACCTGATCCCGGTGGCGGACTTCGCCGCGTACGGGCAGTGGTTCGCCCGGCGGCTGCTGCCGGACCTGGAGGACGTCCGGGTGGTCTCGGTGGACCGGGCCCGGGGCGGGCACTTCGAGGTGAAGCTCGACTCGGGCGAGTCCTTCGAGGCGCACGCGGTGGTGGTCGCCACCGGGCTCACGGGCCTGGCCCGGATGCCCCGGGAGCTGGCGGCGGCCGTCCCCGACGGCCCCCGTGCCACCGGCCCCGTCTCGCACGCCTCCCAGCACGCCGACCTCTCCCGCTTCGCGGGCCGCGAGGTCCTGGTGGTCGGGGCGGGCCAGTCGGCGCTGGAGAGCGCGGTGCTGATGGCGGAGGCGGGGGCGGACGTACGGATCGTGGCGCGCCGCCCCGGGGCGGTCCGCTTCGGCGCGGCCCCCGACCGGCAGAGCCGCCTCAGCCCCGGCTCGCCCTTCGGCCGGGCCTGGTCGCTGTACGCCTTCTCGTACCACGCCACCCACTTCCGCCATCTGCCCGCGCCCGCCCGGCACCACCTGGTGCGCACGGTGCTCGGGCCGCTCGGGGCGTGGTGGCTGCGCGAGCGGTTCACCGGGCGGGTGGCCGTGACCGAGGGGCGCCGAGTGGTGCGGGCGCGGGTCGAGGGCGGGCGCCCGGTCCTGACGCTGAGCGGCGGCACCGGCCCGCAGCGCGAACTCGCCGCCGACCACGTGCTGGCGGCGACCGGCTACCGGATGGACGTGGCCGCCCTCGACTTCCTCGGCCCGGGCCTGCGCACCCGGCTCGCCACCACCCGGGGCGCCCCGGTCCTGGACGCGGGGTACCGGTCGACGGTGCCGGGGCTGTACTTCACGGGGCTGCCCGCCGCCTCCTCGTTCGGGCCGGTGATGCGGTTCGTGTGCGGCACGGAGTACGCCTCGCCGAGGCTGGCCGCGGCGGTGGCGGCCGGACGCTGACGGGCCGGTGGCGGCCCGGGGGCGAACGGGCCGGTGGCGGCCGGGAGCTGACGGGGCGACGGCGGACAGGGCCCGAACGGGTCCGCGCGCGGCGGGAGTTCAGCCCGCCGTGCGCGGGAGGCGCTGCTCCCAGGTGCGGTGGAACACGACCTCGTCGCCGTCGCGGCACACCACCTCGTCCGAGGTGATGAAGTCCGCGGCGTCGCAGGAGATCTCCGAGCGGGTGGTGACCGTCACGTCCCAGCCGAGCTCGGGCCGGTGCAGCCGGACCGTCCAGTGCGCGCGGGCCCGCGCGGAGAGCGGGTCCGACTCGTCGACGGTGTACGTCTCGTGGCCCTCCTCGGTGTGTTCGAGCCCGTCGGGGTGGACCCGGGTGCCGCCGTACCCGGGCTCCACCTCCAGGCGCCACTCGCCCCGGGCGACGTCGCGCACCACCAGCCGGCGCGGGCGCGGCTCGTCCAGCGGCTCCGGCGCGGCCACGCCCAGCGGCGCCGACTGCTCGGGCGGCGCGAAGGCGAGCGCGTCCCGGGTCGGTCCGCGCAGCGGCAGGGTCAGCGAACTGCCCGCCGGTTCCAGGGTGAAGCCCACCGAGTCCGCCTGCGGCCAGAGCCAGGGCCAGTACGCGGAGGAGACGGCCAGCCGGACGCGATGGCCGGGCGGGAAGCAATGGCCGGCGCCGCCGAGCGGAAACGTCACGTCCAGGGTGGCGCCCAGCGGCCAGGCGTCCGCGCGGTCCGCTCCCTCGCGCGCGGACAGGTTCAGCGCGCCCCGGGTGACGAGCGTGGACGAGCCGTCCGGCGCCACGTCGCACAGGCGCGCGGCCACCTGCCCGAACGGCACGTCCATGCGCAGCCGCAGGGTCACCTCGGGCCGCCCCAGGACCTCGACGGGCGGCCCCTCGTGCGGCACCGCGAAGTCGAACGCCGCCGAGTACGCGTCCTCGGCGCGCTGGTCCGGCGCCAGGTCCGCGTCCTCGCCGGCCGGGCGGAAGGGACCCGCGTCCATCCCGGTGTGCTGCGGCGAGCCCACCCGGACCGGGCCGCCGCCGAGCGCGTGGACGACGGGCGCGACGTGCGGCGAGGGCCAGGCCGGGTCGCCCACCCAGCGGCCCGGCAGCTCGCCGGGGCGGGGGGCGGGCCGGTACGAACCGGTCAGCCAGGAGCGCAGCCGCGGCTCGTCGAGCACCCCGCTCTCCCGGCCCCCGAGCCACTGGTCCCACCAGCGCAGGCTCTCCTGGAGGAAGCCGATCGCGGGCCCGGGCGGCAGCTCCCGGTCCGGGTACTGGCGCGCCCAGGGGCCGATCAGCCCGCGCACCCGGTCCGGCGCCAGCTCGGCCACCAGCCGCAGCACGGTGTCGCGGCCCGGGTCGCACCAGCCGCCCACCGCGAGCACGGCCGCGCGGATGCGCCCGTACTCCTCGCGCAGGCCGTGGCTCCGCCAGTGCGCGTCGCGGGTCTGGTGGCCGAGCCAGGTGTGGAGGGCGGGCCGCAGGGCCGCGAGCCGGGCCGGCCACATCTCCCGCCACTCCGCGCCGACGTGGGCCGGGTCCGGCGGGAGCGCGGTGCGGGCGAGGAGCGCCGCCGAGCGTCCGTGCATGTCCTCCGCGAGGACGGAACCTCCCAGGTAGGGACCGTCGTTGTCATGGAGGTCGTCCGAGGAGCAGACGGTGACGACCGCTTTGAGCGGCTCGGGCGCGAGGGCCGCGATCCGGAGGGAGTTGACGCCGCCCCAGCCGATCCCGAACATGCCGACCCCGCCGTCGCACCAGGGCCGGCGCGCCAGCCATTCGACGACCGCGACCCCGTCCGCGAGCTCCTGGGCGTCGTGCGGCTCGCCCGGCAGCCCCTCGCTGTTGCCGTGCCCGCGCACGTCGACGCGTACGGAGGCGTAGCCGTGCCCCGCGTACCAGGGGTGGCGCTGCGCGTCGCGCGCCGCGCTCGCGTCGGTGAGCCGGTCCGGCGCGTACTCCAGCAGCGCCGGTACGGGCCGGTCGGTCTCGGGGCGCCAGATCCGCGCGTACAGCCGCGTCCCGTCGGCGAGCGGGACGCGCACGTCCGCGCGGGTGGTGGCGTACGGGAAATCGGTCCGGATGCGCATGGTGGCCTCGGTCGGTGGACGGGGTACTCGGTGCGCCCGGGCCGGGCACGGCCGTACGTGCGCGGGGCGCTCTTCGGGGACCCGGCGTACGCACGGACAAAACGCCCATGAGTGGTCGAACAAGTCGATCACGAACATACCGGGGTGTATGGGACTGTGCGCGCGGGGTGACGGGAAGGCGCCCACGGTGATCGAACAACGACCGGATACGCTGACTTGAGTGAAGGCAGCGACACATCGACAATCCGTGTGATCGTCAGCAGACAGGAGTACCCCTCGTGACCGTCGTCGGGCCGTTCGGGCTGAGCGTGCGGGACCAGGCTCTTGAGGCCGATGTCCAGACCGGATTGGCGGCAGTCGAGGCGGGTCTGCTCGACGCCACCAAGAGCGAGGTCCCCTTCATCACGGAAGCCGCGCAGCACCTCGCGCGGGCCGGTGGCAAACGCTTCCGGCCGCTGCTCGTGATGCTCGCCGCGCAGTTCGGCGACCCCTACGCCCCGGGCGTCGTGCCCTCGGCCGTGGTCGTGGAGCTCACGCACCTGGCGACGCTCTACCACGACGACGTCATGGACGAGGCCGAGGTCCGGCGCGGGGTGCCCAGCGCCAACGTGCGCTGGGGCAACTCGGTGGCGGTCCTCACCGGCGACTTCCTCTTCGCCCGGGCCTCGCACATACTGGCCGACCTGGGCCCGGAGGCGGTGCGCATCCAGGCCGAGGCGTTCGAACGGCTGGTCACGGGCCAGATCCTGGAGACCGCCGGCCCGCGCGACGGCCGCGACCCGGTGGACCACTACCTCGACGTGCTCTCCGGGAAGACCGGCTCGCTGGTGGCCGTCTCCGGCCGGTTCGGCGCGATGATGTCGGGCGCCGACGAGTCGGTCGTGGACATCCTCACGCAGTACGGCGAGCGGCTCGGCATCGCGTTCCAGCTGGCCGACGACGTGCTGGACATCGCCAGCGACTCGCACGAGTCCGGCAAGACCCCCGGCACCGACCTGCGCGAGGGCATCCCAACGCTGCCGGTGCTGCACCTGCGGGCCCAGGCCGCGCAGTACGGGCACCCGGACGACCTGGAGCTCGTCGCGCTGCTCGACGGCGACCTGACGGACGACGCGCGCCACGCCGAGGCCCTGCGCCGGCTGCGGGTGCACCCGGCGCTCGAACAGGCCCGCCGGGACACCGTGCGCTACGCCGAGGAGGCCCGGGCCACCCTGGCACCGCTGCCCGAGGGCTACGCGAAGTCGGCCCTGGAGGAGCTGTGCGACGCGGTGGTGCACCGGGCGGGTTAGCGCCCCAGGGGCGCCCCCGGGCGCCCCTGCCCGCCGCTCCTCGGCGGCACGGGCTCAGTAGCCGGAGCCGTTGCCCGCGTCCGCGCCGCCGGTGTCGCCGCCCGTCGTGGTGCCTCCGTTCGTCGTGCCGCCATGGGTGTCGGACCCGCCGGAGGTGGTGCCGCCGCCGGTGTCGGAGGTGGCCTTGGCGCCGCTCGGGGTGATCGCGAACCAGGTGCCGCCCGCCCCCTGCCCGTACGCCTCGCGGGGCTCGTCGTCCTTGGCGTACCGGTAGAGCGGCCAGCCCGCGAGGGTCAGCTGCCGGGTGCCGTCCGGGCGGGTGACCGAGCCGACCAGGGCCTTGTCGATGCCCTTGAGGTCCAGGGCGCCGGTGGCGGGCGCCGGGGCCGGGGGCCAGATCGCGGCGCAGGCGGCCAGGCAGTTCGAGCGGGACGGCTTGGCGGTGTCCTGGTCGAAGCGGTAGAGCACGTACCCCTTGCTGTCGGTGACGACCGTGCCGACCTTGTCGACCTTCGCCGCGCTGAGCGTGGCTCCGGCCGGGGCCGCCGGGGTCGGTTTCGCGGGGGCCGTCGTGGTGGCCGACGGCTTCTCGGTCCTGCTGCTGTTGCCACTGCTGCCGCATCCCGTGGCCGCGAGCGCGAGGACGGCGGTCCCGGCGGCCGCGCCGACGGCGAGGCGATGGACGGTGAGCATGGCGATCCCCTTTGGTGGTGCCGATTGCTCTCACTCGGGTATACGGATTCCAGGCCATATCGACTCGAACACCCGCACTGGTGATGATGCGGCCCGGACCACCGGGGTGAGAGCGGAGACGCGCCCGGGCATCCCGTACGTGTGCCCGGCCCGCGCGCCCCAACTCCCCGTCCGCTTCTGACAGGTACGGGACGGGGAACCCCTACGGGAGGGGTTACTCCGCGGGGATCACTGTCATCCCAGAGAGGTACGCCAGGTTGCTCCCCCGGGCTGACGCCTTACGGCGGCCGATTTGGTCAGATGGACAACACCACTCCTGACCAATTCGGGTGAGAATGGCGGCGCGGGGTGGACGAGAGCGCAGCAGGACGGACGGACGCCGCCGACCACGGAGGTAAGGCACACATGGCACCGAACGACAGCGCACACACCACCGAGGAGGCCAGGGACCTCGTCGCGGGCCGCCGCAAGGCCGCGCGGTATCTGGTCCCGGTCGGGGTGGCGGGGGTGGCGGCCGCGACGATCGGGCTGGTCCCGGCGCTCGCGGCTTCAGGTGACCCCGATCTGCCGAAGATCAGCGCACAGCAGCTCATCGAGAAGATCGCCGCGTCGGACGCCCAGCAGCTGTCCGGCACGGTGAAGATCAACACGGATCTGGGGCTCCCGTCCGTCGACGGGCTCGCCTCGCTCGGCCCCAAGCGCACCGGGGGCGGGGGCGGTTCGTCCGCCTCTCCCGACAGCAAGCTGATGGAGCTCGCCTCCGGCAAGCACACCCTGCGGGTGGCGTCCGACGGCCCGGACCGCCAGAAGCTGTCGGTCCTGGACAAGGCGTCGGAGTACAGCGTCATCCACAACGGCGCCGACGTGTGGGCGTACGACAGCGCGTCCAACCAGGTCTACCACTCCAAGCGGGCCGCCGACGGCAAGAAGGAGCTCGGCGGCCACCCGGGCAAGGCGCCCGGGGCCGTGCCGACCACGCCCAAGGCGATGGCCGAGCAGGCCCTGAAGGCCGTCGACCCCACCACCTCGGTGACGGTGGACGGCACGCTGCACGTGGCCGGGCGCGACGCCTACCAGCTGGTGATCAAGCCGAAGCAGTCCGGCTCGACCATCGGCGCGATCCGCATCGCGGTCGACGCCAAGAACGGCGTGCCGCTGAAGTTCGTGCTCGCGCCGGCCGGCGGGGGCAAGGCCGTGATCGACGCGGGCTTCACCAAGGTGGACTTCGGCAAGCCGTCGGCCTCGACCTTCGACTTCACCGCGCCCAAGGGCGCCAAGGTCACCCAGGACGACGGCAAGGCGCACGGCGGCAAGGCCCCGAACGGCCCCCGGGGCCAGGAGTCCAAGGGGCTGAACGTCATCGGCAAGGGCTGGACCGCGGTCTACCGCCTGGACGCTCCCGGCGGGAAGGACACCGCGGGCCTGGTCTCCGGCAAGGGCGACATGAGCAAGGTCCCGCCGGAGGCCCAGAAGTTCATGAACTCGCTGGGCGACCACGTCACCGGCAAGTTCGGCTCGGGCACCGTCTTCAAGACCCGGCTGATCAACGCCCTGATGACCGACGACGGCAAGGTCTACGTGGGCGCGGTCAGCAAGGACGCGCTGGTGAACGCGGCGAACGCGGCCAAGTAGCGCCACGCGACAGGGGGCGGGGCAGCAAGGGGGAGGGGGACCCGGTTCCCCCTCCCCACCCCGCCGCCGCCCCCCCGCCCGCCCGCTTCCGGGCGGGCGGGGGCGGCGGCGGAGCACCGGATCGACGGAAAGGAACGGGGTGGGGAACTCCCAAGCGGTCATCGAGACCAGCGGCCTCAGCAAGCGGTACCGCGGCGGCCAGCTGGCGGTCGACGGCCTCGACCTCACCGTGCCGGCAGGGAGCGTCTTCGGCTTCCTCGGCCCCAACGGCTCGGGGAAGACGACCACCATCCGGATGCTGATGGGCCTCATCGAGCCGACCTCCGGCGCGGCGCGCGTCCTCGGCAGCCCCATGCCCCGCGCGGGCCGCACGGTCCTGCCGCACGTGGGCGCCCTGATCGAGGGCCCCGCGCTGTACGGCTTCCTGTCCGGCCGCGACAACCTCGTACGGTACGACTCGGCCGACCCCACCGCGGACCCCCGCACCCGGGCGCGCCGGGTGGCCGCCGCGCTCGACCGGGTCGGCCTCGCCGCCGCGTCCGGCAAGAAGGCGCGGGCGTACTCGCTCGGCATGAAGCAGCGGCTCGGCCTGGCCTCCGCACTGCTCCAGCCCCGCAAGCTGCTGGTCCTCGACGAGCCGACCAACGGTCTCGACCCGCAGGGCATGCGCGAGATCCGCGCCCTGGTGCGCGAGCTCGCCGCCGACGGCACCACGGTCTTCCTCTCCTCGCACCTCCTGGACGAGATCGAGCAGGTCTGCACGCACGCGGCGGTGATGGCCCAGGGCCGGCTGATCGTCCAGGGCGAGGTGGCCGAGCTGCGGGCGGGCAACCGGGGACGGCTCGCCGTCACCACGCCGGACCCGGCCGACGCGGCCCGCGTCCTGAAGGAGCACGGCGTGGCCGATGTGGCCGTGGACGGCGACCGGGTCACCGCCGAGACACCGCCGGACGAGGTGGAGCTGGCGGAGCTGACCGCGGCGCTGGTCCACGCCGGAGTCCGGGTGCGGTCCTTCGGGGTCGAACGGGCATCACTGGAGGACGCGTTCGTGGCACTGACGGGGGAGGGTTTCGATGTCGCGGGTTGAGCCGGACGTCACGGAAGGGACGGCCGGGGCGGCGGCCGGGAACACGACGGGGAGCACGACGGGGAAGGCGCCCGCGAAGGCGGCGGGCCCGGCGCCGGAGGGCACCCCGTCCGGGGCGCGCCCGGCCGAGGGCCCCGACGACCGGCCCGCGGACGGGGCCGTCGCGCGGCCCGCCGGGGCGGCGGCACCGGCGGCCCGGGACGCCGGGACCGCCGAGGCACCACGTTCGCCCGGCCTGCTGTGGACGCTCGGGCTCTTCCGGTCCGAGATCGTCACCGTCGTACGGCGGTGGCGCACGATCGCGCTGCTCGGCGTGCTGGCGGCCGTCCCGATCCTGATCGGCATCGCCGTGAAGATCGAGACGGGCGGCGGTGGCTCGGCCGGGCCCGATGGCGGCGGCGGCCCGGCCTTCATCTCGCAGATCACCAACAACGGCCTGTTCCTCGTCTTCGCCGGGCTGGCCGCCACCCTGCCGGTCTTCCTGCCCATGGCGATCGGCGTGGTCGCGGGCGACTCGGTGGCGGGCGAGGCCAACAGCGGCACCCTGCGCTACCTCCTGGTGGTCCCGGCGGGCCGCACCCGGCTGCTCCTCGCCAAGTACGCGTCGGTGCTCGCGTTCTGCGTGCTGGCGACCCTGGTGGTGGCCGCGTCGGCGCTGGCGGTGGGGGCGCTGCTCTTCCCCCTGGGCGATGTGATCACGATCTCCGGCACCCAGATCTCGTTCGCCGAGGGACTGGTGCGGGCGCTGGCGATCGCCGGGGTGGTGGCCCTGTCGCTCACCGGCATGGCGGCGCTCGGCCTGTTCATCTCCACCCTCACCGGCAGCGGCATCGCCGCGATGGCGGCCACGGTGGGGCTGCTGGTCACCGTGCAGATCCTGGACCAGATCCCCCAGCTGCACGCGATGCAGCCGTATCTGTTCCCGAACTACTGGTTCTCCTTCGCGGACCTGCTGCGGGTGCCGGTCTACTGGGACGACGTGATGAAGAACCTGGAGCTCCAGGCGGTCTACGTGGCGGTGTTCGGCACGGCGGCCTGGGCCCGTTTCACCACGAAGGACATCACGGCCTGAGCCGGGGACGCGGACGGGACGCGGACGGCCCCGGACGGGACGGATACGGATACGGAACGAACCCGGACGGACACGGAACGGTCGTGCGAGCCGACCCCCGTGGCGGCTCGACACGACACGTGCCGTTTCCTCGGCACATTGTTGGAGCAGACCATTCCGCTGTCAATACGCCCTGGGCCGCCCTCGTAGACTCGGCGTGTGACCGAGTCGCCGCGTTCCGCCCCCAACCCCCGCCGCCGGAGCGAGAGATCACGCCGGGCGATCCTCGGCGCGGCCCTGGAACTCTGCGCGGAAAACGGCTACGGGCGGGTCACGATCGAGGGCATCGCCGCGCGTGCGGGTGTGAGCAAGAAGACGATCTACCGCTGGTGGCCGACGAAGGGCGCGGTGCTCCTGGAGGGGGTGATCGAGGCCGTGGTGAGCACCTCGCCGCTGCCCGACACCGGGGACATCGACACGGACCTGGTGACCCATGTCACCAGTGTGATGCGGGTCTTCACCTCGCCGGTGATCGGGCCCGCGTACACCGGGATCCTCTCCGAGCTGCTGCACGAGGAAGCGCTGGCCAAGGCCGTCAACGAGGAGCTGGTGGGGCCGCGCGTGGCCCTGGTGCACGAGCGGCTGCGGGCGGCCCGCGACCGGGGCCAGCTCCCGCCGGACGCGGACCTCGACCTCGCGGTGGAGCTGCTCTACGGGCCGCTGTACTACCGGCACGCCCTGCAGCGGCCGTTCCACGACCCGGACAGGATCGCCCTGCTGGTGGCGCACGTCCTGCGCGCGCTGCGCACCCCCGCCCGCGGCTGACGGACTCCGCAGCCGCGGGCGGGGGAGGCGTTCCGGGTCAGAAGGTCAGCTTCCAGCTGTTGATGTAGCCGGTGTCCTGCGGGCCCTTGTCCTGGACCTTCAGCTTCCAGGTCCCGTTGGCCGTCTCCGTCGAGGCGTTGACGGTGTACGTGGTGTTGATGTTGGGCGTGGAGTCCGACGAGGAGTTGTGCAGCCGGTACGCCTTGCCGCTCGGGCCGATCAGATCGACCACCAGGTCACCGCTGAAGGTGTGGACGATGTTCACCGCCACCTTGAGGGCCGCGGGCGCGCTGCCCGTACGGCCGCTCACGGTGATCGACGAGGTCACGGCCGCACCCGGGGAGTCCGGGATGGTCACGTCGGTGGTGTTCTCGTAGCTGTCGCCGCCGGGCGGCGTGGTGGTGCCGGTGGAGAGCTGCCACAGCGCGTACGCGATGGCGTCGGTGTTGTGGTCGAGCGCGGTGTCGTCGATGTTCGCGCTGGTGTCGCAGGACTCGTGGTAGCAGGCGTCGAACGCGCGGCCCGCCGTGCCGCCCCACTTCTGCGCCTGGGCCGAGGTCTTGGTGTAGTCGGCACCGGAGAAGAGCCCGCCGACGGGTATCCCGATGTTCTTGAACGGGGCGTGGTCGGAGCGGCCGTCGCCCTCCGTCTCGATCTCCGTGGGTATGGAGAGCGTGGCGAAGTAGTCCTTGAAGACCTTCTCCAGGGCCGGGTCGTCGTCGTAGACGAAGTAGCCCGGGTTCGGCGAGCCGATCATGTCGAAGTTGAGGTACGCGGAGATCTTGGCGCGCTCCGCCGACGACAGGCTGTTGACGTAGTACTTCGAGCCGACGAGCCCCAGCTCCTCGGCGCCGAACCAGCCGAACCGCAGGTGCTTGTCCGGCTTGAGCTGGGCGCGCGAGACGGCGAGCGCCGCCTCCAGGACCCCGGCCGAGCCGGAGCCGTCGTCGTTGATGCCGGGCCCGGCGCTCACCGAGTCCAGGTGGGCGCCGGTCATCACGGTCTTGGTGGTGTCGCCGCCCGGCCAGTCGGCGATCAGGTTGTAGCCGGTGGCGCCGGAGGCGGTGAACTGCTGGACGGTGGTGGTGAAGCCGGCCGCGTCCAGCTTGCCCTTCACGTAGTCGAGCGAGGCCCGGTACCCGGCCCGGCCGTGGGCGCGGTTGCCGCCGTTGGCGTTGGCTATCTGCTGGAACTGGGCGAGATGCGCCTTGACGTTGGCGACCGGGATGTCCGGTGCGGCGGCCGTGGCCGCCCCGGCGGGGGCGGCGGCCTGGACGCCGGGGGCGGCGAGACCGAGGGTCAGCGAGGCGGCGGCGACGGCCGCGCCCGCTGCCAGGGAGTTTCTGAAGCGGTTGCGCATGGGGGGCTCCGTATTCCGTTCGGGGATGGGACGGAAACGCGAGCCTGATGTTCAAGGAGAGTTTGACGAGACGTCAAGAACGGATTTCGGACACGTATGTTCGATTTTCGGAGGATGGCCGGAACCGCGTTCCCGTCGCGGATCCGGCCTTTCGCCGCAAGTGGGCCCGTGACCGGGCGCTCAGACCGCGGGCTCCCGGGCCGCCGCCGCACCCGGCGCCACGGGCGGCACCGGCGGCACCGGTGCCGAGTCGCCTGCCGCCTCCGGCGGGACCGGCGCCGCCGCGGCAGCGGCCTCCGGCGGCACCGGCGCCCCGTCGGCGACAGTCTCCGGCGGCATCGCCCGGGCCGCCGCCAGGGCGATCCGGCCCCGGCGGGCCGTGCGCAGCGCGTCCCAGGTCAGCAGCGACAGCGCCAGCCACACCAGCGCGAACCCGGCCCAGCGCTCGGCCGGCATCTCCTCGTGGAAGTAGACGATGCCGAGCCCGAACTGGAAGACCGGCGCCAGGTACTGGAGCAGCCCGAGCGTGGAGAGCGGCACCCGGATGGCCGCCGCGCCGAAGCAGACCAGCGGCGCGGCCGTGACGATGCCGGTCGCGGCGAGCAGCGCGGAGTGCCCGAACCCGCCGGTCGCGAAGGTGGCGCCGCCGTGGAAGCCCAGCCACACCAGATAGGCGAGCGCGGGCAGGAACTGCATCGCGGTCTCGGCGGCCAGCGACTCCACCCCGCCGAGGTTCACCTTCTTCTTCACCAGCCCGTAGGTGGCGAACGAGAAGGCCAGGGTCAGCGAGATCCACGGCGGCCGGCCGTAGCCCACGGCCAGGACGACCACGGCCGTCGCGCCGACCGCCACCGCGGTCCACTGCACGGGCCGCAGCCGCTCCTTGAGCAGCAGGACGCCCATGGCGATGGTGACCAGCGGGTTGATGAAGTAGCCGAGCGACGCCTCGACGACGTGCCCGGCGTTCACCGACCAGATGTACACGCCCCAGTTGACCGTGATCACGGCGGCGGCGAAGCCTATGAGGGCGAGCCGGCGCGGCTGGCGCACGAGTTCGCCGATCCACGCCCAGCGGCGCAGGGCGAGCAGTGCGACGCCCACGAAGACCAGCGACCACACCATCCGGTGGGCCAGGATCTCGACCGCGCCCGCGGGCTTGAGGAGCGGCCAGAAGAGCGGGACCAGCCCCCACATCCCGTAGGCGCCGATCCCGTACAGCAGTCCTGTCCGCTGCTCACCGGCAGCGGTTGTCGCTTCCTCGGCCACTGGCCCTCCCTGCGCACGCGTCGACCCAGTCGAAGGTAGCGCCAGGAGGCCGGACCTGTCATGCCCCATATCCGAAAACGGTACTGACGGTACGACCTCGGTCGATCACCCCGTGGCACGGCCCGGGGCGGGTCAGGCGACGGCCGCCGCGATCGTCGCCGCGATCGGGGTGGTGGGCCGGCCGATCAGCCGGGCCAGGTCGCCGGAGGTGCCCGCGAGACGGCCCCGGCCGATCGCCAGGTCCACGTCGACCAGGATCTCGGCGAAGGGGGCCGGGACGCCCGCGCCGGTCAGGATCTCCAGGTGCGCCTCGGGCGTGACGGGCCGGTAGGCGATCTCCTTGCCGGTCGCCCCGGCGACCTCCGCCGCGTACTCGGCGAAGGTCCACGCCACATCGCCGCTCAGCTCGTACGTCTTGCCCAGGTGGCCCTCGCCGGTCACCACCACCGCGGCGGCGGCGGCGTAGTCGGCGCGGGCGGCCGAGGCGACCCGTCCGTCGCCCGCGTTGGAGACGACCGCGCTGTGCGCCAGGACCGGGGCGAGGTTGGCGGTGTAGTTCTCGGTGTACCAGCCGTTGCGCAGGAACGTGTACGGCAGGCCCGACTCCAGGATCAGCCGCTCGGTCACCTTGTGCTCGTCGGCCAGCGCGAAGTCGGCGTCCGGCCCGCCGAGGATGCCGGTGTACGCGAGCTGCGCCACCCCGGCCGCCTTCGCCGCGTCGATCACGGCGGTGTGCTGCGCCACCCGCTGCCCGACCTCGCTGCCGGAGATCATCAGCACCCGGTCGCCCGCCCGGAAGGCCCCGGCCAGCGTCTCGGGGGCGCTGTAGTCGGCGATCCGCAGCTCCACGCCGCGCGCGGCGAGCTCGGCGGCCTTCTCCTCGTTGCGCACGACGGCGGCGATCGAGTCCGCCGGGACCTGCGCGGCGAGCAGCTCCTCGATGACGAGACGGCCGAGGGCTCCGGTGGCTCCGGTGACGACGATGCTCATGGCTGCTGACTCCTGGGTGTGTTCGGTGCGTGTCTCGCACCCTTCGCGGGCACGGCACTCACTCTACGGAGGGCGCTAACTATCCGTAAGTACCCACTTTGAAGTAAGGTACTGGTATGGCAGTAAGCATCAATGCGGGAGCCACGGCCACGAGGAGTGCGGCCACGGGGACGGCGGTCGCGGGCCTCGACGCGCGCGAGGCCATGTGCCCGCACCGGCTCGTCCTGGAGCACGTCACCAGCCGCTGGGGCGTCCTCGTCCTCATCGCCCTGCTCGACCGCTCGTACCGCTTCAGCGAACTGCGCCGCCACGTCGGCCGGGTCAGCGAGAAGATGCTGGCGCAGACCCTCCAGACGCTGGAGCGCGACGGATTCGTGCTCCGCGACGCCAAGCCCGTCATCCCGCCGCGCGTCGACTACTCGCTGACCCCGCTCGGCCGCGAGGCCGCCGAGCAGGTGAGCGCATTGGCCCGCTGGACCGGCCACCGCATGGACGACGTCCAGCGGGCGCGCGAGGCGTACGACGAGGCGAAGGCGGCGGAGGCGGCGGTCCGGGACAGCGCCTGACCAGCGGCCGGCCCCGGGCCCCCGCGGCCTCACTCCGGCTGTGGCGCGCGCCCCGCCTCCAGCGACCGCAGAGCGCGCCCCACGTCGAACGGCAGCACCGTCACCGCGACCGACGGCAGGTGCTCCAGCGCCTTCGCCATGGCCTCGCCCGTGCCCCGGTGCAGCAGCCGGCCGAGGAAGCCCGAGTACGTGCGGTGCGGGACCAGCACCGTCAGCCAGGTGCGGCCGTCCTCGGTCGTCCGGGCCGCCAGCTCCACCATGGCGTGCCGCAGCCGCCGGTCCGGGCACTCCACCACCTCCAGCGGCACCGAGGTGGCCGCCGTCCGCTCCCACTGCGCGGCCAGCCGCCGCGCGTGCGCCTCGTCGATGGCGAAGTGCACGGCCCGGATCTCGTCCGGCCGCAGCTCGTGCGCGTACCGCAGCGCCTTGAGCGCCGCCAGGTCGAGCGTCTCGACCAGTACCAGCACCAGATGGCGGCGGCCGTGCGGCAGGTCCGCGCCGGGCGCCTGGAGGCTGCCGAGCGCGGCGGCCTCGCGCCGGTACTCGCGGTTGATCCTGGTCAGCGCCCACACCCCGAGCGGGAACACCACGACCACCAGCCAGGCGCCCTCGGTGAACTTGGTGATCGCGAAGACCAGCACCACGGCGGCCGAGACCACGGCCGCCAGCCCGTTGACGGCGATCTTCGCCCGCCGGTGCCGCCCGCGCCGCCGCAGGTGGTACGCGGTGAGCCCGGCCCCGGCCATCGTGAACGCGGTGAACACCCCGATCGCGTACAGCGCCACCAGCCGGTCGACGTTGGCCCCGGTGACGAGCAGCAGCGCCAGCGCGACCACGGTCAGCGCGATGATCCCGTTGGAGAACGCCAGCCGGTGCCCGCGCCGGGTCAACTGCCGGGGCAGGAACCGGTCCTCGGCCACGAAGCTCGCCAGGAACGGGAAGCCGGTGAACGGCGTGTTGGCGCCGGTGTAGAGGACCAGCGCGGTCGCCAGCTGCACGAAGACGAGCCCCGCCGTGCCGAGCACCCCGCCGCCGAACGCGAAGTGCGCCTCCTGCGCGATCACCGTCGGGGTGCCGTCGGTGTACGGCACCGCGTGCGTGAAGTGCGCCAGCGTCGAGACGCCGAGCACCAGCACCCCGAGGACGCAGCTCATCGCGATCAGCGTGCGGCGGGCGTTGCGCCCCTGCGGCTCGCGGAACGCCGAGATCCCGTTGGAGATCGCCTCCAGACCGGTCAGCGACGACCCGCCGTTGGCGAACGCCCGCAACACCATGAACAGCGAGGCCCCGTACAGCCAGCCGCCGCCGGAGCCGCCCACCGGGATCGCCCCGGCGGCGTGCAGATCGGCGCGCGGCAGCCCGGAGCCGAGCCCGCGCACGGCGGAGACGGCCAGTATCAGCGCCACCGCCGCCATGAACAGGTACGCGGGCAGCGCGAACAGCTTCCCCGCCTCGCGCACCCCGCGCAGGTTCCCGTACGCCAGGAAGAGGATCACCCCGACGGAGAGCGGGAGTTGGAGGTGGTCCATGCCGGTCCACCGGCCGCCGACGAGATGGGCGAGCGAGATGATCGCGTTGGTCCCGGCCGACACCTGCACGGCCACGGTCACGATGTAGTCCACCAGCAGCGCCACGGCCGCGATCTGCGCGATGTTCGGCCCGAAGTTCTCCCGCGCCACCACGTACGAGCCGCCCGCGCGCGTGTAGATCGTCACCACGTCGCTGTAACAGAGCGTCAGCAGGACGAGGACGAACAGGATCGCGCCCGTCACCGGCATCAGCAGACTGAACGCCGCCGCCCCCACCACCGGCACCAGGACCCGCAGTATCTCCTCCGAGCCGTACGCGGAGGAGCTGACGCAGTCCGAGGCCAGCACCCCGAGCGCGGTCCGGTTGTCGAGCTTCTCGTCGCGGATGCGCTCGGTGGTGAGCGGCTTGCCCAGCAGCCGCCGCTTGACGCGGTACGCGAGACGGTCCATGGACATATCAGTACGGGTGCCCGGCCGCCGCTCGACGCAGACTCCCCGGCCGGGCACCCGTACTGATTCAGCCGACCACGGTCCAGGTGTCGTTGCCGGTGAGGAGTGTGGTCAGGTCGCCTTTGCCGTGTTGTTCGATGGCGGTGTCGAGTTGGTTGGCCATGAGGGTGTCGTAGACGGGGCGTTGGGTGTTGCGGAGGATGCCGATGGGGGTGTGGTGGAGGGTGTTGGGGTCGGCGAGGCGGGTGAGGGCGAAGGCGGTGGTGGGGGTGGGGGCGTGGGCGTCGTGGATGAGGATGTCGGCCTGGTTGTCGGGGGTCACTGTGACGATTTCGAGGTCGCCGGTGTGGGGGTTGCGGGTGACGCCTTGGTTGTTGTCGGTGCCGAAGAGGATGGGGTGGCCGTGTTCGAGGCGGATGACGGCTTCTTCGGTGTGGTTTTTGAGGGTGGCGAAGGCGTCGTCGTTGTAGATGTTGCAGTTCTGGTAGATCTCGATGAGGGCGGTGCCGGGGTGGTGGGCTGCGGCGCGGAGGGTGTCGGTGAGGTGTTTGCGGTCGGAGTCGATGGTGCGGGCGATGAAGGTGGCTTCGGCTCCGAGGGCGAGGGAGAGGGGGTTGAAGGGGGCGTCGAGGGAGCCCATGGGGGTGGATTTGGTGATTTTGCCGAGTTCGCTGGTGGGGGAGTACTGGCCTTTGGTGAGGCCGTAGATGCGGTTGTTGAAGAGGAGGATTTTGAGGTTGACGTTGCGGCGGAGGGCGTGGATGAGGTGGTTGCCGCCGATGGAGAGGGCGTCGCCGTCGCCGGTGACGACCCAGACGGAGAGGTCGCGGCGGCTGGTGGCGAGGCCGGTGGCGATGGCGGGGGCGCGTCCGTGGATGGAGTGCATGCCGTAGGTGTTCATGTAGTAGGGGAAGCGGCTGGAGCAGCCGATCCCGGAGACGAACACGATGTTCTCTTTGGCGAGGCCGAGTTCGGGCATGAAGCCCTGGACGGCGGCGAGGACGGCGTAGTCGCCGCAGCCGGGGCACCAGCGGACTTCCTGGTCGGACTTGAAGTCCTTCATCGACTGCCGTGCCTCGGCCCGGGGCACCAGCTGGAGCAGGTCCGAGGCATCAGCCACCCCACTCACCCCGGTTACCTCGGTGAGATCGGTCGTGTCAGTCATGGATGACCTCTTTCACGGCGGTGGCGAGCTGTTCGGCTTTGAACGGCATGCCGTTGACCTGGGTGTGGGAGTGCGTGTCGATGAGGTATTTCGCGCGGATGAGGGTGGCGAGCTGGCCGAGGTTCATCTCCGGCACGATCACTTTGCGGTAGCGGGCGAGGATGGTGCCGAGGTTGGCGGGGAAGGGGTTGAGGTGGCGTAGGTGGGCCTGGGCGATGGGGATGCTGTCGCGGCGCAGGCGGCGGACGGCGGCGGTGATGGGGCCGTAGGTGGAGCCCCAGCCGATGACGAGGGTGTCCGCGTGGTCGGGGTCGTCGACGGTGAGGTCGTCGATGGTGATGCCGTCGATTTTGGCCTGGCGGGTGCGGACCATGTGTTCGTGGTTGGCGGGGTCGTAGGAGATGTTGCCGCTGCCGTCCTGTTTCTCGATCCCGCCGATGCGGTGTTCCAGGCCGGGGGTGCCGGGCACGGCCCAGGGGCGGGCCAGGGTGCGGGGGTCGCGCTGGTAGGGCCAGAAGACCTCGCTGCCGTCGGGCAGGGTGTGGTTGGGGCCGGTGGCGAACTGGACGCGCAGGTCGGGGAGTTCGTCGGCGTCGGGGATGCGCCAGGGCTCGGAGCCGTTGGCGAGGTAGCCGTCGGAGAGCAGGAAGACGGGTGTGCGGTAGGCCAGGGCGATGCGGGCGGCCTCGATCGCCGCGTCGAAGCAGTCGGCGGCGGTCCGGGCGGCGACGACGGGCACGGGCGCCTCGCCGTTGCGGCCGTACATGGCCTGCAGGAGGTCGGCCTGCTCGGTTTTGGTGGGCAGGCCGGTGGAGGGGCCGCCGCGCTGGATGTCCACGATCAGCAGCGGCAGTTCCAGGGACACGGCAAGGCCGATCGTCTCCGACTTGAGGGCGACGCCGGGCCCGGAGGTGGTGGTCACCCCCAGCGCCCCGCCGAAGGCGGCCCCCAGGGCCGCGCCGATGCCGGCGATCTCGTCCTCGGCCTGGAAGGTGCGCACGCCGAAGTTCTTGTGCCGGGAGAGTTCGTGGAGGATGTCGGAGGCGGGAGTGATGGGGTAGGAGCCGAGGTAGAGGGGGAGGTCGGCCTGGCGGGCGGCGGTGATCAGGCCGTAGGCCAGGGCGAGGTTCCCGGAGATGTTGCGGTAGGTGCCGGGCGCGAACGCGTGGGTGGCGGGCGCGACCTCGTAGGAGACGGCGAAGTCCTCGGTGGTCTCCCCGAAGTTCCAGCCCGCCCGGAACGCCGTCACGTTCGCCTCGGCGATCTGCGGCTTCGCGGCGAACTTGCGGCGCAGGAACGCCTCGGTCGCCTCGGTGGGACGGTGATACATCCACGACAGCAGGCCCAGCGCGAACATGTTCTTGGAGCGTTCGGCTTCCTTGCGGGTCAGCTCGAACGGCTTGAGCGCCTCCACCGTCAGCGTGGTCAGGGGCACGGGGTGGACGCGGTAGGCGTCCAGGGTGCCGTCCTCCAGCGGGCTCGTGGCATAGCCGACCTTGGCCATGGGACGTTTGGTGAACTCGTCGGTGTTCACGATGATGTCCGCGCCGCGCGGCACGTCCGCCAGATTGGCCTTCAAAGCGGCGGGGTTCATCGCGACCAGGACATCGGGGGCGTCGCCCGGGGTGAGGATGTCGTGGTCGGCGAAGTGGAGCTGGAAGCTGGAGACACCGGGCAGGGTCCCGGCCGGGGCACGGATCTCGGCGGGGAAGTTCGGCAGGGTCGACAGGTCGTTCCCGAACGACGCGGTCTCCGAGGTGAACCGGTCCCCCGTCAACTGCATCCCGTCCCCCGAATCACCCGCGAAACGGATGATCACCCGATCCAGACGCTTGACTTCCTTCTGACCGGCGGGCTTGCGCTGTTCGCCGACGACGGCCCCATCGGCCCCGTCGGCCTGCCCCGCAGACGTACTGACCTGGCTGGTCACTGAAATGGACCTCCCTTGGACGGGCTGCTCAGGCGCGTCCGGAGACCCGGTCGCTCCAAAGTCCACCCTACTTCGGTAAGGGTCGCCTTCCCTGGATGGATCGCATCCTGGACGCCCTTTTGGGATGGTCCAATGCCCCGGTTTGTCATATTTCAGTCGCCCCCCGGCTCCTTCTTCTGAAACGCTCCTCGCTCAGGCTTTGGTCTTGGGCCCCCGCTCGCGCGGGGGCTCGTCTGACAGGGTGTCAGGTCGTCAGGAATTGAGGTAGGTGAGGACCGCGAGTACCCGCCGGTGGTCCCCCTCGCTCGGGGAGAGCCCGAGCTTCAAGAAGATGTTGCTTACATGCTTCTCCACCGCGCCATCGCTCACGACCAGCTGTTTCGCGACCGCGGAGTTGGTCCGGCCCTCCGCCATCAGACCGAGGACCTCGCGCTCGCGCGGAGTGAGCCCGGCCAGCACGTCCTGCTTGCGGCTGCGGCCGAGCAGCTGCGCCACCACCTCGGGGTCCAGCGCGGTCCCGCCCCGGGCGACCCGGACGACGGCGTCCACGAACTCCCGTACCTCGGCCACGCGGTCCTTGAGCAGATAGCCCACGCCCCGGCTGGAACCGGCCAGCAGTTCGGTGGCGTACTGCTCCTCCACGTACTGCGACAGCACGAGCACGCCGATCCCCGGGTACAGCTTCCGCAGCAGCACCGCCGCCCGGACGCCCTCGTCGGTGTGGGTCGGCGGCATCCGTACGTCCGCGACCACCACGTCCGGCAGCTCGCCCTGGTCGGCGAGCTCGCCCACGGTCTTGACCAGCGCGTCTCCGTCGCCGACCCCGGCGACCACATCGTGGCCCCGGTCGGTCAGCAGCCGGGTCAGGCCCTCCCGAAGCAGCACTGAATCCTCGGCGATGACGACCCGCACCCTGTCCTCCACGATCTGCAGCCCCCCGGCTCGGTATTGCTCGGTTGTGCACACCCGACGGCTGTGCACACCCAGCATCCCAGGATCCGGACCGTGTCGCGCGAAATCCAGCCCTGGGGAGCGGTGGAGCGGGGGAGCGCGGGGGCGCGGCGCCCCGGGAAGTCAGCGGGTCACAAGGCCGAGGAGCGGGCCACGAGCCCGCTCACGCCGGTCGACGCCGGTCGACGGCGGTCGACGGCGGGCGATGCCGGTCGACGGCGGCCGGCCCGGCCGGTCGTGCGCGCCGCCTGCTGGGCAGGGCCGCCCGCCCGCGGATCGCGCGTTCGCGCTGCCCGCCGGTGGTCGCCGGATCAGGCCCGGTCACGCTGCCGGGCTGTCCGGTCGCCCGCCTGCGGGTCGTGTCCGTTCACGCGCGCCACGGCAGTTCCGCCGTGATCGTCGTCGGGCCGCCGCGGGGCGAGTCCACGACGAGGATGCCGTCCACCGCGTCCAGCCGCTCGGCGAGCCCCGCGAGGCCCGAGCCGTCGGCGGCCGAGGCGCCGCCCCGGCCGTTGTCGGTGACCTGGAGCATCAGCCGGTCCTGCGCGCGCCACACGTCGACCCCGGCCCGGTTCGCCCCGCTGTGCTTGCTCACGTTCTGGAGCAGCTCGGAGACCGTGAAGTACGCGATGCCCTCGATCGCGGGCACCGGCCGCCCCGGCAGGTCCACCTCGACCTGCACGGGCACGGTGCAGCGGGAGGCGACGGAGGAGAGCGCGGCGTCCAGGCCGCGGTCGGTCAGGACGGCCGGGTGGATGCCCCGGGCCAGGTCGCGCAGCTCCTGGAGCGCGACCTTCACCTCGCCGTGCGCCTCGTCCACCATCCGCGCCGCCGCCCCCGGGTCCTCGGTCAGCTTCTCCTTGGCCAGCCCCAGATCCATGGCGAGGGCGACCAGCCGCGCCTGCGCCCCGTCGTGCAGATCCCGCTCGATGCGCCGCAGGTCGGCGGCGGAGGTGTCCACCACGACGCCCCGGTCCGACTCCAGCTCCGAGACCCGCTCCTCCAGCCGCGACGGCCCGAGCAGCCCCACGACCAGCCCCCGGTCGACGTGGGCCAGGCCCCGGATGATCCACGGCGTGCCGAGCGTGATGATCAGCCCGACCAGGGCGGTCACCGTGATCTCGAACGGCGAGTCGAGGTAGAACCGGTGCGCGTCGTCCCCGTACAGCTGGATGCCTTCCTGATCGGTGTACGTGGGGAAGACCCACTGCCACAGCGGATAGGTCAGCAGCGCCCACCCGTTCACCCACAGGACCAGCGAGACGCAGAAGGCGAAGACCGCCCAGGGGAAGTGGAAGAGCGAGTACAGCAGGTGGCGCCAGGAGACGCCGCTCTTCAGCACGCCCCCGACCCACCCCATCGGGCTCTTGGCCCGTACCGGCTGCGGCGCGGGCACGTCGAGGTTGAGCAGCGCGCGCGCCCGCACGCGCTCCATCGCGCCGAGCGCCCGGCAGCCCGCGAGCCCGGCCGCCAGCACCGGGATGCCGAGGAAGGTGATCAGCAGTCCGGCGCCCAGCGACACCATCACGACCGACCAGGTGAACATGATGATGCTGATCGGCAGGCTGAGCAGCAGATAGCCGAACTCACGGAAGGTCCGGGCCTCCAGCGGCGCGCGCAGCGCCGGCGGAAGGAAGTGCCGCCGAGCAGGCCGCCGCCCGTAATCCATGTCCATGATCATCGGTCCGTCCGTTCCGTCATCTCCGCCGGTACGCGCGCGTGGTCGCGCTGTCGTACGTATAAGCCTGCTGTGCCCGGGTGCTGCCGACCATGGAGCCGGTCACCGTCTTGGGCGGGGGTTTTCCCTACCCCGGCGTGCGCGCGGGGCGCGCGAGCGGGGGGTGGAGGGTGCGCGCCGGGCTATTCCTTCGGGCCCCGCGCCCGCCACGGCAGCTCCGCCGTGACGACGGTGGGCCCGTCGGGCGGCGAGTCCAGGACGAAGAGCCCGTCCACCGCGCCCAGCCGCTCGGCCAGGCCCGCCAGCCCGGAGCCGCCGTCGAGGCTCGCCCCGCCGCGGCCGTCGTCCTCGACCTGGATGAGCAGCCGGTCGCCCGCCCGCCACACCTCCACCGAGGCGGTCCGCGCGCCGCTGTGCTTGCTGATGTTCTGGAGCAGCTCGGAGACCGTGAAGTAGGCGATGCCCTCGATGGCCGCCGCGGGCCGTTCCCGTACGTCCACGGTGACCCGGACCGGCACGGTGCAGCGGGAGGCGACGGAGGAGAGTGCGGCGTCCAGGCCGCGGTCGGTCAGGACGGCGGGGTGGATGCCCCGGGCCAGGTCGCGCAGCTCCTGGAGGGCCAGCTTCACCTCGCCGTGCGCCTCGTCGACCATCGCCGCCGCCGCGTCCGGGTCCTCCAGGAGCTTCTCCTTGGCGAGGCCGAGCCCCATGGCGAGGGCGACCAGCCGCGCCTGCGCCCCGTCGTGCAGATCCCGCTCGATGCGGCGCAGGTCGGCCGCCGCCGTGTCCACCACCACGCCCCGGTCCGACTCCAGTTCGGCGATCCGCCGCTCCAGGTCGTCGGAGGGCGAGAGGAGCCCGCGCACCATCGCCCGGTCGGCGTTGGTGAGCAGCCTGGCGAGGAAGCCGAGCACCGGCCACGCCACGAAGAGGCTGATCAGCGTGATCGCGAAGGTGAAGACGCCCCAGGGCAGCCGGATGAACTCGTACAGCACGTTCCGCCAGCCGACCGGGTCCTTCAGGCTCGTCCACAGCCAGCGCGTGGCCCCGCCCCTGCCGCCGGGCCCGCCCGGCCGCAGCGCCCGGACCGGGATCGGCGTGGGCTCCTCGACCCGTACGCCCAGCAGCGCGCGGGCGCGGGCCCGCTCCAGCTTGCCGAGCTGACGGGCGCCGAGCAGCCCGACCGCGAGCAGCGGCAGGCCGATCACCGTGACGGAGAGGCCGGCTCCGGTGAAGACGAGAACGGCCACGTAGACGAAGCCGATGAGCGCCATCGGGAGGTTGGTGAGGAGGTGAGCGACCTCCTGCCAGGTCCGCCGGTCGTACGCGAACCGCACCGGGGGCAGTCGGTCGTCGTCGTTCGGCAGGTCGGGCCGCCGGGCCGGTCGTCGGCCCGGGCGCCCGCCGGTCGGCTGCTCGTCGCGGAAAGTGCTGGTCATGAGGGCAAGCCTGCCGGGCCGGGCGGGCGGACGCCATGGGGTGACTACGCCGGTTCGCCCGGGGGAAAACCCCACCACGGGGTCACCGGACGTCTGCCGCGGGCCCCGTCGGCCGGGGCCGCGGGCCGTTTCCGGACATGTGCCGGGAGGGGAGCGCGAGGCCCGTGGGGACGCCCGGCGGGGCGACTTCGGGACACGGCCGCGCGGACGCCAGGTGTGCAACCTGCGTGAGACACCTGCTTACGGTCCCCTTATCAGGGCCTAGACTCCCGTGCGTACAGATCGTCGAACACACTGCAACGAGGTCAGGGAGCGAGGGGCGGACGTGCCGGAACCGACCGTACGCCAGCTGTCGGCGGACTACTTCCACAGCTATTCGGTCGTCGGACTGCTCGCCGTCGTCGGCGTGCTGTTCGTCGCGGTGGCCTTCGGGGCCGGGCGCCTGCTGCGGCCCGTGGTCCCGACACCGGAGAAGCTGCTCACGTACGAATGCGGCGTGGACCCCGTCGGCGAGGGCTGGGCGCACACCCAGGTGCGCTACTACGTCTACGCCTTCCTGTACGTGATCTTCGCCGTCGACTCGATCTTCCTCTTCCCGTGGGCGACCGTCTTCGCCGCCCCCGGATTCGGCGCGGCCACCCTGGTCGAGATGTTCATCTTCCTCGGCTTCCTGGCCGTGGGACTGCTCTACGCATGGAAGAAGGGCGTCCTCGAATGGACGTGACGACTCCGGACCCCCAGTTCCTGCCCACGCCGAAGGTGGCCGAAAACGGCGCACCGGCGCCCGCGGGGGCTCCCGCCGTGCAGGGCCAGCGCCTGGGCGTGCTCTCGCGCCTGGCGCCCGAGCCGATGAAGGTGGTCCTCAACTGGGGCCGCCGCTACAGCCTCTGGGTGTTCAACTTCGGACTCGCCTGCTGCGCCATCGAATTCATCGCGGCCTCGATGGCCCGCCACGACTTCATCCGGCTCGGCGTGATCCCCTTCGCGCCCGGTCCGCGCCAGGCCGACCTCATGATCGTCTCCGGCACGGTGACGGACAAGATGGCCCCGGCCGTGAAGCGGCTGTACGAGCAGATGCCCGAGCCGAAGTACGTCATCTCCTTCGGCGCCTGCTCCAACTGCGGCGGCCCGTACTGGGACTCGTACTCGGTGACCAAGGGCGTCGACCAGATCATCCCGGTCGACGTCTACGTCCCCGGCTGCCCGCCCCGCCCCGAAGCGCTGCTCCAGGGCATCCTCAAGCTCCAGGAGAAGATCGCCCGCGAGTCGCTGGAGGAGCGCTACAGCACCCGCCCGACGACGGCCCAGCTGACGAGCGGGCTGGTGAAGGCGCCGGTGGCGGCGGATCCGGAGGCAGTGACATCGGCCTCCGCTCCGGCTCCTGCTCCGGCACCGGCGGCAGCCGCTCCGGCGGCGCCGGGGGGCGCCGGCGGAACCTCAGCGGCCGACGCCGACGTCCCCGCCGACGACACGCCGACCCCGGGGGCCGCGCAGTGACCTCGTACGACCGTCTGCCCGACGCCGTCGCGGAGATCTTCGGCGAGGAGGCCACCGCCGAGGAGGCGTACGGCCTCCTCACTGTCGACGTCCCCGCCGACTCCTGGATCGCCGCGCTGGAGACCGCCCGCACCACGCTGGGCTGCACCTACTTCGACTGGCTGAGCGCGGTCGACGAGCCGGGCACGGGCTTCCGCGTCTGCGCGCACGTCGTCTCCCTGGCGGACCGCCGCGTCCGCCGCCTCCTGGTCCGTACGACCGTGCCGCACACCGCGCCCGTCCTGCCCTCGGCCGTGCACGTGTACGCGGGCGCCGCCTGGCACGAGCGCGAGACGCACGAGATGTTCGGCGTCACGTTCGAGGGCCACCCCCATCTGGTTCCCCTCCTCCTCCCCGAGGGCTTCGAGGGCCACCCGCTGCGCAAGGACTTCGTCCTCGCGGCACGGGTCGCCAAGGCGTGGCCGGGCGCGAAGGAGCCGGGCGAGTCGGAGCACGGCGGGCCCAAGCGCCGCCAGATGCTCCCGCCGGGCGTCCCGGACCCCAACGACTGGGGCCCCCTGAAGGGCCAGCTCCCCCCGGCCCCCGCCCGCACCCCCCGGGCGGCGGGCGACCGCCCGGTACGCCGCACCCGTACGGTGGCCGCCGGCTCGGCCTCCCAGCCCGCGCCGGAGGGCGGCACCACCGCCCCCGAGACCCCGACCCGCCCCCCGCGCCGCACCCGCAGCGTCTCGGACGGCTCGGCATCCCAGGCGGCGGCCCCGGCAACGGGCGAGCCCGCAACGGACACCCCGGCCCGCCCCGTCCGCCGCACTCGCAGCGCGTCGGACGGCTCGGCCTCCCAAGCGGCGGCCCCAGCCATTGAACCGGCCACTGAACCGGCCACCGGTCCCGGCGCTCCGGCGACGGAAGGCACGGCCGCGCCCGAGACCCCGGCCCGTCCCGCGCGCCGCAGTCGCAGTGCGTCGGACGGCTCGGCATCCCAGACGTCGGCCCCGGCAACGGGTGAGCCCACAGCGGACACCCCGGCCCGCCCGGCCCGCCGTTCTCGCAGTGCGGCGGACGGCTCCGCGTCCCAGGCGGCGGCCCCCGCCGAGGAGTCCGGCTCCGCCTCCTCGGTCGCCCGGCCCGAGAACGCGGCCCCACCGCGCACCCGCAGCACGGACGCGCCCTGGAACAACCCGCGCCCGGCGTTCGACGACACCCCGGACACCCCGGCCGCACCCGCCCGTACGGAACCGGCGCCCACAGCCCAGCCCGAGCCCACCCCGGAGTCGAGGGCGGCCGACTCCGCACCCACTCCGGAGCCCGGGGTCGATGCCGCCCCGGAGCCGGAGCCGGAGCCGGAGCCGGAGTCGGGGACGGGGACGGGGACGGGGACGGGGACGGCCGAGCCCGAGACCAGGCCCGCCACCGGCGACCGTGGCACCGGCAACGCCACCGGCGACCGCGACCGCGGCCCCGGCGCCAGCACCCGCGTCCACCCCGCAGCCGAAGCCAGACCCGAACCCGACCCCGAATCCGACACCCCCGCCGGAGGCGATCCCGCGTGAACGACGCACTCGACGTCGCCCTCCGGCTCCTCGTCGTCTTCGCCGTGTTCCTCGTGCTGCCCCTGGTCATCGGGCAGACCGAGCACAAGGTGATGGCCCACATGCAGGGCCGCCTCGGCCCGATGTACGCCGGCGGCTTCCACGGCTGGGCCCAGCTCGTCGCCGACGGCGTGAAGTTCGCGCAGAAGGAGGACGTGGTCCCGGCCGACGCCGACCGCCGCGTCTTCCAGCTCGCCCCCGCCGTCGCCCTCCTGCCCTACCTCCTCGTCCTGGTCGCCATCCCGGTCGGCCCGAGCGAGGGGGCGGTCGGCCAGGTCGTGGACGCGGGCATCTTCTTCGTCCTCGCCGTCATGGGCGTCGGTGTACTCGGCTCGCTGATGGCGGGCTGGGCCTCGGCCAACAAGTTCTCCCTCCTCGGCGGACTCCGCACCGCCGCCCAGCTCCTCGCGTACGAGCTGCCGATGCTGCTCGCCGCCGCCTCCGTCGCGATGGCGGCCGGCACCGTCTCCCTCCCCGGCATCCTCAACGCCTTCGAGTGGTGGTGGCTGCCCTGGCAGATCGTCGGCGCCCTGGTCTTCTTCATCGCCGGGCTCGCCGAACTCCAGCGCCCGCCCTTCGACATGCCGGTCGCCGACTCGGAGATCATCTTCGGCGCGTACACCGAGTACACGGGTCTGCGCTTCGCCCTCTTCCTCCTCGCCGAGTACGCCGGAATCGTCGTCCTGTGCGGCCTCACCACCGTCCTGTTCCTGGGCGGCTGGCACGGCCCCTTCGGCGCCGACGGACTCGGCTGGGTGTGGACGCTCCTCAAGACCGCTCTCCTCGCCTTCGTCGTCATCTGGCTGCGCGTCAGCTATCCGCGGCTGCGCGAGGACCAGCTGCAGAAGCTCGCCTGGACCACGCTCATCCCGCTCGCTCTCGCGCAGATCGCGCTCACCGGCATCGTGAAGGTGGCGATCAGCTGATGGCTGCAAACCTCCCGTCCACCCGGTCCCGCTTCCCGGGCTCCGGCCTCGCCAAGGGCCTGGCCGTCACCCTGCGGACGATGACCAAGAAGACGGTCACCGCGCAGTACCCCGACGCCCAGCCCGAACTCCCGCCCCGCAGCCGGGGCGTGATCGGCCTGTTCGAGGAGAACTGCACGGTCTGCATGCTCTGCGCCCGTGAGTGCCCCGACTGGTGCATCTACATCGACTCCCACAAGGAGACGATCCCGGCCGCCGCCCCCGGTGGCCGCGAGCGCAGCCGCAACGTCCTCGACCGCTTCGCCATCGACTTCTCCCTCTGCATGTACTGCGGTATCTGCATCGAGGTGTGTCCTTTCGACGCGCTGTTCTGGTCGCCCGAGTTCGAGTACGCGGAGACGGACATCCACGAACTCACCCACGAGCGCGACAAGCTCCGCGACTGGATGTGGACCGTCCCGGCCCCGCCCGCCCTGGACCCCGGCGCCGAGGAGCCCAAGGAGATCGTCTCGGCCCGCAAGGCCGCCGAGAAGCTCGCCGCCGCCGAGGCGGCACGGGCCGCCGAACCGGCCGCCGCCACCGACGAGGCCGAGGAGGGCCCGGCATGACACACCTCCTCGCCCAGGCAGCCCAAGCCGCCCAGGCAGCCCAGGCCGCCGGTCACCACCCGGTCCACCACGGCTTCCTCTCCCCGACCGGCGTCGAGATCGCGTTCCTCCTCGTCGGCGCCGTCACCTTCGGCGCGGCCGTCCTCACGGTCACGACCAAGCAGCTGGTGCACGCCGCCCTCTGGCTGGTCGTGGCGCTCGGCGGGATCGCCGTCGAGTACCTCCTGCTCACCGCCGAGTTCATCGCCTGGGTGCAGGTACTGATCTACGTCGGTTCCGTCGTGGTCCTCCTCCTCTTCGGTCTGATGCTCACCAAGGCCCCGATCGGCCGTTCCCCGGACGCCGACTCGGGCAACAGATGGGCCGCCCTCGTCGTCGCCCTGGCCGCCGCGGGCGCCCTCCTCTGGGTCGTCCTGGACGCCTTCCGTACGACGTGGATCAACCTGGACGGCCCCGGCCAAGGCTCCACCAAGGTCACCGGCTCGATCCTGTTCCGCCACTGGGTGCTGCCGTTCGAAGCGCTCTCCGTCCTCCTTCTCGCCGCCCTGGTCGGCGCGATCGTCATGTCCCGCAAGAGCGGCGAACCCGGCGGCGCCGTCGGCAGCGCCCCCGGCGACGCCCCCCGAGACGACCTGCGAGACGCCCCGCGAGACAAGGAGCAGCGCTGATGCACCTGATCTATCCGGCCGGTCTCGCCGTCCTGCTCTTCTGCACCGGCGTGTACGGAGTGCTCGCCCGCCGCAACGCGATCCTGGTCCTGATGTCCGTCGAGCTGATGCTCAACGCCGTCAACCTCAACCTGGTCGCCTTCGACGTCTGGCTGCGCGACACCGTGCACGCCGGACAGGCGCTCACCCTGTTCACCATCGCCATCGCCGCCGCCGAGATCGGCATCGGCCTGGCGATCGTCCTGGCGGTGTACCGCAACCGGGGCACCTCGGACATCGACCGGCTCCGCGACACCGCCGAGGGCTCCGGCCCCGACGACCCCTCCGCTGAGGCACAGAAGGCTGAGGCCGCCGCGTGACCACCACGACCCTCGCCGTACTCGTCCCCCTCCTGCCGTTCCTCGGCGCGGTCGCCGGACTGCTGCTCGGCCGCACCGCCCCCGGGTTCGTCCGGCCCCTGGCCGTCCTGCCGACGCTGGCCGCCTTCGCGCTGGCCGTCGCCGTCGCCGCGGACCAGGGCGGCGGCAAGTCGATCGACGCCTCGACCCGGCTCACCCCGACCGGCTCCGTCCCGATCGACCTGGCCCTGCACCTCGACGGCTTCGCCGTGCTGGTCGCCGTGCTGGTCGGCCTGGTGGCGACCTGTGTGCAGCTGTATTCGACCGGGTACCTGCGCGACGACCCGCGCTACCCCTCGTACGCCGCTCTCGTCTCCCTCTTCACCTCCGCGATGCTGCTCGTCGTCTACTCCGGCGACCTGATGGTGCTGCTGGTCGGCTGGGAGATCATGGGCATCTGCTCGTACTTCCTGGTCGGCCACTACTGGGAGACCCCCGAGGCGCGGGCCGCCTCCCTGAAGGCGTTCCTGGTCACCAAGCTCGGTGACGTCCCCTTCCTGATCGGTCTGTTCGCCCTGGCCACCGACGCCGGTACGTTCCGGATCACCGGGGTCGTCCAGGCCGCGCTGACCGGCGGGATCGACCACCCGACGCTGATCGCCCTGCTGCTCCTGGCCGGTGTGGCGGGCAAGTCGGCGCAGTTCCCGCTGCACACCTGGCTGCCCGACGCGATGGCGGGCCCGACCCCCGTCTCCGCGCTGATCCACGCGGCCACGATGGTCGCCGCCGGTGTCTACTTCGTGGCCCGCCTCCTTCCCGTCTTCGCGGCGTCGGCCGCCGCCCTGACCGTGCTCGCCGTGATGGCCGCCGTCACGATGGTCGGCTCGGCGCTCGCCGCCCTCGCGCAGGACGACATCAAGCGCGTCCTCGCCTACTCGACCATCGGCCAGCTCGGCTATATGACCGGCGCCCTGGCCGTCGGGGACCGCGGCGCCGCCGTCTTCCACCTCCTGTCGCACGGCGCCTTCAAGGCGCTGCTCTTCCTCGCGGCGGGCGTGATCATCCACGCCGCCGGCACCAACTCCCTGTCGGCCATGTCGCGCATGGACGGCCTGGCCAAGCGCATCCCCGACGCGTACTGGACGATGACCGTCGCCCTGCTCGCGCTCTCCGCGATCCCTCCCTTCGCCGGTTTCTTCTCCAAGGAGGCCGTCCTGTCGGCGGCCGAGCACACCGCCGTCGGTGACAGCGCGGTCGCCCCGGAGGGCTCCGGCTGGATCGTCCTGATCGCCGGGCTGCTGACCGCCCTGCTCACCGCCGCGTACGCCATGCGGCTGTGGCTGATGGCCTTCCACGGCAAGGGCGCGCCCGCCCCCGACCACGGCCGCCAGCCGGTGGCGATGAACGCGGTGCTCTGGGTGCTCGCGATCCCCTCGATCGGCTTCGGGCTGACCACCGGCTACCTCGACGACTGGTTCGACGGCCACGCGCTGACCCCGGCCCTGACGACCTCGGTGCTCTCGACCGGTGTCGCCCTGGTCGGCGGACTCGTCACGTACGCCACCTGGCGGCACACCAGCGCCCTGGCCGCCCGCACCCCGATCGGCGCGGTCGCCGCCCACCCGGAGGCGGACGGAGGGGCGGTCGAGGAAGAGGCCATCGCCAGCCACACCCCGGCCTACGGCGACATCGCCTCCGCCCAGGACCCGGCCGACCCGGGCCGGCTGCTGCTCGGGCCGCTGCACCGCCACGCGGCGACCGGCTTCCACCTGGACGCGGTCTACCGGAAGCTGTTCGTCCGCCCCGTGCTCGCCGCCGCCTCCCTGGTCCGCTTCCTGGACCGCGAGGTCGTGGAGACGTACGTACAGGCCGCGGGCGCCGTCCCGCGCTGGCTGGGCACGGCCGTCCGCAAGGCCCAGACCGGCAATGTGCAGACCTACCTCAGCGCGCTGCTCGCCGGCTCCGCCGTCCTGGCGCTCGTCGCCGTCGTCCTCGCCAACGTCAACGCCGGATCGTGAGCCGTGATTGATATCAGCGCGTCCGTGATGCAGTTCCTTCTCGCGTTCGTCGTCGTCGGCCCGCTCCTGGGCGCGGTGGCGGCCCTCCTGCCCGCCCCGCCCGGGCTGAAGGGGAAGTCGCCCGAGCAGGCCGTGCTCCGCCACGGCGTGACGGTCACCGGCGCGATCCTGCTCGCGGCCGTCGTCCTGGCGCTCGGCTTCGACCGCGACCACGCGTCGAAGATGCAGGCCACGACGGACATCAAGTGGATCCCCACGCTCAATGTGCGCATCCACCTCGGCATCGACGGCATTTCCCTCCCCCTTCTGGTCCTGACCGCGCTGCTGACCTTCCTCTGCGCGCTGTACAGCTACTTCAAGATGCCCGCGGGGCCGTCCCCGAAGGCGTTCGTCACGCTGCTGCTCGTCCTGGAGTCCGGCACCCTCGCCACCTTCGCCGTCCTCGATCTGCTGCTGTTCTTCCTCGCGTTCGAGATGGTCCTCATCCCGATGTACTTCCTCATCGCCCGCTGGGGCGGTGGCCAAAGGCAGGCCGCCGCCTGGAAGTTCATCCTCTACACCCTGCTCGGCTCGGTCGTGATGCTGCTCGGCCTGCTGCTGATCGGGCTGAAGACCGGCACCTTCGACATGGTGGCACTCGCCACTGACAACGGCCGGGGCATGACCACGTCCGTGCAGGTCATCGCCGTTTTGGCGATCGGGCTCGGGCTCGCGGTGAAGACCCCGATGTGGCCCCTGCACAGCTGGCTGCCGGACGCGCACACCGCCGCGCCGACGGTCGGCTCGGTGCTGCTGGCCGGCGTCCTGCTGAAGATGGGTACGTACGGATTCGTCCGGATCGTCCTGCCGATCGCGCCGGATGGAATGCACCGGTTCGCCCCGTATCTGGCCGCCTTCGCCGTCGCCGGGATCATCTACGGTTCGCTGGCCTGCCTGGCCCTCGCCAAGCGGGGCAACAAGGGCGACCTCAAGCGCCTCATCGCCTACTCCTCCGTGGGCCACATGGGCTTCGTGCTCCTCGGCATCGCGAGCATGACCCCCACCGGCGTCAACGGCGCGCTCTTCGCCAACATCGCCCACGGCCTCATCACCGGCCTGCTGTTCTTCCTGGTCGGCGCCCTGAAGGACCGGTACGGCACGGCGGATCTGGACACCCTCGCCGGGGCCACCGGCGCCGCGCTCTACGGCCGCGCCCCGCGCCTGGGCGGCCTGCTCGCCTTCGCGGCCGTCGCCTCGCTCGGCCTGCCCGGCCTCGCCGGGTTCTGGGGCGAGATGCTCTCGATGTTCGGCGCCTTCGACCCCGCCGACGGCCTGAGCCGCCCCGCCTTCCTCACCTTCGTGGCCATCGCGGCCCTCGGCACTCTGCTCACCGCCGCGTACCTGCTGGTGGTCGTGCGCCGCGTCTGCATGGGCGCGACCGCCGACCGGGCCGACGAGCCGCGGCTCGCCGACGTCCAGGGGTACGAAGTGGCGTCCTGGAGCCCGCTCGTCGCCCTCACCGTCCTCGCCGGCCTGTGGCCCGCGGTCCTCCTCGGCCTCACCGATCCGGCCGTCCACCAGCTCCTCGCAGGAGGCAAGTCGTGACCGTGGCCGCCGCAAGCGCCGCATCCGTCTCCGGCGCGGCAAGCGTCGTCCAGTCCGTCGACTGGCTCGCGATCGCCCCGCCGGTGATCACCGCGTCGGTCGCGCTGATCGTGCTGGTCGCCGACCTGTTCCTGCCGCGGCGCCACAAGCCGCTGCTCGGCTGGCTCTCGGTCGCCGGGCTCGCCGCCGCGCTGGCCTGCCTGGCCCCGCTGCACAAGTCGGCGCGCTCCACCTTCTGCCTCACCACCAACCCCGAGGCGTGCAGTTACACCGTCGACCGGTTCACGCTGGTCATCCAGCTCCTGGTGCTCGGCGGCGCCCTGCTGGCGGCGCTGCTCTCCATGACGGAGACCGAGGAGAAGCTGCCCGCGGGCGAGTTCTGGTTCCTGCTGCTCTCCTCGGCGGCGGGCGCCGCCCTGCTGCCCGCCTCCCGGGACCTCGCGACCCTGGTGGTCGCCCTGGAGGTCGCCTCGCTGCCCGCGTTCGCGCTCGTCGGCCTGAAGCAGGGCAACCGGCTCTCCTCGGAGGCGGCCCTCAAGTTCTTCCTGTCGTCGGTGACCGCCACCGCCGTCATGCTGCTCGGCGTCAGCTTCGTCTACGCGGCGACCGGCACCCTGCACCTCACCGAGATCGCCAACCGCCTCGCGGACGTGCCCTACCAGCTGGACACCCTCGCTCAGACGGGCGTGGCGCTCACCCTGGTGGGCTTCGCCTTCAAGACGGCCGCCGTCCCGTTCCACTTCTGGGTCCCCGACACCTATGTGGGCGCGCCCCTGCCGGTCGCCGCCTACCTCTCGGTCGTCGGCAAGGCCGTCGGCTTCTCCGGCCTGATCCTGGTCGCGGTCATCGCCTTCCCGGCGTACGCGGACGTGTGGGGCCCCGCGATCGCGGTCGTCGCCGCACTGACGATGACCGTCGGCAACGTGGCGGCGCTGCGCCAGTCGGCCACGCGCGCGTACAGCGCGGTCCGGCTGCTCGCGTGGTCCTCGGTCGGCCAGGCCGGCTATCTGCTGACACCGGTCGCGGCGGCGGCCTACTCCAGCGACGCCCAGGTCGGAGCCACCGTCGCGTACGCCCTGATGTACGCGGTGGTGAACCTCGGTGCCTTCGCGGTGGCCTCGCTGGTCGCCCGCTCGCGTCCGCTGAACCGCATCGCCGACTACCGCGGCCTGTACGCGGAACGGCCCCTGGTCGCCCTGTCCCTCGGCTTCTTCCTGCTCTGCCTGGCCGGTCTGCCGCCGGGCATCATCGGCCTGTTCGCCAAGGTGACGGTGTTCTCGGCGACGGTGGACGCGGGCCTGGGCTGGCTGGCGGTCGTCATGGCGTTCAACGTCGTGATCGCCCTGTACTACTACCTGCGGTGGACCGCGGTGCTCTTCCGCGCCCCCGAGGCCGCGGAGGCCGAGCCGGAGCCCGCCCTGGCCGCGGCCAGGGTCGCAGAGGGCGGGGGAGCGCAGGCGGATCCGGTGGCCGGCGCCGCGGGCGTGCTCACGGCGCGCCCGGCGCGCCTCGCCGTCCCGCTTCCGCTCGCGCTCGCCATCGCGCTCACCGCCCTCGCGGGCATCGCGCTCTCGGTGATGCCCCAGATCGCCCTGCACTTCGCTTCCATCAGCCTGTTCTGAGCCGCCAGGCCCCCCGTTCCGGGGCGGCCGGAGGCGCTGAGCGGCCCGTTCGGCCCAACCGGGCCACCCGGATCCGGGCAGCGGGTTTGAACTCGGACGCCCGGACAAGGCACTGTCGTACGCACGTCCGGGGACGCACGCGTGCCCGGACGGAAAAACGTTGCATCGGGCAGCCGGAAACGACGAGGAGCGACAGCAGTGCTGAGCGGGTTCAAGGACTTCATCCTTCGCGGGAACATAGTGACGATGGCCGTCGGTCTGGCCGTCGGATCGGCTTTCACGGCGGTGGTCACCGGCTTCAGCACCGCCTTCATCACCCCGCTGATCGGCATGGCCACCCGGTCCACCGGCGACTTCACCACGGCGACCTTCAAGGCCGAGGGCGTGGAGTTCCCGTACGGGAAGTTCATCAGCGCGGCCATCGCGTTCCTGATCACGGCGGCGGTGCTCTACTTCCTCGTCGTCGTCCCCATGATGAAGGTCCAGGCGCGCCTGGACCGGGACAAGCCCGTCGACATCAAGGCCGCCCTGCGCGACTGCCCCCGCTGCTACACCCAGATCCCGGGCATCGCGACCCGCTGCGGGCACTGCACCAGCGAGCTGGAGCCCGACCCCAAGGCGCTGGAGCTCGCGGGACTGCCCGCCCCGCGCTGACCCACCCGTACGGAGTAGCCGCCCTCCGGCGCGCACAAGGGAACCAGCGGTCCTCGTCTGGCGTTGACCAGTACGGGAGCGTCCACTGGAAAGTGGAAGGACCACCAGGCAAAGGGTTCCCCTGCCGCACCATTTGGAGGGCGTACCGTGCACCGCCGGCACAACGGGTTGAGGACCGCTGTCCTTCTCGGAGGACTGTCCGCGCTCATCATCGTCATCGGCAGCTTCTTCGGGCGCATGGGCCTGATCGTCGCGCTGCTCGTGGCACTGGGCACCAATGCGTACGCGTACTGGAACAGCGACAAGCTGGCGCTGCGCGCGATGCGCGCCAGGCCCGTCAGCGAGTTCGAGGCCCCGGCTCTCTACCGGATGGTCCGCGAGCTCTCGACGACCGCGCGCCAGCCCATGCCGCGCCTGTACATCTCACCGACCCAGGCGCCGAACGCGTTCGCGACCGGCCGCAATCCGCGCAACGCGGCCGTGTGCTGCACGGAGGGGATCCTCCAGATCCTCGACGAGCGGGAGCTGCGCGGAGTCATCGGCCATGAGCTCAGCCATGTCTACAACCGGGACATCCTGATCTCGTCGGTCGCCGGAGCGCTCGCCTCCGTGATCATGTTCCTGGTCAATTTCGCCTGGCTGATCCCGGTGGGCCGGTCCAACGACGACGACGGCCCTGGCATCTTCGGCATGCTGCTGATCATGATCCTCGGCCCCCTGGCGGCCACCGTGATCCAGCTGGCGATCAGCCGCTCGCGCGAGTACGAGGCGGACGCCTCCGGGGCCCAGCTGACCGGCGACCCGCTGGCCCTGGCGAGCGCCCTGCGCAAGCTGGACGCGGGCACCAAGCAACTGCCGCTGCCGCCGGAGCCGCGGATCGAGACCGCGAGCCACATGATGATCGCCAACCCCTTCCGCCCGGGCCAGGGCGTCTCCAAGATGTTCTCGACACATCCGCCGATGGCGGAGCGCATCGCCCGACTCGAACAGATGGCAGGTCCCCGCCCGTGAAGACAATCCTGAACGTCATTTGGCTGGTCCTGTGCGGCTTCTGGATGTTCCTGGGCTATGTGCTCGCGGGCGTCCTGCTCTGCATCACGATCATCGGCATCCCGTTCGGCCTGGCCGCGTTCCGGATCGGGCTGTACGCGCTCTGGCCCTTCGGCTACACGGTGGTGGAGCGGTCGGACGCGGGCGCCGCGTCGTGCATCGGCAATGTCCTCTGGCTGATCCTGGCCGGCTGGTGGCTGGCGCTCGGCCACATCGTCACGGGCTTCCTGCTGTGCATCACGATCATCGGCATCCCGCTGGGCATCGCGAACTTCAAGCTGATCCCGGTCTCGCTGCTCCCGCTGGGCAAGCAGATCGTGCCGACCGACCAGCCGTTCTACCGGTAGCCGAGGGGGCGGCGGGCGGGCCGGGACCGCGAGGCCGCGGCAGGTCCGCCGCCAGTCCAGACCCGGTCCGCGCACCCCGTCCGCACCCGGTCCGTCGCGTGGCGGCCGGGAGTTATCCACAGGCTGGGACGGCTCGCGGACGGATGTCGGCGATGTGGTCCACCATGGAGCCATGACCGAGAACGAGAAGGTGTCCGGGGCCTCATCCGCCGGTTTCCACCGCGTACGGATCGGCCGCGCCCGCCGAATATGAGGGCGCGGGCCACGGCATGACGGGTGGTCCGCCGATGGGGTGTTCGCGAGCGGCGGCCCGCCGCCGGTGATCCGTCGACGGCAACGGCCGATGGCCGATGAGCGATGGGTGTCGGGTGATTCGCGCGGGCAGGCGCGGGCGCGGGTATGTGCGCAGGCGCGGGTGGGCGCGGGTGCGCGGTTGAGGACGGCGGTGCTGGTCGCGTCGGCGCCAGGTACGTGGCGTGGGGGCGCGGCTGCGGGGCGTGGGCGTGTGGGGCGGGGCGGTGAGCGGTCGGGCGACGATCGGCCTTCCGCGCGCAGCACCGGGCGCCGAGGCCCCGTGAATCCGTGCTCAGCGTCGCCGCACGGCGTACGCGACCGTGCCCACGACCAGGACGGCGCTGCCCGCCAAGACCGACGACAGCGGCAGCGCGAAGGCGAGCAGCAGGCACCCGGCCAGCCCGCAGACCGTGAGCAGCCGTCCGGCGCGGCCCGAACCGAGCGTCCAGGCGGACGCGTTGGCGATCGCGTAATAGACCAGCACCCCGAACGACGAGAACCCGATGGCCCCGCGCAGATCGGCCGTGGCAGCCAGCACCGCCACCACCGCGCCCACCGCCACCTCGGCCCGGTGCGGTACCTGGAACCGGGGGTGGACGGCGGCCAGCGGCCCCGGCAGATGACCGTCCCTGGCCATCGCGAGGACCGTGCGCGAGACCCCGAGGACCAGCGCCAGCAGTGACCCGAGCGCGGCCACCGCCGCCCCGGCCCGCACCACCGGCACCAGCGCCGGAGCGCCCGCCGCACGGACCGCGTCGGCGAGCGGAGCCGACGCCCGGCCGAGCCCGTCCGCACCCAGAACAGAGAGGACCGCCACCGCGACACAGAGATAGACGGCCAGCGCGATGCCCAGCGCCAGGGGAACGGCGCGCGGGATCGTCCGGGCCGGATCGCGCACCTCCTCCCCGAGGGTGGCGATCCGGGCGTACCCGGCGAACGCGAAGAAGAGCAGCCCCGCCGCCTGGAGCAGCCCGCCCGCGCCCCCGGACAGCCCGACGTCCAGGTGCCCGGAGTCCGACGACCCCAGGCAGGCCGCCACCACCGCCGCGAGGACCGCGAGCACCAGCGCCACGATCGCCCGCGTCAGCCACGCCGACTTCTGTACGCCCCCGTAGTTCACGGCGGTGACCGTCACCACCGCCGCGACCGCCACCCAGTGGGCCTGTCCCGGCCAGACGTAGGCGCCCACGGTCAGAGCCATCGCCGCACACGAGGAGGTCTTGCCGACGACGAACCCCCAGCCCGCCAGATACCCCCAGAACGGCCCCAGCCGCTCCCGCCCGTACACATAGGTGCCGCCGGACGCGGGATAGCGGGCGGCGAGCCGTGCCGAAGCCATGGCGTTGCAGTACGCGACGGCCGCGGCCAGTGCCAGCGCGGCGAGCAGCCCGGTTCCGGCCACGCCCGCCGCCGGGGCGAGGGCGGCGAAGACACCCGCACCGACCATCGACCCGAGCCCGATGACCACGGCGTCGAAGACGCCCAGCGTGCGGCGGAGTTCCTGTGTCATGCGCCGCACCCTAACCACCGACGCAACCACGCCCTGCCGGGCATACGTCTTGCGGAATGACATCAGATGAAAGGCAGGTTCAGGACATGGGCATCGTCAGTTGGATCATTCTCGGCCTGCTCGCCGGAGCCATAGCCAAGGTCCTGCTCCCCGGGCGCGACCCGGGCGGCCTGATCGGTACGACGGTCATAGGCATAGCGGGAGCGTTCGTCGGCGGCTGGATATCGGCCCGCTGGCTGGACCGCCCCATCGCCAACCACTTCTACGACGGCGCCACATGGGCGGCGGCGATAGGCGGCTCGCTCGTGCTGCTGATCGCCTACCGGATCGTCTTCGGCAATTCGCGCGACCGGCGTTAGGTGCTGGGTGCTGGGTGCTGGGTGCTGAGGCGGGTGGGCGCGCGTAGACGACGAGCGCGGGCGGCCCAGCTGGACGAGCCACGGCCGGACGAGCCTCGGCTCAACACGGGCCCTGCTCAATGTGCCTCGGCTCAACGGTCCCGGCTCAACGGTCCCGGCTCAACCGTTCCGACTCAACGGGCTTCAGCTCAGGCCGGTTTCGCGGAGCGTCAGGTTGAGGCGGCCGACGGAGAGGCCGGTGCCGGGGTCGCCCGTACCCGGGAGCACTTTGGGCACCCCGTGGTAGGCGAAGCGCGAGGGCCCGCCGAAGACGAAGAGGTCGCCCGAGGCCAGCTCCACGTCGGAGTAGGGGCGGTTCCGGTCCGCGGTGTTGCCGAACCGGAAGACGCAGCTGTCGCCGACGCTGAGGGAGACGACGGGGGCGCCGGAGTGCTCGTCCTTGTCCTGGTGCATTCCCATGCGCGCGTCGCCGTCGTAGAAGTTGATGAGGGCGGTGTCGGGGGAGTAGCGCGCTCCGGCGGCGGGGTCGTCGTAGGCGTCGGCGACCGCGGCGCGGCCCAGGTCGAGCAGCCAGTCGGGGAAGGGGGCGACGGGACGGCCGTTCACGTCGTCGGCGGTGCGGGTGTACCGGTAGGGCTGCCAGTGCCAGCCGACGCAGACCGTCTGCACGGACATCACACCCCCGCCCGGCAGCACGGTGTGCCGGATCGGCACGGGCCCGCGCGCCCACTCCCGACAGGCGACGACGAGCTGTCGTTGCCGGTCGGGGGTGAGCCACCCGGGCACGTGCACGGCGCCGGGGGCGACGACGGCGCGCGGCCGGGGGAAGAGGGCGCCGCTCACACGGCAGACCCGGGAGAGCCGCTGCGGGGGCCCGGCTGGGCCGTGGTGGCGTCGGGTAGTTCTCCCAGGGCTCCTTCGAGTCCCAGGAGCCGGCGCTTGCGGTCGAGGCCGCCCGCGTACCCCTTGAGGGTGCCGTCGGACCCGATGACGCGGTGGCAGGGGCGGACGACCAGTACGGGGTTGCGGCCGATGGCCGTACCGACCGCGCGCACCTTCACGGAGGAGGCGCCGATGCGGCGGGCGATCTCCCCGTACGAGGTGGTGGCGCCGTACGGGATGGCGTCCAGCTCCGCCCAGACCTGCCGCTGGAACTCGGTGCCCGAGCCGGGGGCGTATTCGATGTCGAAGCGGGTCAGCTCGCCGCCGAAGTACGCCCGCAGCTGGCGGGCGATCTCCTCGAAGGCGTCCGGCGCCAGGCGCCACCCGTCCTGCACGGCCGCGCCGCCCTTCTGGCCGGGCAGGGAGAGCGAGACCAGCGCGGTCCCGCCGGTCGCGGTGGCGGACTCCTCACCGACGAGGAGCAGCTCGCCAAGGGGACTGTCGAGGGTCGCGTAGACCGTCATCGCACGTTCCTTTCCTCGCGTACGAGATCGAGTCTGCGACCCCCGCGCGCCGCCTGCTGGCGGAAATCGGACAGGGCGTCCGAGGGGGCGGGCGACGCGAGGGGGGCGTATGTGTCACCCGGTGGGTCGCCCGGCCGACCTGCGGGTTCTGCCGGGTGACGGTCGGATTGCCCGGCTGTCGGCCGAACCGGTTGCGGGTCCGCCCGCCCGTCCGCCTGGCAAGCCGGCCATCGGCCCACCCGTACGGGCAGTCGGCCCTCGACTCGGCCGGACGGGCAGTCGGCCTTCAGCCACCCGCGCAGGCTGCTGGTCCGCCGGTCCGCCGGCCGCCTGCCTACCGGTAGTTCACGAACTGCAGCGCGAAGTCGAAGTCCTGGCCCTTGAGCAGGGCCTGGACGGCCTGGAGGTCGTCGCGGCTCTTGGAGGTGACGCGCAGCTCCTCGCCCTGGACCTGAGCCTTGACGCCCTTGGGGCCCTCGTCGCGGATGACCTTGGCGACCTTCTTGGCGTTCTCCTGGGAGATGCCCTCCTGGATGGAGGCGAAGATCTTGTACTCCTTGCCGGACAGCTGCGGCTCACCGGCGTCCAGCGCCTTGAGCGAGATGCCGCGCTTGACCAGCTTGGTCTGGAAGACGTCGAGGATCGCGGTGACGCGGTCCTCGGAGTTGGCCTCCATCAGGATCTTCTCGCCGGACCAAGAGATCGACGCGCCCACGTTCTTGAAGTCGTAGCGCTGCGAGATCTCCTTCGCGGCCTGGTTGAGGGCGTTGTCGACCTCCTGCCGCTCGACCTTCGAGACGATGTCGAAACTGGAGTCGGCCATGTCCTGTGGCTCCTTGGATCGGGTGCGTGGGGGTACGGCCTGGCTGCCGAACCGTTGCCCCAAAGCCTAGCCACCCACACCCGCGCGAAGCGCTGATCAACCGGGTGGCGAAGCACCCCCGTACATCAGGTATCGTTTACGTCGTTGCCAGGGAGCACCGCGAAAGCGAGCCCCACCGGCGACATCCCATGGCGGTGTGCCCGAGTGGCCAATGGGAGCGGACTGTAAATCCGTCGGCTTAGCCTACCCAGGTTCGAATCCTGGCGCCGCCACGCGATGTGAGACCCCCTGTCACCTGCGGAAACGCGGGAGGCAGGGGGTCTTCTCGTTGTCCGGGAGTGATCTTTCGAGCGGAATCGAAAGTGGGTGAGCTGTCTCACATTGGGTCACCCGGATTCGGGGGGTGACCAGGACGTGCGGGCCAGTCGCGGGCCATGGCCGTCTGGGTGGGACGGGTCTGAGTGTCGACAGGATGGCGCTTGCCGCCTCGGCGGCAAGCGACGGTAGTCGGGAAGGTCCAGCCTTGCCCAAGGCTCCTCGCTCCGTGTGGGGCGTCGTGGGTGCGGTCGGGAGGGAGGCGCGTGGCTCTCCATGGCCTTGTTCCGGCAAGGGGCCCCGGACTCGACAAGATCGATTTCGTTGAATCCAGTGCGCGCACCATTGTCACCTGGAAGGATTCCCCCCATGCTGCTCATGATCGCAAAGTCGGCCGAGGTAAGCCAGCATCCAACCAACGCTCTGAAAGTGTTGACAGAGCGCCTCTCTGGCCAGTACCACGCAGTCGTTAATCCGCTTCTGTTGCGCCAGGCGGAGCTGTTTGGGATTCCTGAATCGAGACTGACCTCCTCAACGCGCGACAAATTCCGCCAAGCGGCTTACATGCCGGACGATAATGTTATTGCGGCCGAGATGTATGCCAAGGGGAGTATTCTGATTGCCATACGCCTGATCGAGGCAACCAGCAGTAGGCCTCGGCGCGGTGCGGATGGAAAGATGGCACGCCAAGAGGTTACGTATCGAGCAATATCTGTGGCTTACGCTGGACCGGCTATCGATGACAGGGTGATTTCCGAATTCGAATCCCACGTGAAAGACCTTTGGGATGCTGACCTTGTTGAGATTAAGGCTGCATCGAGGAAGTTGGAGGAGATCGAGCAGGTAAGCCAAGGGGGTCGGGCTGAATGTCCTACGGAGCAGGATATTCTCTGTGCAAACATTTTGTCCGATAGGTCCACAAGGGTGCTTGCGGTTGCTATTAAGTCTTCGAGTGGCCTACTGTTGAGTGATGCCCCGAAGCAGATTCCACAGAAAGAGCGAGGGCGTCTTGATGAGGTGGTAAAGAGTCTCGCCGACGCCGGTGTGGTAGCGGCAGAGATCGTTGTCATCTGCTCAAAGACGTCAGCTCAGGTGAATCGAGTTCCTAGTATTGAGGTTCTCGCTTCCCTGGATGAGCATGGAATTCGATGCTCATGTGGCAGGAAGCTATCTGAAGAACGGACGGAAGAAGCTCTCAGCGTGACCGACTATGGAAGGGTCATGCTTGATGGGAGTCGGTGGCTCTCGGTCCTGGTCCTGCATCATCTGATGGATCTCGGTGTTCCGATCGGTAGTATCAGGATGGAGCAGGAGTATGCGGGGGAAGAGATTGACTGCATCGCCGATGTTTATGGAAGGCTCGTGCTGTTCGAGCTGAAAGATAAGCAGTTTAATCTCGGCAATGCCTATTCGTTTGGCGCAAAGGTTGGTATTTTCAGGCCGGACTACCCGGTTATTATTACGACCGAAAAGGTCGGGTCCGATGCTCGCGAGCACTTCGCTCGGTCCATGCAGCGGGGGCGGCGATCGCCGCGCTATCTATCTGGTGATGGTGACGCTGCCGAAAGTATGCAATTCATCGAAGGGATCACGAATCTCCGTCCGGGCCTTGAAGATCTTTTGACTTCGCTTGCCATCGAAGCATTCGCGCCCATCACCCAGTCGGCGCTGAATTTTGCCACTGGATCGCCTGCGGCGATCCTTGCTGCTTGGTCGGGGCGAAACTTGTGACCTGACCAGATGGGTGGGGCACAGTGAGTGCCGCGCGCTTATGTGGCTTGCATTATGAGGCAATCCTAATTTCTGGCTTTTAGTCGCAGTTATAGTTGTAATTCGTGGTAGCTGATGTAGAGCTTCACGCGCCCTGCTCAGTTGATCAAACCCTTGATGTCGGGTGGGCTTAGAGGGGGCAGCCGACTGGCACGGGATTGAACGGCCTGCCTTTGCTCCTTATTCGCGGACCGAGGGGGCGGGCAGCTCCATGCGGGCGCCAGCAGGTGAAAGGTGGGGGGGGGAGGATGGTGCCGAAATGACCTAAGTCAATTTTCTTTCAGCATCAGTTACTCCATTCCTCCAAAGCCAAGTCGATCCGTTTGTTGGCTCGTTCCTGCGACTGGGCCAGCACCTTCGCGTAGATCCGGAACATCACTGCGAGGCTGTGGCCGGCGCGGCGGGCGCACTCTGCTGGGTCTACGCCTGAGTGGAGCCAGAAGGAGATGCCTGCGTGGCGGAGGTCGTACGGGCGCTTGGCGAGTAGGGAGGCTTGGTCGGTGGGGGAGAGTGAGTGCTTTCTTGCTCTGGACCAGACCTCGCCGTATCCGCTCTCCTGGACTATCCCGCCTCGCAGGGTCTGGAAGACGCGGCCGTCTCTCGCCGTGCCGTGCTCCTTGATGTGGTTGCGGAGCAGTTCGACGAAGATCGGTGGGATCGGTATTGTGCGGGACTCCTCTGGGGCTCGCCATTTCAGGCTTCGTTGGTCGTGGGCCGATCCGTCGTCGGTCCAGGCCGTGCCGACGCGGACCATCCCTCGGCGCAGAGTGAGGGTGCCCCAGCCCGTCGTCGGCAGGTGGCACTGCTGCACGCGAAGGTTCACCACTTCCGACGGGCGCATAGCCGCGTAGTACATGCAGCCGAAGAAGGCTTCCAGGCTCTCGCCTCGCTTGCCCTGTTCGCGGACGGCCGCCAGGAGCTGGGTCACCTGCCGCGGGTTCGCAACGCACTCGGGGTCGACTTCCTCCGATGTGCGCGGGGGAGTCCAGCTCACCGAATCCAGCGGGTTCGCCATGGTGGTGAAGTACTTCGATTCGGCGGCGAAGGCCATGGCCTGGTTGAAGCAGACGCGCTTGCGGCGGGCTGTTCTCGCGGCGGCCGGCTTGCCGTCGAGCTTCGTGCTCAGCGCGCGGAGTGCCTTCCGGAGAACGAGTGGGTCTTCGAGGTTGGATACGGAGATCGACTGCTTCTTCATCCAGTCCAGGGCCTCGCGCCACTCCTGCCGCGGTTCCTGTTCGCGGGCCTTCTTGTTGTACGACCAGCTGTACAGCGCCCTCCGCAGCACCCTGTGATCCGGGCGTCCCGCTACAGACTTCACCAGTACGGGCGTGATCGTGGCCAATGCGTCGGCGAATCCGGGGCGGGACTTCGCCGGGGTGCTGTCCCAGCGGGCGTCGATGAAGGCGACGGAGTGGTCGTACCAAGTGACGGCTTGCTTTTGCTTGCGGAGTTCGGAGAGGGGGAGTCGTGTCTCCAGGTCGAAGGGCTCACCGTTGCGAGCGGCCGTGATGAGTTCGGCCTTGCGGCTGTCGGCCAGGGGCTTCGTCAGGTACGACTCGGATCTTTCCCGGCCGGCCACTGCCCATCTGACCTCGAAGGGCTTTCGCCTTCCTGAGCGCTCGCGTATTTCCCAGAAGCGGACGTTGTAGCTCGTGGGCATCAGTGGGTGGTCTCCTCGTGGCTCTCTAACCAGGCGTCGAACTCGTGGCGTCGGAACCGGAGGTGGCCGTTCGGGAGCTTTATGCACTTCGGCGCCTTGCCGCGGGCGCGCATGCGGTAGAACGCGGCGCGGGACATGTCGAGCTCGAACAGGACGTCGGCGAGTTTCAGGTGTGGCTCTCGGCGCAAGGTGATCAAGCCCCCTTGGTGATCGGGTCGGTGGGCGGTGTGGGGTCGCAGCCGGGGTGGGTGGTCTCGCCGTACGCGGCCAGGGCGCTGTCGAGCGGGTAGCCGCAGGCGTTGCACGCGGTGGTGGGAGCAGAGAGAGGGTGCATTTCAGCGTCCCCAGCGGTCCCAGCGTCCCCCTGCTCGTATCCATGCAGGTCAGAGGCAGTGCCGTGGGGGGACGCTGCGAAGAGGGCAGCGTCCCCCTCAGCGGTCCCAGCGTCCCCCCGGGCCGGAAGGGGGGACGCTGACGGCGTCGCGCTAGCGTCCCCCCTGTTTGTGCAGGTCACCGGCATTTCAGGGGTGGTGGGGGACGCTGGGGACGCTGTTTCGCACCTTCTCTCTAGGGAGGGCGTCAGCTTGTACAGGCGCTGCTTCTTCGGCTTCGGGCCGCGCTGGGAGTCGTCGACCTCGATGCCGATCGTGCGCAGGGCGGGGGCGAGGCGCTTCAGCTGGCCGCCCGCGCGCGTGGGGTCCTTGGGCCACTTCTTCGGCAACTTGTCGGGGGTCACGACCTGTTCGAGCAACTGCGAGGCAGTGACGGTGATGCCTTCGGCTCCCACCTTGTCGACCAGATCGACGACGGCCTGGGCGAAGGGCTCGCCGTCCAGGACGTCGGCGACGGCGTCGGCCGTGGCGGACCTGTACGAGTCGAGCGTGTGCCAGCCGGTGACCTGGTCGACGGCGGCCAGGACGCGGGCGAAGTCAGCCATGCGCGGGCGTTCGCTCAGCTCGACGTCCGGGAGAGCCTTGAGGACCTGGGCCAGGAGGTCGAAGAGCGAGGCGAGGATGGCGGGGTGGGCGTCGGCGTAGGCCCGGTCCAACTCGGCTTCCTCGCGCCGCTTGTGGTCGGGGATGAGCTGGAGCTCGATCGTCATGAGTCGTTCGGCCAGGTCGCCCGCGAGCGCTCCGGCGTCGATGGTCGTCATCGCCAGGACGCGCCGGAATTCGAGGACGACCACGTCGTCGTCCGTGTAGAGAGCGCGGTCGACGATGCCGTCGCCCGTGACCGCTCGGCACAGTGCGTCCGAGAGCCAGTCCGGGACCGTGGAGACGTTGTCGAGGCAGATGGCCCATGAGTTGAAAGCCTGTACAGCCCAGGACTTCAGGTCGCGGGGTGCGGTGCGTTTCGGGGCGCCGGACGGGTCGATGATCCCGATCACCATGGCTGCGCCCTTGGACTTGCCGGTGCCCTGCTCGCCGCGGAACGCGAGGATCGGGTGCGGCAGGTCCGGGATGAAGGACGCGACCAGCCACGCAGCCAGGAGCTTGAAGCCGTCGTCGGTCGTGTTGAGGAGCGTGCGGAGCTTGGCCAGGCCGTCGCCGTCACTGATGGGCTCGGGGAGCGGCTTCATGGCGCCGGAACGGCGGAAGACCACCGGGGAGGCGGGCAGGCGCTGCCAGCCTTCGGGGTCCACGGCGACGCAGCGGCCGTCGGACGTGCCGAGGTCGATGATGATGCGTTCGTAGTGCCTGGCTACGCGTAACTGAGGGGTCCGTGGGTCTGCCACTGCGGCGATTCCTTCAAGGACAGTCATGGCGTCGGCGAGGGCGGACTGGGAGGGGACCGTCCCGTTGTTGCTGTCGGCGAAGTGGCGGGCGAGCTGTGAGCGCAGGCCGGCCTTGCCCCGCAGGGGGAGTGCGAGGTTGGGGCCGCCGATCGTCACGCCGTACGGGCGGCCGTCGTCCGACATGAACAGCTCGTAGCGTTTGCGGGCGAGCGCGGCGAGCTGCGATGCCTGCGAGGGGCCCTTCTTGTCGGGGTCGATGCCGTTGGCCTCGACGATGCGGCGGGCGAGATCGGGAGGGCTGGGGGAGGCTGAGCCATTGGCGTGCACGGTCACCGGGCGCCTCGCGCGGCGGCACGAGCTGCGGAGGCGATGGTGGCGCGGGCTTCGCTCTCGGGCAGGCCGGTGTGTACAGCCGCCTCGGCAAGGGCCTGCGTCAGCTGCGTTCCGTGGTGGCTCTCATGCGCTCGGCAGGCCGCCCAGTAGAGCCGGTCGTTTCGCTGTCCTTCGGGAGCATTCAGAACGAACTGCACCAAGGCGACGGCCTGACGGCCGGAGACGGGCGTGGCGGGGTACGACGCGGGCGCGGGTGTCGTCGGGGTGATCAGGAGCAGCAGTTGGCCCGGGGCTGTGGCGATCGAGTGCCGTTCGGTGCCGGGGGTGAGCACGTACTGCCCTCGCAAGGTGGTGGAGCCTGGTCCGACGAGGTAGCCGCCCGAGCCGCGTACGTCGATGCCGGGTGCCAGGCGCCCGACGGAGTTCGGCACGGTGTGGTCGGCGGGGCCGCGCAGCCACAGGTGGCGGCCGCCGCTCGGCGTCGTCACGTCGACCGTCTCGGGAATGGCGAAGCCGCCGTCGTGCGCCAGGCGCCGGAAGTTGGCGATGCCGTCCACGCCGTTCTTCACGTCCAGGTCCACGCCGATGAGGTGGTGCGGGGGCCCGCCGCAGGCGATGCCGTACCCGGTGGCCCATGGGGCCGCGGCGAACAGCGCCCGGACCGCATCGGGATCGGTCGTCGCGTCGTGGACTCCGTGGCCGATCTGCCCGCACTCACCGCGGCACCGCACGGGGCGCCGCTCCGCCCGGTGCGGGGAGCGCACCGCAGGCAACTTGGTGCGGCTCAGTGGGATGACCGCCAGGCCGTGCGCGGCCGCGGCCAACGCCCGCTCGACAGGGGCGGGGAGGTCGGGGCGGGCCATGCTTGCCTTCTTCCTGGACGGGCGGCGGGGCGTGTCAGACGCGTCAGGCGGTGGTGTCGGACGCGTCTGACGGGGCTCGCGCGTGCGTATGACCTGTGCGTTCGGGACGGGCGGCGCTGCGGGTGTCAGACGCGTCCGACGCGTCAGGCCGCTTCGTCGTCGCGCACGATGCGGTACTCGCCGGTCTCGCCGGTCTCAGCCAGGCGACCGGCCATGACGAAGACCGCGACCTGTCCGGAGACCCAGGAACGGGAACGACCGTGGCGGTCGCAGTGCGCCATGAAGTCGGCCGGCCGGACGACCGTGCGGCCCTCCGCCTCGAACTCGTCCAGGAGCTCTTCCATCGCCCGTCGGGCCTGTGCGGGGGAGAGCTGGATCTTCGGCTGGGCGGGCGGACGTTCGGCGAACTGGACGACCGTGGTCGGTTCGGGGAGCGGCTGCTCGGGGTCGATGTCGTCCAGGTCCTCGTCGTACGCGTCGTCGTCCTCTGCGTCGTACGAGGTCGGCTCACCGGCGAAGGCATCGTCCGCGTCGTAGTCGTCGTCCAGGCTCTGGTCGTACGTGGTGTTGGGCATGGTGGTGTCCTCCTCGGGCTGTGTGGTGCCGGGCAGGGGGTGGCGGGTGCGGCGGGTGTATTGGCGGCCGACGGCCTTGGCCGCGGCGGCTTCGCTGACCGGATCGGCGGTGGCGCGTGTGGATGCGAAGGCGAGGACGACCCAGTCGAGGTACTCGCGGGCGGTGAGGTAGCTGCGGGCGGGAGTGGCCCACAGGGTGTCGGGGATGCCGTTGGCGACCAGGTAGGAGTAGCCCGGCTTCTTGTCCTTCCAGATGTGTGGTGCGGCGCCCACGTCCAGGACGTCGTCGTCTAGGGCGAAGGTGGCGTCGCGGTCGTTGCGTACGCCGAAGCACCAGGTGGAGCCGAAGGAGGCGCGGGTGTCGGTGGAGACCTGGTTGCCGGAAGCGCGCTGCATGGAGACCACCAGGGAGATGCCTGCCGAGCGGGCTTCCTGGCTTATGCCGGTGAAGACGTCGTCGTCGGTCTCGCGGATCGTCTTCGCGGCTTCCTCGAACCAGGCGATCAGGTACGGCATGCCCGGGGAGCCGTCGGCCTGGACGTCGGCGCAGGCGGGCTCCCACTGCTTGTAGCCGTACTTGGCCAGCCACGCCGTGCGGGCCGGGATGACCGCCTGGAGCGCGGCGATCATGGCCTTGGTCGACTTCACGTCCAGGGCGGCCCAGTCGATCGCGGGCAGGAGCGGGCCCAAGGTCTGCTCGGACTTGGAGGGGTCGGAGGCCCACACGATCACGTCGCGGCGGGTCAGGATCTCCCCGAGCGCGGTGACGCCGCCCTCGGACTTGCCCGAGCCGGTCATTCCCATGACGAGCAACATCATCGCGTTGCGGGATGCGGCCGGGTCGCCAGGGAAGAAGAGGACGGCTTCGGTGCCGTCCTCGTAGATCGCCACGTGCACCGGGTCTGCGATCGAGCCGCCGGGATGCGACGGCCCCGGGCAGGGGACCGTGTTCTTCAGCAGATCGCGAGGTACGACGGTGAGCTGGACCCGGGAGGCGGAGTCGGGGTCGTTCACGACCCGTACCGCGTTGGGCGGGACATCGAGCGCGGACGCGAGTTTGGGCAGGGCCTTGGAGACGTCGTCGTGGGTGAGTTCGCCGCGAGGCAGTTGAAGATCGAAAGTCGCCTTGTTCGGCGCGACCGTCGAAGCAGTGACCTGGGTCTTGGCGAGGCCGACCTTTTCGAGGAGTCCGCCGTCCGAGCCGCTTCCGGTCTGGTCGGGGTTACGGCGCATGATCTGGCGGATGTTCCAGGTCAGGGCGAGCGTAGGGGCGCCGATGAAGTACAGGCCGGGCAGCGGGCCGACCGTGGGGCCCGCGATGGCGGCCGCGGTGAACCAGCCGGACGACGCGGCCACCGTGATCGCGGAGTGCAGACGGCGCTGCTGGGTGGTCGCCTTGCCCGCCCACCAGGTCGCCGACGTCAGCGCGACGGACGCGAGGGTGAGCCCGGCGGTCGCGGCGGCGTTGTCGGCCCAGAACAGATGGGCGGGGAGAGAGACCAGGCCGGTACCGATCCCGGCCAGCCACGGGGGCAGGTGCGGCTTGGCGCGGTGCAGCAGGTACTCGATGACGCCCCCGCCGCCGGTCGCGGCCCGCAGCTGCTCCTCGTAGACCTGCTCCGGCAGGATCTCGTACACGGCCTGGACTCCTTACCTGGTGGGCCGGGTGGACCTGGTGCGCTTGGCGGCTACTGGTTGAAGTCGAAGCGGCGCCGTGGCTGGCGGGCCTGGCGGGCGCGGTAGTTCGCGAGCTCCGGTTCGAACTCGCGCTGGAACGCGGCGTACGTGGCGGCGGCGTTCTTGGCCGCGTCGCGGGCGTCGTCCGCGACCTTCTTCAGGCGGCGCGTGACGCGGCGAGCCCGCGCGCGGGAGCCGAACGCGCGGCCCTCGGGATCGGGAATCTCCTTGAGCGCGCCGTTGAGGACCTCGGCGGCGCCAGCGAGCTCGAAGGACAGCTGGAGGAAGACGAAGCGGGCCTGGTCGCAGTAGTTGCGTACGTCGGAGCTGTTGAAGAACTCCGGGTCGGCGAGCGGGCTGTGCCCGGACTTCTCCCCGCCGCCGGCGCCGCGCGAGAAGAATCCGCCGCCGGGCCCGGCGTTGGTGCGCTTGTTGGCGCCGGACTCGTTGACATGGAAGTGGTACTCGCGTGATCGGGTCCGGTTGGTCGTCCAGTTCGTGGTGCGTGAGCGGCCGTTGCCGTTGGCGCTGGACCCGTTGCGGCTCTGTCCCTGCGGCCGTTGGCGGGCGCCCTTGGCTTGGCCGAAGTCGGGGCCGGGGGTGAAGAAGGCCATCAGCGGATCTCCTCAATCGGGTCGACGGACGCACGGAGGGAGCGCAGCCACAGGACCTGGGCGGTGGTGGTGCTGAGCACCCACAGCAGTCCGAGCGGGCCGGACAGCGGGCCGAACACGATGGCCAGTGCTGCCCATGCGGTCGCCGCGGTGGCGAGTGAGGCCAGGCCGCGGCGCCACCTGCGTACGGTGCGGTCGGCGGCGGGCCGACGGCGCGAGGTCCAGGCCAGCCACACCAGCGGGGCGGCGGTGAGCGGGGCCAGGACCAGCCCGGCCCACCAGAAGACGGCGTGGGCGATGGCGGTCGCGGGAAGGGCGAGTACGGCGAGCCCGATGGGCGCCCAGGTGCGGCGGCTGTCCCACAGCCAGCCCCCGACGGCCCAGGCCGCACGCGAGGCGAGGGTGGGCTGCTCGGGGACGACCAGCACGATCGGCTGCGTGGACCGGCGGCCGAAGCCACGGCGACGCTGGCGGGGGATGCGTAAGGCGGTGGTACCGGGCGGCACCTTGGCCGTACGGGTGCGGGTGCGGTTGGTCACGAGACGTTTCCTTCCTGGGAGTTGAGGGTGTGCACCTTGGCCGCGTCCCGGATGCGGGCCGCGCGGGTGGCGCCGATGCCGTGGGCGCTCATCAACCACGTGGCCGACGGCTCCTGGCCGCCCGCCAGCCGTGTGAGGGCGGATTCGATCAGCTCGGCGTCCGATGCCTTGGCCGACGGCTTCGCGGCACGCGGGCCGGATCCCCGGCGACTCGGCCGGGTAGGGGCTCGGCTTTTCGGCGGAGTGGGCCTACCGGAAGGGGCTACCGGCGGCGGAACGGTAGGGCTCTGGCTGGCAGCGCCCGAAGGGGCTACCGGTAGGGCGGCGGCCAAGGCGTCGGCGGACTCGTCGCCGATCAACTCGTGGACGCGCCAGACGACGACCGGAGCGATGGACGCCGTCAGGATGATCAGCCACCAGGCCGGTCGCCCGGCGCCGTCGACACCGAACAGGCCGCGCTCGGCAAGGTGGTAGACCGCGTTCGTCCCGATCATCATGGCGAGCGCGGCCCGTACGTCCCGCCCCCGGTGGAACGCGGTGACCGCCCATACGTCGATCGTGACCGGTAGCAGTGCGGCCACGGCGCCGGGCCAGCCCACCAGGTGGGCCAGCTCGTACTCGCCGGATGCGGTCAGACCCACCGCCGCGCACAGAGCCGCCCATGGAGCCTTGCCCCACAGCCACGAGGCCCACCGCATCCGCAGCCGTCCTCGTACCGCCTCGTGGGCGGCGCGGGCGCGCTCGAACTCTGCTTCGGCCTGGTGGCGTACGGCGTCGGCGTCGTACCGGATGAGCTTGGCCTGGCGGTGGGCCGCGGCCACGATGCGCGCGGACTCCTGCGCGGCCTGGTCCCGCAGCTGCCGCGCCTCGCTGACGCAGGCCTCGGCTGATCGCCGCATCTGCGTCGCGTCGGCTGCGGCTCGCTCCCCGACCGTACGGGCGTCATGGGCGGCGGCCGTTCGGGTACGCGCTGCGGCCTCGATGGCATCGCGGTGCACGCGGTCGGCCAGGGCCCGGTGCTGGGTGAGGAATTCCTCGGTTTCATCACGGACCACGCCCGCGCGCCGACGGCTCTGCTCCAGGTCGCGTACGGCCAGGGCCCTGCGCTCTTCCACGTCGGCCAGCGCGCTGTGGGCTTCGGCGAGATCGGCTTCCGCCTGCTTGCGCAGCGCGGCGGCCTGGCGGTCGGCATCCGCGAGGACCTGCTCGGCATCGGCGGTGAGCGCCGCGGCTTCTGTCCGTGCCGCAGCGATCAGGTCTTCGGCCTGCCGATCAGCGGCATCCGACGTGCGCGGGGGCACGGAGGCCGTCCCCGCCGGCGGACGGCGCTTGGCGGTACGTCGGTTGGTCATCGCTCACCGGCCCATGTGGGCGAGGGCGACGGCGATCTGGGAGACGACGGACTTGGTGGTCTCGGCGACGGGACCGGTGAGGAAGAGGCCGATCAGTACGCCGACGATCAGCGTCGACCAACGGTGTCCGATGTACGTGCACATCACGATCCCGGCGATGACCAGAGCGGCCACGACAGGGACGGTGACGACGGCGGAGGTGCTGGCCGCGGCGGCGGCCAGGGCGGTGGTCACAGCGGAGCTCCTGCAATAGGCGGAATGTGCTTCGGGAGTGGGTCCCGCCCGGCGCGGGTTCAGAGGCCGACGCGCGGGGCGGGACGGTCGGATGGCGGCTACTGGCCGTTTGCGCGCTCGTCCTGCGCGATCGTCAGATCGATCAGGTCGACGGCGGTGCAGTAGCCGACGTACCTGCCGCGCGCGTGCCAGACATGCCACCGCTCGGAGAGGTGGCGCGGTTCTCGAACAGCCACGGCGAGGTAGGCACGGCGACGAATGACCGGCAGGTTCGGCAGGATCACGGACTCGGGAAGCGGCGGGGGAGTGGTCATCACGCCCCCTCGGCAGCCGGAGGGATACAGGGCCAGGCGCTGTCCACGCGGGCATTCGGATCGGTGCGCCGCAGGTAGTCCTGGAGGCCGATGGCCTGCCGCTCAGCCCAACCGATCTGCAGCAGGTGCAGACCGCGCGGCTCCAACTGGCCGATCCGGGGGAACACCGTCCCAAGGCGCCATGCCAGCCGGGCCGCCGCGAATGCGTCGGCCACGGCGTCGTGGCCTGCCTGATGAGAGACGTGCCAGTGGCGGCACAGGTCGGGCAATTTGCGGGAGCCGCGCCGGTAGCGCGCCATCTCCTTGTCGATCACCAGCGGATCCACGACCGGTACGAGTTCGGATCGTGGCAGCCGATCCGCGAGGGGTACCAGGCCGTAGCGACGGCACTCGCGGTCCAGCACGGTCAGACCGAACCGGGCATTGAACACGACCAGCGGCGTGCCATTCGCCATGTGGGCCGCGAGACGGGCGGTGATCTCCTCAATCGCCTCCTGTGCGGCCTGCCCCTGGCTGCGAACCTGCTCAGTGGTGATGCCGTGGATTTCGGTGGCGGCGGCCGGGATCTCGACGCCGGGATCCAGGAGGCTGCGGATCTCCTCCGGCCCCTGGCCCCCGCCGACGGTGACGATCGCAGCGGACACGATGCGGTCGCACTCCACATCGATGCCTGTGGTCTCGGCGTTGAAGGCGACGAGCCGCCCGGCGGGCCAGCCCGTGTACGTGGATGTCATTGCGAGGATTCCTTCCGGAGCTGGAGGGGCCGGCAGGCGTGGGTACGAGCGGCGCGACGGGCCGCGCGCTGGCTGCGGTGCGTCGGGTGCCAGCGGCATACCGGGCAGCGAGGACGGGTCGCGCTCACGCGACTCGCCTCCCTGTGAGCGCCCCCGCGTCGGCGACCACGGCGGCCAGGCCGTCGTCGGTGAGCTGCGGCGTGTAGTCCGGGAGCGCGTCCAACTGGTCGAGCGTGTCGATCAGGACGGCGAGCGGCAGGGCCTCGCCGTCGTAGAACGCGACCACGGCGGCGCGAGCGGCCACCAGGAGCTCGGTGTGGTCGTGGCGCAGGGCCGCGAGCTGGCGACGCAGCTGGCCGTTGGCGCGGGTGAGGGAGCCGATGCTGGGCCGGGTTGTGGCCGCGGGCTTGGTCCGGGTGGACATGAGAGGAGAGACCTCCAGGGAGGGCCGCCGACCCGCGTACGGGCAGCGCGAGCCAGGCCGGGCACGGACCGGCGGCCAGGGAGCGGAAGGGAGGGCGGACGCGGACGCTCAGCGGCGTCGGTAACGACCGCGCGGCCCCTGGTTGTTGACCAGCGAGCGCAACACCACCGCGGCGACGGTGATGGACAGCGCCGTGGTGGCGATCGCGGCGGCAACGATGGCGATCGACAGCAGCAGCGCGACCAGCACCGCACCGACGGCCACGGTGCCGACGACCCCCGCCGCGATCAGAGCGGCGGGCGGCGGCCCGTACTGCCTGACTTGGGGAGTGGGGGCGTGCGAGCACCCACACGGCGGCGTCATGCTCTGCGGCACCTGCCCCTGGACGAAGGCTGAGGCGGGCGGCGGGGCCGACGAGTAGAAGGTGCGTCCGGCCGCGTCGGTCAGAACGTGCTGCCAAGCGCCTTGCTGCGAGGGGAAGACCGGCTCGTTCATGCCGCCTTCACCCCCATACGGCTGAGGCGACGGCGCAGCGTATGACGCTCGTCGGCGGTGAGGCCGCCGAAGACGCCGTACATCTCGCCGTTCGCCATGGCCTGGCGCAGGCACGCCACGCGCACCGGGCAGTGCGCGCAGATCCGCTTCGCCGCGTCGACCGCGCGGGGTGCGCTGGCGAAGAACAGGTCGGTGTCCTCGCCTACGCAGGCCGCGCCCGCGAGCGGATTCTCGGTCGGCAGGTAGTCCGCGATGACCGTGTGAAGCGGGGCCCGGTGAGGGTGGGCGGAGCCGGGGATCGCACCGCGGACGGGACGTGCAGCCATCAGTGCACCTCCGCCCGCTCGATCAGCAGACCCTGTGCCCACTCGTGGCCGCAGTGCCCGCAGAGCTCCCGCGCGGTACGGCAGCGGGAGACGGCGACGCGGCCACTGCAGCGCGGGCACGGGACGCGCGGTGCGACGGGGCGCCAGTCGTAGAACGGTGCCGCGGCCATCACGCGTCCTCCCGGTGCAGCGGCGCGTACACGTGGATGTGCAGTCCGCCGAAGCCGACGTCGGTCATGAACGACCACCAGTCGGAGACGGCGACCAACCGCGTCGTGCCGCGCAGCTCCTGCGCGATCCGGGCGACCGCCAGGCACCGCTCGCGCGGGCCGGCGATGTCCTCGGGCAGTTGGAGCGAGACGTCCATGCCTTCCGGATGAACCGTCAGGGAGGGCTCGGGCAGATCGATGAACTTCTCGAAGAAGCCCTCCAATAAGGAGAGCTTCACCAGGGTGCGAGAGATGGCCGGTTCCGTCGGCCGGGAGGTGGCCGCCACCTCGGCGGTACGCTCGTCGAGCATCGTTGAACTCCTTCAGACGGGGAGCGATGCGTTGGCCTCGGCAGGAGCTCGGAAGGCGTTGGCGCGCCTTCGGAGCCCGGATCTGCCGGGGCCTTTTACGTGCGCGAGGCGGGCCGCTGTGTCTCACTGCGACTCAACCTCATGCACTAAGTTCCACCTAGTGCATGAGGTTGTCAAGGGGTTCGGTGAAGGGGCCGGGCTTCTGGCTGGCCGCTCGCGGCATGTGTTGCACTGTCTGTGGCTGATGCAGCAGGTGCGGGCGGAAGGAAAGACGGAGTGGCCAAGGCGCAGGAAGGGCCCGCTTACAGGCGGCTGGCGGATGAGCTGCGATCGCAGATCGCACGCGGCGTCCTGCCCGTCGGTGAGCCGATTCCGTCAGCTTCGAACCTGATGAAGGAGCACGAGGTGTCCACCACTGTGGTGAGGGACGCGCTCAAGATCCTGCGGGACGAAGGGCTGATCTACGGCCAGCCCGGCAAAGCCGTCTACGTGCTCGCGACGCCGGACGAGTCGAAGGCGAAGCGGCACTCGTTGGATGAGCTGAGCGACGGCTTCTTGCAACTCCAGGAGCGAGTCGGCGAGTTGGAGGTACCGGCTGACGTTTCTGCCGTGGAGGAACTGCGCGAGGAGATGGGTGAACTGCGCCGCTCAGTTGCTGTCCTTCAGGCACAGTTGATCGAGCTGTACGGGCGCGTGGGGCAGCCGTACCCGCGCGACAAGGCCCCCATGAAGACCGAGGGGCCAGAGGGGTCACGCAGGGCTGTCAGCGGCTGAGCCGCATTCGGAGGGGGACATGGAGAGCCCGAGGAAGTCCGGCACAGTCGTATCGCTGCACGGCAGGGCGTCCTATCGCCCCGATCTCGCAGAGTTGGCACGGAACCAGCTGACCGCCGCCCGGACCACCAAGGGCCTGACCCACGCGGAATTCGCGGAACTCCTGTCGACGATGCTCGACTGGAACGTGAGCCCGGAAGCTCTGGAGTCGTGGGAGACGACGGCGACCCCGCCCGGCGACGTCCTGGTCGCCGCAGAGCTGATGGTGCGGCAGTCCGCGCCCGGCCTCACGGAGGGGGAGCCGCGGGACGCGCTGACGCAGATCGTCGGCGATCAGTTCGCCGACCTGGCGGGTGTCTACGCGAGCCGTTCCGAATTCCAGGCCAAGGTCTCCGCGGCCGACCTCCTGGACGACGCCAAGGACATCAGGATGGCCGGGCTGTCGCTCAACCTGCTGTGCCAGTCGTACTCCGAGGCGCGATTACGCCAGATCATCGAGGAGGGGGCAACGTTGCAGGCGCTCTTCCTCAAGCCGTACGGCCACTTCATCGCAGAGCGTGAACATGAAGAGGGGTACCCGGAAGGGCGCCTCTCCGCGCTGACGGCGATGAACCTGACCATCCTGCAAGAGCGTGTGGTGGAGCGCCTGAGTCCCGAGGCAGCGCAGCGGATCGCGTTCGGGGTGTACGACGAGCCGATTCGGTTCAACATCACCCTGATCGACGGCCAGTTGTGCGTGGCGCAGCCGTATTTGCCCCAGACTCGTGGTGTGGACTCGCCGACCTTCCTCGTACGCAAGCGCAGGGTCGCCGGCGGCCTCTATCCGACCTTCGACCAGATCTTCACCACACTGTGGGAGAGGCGGGAAGTAAATGGCTGACCTGCGGCCGTTGCTCGACATTGCCTGTGCGGCGCTGGACCAGACGTCCGGGCTGGTGACCGAGATGGCAGTCGGTGCGGTGCAGGCCAAGGGTGACCGCGACATGGTCTCCGAGATCGACTTCGCCGTCGAGGAGCGTGTGCGCGAGTTCCTGCAGAAGGAGACCCCTGAGATCGGGTTCCTGGGGGAGGAGCACGGCGCCACGGGGCTCGGTGGATCGCTGACGTGGGCGCTCGATCCGGTCGACGGCACGGCGAACCTGGTCAACGGGATCCCGCTGTGCGGGGTGTCGCTGGGGCTGATCGAGAACGACCGGGCGGTGCTGGGGGTCATCGATCTCCCGTTCCTCGGACAGCGCTTCAAGGCTGCGGAAGGACACGGTGCGTACGCCGACGGAAGTCGAATCGGCGTGAGCCGGACGAAGGTCCTGAGCGAAGCCATCGTCGGCGTGGGCGACTACGCAGTCGGCGAGCACGCCCAGGAGCGGAACGTGCGCCGGCTCGCCTTGACGGCCCGGCTGGCCGAGAGCGTGCTGCGCGTACGGATGCTGGGCTCCGCCGCGCTGGATCTGGTGTGGGTGGCTTCCGGGAAGCTGGATGCGAGCATCGCGCTCAGCAATCATCCGTGGGACATGGTTGCCGGGGTGGCCATTGCACGCGAAGCAGGTGCGGTTGTCATGGATATTGACGGGACTGCGCATGACCTTCGATCTGCAGCCACCATCGCTGTGACGCCTGGGCTGCGTGCCCCAGTCATAGGGCTCCTCACAGCGCTGTAGAGCCAGCCCCGCGTGGGCTCCTTGGTTCGGCCCGCATGCCGCTCGATGGCACCTGCCTGATGGGAGTTCCAGCATGAAGCCGCTATGCCAGGAGGCTCTGGCTGGTGCTCCTCGCTGAGACTCAAAGAATCTTCCGTAGCGCCTAGTGGCGAACTAAGTCAGGCACTTGGCTCCGAAGGCAAGCAGGGCGACCACCAGAGTGAGGGTGCCGGCGAAGACGGCCCCGCCCCGCTGAAGCGAGCCGGGGAGGGAAGTTCCGTCCCAGTAGGCCAACAGAGCGGCGGCGACAGCGCTCAGCATGGCCAGAAGGAGGGCGGCCAACAGGGCGAGGGTGAAAAGCATCAGGCGCGTGGGCGACGCGGTCATGGGGGTCTTCCTTTCCCTGGAGGGGGCGGTTACGGGAAGGAAGATGGCTGAACTGACGTACAGGGGCGTTCGGCTGGACGAAAATGTACGAGCTTGAACAGCGACTGGGACGCTGGCGTGGAGGGACTGGGTGACAACGAGCGAGGCCCGGCAAAAAGCGCTGATCGACTTGAAGGAGCGGCTGCGGAGCCTGCGGGCACAGCGACGGTTCTCCATGATCGTTCTGGCCAAGCGGGCCGGACTGAGCCGGACCACGATCAGCCAGGCGCTGAACGGGACCACCGTGCCCAGCGAATCAACGGTGGCGGCGCTCGCGGCGGCCCTGGGAGCCGATGCCGAGGCATTGCTGCGGACCTGGGCCCGCGCCCAGCCCTCTGCGGCTTCCGCTCGTACCCCAGACCCTGCCGAACCTATGTCGGATGGCGAGAGGCAATTCGAGGCCTGGTATCGACAGTACGTGGGAGAGCGTTACGGGCAACTGTCGGTCATCGGGCTGGATCTTTCGCGACCTGAGCGGGCTTGCTGGCCGTTGGACGCCGCGTACCTGAGCCTGGAGCTCGCCGCGCCGATCCACGGCATTGGTCTGGCCGACGGCCGAGGAGACATCAATGCCGCGCGGCCAGGTGCAGAGGACGGGGTGCGCGTGGAACGCGCGGAGCAGGCCTTGGCCGGCAAGCGCAGAATCCTGGTGCGGGGCCTGGCCGGCAGCGGCAAGACGACTCTGCTGCAGTGGCTCGCCGTGTCGACGGCCCGCCGCCGACTGCCGGCAGAACTGATCCACCTGACGGACTGCCTGCCATTCGTGCTGCCATTGAGGACCCTGGTACGCCGCGGTGAACTCCCGGCCCCACATGAGTATCTAGCCGCAGTGGGGTGCCAGCGCGACCAGGCCCAGCCGCAAGGGTGGGTCGATCGAGCCTTGCTTGACGGCCGTGCCTTCCTGCTTGTCGACGGTCTCGATGAAGTACCCGAGACGCAGCGTGCTCGCACCCGGCAATGGTTGCGAGAACTACTCAGTGCCTACCCACAGGCGTCCTATTTGGTGACAACGCGTCCCTCGGCAGTGCCCGAGGGATGGCTGGCAGACGGTGGCTTCACCGAGCTGACGGTGCGCCCGATGAGCACCCGGGACGTCGCGGTCTTCGTTACCCGATGGCATACGGCAGCCGCAGCCATTGCTACCACAGATCAAGAGCGAGATCACTTGGTGGCCATGGAGGAGGCCCTCAAGGACACGGTTCGTTCGCAGCGCGACCTCGCCCGCCTGACCACCACACCGCTGCTGTGTGCTTTGGTTTGTGCCCTCCACCGTGACCGGCGCGGTCACCTGCCTCATGGGCGGATGGAACTCTACGAGGCGGCCCTGTCGATGTTGCTGCACCGCCGTGACCGTGAACGTGACATCGACGCACCCGAAGGTCTCACTCTCACCGAACACCAGAGTATCCAGATTTTGCAGCGCCTGGCCTACTGGCTAATTCGAAATGGTCAGACGGAACTCGACCGCGACACCACTCGTGTCCTCATTTCTGATGCCTTGCCCGCGATGCCGCACGTCGCTCGACAGGGCGATTCCGGGGCTGTCCTGGCTCACCTGCTCGCCCGCTCAGGGCTTTTACGGCAGCCGACAGCCGACACTTTCGACTTCGTCCATCGCACCTTTCAGGACTACTTGGGCGCCAAGGCGGCAATCGAGGCTCGCGATATTCCCTTGCTGGTCCGCCACGCACATGACGATCAGTGGGAGGACGTTCTCCGCATGGCTGTCGCGCACGCTCGCCCACATGAACGCGCCGACTTGTTGCAGCGTTTGATCAGCCGTGGCGATCGAACTTCAAAGCACCGCACTCGCTTGCACTTGCTGGCCACTGCTTGCCTGGAACACGCCACCGAACTTGACCCGGGTATCCGTGAAGAAGTTCAAGACCGTGCTGCTGCGCTCTTGCCCCCGCGAAGTTTTGAGGAAGGGAATGCACTGGCTGCAGTCGGCCCGGTGATTCTCGACCTCCTCCCTGGTCCCGAAGGCCTAGAGGACGACGAAGCGCAAGCCGTGGTCCATACCGCTGGTCGGATCGGTGGCGACGCGGCTCTCACCGTCGTGAAGAAGTTCCGCACATGCACCAACAGAGACGTGCAGTGGGCGCTCCAAGGTGCGTGGGGTCGTTTCGACACTGAAGATTATGTGCGAGAGGTTATCTCTCACATCCCGGATTTTTACTATGCGATAGTGGAATCAGTTGAGCAACTCATGGCGCTGCGGTCCCTGCCCACCCCTAACAACCTCAGTTTCGTTGGCGCCTTCAGGAGCTGTGACATCGCTAGTTCAGTCGAACCCGCCCGCGTGTGGTCGATATCGATCGCAAACAATGTGCTGTTGCGGAGCTTGGACGACTTGCGGTCCTTCACATCCCTGAAGCAGCTGAGCCTTACTCGATGCCCTGGCGTCAAGGATCTGACTACTCTCGCCGACACATCCGTCACGGATCTCTACCTATATGAGGGTGTATCTATCGGTGGCCTCCACGAGTTGACGAAGCTGCAGTACTTGGGCCTCAATACGGAAGGCCAAGACGGGAATCTTGGGGCATGGCCGGTAAACGCGGACCTCAACGGTCTGTACCTCGGTAATATCGTGTGTGCGCACATCGGAACGCTGGACGGGATCTCCCGCTGGCCTAACCTCACGAACGTGAACCTGTGTGGCTCTGTGGAGGGCATGTCACAGTTGGCGAAACTCGCCCACCTGAGCCGCCTGCTGGTGCAACTGGACGCGCTACCGTCCATGCTCGGGCAACTGCCCCCCATGCCACAGGTTCGCGATCTCTTCCTCGGGAGCAGACGCGAGGAAGCCGATCTCGTCATGGTGCGCACCGTCTTCCCGGAGCTGGAGAGACTGACGATCAGCTGCCACGGCGAGCGGCGTCGGGTGGATCTCAACCCCCTGCGGGGTATGTCGTCTTTGGCCGCCGTACGGATCCGTGACGCGGACGAAGTGCTCGGAACGGATGATTTTCCACCTGGCACTGTTTCCCTCAACCCTCGCCCACGCGCGTGATCTAGCCGGCGTCGTGGCCTTGTGGGAGAGATCCGGGCCAGTCGCGGGCCACAGGCGATCGTCAAGAGTCGCACCGTGTCATCTGGCCAGCTTGATGGTCGGGTCGACTGTGTCGGCACAGCGGACTGTAAATCCGTCGGCTTAGCCTACCCAGGTTCGAATCCTGGCGCCGCCACGCGATGTGAGACCCCCGTTGATCTGCGGAAACGTTGATCGGCGGGGGTCTTCTCGTTGCTCGGGGGCGATCTTTCGACCGGAATCGAAAGTGGGTGACGTGTCTCACTCTGAGGCGCCGGGATCCCGGGGTTGGCCGGGGCGTGCGGGGCAGTCGCGGGCCAGGGCCTGGCGGGCATCGGTTGCCCCCACGCTGTCCTTGCGGGCGGCGGCCAGAGACCACCCCGCAGGCGCGGGGACCACTTCGGGTCGGCGACCTTCAAGAGCGACACCGGGAGACCACCCCGCAGGCGCGGGGACCACAAGGGCTGACCAGGCGCGTCAGGTGTGCCCGCCTCGGTTTTCGCCTACTTCTTGAGAGGTGGTGGTGACGTGGTTCTCTTCAGGGTGTTTCGTTGGGGGAGCGGCACACTTCAGCGTTGAGGGGTGGTGCCCCGGGGTCTGCCTCCTGCTCCGCGAGGGGGCGCGCCCCGGTCGTTTCGTTCGTACCGCCAACACGAGGAGGGCATTCGTCGCATGCCGCGTCCCCATGTCCTGCTGTCCGCGGCCGTCTCCCTGGACGGTTGTCTCGACGACACGAGTCCGGAGCGGCTGCTGCTGTCGAACGCCGCCGACTTCGACCGCGTGGATGCGGTACGGGCTTCGTGCGACGCGATCCTGGTGGGTGCGGGGACGTTGCGCGCGGACAATCCGAGGCTGCTGGTGAACTCCGAACGGCGCCGGGCCGACCGGGTGGCCGCGGGCCTCTCCGCGTACCCGCTGAAGGTGACGGTGACGGCCTCCGGGGATCTGGACCCGGAGTGGAAGTTCTGGCACTCCGGTGGGGAGAAGGCCGTTCTCGCGGTCGGTGACGCGGGGCGGAAGGCGGCCGAGGCCGTCGGTGCACTGGCGAGGGTCCACCGGCTTCCGGCCGGGGCGTTCTGGGAGGCGGGGCTGGAGCTGCTGTACGCGGAGGGGGTCCGGCGGCTGATGGTCGAGGGCGGGGGGCGCATCCACACCCAGCTCCTTCAGCGGGGGCTGGCCGACGAGCTGCACCTCGCGGTCGCGCCGGTGATCGTCGGGCAGCCGGACGCCCCCAGGTTCCTGGGGCCGGGCGCGTACCCCGGTGGTGCGCTGCGCCGGATGCGGCTGCTGGAGACGCGGCAGATCGGTGACGTGGTACTCCTTCGGTACGCACCGAAGGAGACCAGCGCACCGGAGCAGCCGTGAGCGACCAGGGAGAACCCCGCACCCCCCGCAGCCCCCTCAATCCCCGCGCCACCCCCCATCCCCCCGGAACGGGCGCGCAGGTGACCGGCGCCGACCACCGCTGGCTGGAGCTGGCCTGCGAGCTCGCGGCCCAGTGCCCGCCCTCGGAGACGGCCTTCAGCGTGGGGGCGGTCGTCGTGGCGGCGGACGGTACGGAACTGGCCCGCGGGTTCTCCCGCGAGGGCGGTGACCCCGCGGTGCACGCCGAGGAGGCCGCCCTGGCCAAGCTGCCCCGGGACGACACCCGCCTGAAGTCGGCGACGGTCTACAGCAGCCTGGAGCCCTGCGCGAAGCGCGCGTCCCGCCCGCGGCCGTGCGCACAACTGATCCTGCGGGCGGGGATCGCCCGGGTGGTGACGGCCTGGCGCGAGCCGGACACGTTCGTACCCGGGGCCAACGGTACGGAGCTGCTGGAAGCGGCCGGGGTGGTGGTGGCCGAGGCCCCCGACCTGGCCACCCTGGCGATGCGGCCCAACGCGCATTTGGTGGCGCCGTAAGGGGTCCCCCCACCCCCGCAGCTGCGGGGACCACACGTCGTTGACCGGCCCGAACGCGCCGTTGTGGGGATCACCCCCGTAGGTGCGGGGACCACATGGCGGTCGGACCCCGCACCAGGTACTGGGCGGGACCACCCCGTAGGCGCGGGGACCACATGGCGAACTCCCGCAAGGTGACCGCCTTCCCGGGACCGCCCCCGCAGGCGCGGGGCGCACTTGCGGGACCACCCCCGCAGGCGCGGGGCGCACTTGAGTGACTGCCCGGCCGTCGGCACGCGGGCGGGACCCCGCATGCGGGGGAACACGGCCGGGCTCAGCCGCTCCGCGCGGCCTGGACGGGCCAACCCCGCACACGCGGGGACCACTTCATGCCGGTCGCCCGGCGCGACGCCTGCGCGGGGCCACTGCCGCCCACGCCGGGAACACGCGCCTCAGTTCCCCGCCACCGCCTTGACCGCCACCGACACCGGTACCGAGCCGCTGATCGTCTCCAGGGTCAGGCCCGCCGTCGCCGGGGTGTCCAGGAGTTCCGCCAGGACCGCTGCCACGTCGTCGCGGGGGATCGGGCCCCGGCCCGTGGAGGCGGCCAGGGCGACCAGGCCCGAGCCGGCGTCGTTCGTGAGCATTCCGGGGCGCAGGACCGTCCAGTCCAGGCCGGGGCGGGCCCGTACCGCCTCGTCGGCCGAGCCCTTCGCGCGCAGGTACGCGTCGAAGATCTCGTCGCCCTCGTGGCGCGGGTCCGCGCCCATCGAGGACACGACGACATAGCGGCGCACGCCCGCCCGTTCCGCCGCGTCGGCGAAGAGCACCGCCGCCGCCCGGTCCACGGTCTCCTTGCGGGCCGCGTCGCTGCCCGGGCCCGCGCCCGCCGCGAACACCGCCGCGTCCGCGCCTTCCAGGGCCGCGGCCACTTCGTCCACGGACGCGGACTCCAGATCGAGCACGACCGGTTCGGCGCCCGCCTTCCGCAGGTCGTCGGCCTGCTCGGGCTTGCGGATGATGCCGGCCACCTCGTCGCCGCGCGCCGCCAGCAGCCGTTCCAGCCGCAGCGCGATCTGACCATGGCCTCCTGCGATGACAATGCGCATGGTCACGACCGTACGCCGGTACGACGCCTCGCGCGCCCCCGCGAGCTCCTTCGGGCGACCCACGGACCTCCCCGTCAAGGGCGCCGCGAGCTGCCGCTCGTGCGGTACGCGGCGCCCCGCCCCCGCCCCCGCCCCCGACCAGGCAACGACGCCGCCCCTACCCCGCTTCGCCCCGCCCCTGCCCGTGACCGTGCCCCTGGCCACCGTGCCCGCCCCCGCTCCCGCTGCCCGGGCCCTGGCCCTGGCGGGGGAGGTCCAGGGCCACCGTGGCCGCCGAGTCGCAGTACTCCCGTACCGCGCTCGTCCGGGCCACCACCCGGCCGCGGTGGATCACGATGCGGCTGTAGGCCAGGGACAGGACGCCCGCGATGTGTTCGCCGCGCACGGCGAGGAGTTCGGCCGGGAAGCCCGCCTCCACGCGGACCTCCGGCAGGCCCATCGCCTCCCGGGCCGCCGAGCCGACCGCCGCGTACGCCTCCTCGGGGCGCAACCCGGCCTGGGAGGCGAGGAGATACGCCGCCTCCAGGGGGTCGCCCCGGCCCACCGGGTTGGCGATGTCGCGCAGGGCGCCGCTCCCGGCCGCCACGCGCACGCCCGCCGCCCGCAACATCCGCACCGGCGGCAGGACCTGACGTTCCGGCAGGCCCGGGGCCACCGTCTGGCGGTCCGTCATGCCGCAGCCGCCCTGCGGCAGACAGACCACGGCCACGCCCGCCGCCGCGAGCTGGTCCGCCGCCCGCGCCGCCACCTCGCGCGGCAGCCGGGACAGGCCCGCGCAGGGGCCGATCGCGACGCCCGGGCGCAGCCCGCCGGCCATCGCCGCCAGCCTGGCGAGCCGGGCCGGGTCGTCCCCGTCGGTGTGCAGGTCGACCGCGCAGCCGTGTTCGGCGGCGATCTCCAGGACGGCCTCGGTGTATCCGGCGGGGTCCGGGTCCAGGTCGGGGCAGCCGCCGACCACCGAGGCGCCCATCTTCACCGCGTCCCGCAGCATCGCCAGGCCGTCCGCGCCGGCCACGCCCGTCAGGAGCCGGGGCACCGCCACCACGCTCAGCTCGGCGAGCCCGCGCAGCGAGCGGCGGGCCTGGAGGGCCGCCTCCAGCGGCTCCAGGCCGCATACGTCGTCGATGCGTACGTGCGAGCGCACCGCGGTCGCGCCGTGGCCGAGCTGGAGGAGGGCCGCCTCGGTGGCGCGGCGCTGGACGTCCTGCGCCGCGTACGAGACGGGGGCCTCGGGGCCGAGCGCGGTGAGGGCGGTGTCGCCGTGCGCGTGCGGCTCGGCGGGGGCGGGGAGCAGCAGGAAGCCGCTCAGGTCGACCCGGGAGAAGTGGGCGGCGAGGCTGCCCGCCGTGCCGACCGCCTCGATCCGGCCGCCGCCGAGCCGGACGTCCACGGTCCGGCCGTCGGCGAGCCGGGCGCCGGACAGCAGCAGGGTGGCGGCGGCCTCGGCGGGGCCGTCCCCGGTGCCGGGGGAGTGGGCCGGCTGCGACGGGCTGTCGGACATCGCGCTCCAGGTGGTGCGGGGCCCCTCGGGGCCTTCAGGGCAAGATCACGCAGCGTGACCCGAGCCTAGGGGCGCACCCGGCGCGCATCGAGGAGGAGCGCAATAGTCGTACCGGTGTGGCCACGAGTGGCGTACGGGACGGCTGGGGCGGGCCCCTGCGGCGATGCGCCGGGGGTGGGGGCGGGGTGAAGTGCGGGAGCCCGCCCCCGGCCCGCCCGCCGCCGCCCCGGCCCTGGCCTCGGCCCCGGCCCGGCTCCCGGCTCCGGCTCCGGCCGTCGGCTGCGGTCCAGCTTCCGCCCTGGCTCTGGTCCTGCCCCTGGCTCCGATCCGGCCTCCGGCCCCGGCCCCGCCCCGGTCCAGTCGCCGGCTCCGGTCCAGCCTCCGGCCCCGCCCCGGTCCAGCCTCCGGCTCCGGTCCAGCCGCCGGCCTGCCCCTGGCTCCGATCCGGCCTCCGGCCCCGCCCCGGTCCAGCCGCCGACTGCGGTCCAGCCTCCGCCCCAGCCCCCGGCCTCAGCCCCGCCCTCCGCCCCGCCCCAGCCCCCGGCTCCGGTCGGCCGCCGCCCTGCCCCGGCCCCCTGCCCCGGCATTCCCCGAGGGCGATTCCCCCGAGTTCCAGCAGCCGCCCCAGCCCCTCTCGCCCCACCCGAATCGGTCCCGGGGTGATCCCCGGACGGGGGCCGGGGAACGGATTTGGGCGATCGGCGGCCGACCGTGTAATGTCTTCCTCGCTCGCCCCAATAGCTCAGTCGGTAGAGCGTCTCCATGGTAAGGAGAAGGTCTACGGTTCGATTCCGTATTGGGGCTCTGGTGAGAGGGTCCCCGCGCAAGCGGGGACCGGATCATCAAAGCGGTGTAGCTCAGTCGGTAGAGCAAGCGGCTCATAATCGCTGTGTCACCGGTTCAAGTCCGGTCACCGCTACTCCAAGTAGCACCAGTAGCCGATTGTGGGGTCGGTCTCCCGATCGGCTACTCTTTTATGCGTTCATCCGTCTATCCGTCCGTCAAGGAGCACTCACGTGGCTGCCACCGACGTCCGCCCGAAGATCACGCTGGCCTGCGTGGAGTGCAAGGAGCGGAACTACATCACCAAGAAGAACCGGCGCAACAACCCGGACCGTCTTGAGATGAAGAAGCACTGCCCGCGCTGCAACTCGCACACCGCGCACCGCGAGACCCGCTAATCACGGGTCGAGCACTCAGGCTCGTACGAGAGGCCGTTCCCTGTTCGGGGAGCGGCCTCTCGTCGTATCCCGCGCCGCACGCCGTTATCCGGTGCGCCCCGCGTCCGGCGCGTTCGGTGGTGCCGGGTGTGTTCCGGCGCGGTCCGAGCCGAGTGTTCCAAGTGCTTCATGTGTTCCGCGTCTCAATCCGCGCACCCCGTTCCGTAGATCACCGATCACAGATCACAGATCACCAAGCTGGAGGTTGTGAGCCCATGGCGCTCGACCAGTCCTTCGTGGGGCGGACCTATCCGCCCACCGCGCCGTACGAGGTCGGCCGGGAGAAGATCCGCGAATTCGCCGAGGCGGTCGGGGACGCCAATCCCGCGTACACCGACCCGGAGGCCGCCAAGGCGCTCGGGCACGCCGATGTGATCGCGCCGCCGACCTTCGTGTTCGCCATCACGTTCAAGGCGGCCGGTGTGGTCGTCCAGGACCCGCAGCTGGGTCTGGACTACAGCCGGGTCGTGCACGGCGACCAGAAGTTCGCCTACCGGCGTCCGGTGCGGGCGGGCGACCGGCTGACCGTGACCTCGACCATCGAGGCCGTCAAGTCGCTCGCCGGAAACGACATCCTGGACATCCGCGGCGAGGTCCACGACGAGGCGGGCGAGCACGTCGTCACCGCCTGGACCAAGCTCGTGGCCCGCGCGGCCGAGGGGGAGTGACGATGACCGCACAGATCAACTACGCGGACGTGGAGGTCGGCACCGAGCTGCCGGCGCAGTCGTTCCCCGTGAGTCGCGCCACACTCGTGCAGTACGCGGGCGCCTCGGGCGACTTCAACCCGATCCACTGGAACGAGAAGTTCGCCAAGGAGGTCGGGCTGCCGGACGTGATCGCGCACGGCATGTTCACCATGGCCGCCGCGGTCCGCGTGGTGACCGACTGGACGGGCGACCCGGCGGCGGTCGTCGAGTACGGGGTGCGCTTCACCAAGCCGGTCGTCGTGCCCAACGACGCCGAGGGCGCCCTCATCGAGGTCAGCGCCAAGGTCGCGGCGAAGCTGGACGACGAGGCGCGGACGGTCCGGGTCGACCTGACCGCCATGAGCGCGGGCCAGAAGGTCCTCGGCATGTCCCGCGCGGTGGTCGCGCTCGCCTGAGCCGGCCCCACGGCCGGCCGCCGGTTCCCCGGACCGGCGGCCGTGCCCGTACGGGTTGCCAAGTTAGTTATTGACCACTAACTTTATCTGCATGGTCAGGATGAGTGCGGAAGAACGGCGCGAGAGCGTCGTACGGGCCGCGATGAGCGAGTTCGCCCAGCGCGGCTACTACGGCACGTCCACCGAGGCGATCGCCAAGCGCGTGGGCGTCTCGCAGCCGTACCTCTTCCGGCTGTTCCCCAACAAGCCCGCGATCTTCCTCGCCGCGATGCACCGCTGCATGGGGGACACGGTCAAGATGTTCGCCGAGGCGTCCGAGGGGCTCTCCGGCGAGGACGCGGTGCACGCGATGGCGAACGCCTACACGCGGGTCATCGCCGAGCAGCCCGAGCGGCTGCTGATGCAGATGCAGGTGTACGTGGCGGTGGCCGCGGCCGAGGCGGCGGGCGACCGCACCTTCGGCGAGGCCGTCCGGCGCGAGTGGATGGAGCTGTGGGACACGGTCAGTATCCCGCTGGAGGGCTACAAGGACACCACCGAGTTCCTGGCCTACGGGATGCTGATCAACACCCTGGTGGCCATGGGGTTCCCGCCCCAGCACCGGGTGTGGGAGGAGATCTACCCGTCGGCGCGGGTCAAGGGGCGCCTGGAGAAGTGAACCCCGGGACCCTTCCCGGTCCCGGCGGAGTCGGCCCCTCGTGGGCCATGCGGAGCACGCGTTTGTGGCGCACGGCGTACAGGCACGGGCTCGAAAGTTAGTAACTGATAACTAACAACAGGGGAAAGCGATGTCCGAGCACGGAACCGAGCGGGAACACGAGCGGCCCGAGGGCCCGTCAGGAACGTCCGAGCGCCGGTCCGGAACACCTGGGCCCCACTCCGGGACGCCCGAGCGCCGGCCCCGGACCCCCGGGCGCGCGAGTGCCGTCTGGGCCCTCGTCGTCACCAGCGTCGCCGGGTTCATGGCCGCGCTCGACAACCTCGTCGTGACCACCGCGCTGCCGTCCATCCGCGAGGACCTCGGCGGCGCCCTGGACGACCTCGAATGGACCGTGAGCGCCTACACGCTCACCTTCGCCGTCCTGCTGATGTTCGGCGCCGCGCTCGGCGACCGCTTCGGTCGCCGCAAGCTCTTCATGACCGGCCTGACGATCTTCACCGGCGCGTCCGCCGCCGCCGCGCTCGCCCCCGGCATCGACGGTCTGGTGGCCGCGCGGGCGGTCCAGGGCGTCGGCGCGGCCATTATGATGCCGCTCACCCTGACCCTGCTGACGGCGGCGGTCCCGGCCGCGCGCCGGGGCATGGCGTACGGCATATGGGGCGCGGTCAACGGTCTGGCCGTGGCCAGCGGCCCGCTGATCGGCGGCGCGCTCACCGAGCACTTCTCCTGGCAGTGGATCTTCTGGCTGAACGTTCCGCTCGGCGTGCTGGTGCTCCCGCTGGCCCGGCTGCGGCTGGCCGAGTCGTACGGGACCGGGGCGCGCCTCGACATCCCCGGCACCCTGCTGGCCAGCGGCGGCCTCTTCGGGATCGTCTACAGCCTGATCCGCGGCAACGTCGACGGCTGGACCAGCCCGACCGTGCTCGCCGGACTGGTGCTGGGCACCCTGCTGCTCGCCGGGTTCGTCCGGCACGGGATCCGGGCCGAGGCGCCGCTGCTGCCGATGCGGCTGTTCCGCAGCCGGGCGTTCTCGGCGATCAACCTGGCCAGCCTGCTGATGTTCGTGGGGATGTTCGGCTCGATCTTCCTGCTCAGCCAGTTCCTCCAGGGCGTCCTCGGCTACTCGCCGACCCAGGCCGGGCTGCGGATGCTCCCCTGGACCGCGATGCCGCTGCTGGTCGCGCCGGTCGCGGGCATCCTGTCCGACCGGATCGGCGGCAAGCCGGTGGTGACGGCGGGCCTGGCGCTCCAGGCGGTCGGCCTGGCCTGGTTCGCCGTGATCATGTCGCCGGACGTGTCGTACGCGGAGCAGCTGCCCGCGCTGATCGTCAGCGGCGCCGGGATGGCGCTGTACTTCGCCCCGGCCGCGAACCTGGTGATGTCCAGCGTGCTCCCCGCCGAGCAGGGGATCGCGTCCGGCGCCAACAACGCGCTGCGGGAGGTCGGCGGGTCGCTGGGGGTCGCGGTGCTCGCCGCGGTCTTCTCCGCCCAGGGCGGCTACACCTCCGGCCAGGCGTTCGTGGACGGCCTGCGGCCCGCGCTGTGGGTCGGCGCGGCGGCGGTCGCCCTGGCGGCGGCCAGTGCGGCGTTCCTGCCGGGGCGCCGGACCGCCGGGGCGGCTGCCCCGACCGCGCCGGCGGTCCGGGAGGACGCGCTGGTGGGCTGAGCCCGGCTCCGCACCCCGGCCCGCAGGCCGACGCCCCGCCCGCGCGCCGAAGCCCGCCCCGTACGCCGTCGCCCGGCCCGCGCGCCGAGCCCAGCCGCGCCCGCAGCCCCCGTCCCGCGTCCGCCCCCCCCGGCGGGCGGCGGGGCGGGGGCTCCGGCGCTCCCGCGGGCGGCCGGGCCCGGGAACGTCCGCCGGGGCCGTGCCCCGGGCCCGTCCGGCCCGACCCGTACGCTTGTCCCCGTGCAGGTACTTCACGACGCCCCCCTCGCCCCCCTCACCACCTTCCGGCTCGGCGGGCCCGCCGAGCGGCTGGTCACCGCCGTCACCGACGACGAGGTCATCGACGTCGTACGGGAGGCGGACGCGGGCCGGACGCCGCTGCTGATCGTCGGCGGCGGCAGCAACCTGGTCATCGGGGACAAGGGGTTCGCCGGCACCGTGCTGCGGATCGCCACCGAGGGCTTCTCGCTGGAGGGGACCCGGCTGGAGGTGGCGGCCGGCGAGGTCTGGACCGATGTCGTCGCCCGTACCGTGGCGGCCGGGCTGGCCGGCATCGAGTGCCTGGCCGGAATCCCGGGATCCGCCGGGGCCACCCCGATCCAGAACGTGGGCGCGTACGGGCAGGAGGTCTCGGCCACCATCGCCGAGGTCGTCGCCTACGACCGCGCCGAGGGGCGCACGGTCGTCCTGCCCGCCGCCGCGTGCGACTTCTCGTACCGGCACAGCCGCTTCAAGGCGCACCCCGACCGCTATGTCGTGCTGCGCGTGCGGTTCGAGCTGGAGGACGCCGGGGGGCTGTCCGCGCCGATCAAGTACGCGGAGACCGCCCGGGCGCTGGGCGTCGGGCCCGGTGACCGCGTCCCGGCCGCCGACGCCCGCGAGACCGTGCTGAAGCTGCGCGCGGGCAAGGGCATGGTGCTCGACCCGGAGGACCACGACACCTGGTCGGCCGGCTCCTTCTTCACCAACCCGATCCTGGAGGCGGCGGAGTACGAGGCGTTCCTCGCGCGCGTGCACGAGCGCCTGGGCGCCGACGTCGCCCCGCCCGCCTGGCCGCTGGACGACGGCCGCACCAAGACCTCGGCGGCCTGGCTCATCGACCGGGCCGGGTTCACCAAGGGGTACGGCTCGGGGCCCGCCCGCATCTCCACCAAGCACACCCTCGCGCTGACCAACCGCGGCGGCGCCACCACCGAGGACCTGCTCGCGCTGGCCCGCGAGGTCGTCGCGGGCGTGGAGCGGGCCTTCGGGGTGACGCTCGTCAACGAGCCGGTGACGGTCGGCGCCGAGATCTGAGCCCGCGGGGGCCGGGCGGGGCCACGGACGGGCCCCGGGCCCGGGGCGGCCGGGCGCGCGGCCCCCATCGGCCACCCGGCGGGCGCCTCAGTAGGCCACGCAGACGCCCTGTTTCACCGTCGCCGGGTCGTCGATCATCCGCAGCATCGCGTGCGCCACGTCCGCGCGCCCGATGCTGCGCGCGCTGCGCGGCGTCGCGGCCACGGCGGTGCGGTACGCGCCGGTGAGCGGCTTGTTCACCAGCCGGACCGGGCGCACCGCCGTCCAGTCCAGGGCCGAGGCCGCCAGGTCGGACTCCATCCGGCGCAGATCGCCGTAGACGTCCTTGAGGACGCGCTGCACCACCGTCAGCGTCAGCCGGTCCAGGAACGGGTCGTCCGGCGCCTCCGGGCCCACCGGGCCCGCGCTGACCACCAGCAGCCGGCGGGTGCCCGCCGCGTCCATCGCCTTCACGACCGAGGCGGTCAGCCGGGCCGTGACGCCGGTGGCCGCGTCCGCCCGGCTGTTGGCGCCCAGGCCGGAGAGCACCGCGTCCCGGCCCGCCACGGCGTCCCGCAGGGACTCCGGGTCCGCCAGGTCCGCCCGCACCAGCTCCAGGCCCGGCCCGGTCGCCGTGAACCGCGCCGGGTCCCGCACCACCGCGGTGACCTGGTGTCCTGCGGCCAGCGCTTGTGTGACGACCTGTGCGCCGATCCTGCCGCTCGCACCGAAGACGGTGAGCTTCATGGGTGTGGCCCTCCCCGTGGGTAAGTACTTACTCACCCCCTAGAGTGAGTAAGCACTCACCCACTCGTCAAGCGTGATCAACAAGCGAAGCCGGGCGCGCTCCCGGTGCGCCCCGGCCGAACGGAGCTTCCATGCAGCGTCAGTCGGCCCGGGGCCGCATCGTCGACGCGGCCCACGAGCTGATGCTCACCATCGGGCTCGCCCGCGCCACCACCAAGGAGATCGCCCGCGCCGTCGGCTGCTCCGAGGCCGCGATCTACAAGTACTTCGCGAGCAAGGAGGAGCTCTTCGTCACCGTGCTGCGCGAGCGGCTGCCCGAGCTGACGCCGCTGCTCGACCGGCTCGCGGCCCGGCCGGGGGAGGGCAGCGTCGAGGAGAACCTCACCGAGATCGCCCGCCAGGCCGCGCTGTTCTACGCCCAGACCTTCCCGATCGCCGCCTCCCTCTACGCCGACCCCCGGCTGCGCGAGCGCCACGCCGAGGGGCTGCGCGAGCTCGGCAACGGCCCGCACATGCCGATCCGGGGCCTGGACGCCTATCTGCGGGCCGAGCAGGCCGCCGGGCGGCTGCGCGCCGGAGCCGACACCTACGCAGCGGCCTCGCTGCTCCTGGGCGCCTGCGCCCACCGCGCCTACGCGTACGAGATGACCGAGGACGGCAAGCCCCCGGCCGCCCTGGACGACTTCGCCGCCTCGCTGGCCCGCACGCTGCTCGCCGGGATCGGCTGAGCGCCCGGCCCCGCTAGCGGGCGAGCCCGCCCGGGCCGTCCGACGGCTCGGCGGCCAGCCAGGCGTCGATGCCCGCCAGGAGCGTGCCGCGCACCTCCTCGGGCGCCGCCGAGCCCCGCACCGACTGGCGGGCCAGCTCGGCCAGTTCGGCGTCGGTGAAGCCGTGGTGGCGGCGGGCGATCTCGTACTGGGCGGCGAGCCGGGAGCCGAACAGGAGCGGGTCGTCGGCGCCCAGCGCCAGCGGCACCCCGGCCTCGTACAGCGTGCGCAGCGGCACGTCCTCGGGCTTCTCGTAGACGCCCAGGGCCACGTTGGAGGCCGGGCAGACCTCACAGGTGATCCCGCGCTCGGCCAGCCGCTTCAGCAGCCTCGGGTCCTCGGCGGCGCGCACCCCGTGGCCGATGCGGGAGGCGTGCAGATCGTCCAGGCAGTCGCGCACCGAGGCCGGGCCGGTCAGCTCGCCGCCGTGCGGGGCGGCCAGCAGCCCGCCCTCGCGGGCGATGGCGAAGGCGCGGTCGAAGTCCCGTGCCATGCCCCGGCGTTCGTCGTTGGAGAGCCCGAAGCCGACCACGCCCCGGTCGGCGTAGCGCACCGCGAGCCGGGCCAGGGTGCGGGCGTCCAGCGGGTGCTTCATCCGGTTCGCGGCGACCAGGACGCGCATGCCGAGCCCCGTCTCGCGGGCGGCCGTGTCCACCGCGTCCAGGATGATCTCCAGGGCCGGGATGAGCCCGCCCAGCATCGGCGCGTACGAGGTCGGGTCGACCTGGATCTCCAGCCAGCCCGAGCCGTCCCGGACGTCCTCCTCGGCGGCCTCGCGCACCAGCCGCTGGATGTCCTCGGGGGCGCGCAGACACGAGCGCGCGATGTCGTAGAGGCGCTGGAAGCGGAACCAGCCGCGCTCGTCGGTGGCCCGCAGCTTCGGCGGCTCGCCGCTGGTCAGCGCGTCGGGCAGGTGCACCCCGTACTTGTCGGCGAGCTCCAGCATGGTCGAGGGGCGCATCGACCCCGTGAAGTGCAGGTGCAGATGGGCCTTCGGCAGGTCGTGTACGTCGCGAACGTGCTCCATTGAAGGATCTTGCCGCACCCCACCGGCATCCGACAGCCCCTTTCCCCGATCGGGACCTTGCCCGAACGCAGTAACGGGCCGCCGGCCGGGATCGGCGGGCGGCCCGTCACCGGGGCGGGCGCGTCAGTCGCGCGCCTCGGCCAGCAGCTTCTGGATCCGCGAGACGCCCTCGATCAGGTCCTCGTCGCCGAGCGCGTACGAAAGACGCAGGTAGCCGGGAGTGCCGAACGCCTCGCCGGGAACGACCGCGACCTCGGCCTCGTCCAGGATCAGCGCGGCGAGCTCGACCGAGGTCTGCGGGCGCTGACCGCGGATCTCCTTGCCGAGCAGGCCCTTGACCGACGGGTACGCGTAGAACGCGCCCTCGGGGGTCGGGCAGACCACGCCGTCGATCTCGCCGAGCATCTTCACGATGGTCTGGCGGCGGCGGTCGAACGCCTTGCGCATCTCGGCGACCGCGTCCAGGTTCCCGGAGACCGCGGCGATGGCCGCCACCTGGGAGACGTTGGCCACGTTGGACGTGGCGTGCGACTGGAGGTTGGTCGCGGCCTTGATGACGTCCTTGGGGCCGATGACCCACCCGACCCGCCAGCCGGTCATCGCGTACGTCTTGGCGACGCCGTTGACGATGATGCACTTGTCGCGCAGCTCCGGCACCGCCACCGGCAGCGAGGTGAACTTCGCGTCGCCGTAGACCAGGTGCTCGTAGATCTCGTCGGTGAGCACCCACAGGCCGTGCTCGTGCGCCCAGCGGCCGATCGCCTCGACCTCGGCCTCGGTGTAGACCGCGCCGGTCGGGTTGGACGGGGAGACGAACAGGACGACCTTGGTGTTCTCGGTGCGCGCCGCCTCCAGCTGCTCGACCGAGGCCCGGTAGCCGGTGGTCTCGTCGGTGACGACCTCGACCGGCACACCACCCGCGAGCCGGATCGACTCCGGGTAGGTGGTCCAGTACGGCGCCGGGACGATGACCTCGTCGCCCGGGTCCAGGATCGCCGCGAACGCCTCGTAGATCGCCTGCTTGCCGCCGTTGGTCACCAGGACCTGGGACGGGTCGACCTCGAAGCCGGAGTCGCGCAGGGTCTTCTCGGCGATGGCCTTCTTCAGCTCGGGGAGGCCGCCGGCCGGCGTGTAGCGGTGGTACTTGGGGTCGTGACAGGCGGCGGCTGCCGCGTCGACGATGTAGTCCGGGGTCGGGAAGTCGGGCTCACCGGCGCCGAAGCCGATCACCGGGCGCCCGGCGGCCTTGAGGGCCTTGGCCTTGGCGTCGACGGCGAGGGTCGCGGACTCGGAGATCGCGCCGATGCGCGCGGACACCCGGCGCTCGGTCGGAGAAGTTGCAGCGCTCATACGGCCATCGTCCCAGACCTCCCGCGCCCCGGGCACACGGGTTTCACGGACCGGACGGGGCAGTTGCACACCCCCTCCGGGGCGTCCTCGGCGAGCCGTCGGGAGGTATCTGTTCGACGCCGGGCCCGGGACCACGTACACTCACCTGTCGTTGGCCTCCACCAACCAACTCCACTCCGTGCACTCGGTGCACTCGGGCGGATGCGGTAGGTTGGGGGAACCACAAAGGGTCGTAGCTCAATTGGTAGAGCACTGGTCTCCAAAACCAGCGGTTGGGGGTTCAAGTCCCTCCGGCCCTGCTACACACACCTTCGCCAGGGTGTGTGCGCATGTACGTACTTCTATGCACCGCCGTGCGGCTCCACCGGGCGCGGCACGGCCACGACCCGGAATCAGGTGAGAAGCGTGACGGACGCCGTGGGCTCCATCGACATGCCTGATGCCCAGGACGAGGCAGCCGACTCCGCCGCTGCGGACAAGGATGCGAAGAAGAAGGGCCGCAAGGGCGGCAAGCGCGGCAAGAAGGGCCCGCTGGGCCGTCTCGCGCTCTTCTACCGCCAGGTCGTCGCCGAGCTCCGCAAGGTCGTCTGGCCGACCCGCAACCAGCTGTCGACGTACACCACCGTGGTGATCGTGTTCGTCGTCATCATGATCGGCATCGTGACCGTGATCGACACCGGATTCCAGCACGTCGTCAAGTACGTCTTCGGCTGATCCGCTGCGTAACAGGGCGCCCACCGGCGCCTTTTTCGCATTTGTTCCACCCATCTGTAACCAGGAAGAAGCAGCCACGTGTCTGACCCGAACCTGAACGACGCCATCGAGTCGGTGGAGTCCGTGGAGGACCAGCTCGACATCGTCGAGGCGGCGGACGCCGTGGACCCGGACGAGGCCGAGGCTGCCGACGCCGAGGCGGGCGAGCCGGCCGAGGAGGCTGCGCTCCACGTCGAGGACGAGGACGAGCTGGAAGCGGACGAGTCCGAGGACGAGGACGCCGACGAGGACGTCGCCGACGAGGACGAGGCGGACGCCGACGAGGACGAGGCCGAGGAGGCTCCCGCCGCGCCCGTCGACCCGGTCGAGGCGCTCCGCCAGGAGCTGCGCGGCCTGCCCGGCGAGTGGTACGTGATCCACACCTACGCGGGCTACGAGAAGCGCGTGAAGGCCAACCTGGAGCAGCGCGCCGTCTCGCTGAACGTCGAGGAGTTCATCTACCAGGCCGAGGTGCCCGAGGAAGAGATCGTCCAGATCAAGAACGGCGAGCGCAAGAACGTCCGGCAGAACAAGCTGCCCGGTTACGTTCTCGTCCGCATGGATCTGACGAACGAGTCCTGGGGCGTCGTCCGCAACACCCCGGGCGTCACCGGCTTCGTGGGCAACGCCTACGACCCGTACCCGCTGACCCTGGACGAGATCGTCAAGATGCTCGCCCCGGAGGCCGAGGAGAAGGCCGCCCGCGAGGCCGCCGAGGCCGAGGGCAAGCCGGCTCCGGCCCGCAAGGTCACCGTCGAGGTCCTGGACTTCGAGGTCGGCGACTCGGTCACCGTCACCGACGGCCCGTTCGCCACGCTCCAGGCCACGATCAACGAGATCAACGCCGACTCGAAGAAGGTCAAGGGCCTCGTCGAGATCTTCGGCCGCGAGACCCCGGTCGAGCTCAGCTTCGACCAGATCCAGAAGAACTAGTTTCTTCCGGACCACACGTCTTCCGAACAGGTCAGACGGGCGCTGTAAAGCCCGTCTGACCTGCTCGGTTTTTAGCCGCACAGCTATACCCGTTATCGTTGTGCGGTATGCCTCCATCCGGATGACCGGATGCAGGCGGTTCACTCTCACTAGGACCCGGAGAGAGCAATGCCTCCCAAGAAGAAGAAGGTCACGGGGCTTATCAAGCTCCAGATCAACGCCGGTGCGGCCAACCCGGCCCCGCCGGTCGGCCCCGCGCTCGGTCAGCACGGCGTCAACATCATGGAGTTCTGCAAGGCCTACAACGCGGCCACCGAGTCGCAGCGTGGCTGGGTGATCCCGGTGGAGATCACGGTCTACGAGGACCGTTCCTTCACCTTCATCACCAAGACTCCGCCGGCCGCGAAGATGATCCTCAAGGCCGCGGGCGTGGAGAAGGGCTCCGGCGAGCCCCACAAGACCAAGGTCGCCAAGATCACCGAGGCGCAGGTCCGTGAGATCGCCACGACCAAGCTCGCCGACCTGAACGCCAACGACCTGGACGCCGCGTCCAAGATCATCGCTGGCACCGCCCGTTCCATGGGCATCACGGTCGAGGGCTGATCGCAGCCTTCCCCGCAGTACCCCCAGTGGTAGGGCCAAGCGCTGGCCCGCACCACGACTCCATGCCTGAACCAACACAGGAGCTGAAGTGAAGCGCAGCAAGACTCTCCGCGCTGCGGACGCCAAGATCGACGCGGACAAGCTGTACGCCCCGCTCGAGGCCGTCCGTCTCGCCAAGGAGACCTCCACGACCAAGTTCGACGGCACCGTCGAGGTCGCCTTCCGCCTGGGTGTCGACCCGCGCAAGGCCGACCAGATGGTCCGTGGCACCGTGAACCTCCCGCACGGCACCGGCAAGACCGCCCGGGTCCTGGTCTTCGCGACCGGTGACCGTGCCGAGGCCGCGCGTGCCGCGGGCGCCGACATCGTGGGCTCGGACGAGCTCATCGACGAGGTCGCTAAGGGCCGTCTGGACTTCGACGCCGTCGTCTCCACCCCGGACCTCATGGGCAAGGTCGGCCGCCTCGGCCGCGTGCTCGGTCCGCGTGGTCTGATGCCGAACCCGAAGACCGGCACGGTCACCCCCGACGTCGCCAAGGCCGTCGAGGAGATCAAGGGCGGCAAGATCGAGTTCCGCGTCGACAAGCACTCGAACCTGCACTTCATCATCGGCAAGGTGTCCTTCGACGACGCCAAGCTGGTGGAGAACTACGGCGCCGCTCTGGAGGAGATCCTCCGTCTGAAGCCGTCCGCCGCCAAGGGCCGGTACATCAAGAAGGCGACCATCACCACCACGATGGGCCCCGGTATCACCCTGGACCAGAACCGCACCCGCAACCTCCTCGTCGAGGAGGACCCGGCGGCTGTCTGACCGGGCCGAGCCTGATCGGCTCGCATCGGCTGGTCCCAAGCCGGGCCCCGCACCTCTCCGGAGGCGCGGGGCCCGGCTTTTTGTCGCAACCGCGTCCCAACAGCCCCCGCCGGACGCGGTGTTGTCAGAGCCCTGCGCTACCGTCGAGCGGCAAGGGAAAACGCATTCGAGGGGGAACCATGAGCACCAGGTCCGTACGGCGTACGGGGATATCGGTCGTCGCGATCGCCGCGGCGCTCGCGGGTGTCGCCGCCTGCGGCGGGTCGGACGGCAAGGACAAGAGCGCTCCCGCCAAGGAGCAGCACAAGTCCGGGTCCGACTTCAGCCCGGTCGCGGCCCTCCGGGCGGTGCAGAAGAAGACCGACGGCGCGGGCTCGGCCAAGGTCGAGATGACCATGTCGATGGGCACGACGCTGGGCCTGGCGGGCAACGGCGCGCTGGCGTGGGGCGACGGCACGACCGGCGCCATGCGGATGAAGTACACCCAGGGCACCATGGCGCAGACGATGCGGCAGATGGGCGCCGAGAGCATCGACGCCCGCTATCTGCGCGACGCCTACTTCGCCAACATGGGCCCCCGGTTCGCCCAGAGCATCGGCGGCAAGCACTGGATCCGGTACGGGTACGACGACATGGCCAAGCTGATGGGCCCGGCCGGCGCCGTCATGAAGGACCAGATGCAGAACTCGACGCCCCAGCAGGGCGTGAAGGCGCTGCTGGCCTCGGGCGACGTCAAGAAGGTCGGCACCGAGGACGTCCGCGGCGTCCAGGCCACGCACTACGCGGGCACGGTCGACATGGCCAAGCTGGTCGACCGCAGCTCCGGGCTGGACGCGAAGACGCTGGAAGCCTTCAAGGCCCAGATGAACCAGAGCGGCGTCACCACGGACACCGTCGACATCTGGGTGGACAAGAACGACCTGCTGGTCAAGAAGACCGAGAGCGCCGCGACCAAGAACGGCGTGCTGAACAGCACCGCCTTCTACTCGGACTACGGCGTGAAGGTCGCGGCCGAGGCCCCGGCGGCCTCCGACACGGTGGACTTCACCAGCCTCATCAAGCCCAAGTCGGCCGCCTCGCAGCAGTCGTAACCCGTACAACTGCCGACATAATTCGTCACACCCGTCACAGCCTTGGGTTACGGTGCAGATGATCGGCCCGGTCGACGGGATCACGGCGGGGATGGCAAGGGGTGGGGTTCATGAGCAGGTCCGGATGGACGCGGGCGGCGCTCTCGCTGGCCACGGTCACCGTGGTGGTGGCGGGAGCCGCGGGCTGCGGCGGCGACGACGAGAAGGCCGACGGCGCGGGGGCGGCCAAGGAGGCCGCGGCGCCGCAGTCGCGCACCGCCGCCTCCCAGGTCCTGGCGGCGGCGTACAAGAAGACCGCCGCGGCCAAGTCGGCCAAGGTCCGGATGTCGGTGACGGCCCCCGCCTCGCTGGGCGAGGGCCCGGGCACCACCGAGACCAGCGGCGTCATGGCCTGGAACCCGACGGCCATGGACCTCACGGTGACCACCTCGGCGGCCAAGGGCCTGTCGGGCGCCCCGGAGAAGACGCGCATGCTCTGGGTGGACAACGTCATGTACGTGGACATGGGCTCCGCGGGCGAGGCGGGCAAGATGTTCGACGGCAAGCGCTGGGTCAAGCTGGACCCGACCGCGCTGGCCAAGGAGTCCGGCAAGGGCCAGCTGGTCAAGCAGCTGACGGCCGGCATGGAGAACATGAACCAGGACCCGGCCCAGCAGCTGGCCCTGCTGCTGGACTCGCCCAATCTGAAGCACCTGGGCGCCGAGCGGATCGACGGGGTCGCCGCCGAGCACTACAAGGGCACGCTGACCATCGACGAGATGCTCAAGAACAACAAGATGCTCGACACCCTGACCGCCCAGGAGCGCGAGCAGCTGCTGGCCAACATGAAGAAGACCCAGGTCAAGGGGTACGACACCGAGGTCTGGGTGAACGCGGACGGCTACCCGGTCCGGATGGACGTCGGGATGGACAGCGCCCAGGGCAAGGTCACCACCTCCACGCACTACTCGGACTACGGCACCAAGGCCCGGGTCACGGCCCCGCCCGCGGCCGAGACCGCCGATCTGATGGCGATGCTGAAGAACCTCGGCGACCTGGCCGCCAAGGCGGGCGCGGGCACGGGCGGCGCCTGACGGCGGGCGGCACCGGCGGGGGCCTCACTGAAGGCTCGCCCCGCGCCCACCGCCCCGTACGACCGGATTTGCTCGATCCGGAATGCGTCGCGTACTCTCCTACAGAAGCCAAAGACCGCTGGTCGTTGCCGTGCCTTCGCAAGAGGGGCGGTGGCCGAAGGATCCGCTCCGTGCGGACGACCCGCGCAGGTGACTGTGGATGGTTCCCGGATTAGTCCGGTCGAGCTGCGCCCCGTGCACTTGCGCCGGGGCGTTTCGTATTTCGCGGCCCCTTCTGAGCGGTCCTCATCACCCGGAAGGAGGCCGACGCACTATGCCGACGCCCAACAAGGCTGCCGACGTAGCCGAGCTCGAGGACAAGTTCCGCAGCTCTAACGCCGTCGTGCTGACCGAGTACCGGGGTCTCACCGTGGCCCAGCTCAAGACGCTGCGCCGCTCGCTCGGTGAGAACGCCCAGTACGCCGTGGTGAAGAACACGCTGACCAAGATTGCGGCCAACAACGCCGGGATCACCTCGCTCGACGACCAGTTCACTGGTCCGACGGGTGCCGCCTTCATCACCGGTGACCCGGTGGAGTCGGCGAAGGGTCTTCGTGACTTCGCCAAGGAGAACCCCAACCTGATCATCAAGGGCGGTGTCCTTGATGGCAAGGCGCTGTCCGCCGATGAGATCAAGAAGCTTGCGGACCTCGAGTCCCGCGAGGTTCTGCTCGCCAAGCTGGCGGGCGCCATGAAGGGCAAGCAGTCCCAGGCTGCCGCGCTCTTCCAGGCGCTTCCCTCGAAGTTCGTCCGCACCGCGGAGGCGCTTCGTGCCAAGAAGGCCGAGCAGGGCGGTGCCGAGTAATTCGGCTCGCGCATTGATCCGCGCCGCCTAGTGCGCGGGTTGTAGCGGGCCGTTACGCCCGCCTCTCTATACATCCGGCACCTGCCGAATTAGTGGAAGGATCGCCCATCATGGCGAAGCTGTCTCAGGACGACCTGCTCGAGCAGTTCGAGGGCATGACCCTCATCGAGCTCGCCGAGTTCGTCAAGGCGTTCGAGGAGAAGTTCGACGTCACCGCCGCCGCCCCGGTCGCCGTTGCCGCCGCCGGTGGTGCCGCTGGTGGCGCCGCCGAGGCCGTCGAGGAGAAGGACGAGTTCGACGTCATCCTCACCGGCGCCGGCGACAAGAAGATCCAGGTCATCAAGGTCGTGCGTGAGCTGACCTCGCTGGGTCTGAAGGAGGCCAAGGACCTCGTCGACGGCACCCCGAAGCCGGTCCTGGAGAAGGTCAACAAGGAGGCCGCTGACAAGGCCGCCGAGTCCCTCAAGGCTGCCGGTGCGGCCGTCGAGGTCAAGTGACCTCACGAGTCTTCTGACTCTTCGCGCGTGACGTCCCCCCGGGGCGTGTAACGCGCACACACCAAAGGGCGATCATCCATCTGGGTGGTCGCCCTTCGGCGTACCCGGGCATCGCCGTGACGCCTGCGTTGCGCGGGGGCGGACAGGGAGTATGGTGATCATCGCTGTACGCCCCGTGCACGCCTCGTCGCAGTAACGGGGCGATCTCTGCGGAGCTGAGGGGTCTTGACGAACCGCACGCAGCGCGCAATTCTCAGGACGCGTCGTCACAACGATCCGGATCCGAGGCATGGATCGACGGCGAAGAGGGCAGTATCGATGTGCGCCGTCACGGCGCGTGGCTTGCCGAGGTACTGAGAAGAACAATGAGGGTCGCGAAAAATCCGCCCTGGACATCAGTGGGCCGAGTGGCTACACTGTCCCTTTGCGCTGCCTGTTAGCTGCCCCCTGCCCGTCACCAGGGGCATGCCCTCGCTTGAGCACCTCGGATGGAACTGCCCTGACCTGGCCTTCTCCGGCTGAATCGGGAAACGTCTTTCTCTGTGCCCACGTGGGACCGGTACGCGCGTAGTGAGTCCGAGCCCTCGGAAGGACCCCCTCTTGGCCGCCTCGCGCAACGCCTCGACCGCCAATACGAACAACGGCGCCAGCACCGCCCCGCTGCGCATCTCCTTTGCAAAGATCAAGGAGCCCCTCGAGGTTCCGAACCTCCTTGCGCTGCAAACCGAGAGCTTTGACTGGCTGCTCGGCAATGCCGCTTGGAAGGCTCGCGTCGAGGCCGCTCTCGAGAACGGACAGGACGTCCCCACCAAGTCCGGTCTGGAGGAGATCTTCGAGGAGATCTCCCCGATCGAGGACTTCAGCGGGTCGATGTCGCTGACCTTCCGCGACCACCGTTTCGAGCCCCCGAAGAACTCGATCGACGAGTGCAAGGAGCGCGACTTCACGTTCGCGGCCCCGCTCTTCGTCACCGCCGAGTTCACCAACAACGAGACCGGCGAGATCAAGTCCCAGACGGTCTTCATGGGCGACTTCCCGCTCATGACCAACAAGGGCACCTTCGTCATCAACGGCACCGAGCGTGTCGTGGTGTCGCAGCTCGTCCGCTCGCCGGGTGTCTACTTCGACTCCAACATCGACAAGACGTCCGACAAGGACATCTTCACGGCCAAGATCATCCCGTCCCGGGGTGCCTGGCTGGAGATGGAGATCGACAAGCGCGACATGGTCGGTGTCCGCATCGACCGCAAGCGCAAGCAGTCCGTCACCGTCCTCCTGAAGGCTCTCGGCTGGACCACCGAGCAGATCCTGGAGGAGTTCGGCGAGTACGAGTCGATGCGCGCCACCCTGGAGAAGGACCACACCCAGGGCCAGGACGACGCGCTGCTCGACATCTACCGCAAGCTGCGTCCGGGCGAGCCGCCGACCCGTGAGGCCGCTCAGACGCTGCTCGAGAACCTCTACTTCAACCCGAAGCGCTACGACCTCGCGAAGGTCGGCCGCTACAAGGTGAACAAGAAGCTCGGCGCGGACGAGCCGCTGGACGCCGGCGTGCTCACCACGGACGACGTCATCGCGACGATCAAGTACCTGGTCAAGCTGCACGCGGGCGAGACCGAGACGGTCGGCGAGTCGGGCCGGAACATCGTCGTCGAGACCGACGACATCGACCACTTCGGCAACCGTCGTCTGCGCAACGTCGGCGAGCTCATCCAGAACCAGGTCCGTACGGGTCTGGCTCGTATGGAGCGCGTCGTGCGCGAGCGCATGACGACCCAGGACGTCGAGGCGATCACCCCGCAGACCCTGATCAACATCCGCCCGGTCGTGGCGTCGATCAAGGAGTTCTTCGGCACCTCGCAGCTGTCGCAGTTCATGGACCAGAACAACCCGCTGTCGGGTCTCACCCACAAGCGCCGTCTGTCGGCGCTTGGCCCGGGTGGTCTCTCCCGTGAGCGGGCCGGCTTCGAGGTCCGTGACGTGCACCCGTCCCACTACGGCCGCATGTGCCCGATCGAGACGCCCGAAGGCCCGAACATCGGTCTGATCGGTTCGCTCGCCTCCTACGGCCGCGTCAACGCGTTCGGCTTCATCGAGACGCCGTACCGCAAGGTCGTCGAGGGCCAGGTCACCGACGAGGTCGACTACATCACGGCCGACGAGGAGGACCGCTTCGTCATCGCGCAGGCCAACGCCGCGCTCAACGACGAGCTCCAGCTCACCGAGGCCCGCGTCCTGGTCCGCCGCCGTGGCGGCGAGGTCGACTACGTGCCGCCGGCCGAGGTGGACTACATCGACGTCTCGCCGCGCCAGATGGTGTCGGTCGCGACCGCGATGATCCCCTTCCTCGAGCACGACGACGCCAACCGTGCCCTCATGGGCGCGAACATGATGCGTCAGGCCGTGCCGCTGATTAAGTCCGAGGCGCCGCTCGTCGGCACCGGCATGGAGTACCGCTGCGCCACCGACGCCGGCGACGTGCTCAAGGCCGAGAAGGACGGTGTGGTCCAGGAGGTCTCCGCGGACTACATCACCATCGCCAACGACGACGGCACGTACACCACGTACCGCCTGCACAAGTTCTCCCGCTCGAACCAGGGCACCTCGGTCAACCAGAAGGTCGTCGTCGACGAGGGCGCGCGGATCATCGCGGGCCAGGTCCTCGCCGACGGTCCGGCCACCGAGAACGGCGAGATGGCGCTGGGCAAGAACCTGCTCGTGGCGTTCATGCCGTGGGAGGGTCACAACTACGAGGACGCGATCATCCTGTCGCAGCGCCTCGTGCAGGACGACGTCCTCTCCTCGATCCACATCGAGGAGCACGAGGTCGACGCCCGTGACACCAAGCTCGGCCCCGAGGAGATCACCCGGGACATCCCGAACGTCTCCGAGGAGGTCCTCGCCGACCTCGACGAGCGCGGCATCATCCGTATCGGTGCCGAGGTCGTCGCCGGCGACATCCTCGTCGGCAAGGTCACGCCCAAGGGCGAGACCGAGCTGACGCCGGAGGAGCGCCTGCTGCGCGCGATCTTCGGTGAGAAGGCCCGTGAGGTCCGTGACACCTCGCTGAAGGTGCCGCACGGCGAGACCGGCAAGGTCATCGGCGTCCGCGTCTTCGACCGCGAGGAGGGCGACGAGCTTCCCCCCGGTGTGAACCAGCTGGTGCGCGTGTACGTGGCGCAGAAGCGCAAGATCACCGACGGTGACAAGCTCGCCGGCCGTCACGGCAACAAGGGTGTCATCTCCAAGATCCTGCCGATCGAGGACATGCCGTTCCTGGAGGACGGCACCCCGGTCGACATCATCCTGAACCCCCTGGGTGTCCCGTCCCGAATGAACCCGGGACAGGTGCTGGAGATCCACCTCGGCTGGCTCGCCAGCCGCGGCTGGGACGTCTCCGGCCTCGCCGACGACTGGGCCCAGCGCCTCCAGGTCATCGGCGCCGACCAGGTCGCCCCCGGCACCAACGTCGCGACCCCGGTCTTCGACGGTGCCCGCGAGGACGAGATCGCCGGTCTCTTCGGAGCCACGATCCCCAACCGCGACGGCGACCGGCTGGTCCAGCCCTCGGGCAAGGCCCAGCTGTTCGACGGCCGCTCCGGCGAGCCGTTCCCGGACCCGATCTCGGTCGGGTACATGTACATCCTGAAGCTGCACCACCTGGTCGACGACAAGCTGCACGCCCGCTCGACCGGTCCGTACTCGATGATCACCCAGCAGCCGCTGGGTGGTAAGGCCCAGTTCGGTGGCCAGCGCTTCGGTGAGATGGAGGTGTGGGCGCTGGAGGCATACGGCGCCGCGTACGCCCTCCAGGAGCTGCTGACCATCAAGTCCGACGACGTCACCGGCCGTGTCAAGGTCTACGAGGCGATCGTCAAGGGCGAGAACATCCCCGAGCCCGGCATTCCCGAGTCCTTCAAGGTGCTCATCAAGGAAATGCAGTCGCTCTGCCTCAACGTGGAGGTGCTGTCCTCGGACGGCATGTCCATCGAGATGCGCGACACGGACGAGGACGTCTTCCGCGCTGCGGAGGAGCTCGGTATCGACCTGTCCCGGCGCGAGCCGAGCAGCGTCGAAGAGGTCTGACGGGTCTGGCGGGGGCTCCCTGAGAGCCCCCGCCGTCCCCGGACCCCCCTCAGACCATCTTGAAGAATCGACCCCGAAAGAGGGATTGACGACAAGTGCTCGACGTCAACTTCTTCGACGAGCTGCGGATCGGCCTCGCCACTGCTGACGACATCCGTCAGTGGTCCCACGGTGAGGTCAAGAAGCCGGAGACCATCAACTACCGCACCCTCAAGCCCGAAAAGGACGGACTCTTCTGCGAGAAGATCTTCGGTCCGACCCGGGACTGGGAGTGCTACTGCGGCAAGTACAAGCGCGTCCGCTTCAAGGGCATCATCTGTGAGCGCTGTGGCGTCGAGGTCACGCGCGCCAAGGTGCGCCGTGAGCGGATGGGCCACATCGAGCTTGCCGCTCCCGTGACCCACATCTGGTACTTCAAGGGCGTCCCGTCGCGCCTTGGCTACCTGCTCGACCTCGCGCCGAAGGACCTTGAGAAGGTCATCTACTTCGCCGCGTACATGATCACGTTCGTGGACGAGGAGCGCCGTACGCGCGACCTGCCGTCGCTGGAGGCCCACGTCTCCGTCGAGCGCCAGCAGATCGAGAACCGCCGCGACTCGGACCTCGAAGGCCGCGCCAAGAAGCTCGAGACGGACCTCGCCGAGCTGGAGGCCGAGGGCGCCAAGGCCGACGTGCGCCGCAAGGTGCGCGAAGGTGCCGAGCGCGAGATGAAGCAGCTGCGCGACCGCGCGCAGCGCGAGATCGACCGTCTGGACGAGGTCTGGTCGCGCTTCAAGAACCTCAAGGTCCAGGACCTGGAAGGCGACGAGCTCCTCTACCGCGAGCTGCGTGACCGCTTCGGCACGTACTTCGACGGCTCGATGGGTGCCGCTGCCCTGCAGAAGCGCCTGGAGACCTTCGACCTCGACGAGGAGGCCGAGCGCCTCCGCGAGATCATCCGCACCGGCAAGGGCCAGAAGAAGACCCGTGCGCTCAAGCGCCTCAAGGTCGTCTCCGCGTTCCTGCAGACCAGCAACAGCCCCAAGGGCATGGTGCTGGACTGCGTGCCGGTCATCCCGCCGGACCTGCGTCCGATGGTGCAGCTGGACGGTGGCCGCTTCGCGACCTCCGACCTGAACGACCTGTACCGCCGCGTGATCAACCGCAACAACCGTCTGAAGCGTCTGCTCGACCTCGGTGCCCCCGAGATCATCGTGAACAACGAGAAGCGGATGCTCCAGGAGGCGGTCGACGCCCTCTTCGACAACGGCCGTCGTGGTCGCCCGGTCACGGGCCCCGGCAACCGTCCGCTGAAGTCCCTCAGCGACATGCTGAAGGGCAAGCAGGGTCGATTCCGTCAGAACCTGCTCGGCAAGCGCGTGGACTACTCCGCGCGTTCCGTGATCGTCGTCGGTCCGCAGCTGAAGCTGCACCAGTGTGGTCTGCCCAAGGCCATGGCGCTGGAGCTCTTCAAGCCGTTCGTGATGAAGCGCCTGGTCGACCTGAACCACGCGCAGAACATCAAGAGCGCCAAGCGGATGGTCGAGCGCGGCCGTACGGTCGTCTACGACGTCCTCGAAGAGGTCATCGCCGAGCACCCGGTCCTGCTGAACCGTGCGCCCACGCTGCACCGCCTCGGCATCCAGGCGTTCGAGCCGCAGCTGGTCGAGGGCAAGGCCATCCAGATCCACCCGCTCGTCTGCACCGCGTTCAACGCGGACTTCGACGGTGACCAGATGGCCGTGCACCTGCCGCTCTCCGCGGAGGCGCAGGCCGAGGCCCGCATCCTGATGCTGTCCTCGAACAACATCCTGAAGCCGGCCGACGGCCGTCCCGTCACCATGCCGACCCAGGACATGGTCCTCGGTCTGTTCTTCCTCACGACCGACGAGGAAGAGCGCGAGGTCAAGGGCGCCGGCCGGGCGTTCAACTCCACCGCCGAAGCGATCATGGCGTTCGACGCCCGGGAGCTCTCGCTCCAGGCGAAGGTCGACATCCGCTTCCCGATCGGCACCGTCCCGCCGCGTGGCTGGACCCCGCCGGTCGAGGAGGAGGGCGAGACGACCTGGCAGCAGGGCGACTCCTTCCGGCTGCGCACGTCGCTGGGCCGCGCGCTCTTCAACGAGCTGCTGCCCGAGGACTACCCGTTCGTCGACTACTCGGTGGGCAAGAAGCAGCTCTCCGAGATCGTCAACGACCTGGCCGAGCGCTACCCCAAGGTCATCGTGGCGGCGACGCTCGACAACCTGAAGGCGGCGGGCTTCTACTGGGCGACCCGTTCCGGTGTCACCGTGGCCATCTCCGACGTCGTGGTCCCCGAGGCCAAGAAGGCGATCGTCGCGGGCTACGAGGCGCAGGACGAGAAGGTCCAGAAGCAGTACGAGCGCGGTCTGATCACCAAGGACGAGCGCACGCAGGAGCTCATCGCGATCTGGACCAAGGCGACCAACGAGGTTGCCGAGGCGATGAACGCGAACTTCCCGAAGACGAACCCCATCTTCATGATGGTTGACTCGGGTGCCCGAGGAAACATGATGCAGATGCGTCAGATCGCGGGTATGCGTGGTCTGGTGTCGAACGCGAAGAACGAGACCATCCCGCGTCCGATCAAGGCGTCCTTCCGTGAGGGCCTCACCGTTCTGGAGTACTTCATCTCCACGCACGGTGCCCGTAAGGGTCTGGCGGACACCGCCCTGCGTACCGCCGACTCGGGTTACCTGACCCGTCGTCTGGTGGACGTCTCGCAGGACGTGATCATCCGCGAGGAGGACTGCGGCACCGACCGCGGCCTCAAGCTGAAGATCGCCGTGCGCGGCGAGGACGGTGTGCTCCGCAAGACGGAGGACGTCGAGACCTCGGTCTACGCCCGGATGCTCGCCGAGGACGTCGTCGTCGACGGCAAGGTCATCGCGCCGGCCAACGTGGACCTCGGTGACGTGCTCATCGACGCGCTGGTCAACGCGGGCGTCGAGGAGGTCAAGACCCGCTCGGTCCTGACCTGTGAGTCGGCCGTCGGCACCTGTGCCTTCTGCTACGGCCGCTCGCTGGCCACCGGCAAGCTGGTCGACATCGGTGAGGCGGTCGGCATCATCGCCGCCCAGTCCATCGGTGAGCCCGGTACCCAGCTGACGATGCGTACCTTCCACACCGGTGGTGTGGCCGGTGACGACATCACCCAGGGTCTGCCCCGTGTCGTCGAGCTCTTCGAGGCCCGTACGCCGAAGGGTGTCGCCCCGATCTCCGAGGCCGCGGGTCGCATCCGCATCGAGGAGACCGAGAAGACGAAGAAGATCGTCGTCACCCCGGACGACGGCAGCGACGAGACGGCGTTCCCGATCTCGAAGCGTGCCCGTCTGCTGGTGGGCGAGGGCGACCACGTCGAGGTGGGCCAGAAGCTCACCGTGGGTGCCACCAACCCGCACGACGTGCTCCGGATCCTCGGTCAGCGCGCGGTCCAGGTCCACCTGGTCGGCGAAGTCCAGAAGGTCTACAACTCGCAGGGCGTGTCGATCCACGACAAGCACATCGAGATCATCATCCGGCAGATGCTGCGCCGCGTGACGATCATCGAGTCCGGCGACGCGGAGCTCCTGCCGGGCGAGCTGGTCGAGCGGTCGAAGTTCGAGACCGAGAACCGTCGTGTGGTCACCGAGGGCGGTCACCCCGCCTCCGGCCGTCCGCAGCTGATGGGTATCACCAAGGCCTCGCTGGCGACGGAGTCCTGGCTGTCGGCCGCCTCCTTCCAGGAGACGACCCGAGTGCTGACGGATGCGGCGATCAACGCCAAGTCCGACAGCCTCATCGGCCTCAAGGAGAACGTCATCATCGGTAAGCTCATCCCGGCCGGTACGGGTCTGTCCCGCTACCGCAACATCCGGGTCGAGCCGACCGAGGAGGCGAAGGCCGCGATGTACTCGGCCGTCGGCTACGACGACATCGACTACTCGCCGTTCGGCACGGGCTCCGGCCAGGCCGTTCCGCTGGAGGACTACGACTACGGTCCGTACAACCAGTAAGGCGTACGTCTGACCGAAGGGCGCACACTCCGTTTCACACGGGGTGTGCGCCCTTCGGCGTGTCCCGCGCAGATCACCGGCCCGGCCGCAGGTAGGGCTGGAGGCGGAGCAGCCGGGTCGGGTAGTCCGGATGGTCGGACAGCAGTCTGGACAACGGACCGGTCCGCGTCTTCGGGGACCCCAGGGGAGTCGCCGAGAGGAGCGTCTGCTGGTCCGCGCTGTGCAGCATCTGGAGTACTTCCGCGAGCTTCGGTCCGAAGCCGTGCACAGCGGCGTATTCGTCAGCCCGCAGTTCGGAGCGGCGGCCGACGGCGGCCATGAGGTACGGAAGGGTGGGTAGCAGCAGGGGCGTCCCATAGAGCTCGGCCACCGTGGCCACGGCGACGGTGCCGATCACCGCAAGCAGGACGGTCGTGGCGAGCCAGGACAGGCGGCTGGCGAAGGTGATGACGAAGAGGACGACCTCACGGACCGTCCGCCAGGCGATCCGGCCGGGCAGCGCGTACCAGTAGCCGAGCAGCGAAGACCAGGCGTGTCCGCCGGTGTGGTGGCCGAGTTCATGGGCGAGTACGGCGGCGAGCTGGGCACTCGGCAGCTGCTCCAGCGCGTAGCGGGTGACGCCGACGATATGGCCGGCCGCCGCGTAGGCGTTGAGGTCCTGGCTGTTCTCGATCCACAGCTCGTACCGACTCCCGTCCACACCGGCTCTGGCCGTGACTTCCCGCCACACCGGCGCGAGCCGGGCCGTCTCCCACGGCATCGGGCGCCGCAGGCCCAGGAGGTGGCGGGCGAAGAAGTCCTCGGTGGGCCGGTGGAAGACGAGGGCGCCGGACAGGACCCATAGCAGGGCCAGGATCCAGTAGGGGAGTCCCACGCTTTCGTCGAGCAGCCAGGTGACGAGCAGAACCGACAACAGGCTGATCAGGAATCCGGGGACGTGCAGGGCGAGCCTTCCCAGCGCGGCGGCGTCCGTGCCGCGCTGGTGTGCCCTGAGGTGGACGCGGCTGCCGGGTGCGTGCTGGTAGTCCAAGTCGTCCGGGGCGGGCAGCGGTTGGGCAGGGCCGGGTCCCGGTTGCCCGGGCGGGGTCGGCCCGGTGCCCGGGTAAGGCGGCTCGGGTGGTGTGGCCATGGCGATCCTTCGCTGGGCGGGCATCAGCCGACGAGCCGGGAGAGCGGCAGCAGGACCGCCCCGGCACAGAAGGCGAGGAGCCCGCCGCGTATCCACTGGTGCTTGCGGGCGGCGATCCGGCTGGTCTCGGCGAGGGCGGCCAGGAGCGAGGCGGCCGGGGCGTGTTCGGTGTCGGCGAGTGCCTGTGTCAGTCGCCCCTGTCGCGCGGCCTGCCGGATGTCGCCGAAGTACGAGAGGGGCATCCCGGGTGTCCAGCCGTTCGCTCCGAAGCGCGGCACCACCGCCATGAGGAGTGCCAACAGCGCGAGGGCGAGGAGGGTGGTGCCGCCCCACCAGGTGACCGCACCGAGCCGGGAGAGCGAGTCGGGGCTCCAGCCGCATCCGGCCAGGAGTCCGCTGACCACACCCGCCGTGATGCCGAGGGCAGCGACCAGTACGGATGCCTTGCTGTCAGCGCGGGCGATCTCCGCGCGTACGTCGGACAGCAGGCGCACACCGACGTCGGTGCCCGGGGCGGTCGGCTGCCGGGGAGCGGACCGGGTCACGGGGCATCGTCCCCCGTCTGTGTCTCCCCGTCGGCCGTGTCAGGCGCTTCCCCGGCTGGGTGGGACTCGGCGGCGGGACGGTCCGCTGCCGGCATCCGCGGGCTGCTTCCATATCCCGGCGGTGGCTGCCAGCCCTCGAAGGTGGTGTGCTCGATCGGCCGGGCCGGGGGCGCGGCGGGCATCGGGGGGACAGGGGGACGCACCGTTGCCGGAGGCTGGGAAGCGGTCGGCGAGGCGTCCTGGGGTGCCGGTGCCGCCAGCTGGATCGGATGGGGCGCGGAGGCGGGAGCCGCCTCCCCCCAGCCCGGTTCGGCATGTCCGAGGAGTCGCTGGTTGAGGATCTCGCTGAACCGCTTGAAGGCGAGCTGCTTGGGGCCCTCGAGTTCGTAGCTTTCCGCGGTGCCGCTGCTGAGCACCTGGCCGACCAGGTCCTTCTGCGTCTCCAGCAGTCTCAGCTGGTCCTCACGCATGCTGTTGATGGCGAGCACCGCGTCATCGGGATGCTCGGCGAGGTGCAGGGCCCAGGCGCGGATTCCACCCTGTTCGAGTTGTTCCTGGTAGAAGGTGATCTTCTCGGCCCTGAGCCGCTGCAGCTCCACCTCCTGCTGGGTCTCCAGAACCGCCCGCTCGTGCTGCCACCGCTGCTTCTGGAGCACGAGATCCTGTTCCTGGTGGCCGTACTCGCGCTGGCGAGCCACGGTCAGTGCGTCTTGTTGTCGCTGGCGTCGGTCCAGCTCGATGTCGAACTCCATGCCGCGCCGCTGCGTGAGGATCTGCTCGACGGCATCGTGGTCGATGGCCTGCAGGCGCAACTGGTGGTCGATGTTCTCCTGGTCTCTACGGAGTCGAAGGGTCCAGGAGACGGTGAGGCCGGCAGCCGTGCCGAGGTCGCCCGACGCTGCCACCGCCGCCAGGATCGTCTGCTCGGCGGCGGCGCTGTCAGCTATCGCGAAACGGCGGGCCACTGGGCGCGCCGCCTCCTCCAGTTCGCCCAGGAGCAGTCGGGGCACGTCCCGGTGGCCGCTCGCCACGAACTGTCCCGGGTCGGCCACCTGCCAAGACAGGTCCAGGACCACGCCGAACTCGAATGCGTCGTTGTCGCTCGGCAGTGTGAAGTCGGCCCGTACGGGGTGGACACCCATGTCGACTTCGTACACCGAGGTGTACCGCTTGCCGGCGGCCTCGGCGCGGGACGGCCGTACGGGCGGGAGATACGTGTCGTACGAGCCCTTCAGGGTCGAGAAGACCAGGGCGTGGTCGATCCGGGTGAGCGGTCTGCGGGAGAACCCCAGCCGCGACAGCTGCCGGACCGTGATCACCGGGTCGACCAACTCGCTGTGCCGGTCCGCCGGCTGTTCCCAGTCGGTAGTGCGGATCATGCTTCGGGTCTCCTTGAGGGGCGTGGGTTCAGCGGGGTGAGAGGACGGTCCGCAGTCTGCGGGTGACGAGGGGCGGAGCCGCTCCGTCCTCGCCCGGCATGGTGCGGAGGAGATGGTCGAGACGCTGGTACTCGGTTGGTGAGCCCGTCAGCGCGGGCAGGAGTGCGGCGAGTGCCCACTCGGCGGGGCCGGCGGAGTGCTCGGCGATCAGCACCCAGCCGCGCAGCACTTCGAGTGCCTGCTTGGTGTGCTCGGGGTCCTTGAGCGCGGCTCGCCACAGCTCGGCGATGTGCCCGGCGGTCGGGCCGCGCTCATGGACCGCCCGCGCGTAGACGTCCAGAACGGGGGGAGCGGCATGCGGCTCACCCGGCTCGGTGCGTCGGCAGGCACCGAGGAAGCCCCGCAGGGCGAGGTCGAAGACGGCGTGGTCGTCATGGAGCGTCCGGACGAGGTCGGCCAGGACCTGGTCGGCGGCGGGGGAGAGGATCAAGAGCTCCACGGACTCGGCCAGTACGGCGGTCACCTGTTCCTGGGGCTCGTCCAGGTCGTGCTGGCGGCGGGCCGCGCCCCGCAGGGCGACGAGTGTCTCCAGAGGGCGTTCGGGCCCGATGAGCCCGTGGGCCCGTATCGCCACCCAGGACAGCCGCCACTCGTCGCTGACGCACCAGGAGTCGATGATGCGCGGCACATTGGGCAGGCCGAGCAGGTGCGCGAGGACGAGTGCGTTGACGGTGACCTGGCGGTGCCGGAAGCCGGACGCGGTTGCCCACGGTTCGATGACCAGAGCCATCGCGGACGGCAGGTCGGCGCGGGCCAGGACGGCGGCCGTGGCCGCGGCCCGCGTGCGGACCAGTGGACGGCCGTCGCCCGCGAGCCGCCGCAGCCACTCGACCAGTGCCGGGCGGGCCGAGGGGTGCCCGGTCCACACTTCGCGCATCAGGATCAGTGCCGCGCGATCGTCTTGGAAGGCTGCCTTGAGCTGGGTGACCGAGCCCCACTCGGTGTTCTCCTCCTCCTGATAGGAGGTGGCACGAGCGAGGTGGAGACGCTTGCCCATATGGGTGCCGAAGACGGGGATCCGGGGGAAAACGCCGGAGTTCTCGGTCTTCTGGAGAAGGCCGAACAGTAAATCGCTGAGCTCGGCCGTCAGGGCGTAAGGACCGCCGTCGAAGGCGGCCAGGGCGACCAGGAATGCCTTGTCACGCAGGTGCAGCGAGGCTTCGTCCTCCTCGAACCACTCCTGAATCTGCCGCTCCAGGGCGGCCTGAGAGAACTGCTCGATGGCCTGGCCATCGGTGTCCCCGCTGATGAAACGGACGAGCTCCTTCGCGTATGTGGCGGCCTCTCGCAGCTGGTGGCCGCGGCCGAGGAACTCGGTGACGGCGGGCAGTGCCAGTAGCTTCTCCGCGGTCTCGGGGTCGGTGGCCACGCGCAAATGGGCCTCCAGCACGGTCGCGGCCGTGGGCGGCCGCCATTTGGTGTCCTGGATGTCGTCGAGGGCGGCGAGGGGCCCGACCGTGATCACGAGGTGGCCGTCCTTCTCCAGGAGCCGGTCGCGTGCCGCCAGTACGTCGGCCTCCCTCAGCGGACGGCCGCGTTCGGTGATCAGGTCGCAGAGCACATGGCCACCGGCGCCCAAGTGCTGGGCGAGGGCGCTGGGCGCCGTCGTCCGGTCCAGTGCGCGTACGGGTGCCGCACCGAGGCGGTGCAGCAGCATGAGGGCGGCGGTGCGTCGTCCGGAGAAGTGCGGGCCGGAGAGCACCAGCACACGGTCGGCTCGCAGCCGCTCGGTGAGCTCGGCGAACCGGGATTCGTCGGTGACGAAGTGCGCGGCGAGGCGGTCCAGCGCGGCCGGCGGCACCTCGCCGGAGGAGTGGGTGACCCCGCCGAACTGGTAGTAGATCTCCGTCTTGGTGCGGGTGATCACGTTGCCGACGATCTGGCCCGCGCTGACGCCGTGGTTGTCGCCGTCTACCCGGCCGCTGCTGAATCGGGCGCGGGCGCCGTACCGCATGTTCCTGGGGGTGTGGTCCTCCAGGTCACGACGGGCGGACCAGGCGTCCTGGGGCTGATCGTCGGCGTTGGACTGATCGTCGGCCGGTTCGTCGGATTCGGTTGGCTGCTCCGGCTTTTCGTCGTCGGCTTGTGATGGACCGGCCTCGGGGGCGGCGGCGCTCACTGCTGTTCTCCCCGGTGCCCGCCGAGGGAGACGTTGCCGACGATCTGTCCTGCGGAGACCCCGTTGTTGTCCCCCTTGACGGTGCCGCTGCTGAACCGGGAGCCCGGTGGCACGGCTCTGCGGGCGGTGTCGCCCTCCGGCTCGGACGCCGGTGCTTGGCCCCCGTCGTCGGAGCTCCGGAGGTCTCCGGCCGGTACCGGCCCGTGCAGCCACGCGCCGAGCGATCCGTTCTTGCTGTCCACGGTGATCCGGGTGAACGCCTCGGCCGGGAGCCCGACGTGGTTGTGCCGGATGATCCCCGCGTAAACGGACTCCGAGACGCAGAGGGCCAGGTCGTGGTCCGGTCGCTCCCGCAGCGCGGCCCGGAGCACCGCTCCGTCGAGCAGTCGGCAGGCGTGATTGAGGTCGGAGCCGACCCAGCCGTCGAGCCGGTCGGTGGCCACGAATCCGGTGGCGACCACCGCCCGCAACCGCATCTGCGCCGAGCTGGAGGCCATGCGGTTCACCGCTCGCAGCTGGGTGGGGACATCGGTGAGCAGAGCGCGCAGGAGCGCGGAGACCGAGGCGTTGGCGTCGATCAGCTCCATTACCGAGTCCCCCCGGTCGGCGCGTCGCCGGAGGGTTTCGTCGATGCCCGCGGCCAGTAGGGCGTGGTCGGCGACGTCGTACAGCATCCGGCGCAGATACGCCTGCTCGACGTCGTCACGCGCGCTGTACTTCTCGATGTCGAACAGCAGGATGGTGCTGCTCACGGGGTCGGTCATGGTCGCCTCTCTGCCGAATGGGGTGCTGGGAAGAGAGTCACGACGGCGAGGCACCGGTGGTGAGGGCGGATGACGCACTCGAACTGTGACGGTGTGCACAGAGTCACTCCGGGCAGCGGCACGGCGACGCGGCGTCAGAAGTGAGTGAGGGGCCCACCGATGCCGGTTCCGGCGATCCGCCGCAAGACGTCCGGACGCACGATCACCAGTGCCCGGCGCCCGGTGTGCACGGCCCCGCGGTCGCGCAGCTCCTTGAGGAGCCGCTGCACCATCTCCCGGGACGCGCCGATCGCCCCGGCCAGCTCCTGCTTGCTCAGTGGCACCCCGAGCTCGATGCCCTTGTCGGTGCGGCGGGCGTGGGTGCGGGCCAGGTCGAGGAGCAGGACCGCGAACCGCTCCCGCACGTTCATCGACCCGAATTCGAGTCGGCGCTGGTCGGCCGCGCGCGTACGGTCGGCGGTCAGTCCGAGCAGCTTGAGAGCCACCTCGGGGGAGCCCGCCAGGAAGTCCCTGAACCGCTCGTGCTCTATGGCGACCGCCGTGAGCGGCTCCAGAGCGCTCACGGTGGCCGAGCGCGGGCGTCCGGTCAGGGCGGCGGACTCGCCCACGATGTCGCCGGGCCCGCGTAACGCGAGCAGCGCCTCGTAGCCATTGGCGGCGGCCGCCGTCACCTTGGTCCAGCCGTACAGGATCAGCAGTACATGCGAGGACGGTTCGTGCTGGTGGATCAGGGGAGCGCGGGATGGGAAGGAGAGCTCACGGCCGAGGGCGAGGAGTGCCGCTCGGTCCTCCTGCTCCAGCCTGGTGAGGAAGGGGACCCGGTCGTCGAGCCCGCCTCCGGCTCCGTAGGACGCCGCCATGAGGTCCTCCCGATCGTCAATGGCGGGCTCAAATCTACTGAGAGCGCCGGTTGGCCCGAGCCCTAACGGCAGGATTGCGGCGCATAACCGGGGAGCTCTGAGGGTGAGGGGTGCGTTAGGCTGCAAATATCGAACGCATATTCGAAAACGGGTGGGCGGGAGAGGCGGTGCGGCCGATGGTGGCGGGTGCTCAGGAGCGGCTGGTGGATGTGGTGGTGGCCGCCGTGGAGGTGGCCGCCGAGGCGGGGGAGGCCGGGACGTACAGCGCGGAGGTCGGACGGGCGCTGGGGGCCGTGGTGGCCAAGGTCGGCGCCCGGATCGCCATCGACGGGGAGGCGCGGGGCTTCGGCAGCGGCTGGCGGGAGGCGATGGAGCTGATGGCGGGGGCGGGCGACGCCGGGGCCCGGGTGGTGGCGATGCCGGCGCGCGGGGGCGACGGCGAGGTCACGCCGGGGTGAGGGGCGGGTGGAGCGCGGGGGAGTCCCGGGCTGGGTGGCCCGACGCCCCCTGGGTGGCGCGCCGCACCCCGGCGCCCGGGACGGGAGGCCGTCCCTGACGCCCGGGACGGGAGGCCGTCCGTGACGCCCGGGACGGGACGCCGTCCCCGATGGCTGGGACGCCCGCCGGACCTCGGATGCCGTCGAGAGTTGCGGGGGCGCACGCTCCGCCGCGTGCGAGCGGGCACGCAAACAGGGATGAGCGCGACAAGACCCGGAATCCCGCCACAAAATCCTCACAGTGGAGCCCGGGTTAGCCATTAATTCCTTGCGCGCAAGCGCGATAGTCTGGTCCTTGCTTCGGAGGGAGGCGATCACCATGACCACCAGCGAGCTGGACCGGTTCGCAGCCTGGATCGAAGAGCTGATCCGCAGGCGCGGCTTCGACATCGACAGCCCGCGCGGTGGCGGCAGGTCGCGCCTCGCCGACGAGGCCGGGGTGCACCGGGCCGCCGTCACCCGTCTGCTCCAGCGCCAGAGCATGCCCGACCTGGAGACCACCCGGCGCCTCGCCCACGTCCTCCAGGTGCCGGTGCGGGAGATGCTGATCCGCTCCGGACGGCTCACCGAGGACGATCTGCCGCTGCCGTCGCCGCGTGCGACCGCGCCGCCGGTCCCCGGGGCGCCCGCCTGGCGGCTCACCCTGGAGGAGGCCGCCGTCGGCCTCGGGGTCCCGCCCGAGCAGCGGGCGATGTTCATCAAGGTGGCGGGACAGTTCCTGCCGGACGAGCGCTCGCAGGACTCGGTGGAGTCCCGCTAGAGCGCCACTGGAGGCCCGCTGGAGTCCCGCTCGCGGCTCCGCGGTCGCACGGACGTCCCCTGCCGAAACGGACGGCTCCCGGGCCCGGGACAGTAAGCTGTCACGGCCTGTCCCACTTGGGCGGGATCGGCGGCGAGGGGACGCGAGAGAGAGCCGTGCATGGCTGAGAGCGACGGGTTCTCCCGGCCCAGCGGCGACCGAGCCGGTCGTGCGGGCCGCGATCCCGGCTCTCGTCCGCCGGACGACCCCCGCGCCGAGTACGACCGCCGCGCCGAGTACGACTCCCGTGCCGAGTACGACCCTCGTGCCGAGTACGAGTACGACCGGCCCCCCGGCGCCGCCGCCGAGCTGCCGCCGCCGCCGGACGACCTGCCCGGACTGCTGGCCTCCCTCGGGGTGCAGCTGGAGCGCCACTCCGCCGACGAACTCGTGGTCCTGGTCCGCGAGGAGCTGGAGCGGCGCGAGCTGCGCGCGTACGCGGCGGGCTGGCGGGACGCGGCGGCCCAGTACCAGCGCGCCCTGGACGAGACGGCCTCGGCCGCGCGGGCCCGCAGCTTACGCAGAGGGGGCCGCCGCCCCGGGCAGGGCGAGGTCATCCCCCTGCGGCGCGACCCCCGTACGCCCGGCGCCCCCGCGCCCGGTGACGCGTTCGAGGACGGGCGGGAGGCCGACACCGACGCCCCGGCGCCGCAGCGGGCCCGTACGCCGGAGCGGGCCACCACGCCGGGGGAGACCCGTACGCCGGGGGAGGCCCGTACGCCGGAAACGGCCGGCGCGGCAGAACCGGCCCGCACGACGCAGCCCGACCCCGTCCCCGCGCCGGAGCCTGGCCCCGGCCCCGGCCCCGCGGCACCGTCCCCGCCCCCCTGGCCGGAATCCGCCGTCGCCGCGGGTCCGGCTCCCGGGGGCGGGTCCGGGGCCGCGGCCCGCACCACGCCCGGGGCCGAGGCGCAGAATCCCGGGCTCGTGCGCAAGAGCCGCCGCTCCCGGGTGCCCACCATCCCCCCGTTGCCCGCGCCCAGGCGGGACAGGGGCGGGGAGGGGGCGGAGCCGTCCGGGGAGGGGCCCGGGTGAGACGGGTCTCACCCGCCCCGGAGGGTGTCCCGCGTGTGGGTATTTGTTTTGACCCAAGTCGATGAGGTAGGTACGCTCAGACCTTGTGCCTGGGGTGTGCCTGGGCTCCCCTGCGTGCCTACGTCCGCAGGACGAGCCAGATACGGCCACCGCGATCTGCGCTTTCTCCGTGCCCACGGCGAGAGCCTGCAGCATTCGACACACCCGACCGCGTGGGTCGGCGACGTTCCAGGTTAGTTTCACCAACGGCACACAGAAACCGGAGAAGTAGTGCCTACGATCCAGCAGCTGGTCCGGAAGGGCCGGCAGGACAAGGTCGAGAAGACGAAGACGCCCGCGCTTGAGGCTTCGCCCCAGCGCCGTGGCGTCTGCACGCGTGTGTTCACGACCACCCCGAAGAAGCCGAACTCGGCGCTGCGGAAGGTCGCGCGTGTGCGTCTGACCTCCGGCATCGAGGTCACGGCCTACATTCCGGGTGAGGGACACAACCTGCAGGAGCACTCGATCGTGCTCGTGCGTGGTGGCCGTGTGAAGGACCTGCCGGGTGTTCGTTACAAGATCATCCGCGGTGCGCTTGACACCCAGGCTGTCAAGAACCGCAAGCAGGCCCGCAGCCGCTACGGCGCCAAGAAGGAGAAGTAAGAATGCCTCGTAAGGGCCCCGCCCCGAAGCGCCCGGTCATCATCGACCCGGTCTACCAGTCTCCTCTTGTCACCTCGCTGATCAACAAGATCCTGCTGGACGGCAAGCGCTCCACCGCCGAGCGCATCGTCTACGGCGCCATGGAGGGCCTCCGCGAGAAGACCGGCAACGACCCGGTCATCACGCTGAAGCGCGCGCTGGAGAACGTCAAGCCGTCCCTCGAGGTCAAGTCCCGCCGTGTCGGTGGCGCGACCTACCAGGTTCCCGTCGAGGTCAAGCCGGGTCGCCAGTCGACCCTGGCTCTCCGCTGGCTCGTGGGCTACTCCCGCGCCCGCCGCGAGAAGACCATGACCGAGCGCCTCATGAACGAGCTCCTCGACGCCTCGAACGGCCTCGGTGCGGCCGTCAAGAAGCGCGAGGACACGCACAAGATGGCCGAGTCCAACAAGGCCTTCGCGCACTACCGCTGGTAGTCGCAACCCACATCGAGACCGAGAGAAGACTGAGCCGATATGGCTATCACTTCGCTTGACCTGGCCAAGGTGCGCAACATCGGCATCATGGCCCACATCGACGCGGGCAAGACGACCACCACTGAGCGGATCCTGTTCTACACCGGCGTCTCGTACAAGATCGGTGAGGTCCACGACGGCGCTGCCACGATGGACTGGATGGAGCAGGAGCAGGAGCGCGGCATCACCATCACGTCCGCCGCGACGACCTGCCACTGGCCGCTCGAGGACGTCGACCACACCATCAACATCATCGACACCCCGGGTCACGTGGACTTCACGGTCGAGGTGGAGCGTTCGCTCCGCGTCCTCGACGGTGCCGTCACCGTGTTCGACGGTGTCGCCGGTGTGGAGCCGCAGTCCGAGACGGTTTGGCGTCAGGCCGACCGTTACGGCGTGCCGCGCATCTGCTTCGTCAACAAGCTCGACCGCACCGGCGCCGAGTTCCACCGCTGTGTCGACATGATCGTGGACCGCCTCGGCGCCACCCCGATCGTCATGCAGCTCCCCATCGGCGCCGAGGCCGACTTCAAGGGCGTCGTGGACCTGGTCCGCATGAAGGCCCTGGTCTGGTCCGCGGAAGCGACCAAGGGCGAGATGTACGACGTCGTCGACATCCCGGCCACGCACACCGAGGCTGCTGAAGAGTGGCGCGGCAAGCTGGTCGAGACCGTCGCGGAGAACGACGAAGAGATCATGGAGCTCTTCCTCGAGGGCGTCGAGCCCACCGAGGAGCAGCTGTACGCCGCGGTCCGTCGTATCACCATCGCGTCCGGCAAGGGCGGGGAGACCACGGTCACCCCGGTCTTCTGTGGCACCGCGTTCAAGAACAAGGGCGTTCAGCCCCTGCTCGACGCCGTCGTCCGCTACCTGCCGTCGCCCCTGGACGTCGAGGCCATCGAGGGCCACGACGTCAAGGACGCCGAGGTTGTCGTGAAGCGCAAGCCCTCGGACGAGGAGCCGCTCGCGGCTCTCGCGTTCAAGATCGCGAGCGACCCGCACCTCGGCAAGCTCACCTTCATCCGGGTCTACTCGGGTCGCCTGGACTCCGGCACCTCGGTGCTGAACTCCGTGAAGGGCAAGAAGGAGCGCATCGGCAAGATCTACCGCATGCACGCGAACAAGCGTGAGGAGATCGAGTCGGTGGGCGCCGGTGACATCGTCGCCGTCATGGGCCTGAAGCAGACCACCACCGGTGAGACGCTCTGCGACGAGAAGAACCCGGTGATCCTGGAGTCCATGGACTTCCCGGCGCCGGTCATCCAGGTCGCGATCGAGCCCAAGTCCAAGGGCGACCAGGAGAAGCTGGGTGTCGCCATCCAGCGTCTCGCGGAGGAGGACCCCTCCTTCCAGGTGCACTCGGACGAGGAGACCGGCCAGACCATCATCGGTGGTATGGGCGAGCTCCACCTCGACGTCCTCGTCGACCGCATGCGTCGCGAGTTCAAGGTCGAGGCGAACGTCGGCAAGCCGCAGGTCGCGTACCGCGAGACGATCCGCAAGGCCGTCGAGCGTCACGACTACACGCACAAGAAGCAGACCGGTGGTACCGGTCAGTTCGCCAAGGTGCAGATCGCGATCGAGCCGATCGAGGGCGGCGACGCCTCGTACGAGTTCGTGAACAAGGTCACCGGTGGCCGCATCCCGAAGGAGTACATCCCTTCGGTCGACGCGGGTGCGCAGGAGGCCATGCAGTTCGGCATCCTGGCCGGCTACGAGATGACCGGCGTCCGCGTCATCCTTCTCGACGGTGGCTACCACGAGGTCGACTCCTCCGAGCTCGCGTTCAAGATCGCCGGTTCGCAGGCGTTCAAGGAGGCCGCGCGCAAGGCTTCCCCGGTGCTCCTCGAGCCCATGATGTCCGTCGAGGTCACCACGCCCGAGGACTACATGGGTGAAGTCATCGGCGACATCAACTCCCGCCGTGGCCAGATCCAGGCCATGGAGGAGCGCAGCGGCGCTCGCGTCGTGAAGGGCCTCGTGCCCCTCTCGGAGATGTTCGGCTACGTCGGAGACCTCCGCAGCAAGACCTCGGGTCGCGCAAGCTACTCGATGCAGTTCGACTCCTACGCCGAGGTTCCGCGGAACGTCGCCGAGGAGATCATCGCGAAGGCCAAGGGCGAGTAACTCTTCGGAGTTCACCCGCTTTAGGCTTGTCACCGGAGTCCGGCGGGGCATTCGGCGCAATGCGAGAGTATTGCGGCGAATGCCCCCGGACCCGGCATCCCAGCAAAGATCACCTGGCGCCGATGAAGCAAGGCGTACAGAACCACTCCACAGGAGGACCCAGTGGCGAAGGCGAAGTTCGAGCGGACTAAGCCGCACGTCAACATCGGCACCATCGGTCACATCGACCACGGTAAGACGACCCTCACGGCCGCCATTACCAAGGTGCTGCACGACGCGTACCCGGACCTGAACGAGGCTTCGGCCTTCGACCAGATCGACAAGGCTCCCGAGGAGCGCCAGCGCGGTATCACCATCTCGATCGCGCACGTCGAGTACCAGACCGAGTCGCGTCACTACGCCCACGTTGACTGCCCCGGTCACGCGGACTACATCAAGAACATGATCACGGGTGCGGCGCAGATGGACGGCGCCATCCTCGTGGTCGCGGCCACCGACGGCCCGATGCCGCAGACCAAGGAGCACGTGCTCCTGGCCCGCCAGGTCGGCGTTCCGTACATCGTCGTCGCCCTGAACAAGGCCGACATGGTGGACGACGAGGAGATCCTGGAGCTCGTCGAGCTCGAGGTCCGTGAGCTCCTCTCCGAGTACGAGTTCCCGGGCGACGACCTGCCGGTCGTCAAGGTCTCGGCGCTCAAGGCGCTCGAGGGCGACAAGGAGTGGGGCCAGTCGGTCCTGAACCTGATGGCCGCCGTCGACGAGGCGATCCCGCAGCCCGAGCGTGACGTCGACAAGCCGTTCCTGATGCCGATCGAGGACGTCTTCACGATCACCGGTCGTGGCACCGTCGTCACCGGTCGTATCGAGCGTGGTGTCCTCAAGGTCAACGAGACCGTCGACATCATCGGCATCAAGACCGAGAAGACCACCACCACGGTCACCGGCATCGAGATGTTCCGCAAGCTGCTCGACGAGGGCCAGGCCGGTGAGAACGTCGGTCTGCTCCTCCGTGGCATCAAGCGCGAGGACGTCGAGCGCGGCCAGGTCATCATCAAGCCCGGTTCGGTCACGCCGCACACCGAGTTCGAGGCCCAGGCGTACATCCTGTCCAAGGACGAGGGTGGCCGTCACACGCCGTTCTTCAACAACTACCGCCCGCAGTTCTACTTCCGTACCACGGACGTGACCGGCGTCGTGACCCTCCCCGAGGGCACCGAGATGGTCATGCCGGGCGACAACACCGCCATGACGGTCGCGCTGATCCAGCCGGTCGCCATGGAGGAGGGCCTGAAGTTCGCCATCCGTGAGGGTGGCCGGACCGTGGGCGCCGGCCAGGTCGTCAAGATCACGAAGTAATTCGTGTGCTGACCTGGTAGCTCGCTGAGCAACCGGGAAGGGCCCCGCACCGAGAGGTGCGGGGCCCTTTCTTCGTTCTCCGGCGGCCCCGCGGGCCGGCCGGTCCGCGCCCGGGAGCGGCTCAGCCCGCCGCCCGCACCGGGGGAGCGGCCGAGCCCAGGGGCCACACCCAGGGCGCGCCGTCCACGCCCAGGCCCACGGCGACCGGGCCGCGCGCGGTGAGGTGCAGGGTCGGGGCGTCGACCGGGACCACCCCCTGCGTACGGACGCGGTGCTCGGGGCCGACCAGCGCCTGCACCCGCCCCCTGGTGTCCTTGCCGAGGATCACCAGGCCGTCCTTGGGGGAGTGGAGCGCGCCGACGGGCCCGTACCCGTCGAACCGGAGCGCGGGCGCGCGCCCCGGGCCGTCCACGCGGACCGACACCAGCCCCGGGGCCGCCGGGGCCAGCCCCTTGCCCTTGGTCTTGCGGGGGTCGGTGAGCGTCCGGTACAGCAGCTGCACCCCGCCGTCCGCCCCCGGCAGCCCCACGGCGGCGACCGCGTCCACCGCCACCGGCAGCCGGGGCCCGGACCGCACCGGGGCCAGCGGTGCGCCGGGCGCCTCCTGCGTCCAGCGGTGGACGAAGTCGTACCCCGGCGCGAACACGTGCACCCGCCCCTGGCCGTCCACGGTGGCGCCCAGCCCGTCCTGGACGGTCTCGCCGCGCAGCGAGACCCACGGACCCCAGGACCCGTCGCTCTCGCGCACACGCGTGCTGAGGCCCTTGTCGGCGTTGCGTACGAAGAGGTGGACGCGGCCGTCCGGCGCGGTGACCGCGACGGGGGAGCCGATCCGGCGCCCCCGGTCGTCCCCGCGCTCGGGGTTGCCGAGCCCGCGCCAGGCCCCGAACGCGCCGCCGGGCGCGCTCTGTTCGAGCAGCACCACCTCCCGGGTGTTCGCCCCGGCGCGCCCGGCTATCGAGGCGAACCGCACCCCGAACAGCAGCTGGCGCCCGTCCCGCAGCGCGGTCCCGCCGAGGACCGGGGCGAGCGGTCCGCCGCCGAGGTCGTCGGCCGCGCCGAACCGCCCGCTGCCGGGCGCGGTCTCGCGCCACCGCACCGCCCGCAGCCCCAGCACCCCGTACGCGGCGAGCCGCCCGTCCGGCTCATCGGCGACGACCGGCCGGGGCCCGGGGTAGCGGTAGTGGGTGGAGCGCACCCAGCCCTTCCAGTTGGTCAGCGGGCGCTTGCCGCCGACGTTGTAGTCCCCGCAGCCGCCCGGGTTGCCGCACCGCCAGTCGGGGGCGCCGCCGTACGGCTTGAGGTGCGCGGCCTTCTCGGCGAGCACGGCGGGCGGCAGGTTCTTGGGCCAGTGCCGGTTGTAGTAGGCGCGGTACGAGGTGACCGCGAACCCCGGCACGCCCTTCCCGGCGCGGGTGGCCTCGGCGACGTACCGGACCATCCCCGCCCAGGCGAAGGAGGCGGCGGCGGTGTGGTCGGCGTGGTCGGCGTACCCCGGCTGCTCGCTGTCGTGCTGGCGGGCCTTCTCGGTGCTGTGCTGGATGTCGGGGTCGGGGTCGAGGGTCTGCACGAGGGTGGGCGCGTAGGCGTCCAGCAGCCCCGCGATCGCCGCCACGAGCTCGTCGTACGTGTACGGGGCGGCGGCCCGCAGTGGGGAGCCCTCGGCGATGACGACGGGCAGGCTCAGCGCCCGGTCCTCCCAGAGGCTGGGCAGCCCCATCCGGCCGCCGCGCAGGGTGTGCATGGCCGTGTTGACGAAGACCAGGTCGACGCGGCGCCCGTTGTGCACCAGGGTGTTGGATTCCGCGCGGTGCCCGCCCCTGAGCCCCAGTACGCCCTTCTCCCAGGGCGTGAAGACCGGCAGCCCCAGGAGCGTGGCATAAGCCTGCCGCAGCCCCTGGTGGCGGGCGGAGGAATAGGCGGCCTTGTCGTACACCCGGTCCGACGGGTCGTTCACGACCCGGTTGTCGCCGTTCGCCTCGCCGCCGGTGAGGTACACGCTGACGATCCGCGTCCCGGCGTCGAGGGCGTGCTGGGTGTCCGGGTTCATGAAGTACAGGTCGTCGTCGGGGTGCGCCACGATCTGCATCAGCACGGCCCGCCGCCCGGCGGAGACGGGCTGGCCCGGCGCGGCCGTCGCCCCCTCCTGCGGATGGCGGCGGTTCGCGGGTACGGAGCAGGCCCCTACGGCGGCGGCGAGCCCGGCGGTGGCGGCGCCCGCGAGAACGGCACGTCTGCTGGGACGCCGTTGCCTGAATGCTCCGAACACGTACGTTCCCCGTCCCGTCCGCAGTTCCCGATAGTTCCCGATCGCTTTTCCCGGTCGCCGGACTAGACGGAGGCGCACGGGTGCCGGTTGCCCGGCGGAATTCGATTACCGGCTTTCAGCGGCGGATTTACAGAACGGCCGGAATTGTTTTGCGCGGAGTTTCCCCTGTCGTCACTCCGCATTTGTCGACGGCCCCGGAAGCGGGGGTGGGAGCGGCGAAGTGGGCGTGCGCGGAGGGGAGTTGGGGGATGCCGCTGGTTCACGTCACGGAGCGCGGGGGGCCTTGCGTGCCGTAAAGGGGTGACGCAATGGGCGCGGGTGTTCGGGTGCGCGGGGGACTGGCCGGCGCCGGGGGCGGCCGGGAATGCGGCGGCGACCGCGCCGCGCCGAGCCGGTTCGGGGTCCGTACGCGAATCCGGGGGCCCCGCCCGGGGTGACGTTTCCGTGACCCGGGAGGGGCGTGCCGCGGGATCGGGGGCCGGATCCGTGTGCCCCGTGCATGTGTGCCTGTGACGTGGGGTACGATCCTCGGCTCGATTGGCCAGGCCAGGGCCTCGTATGGCAGACTATCGGGGTTGCTCGGTTGAGTGCCGATGCTGCGCGCCTCCCGCCGGGAGGACCGGAAGCGAGTCCCACAGTACTCGTCGCCCCATCTACCGCCTGCGGTAGCGCTGGGGCGGACGTACGGGAATCTTCCGGGAAGTGTCAGCGGGGTACCGGCCAGGCGCCCGGTGGGTGTTCTGCCCCCGTCCGCGAGGTCCTCGGCCCGCATCCCCTTGGTTGGGAAATCCCTCTGGGATTTCTGCGTAGAGGGAGTGCGACACGCCCGACCGCGTGGGTCGGAGGCGGAGGCCAACAGAACCCCCGGGTTCCAGAGCGTTACGAGACAAAGGACTACTAGGTAGCCATGGCGGGACAGAAGATCCGCATCCGGCTCAAGGCCTACGACCACGAGGTCATCGACTCCTCGGCGAAGAAGATCGTCGAGACGGTGACCCGCACTGGTGCGTCGGTCGCGGGCCCGGTGCCGCTGCCCACTGAGAAGAACGTGTACTGCGTCATCAAGTCGCCGCACAAGTACAAGGACTCTCGCGAGCACTTCGAGATGCGCACGCACAAGCGCCTCATCGACATCCTCGACCCCACGCCGAAGACGGTTGACTCGCTGATGCGTCTCGACCTGCCGGCCGGTGTCGACATCGAGATCAAGCTCTGAAGGGACGGGCCGAGATGAGCAAGAACATCAAGGGCGTCCTGGGCGAGAAGCTCGGCATGACGCAGGTGTGGGACGAGAACAACCGCGTTGTTCCGGTCACCGTCGTCAAGGCCGGGCCGTGCGTCGTGACGCAGGTTCGCACCAACGACGTCGACGGCTACGAGTCGGTCCAGATCGCCTTCGGCGAGATCGACCCGCGCAAGGTGAACAAGCCCCTCAAGGGCCACTTCGCCAAGGCCGACGTGACCCCGCGCCGCCACCTGGTGGAGCTCCGCACCCCTGACGCCAGCGAGTACACGCTGGGCCAGGAGATCACTGCCGAGGTGTTCGAGTCCGGCGTCAAGGTCGACGTCACGGGCAAGAGCAAGGGCAAGGGCTTCGCCGGTGTCATGAAGCGTCACAACTTCAAGGGCCTGGGCGCCGGTCACGGTACCCAGCGCAAGCACCGCTCGCCCGGTTCCATCGGTGGCTGCGCCACCCCTGGCCGCGTGTTCAAGGGCCTCCGCATGGCGGGTCGCATGGGCAACGAGCGTGTGACCACCCAGAACCTGACCGTCCACGCCGTTGACGCCGAGAAGGGTCTGCTGCTCATCAAGGGCGCCGTCCCCGGCCCCAACGGTGGCCTCGTCCTGGTCCGCACCGCGGCCAAGGGGGTTTGAGGAACCGATGAGCACCATTGACATCCTTTCGCCGGCTGGCGAGAAGGCCGGGACCGTCGAGCTCCCCGCGGAGATCTTCGACGCGAAGACCAGCGTTCCGCTGATCCACCAGGTCGTCGTCGCTCAGCTCGCGGCTGCCCGCCAGGGCACGCACAAGACCAAGACCCGTGGCGAAGTCCGTGGTGGTGGCAAGAAGCCGTACCGCCAGAAGGGCACCGGCCGCGCCCGTCAGGGCTCGACCCGCGCGCCGCAGTTCGCCGGTGGTGGCGTCGTGCACGGTCCCGTGCCGCGCGACTACTCGCAGCGCACCCCCAAGAAGATGAAGGCCGCCGCCCTGCGCGGTGCCCTCTCCGACCGGGCGCGCCACAGCCGTATCCACGTCGTCACCGGCGTGGTCGACGGTGCGGTTTCCACCAAGGCCGCCAAGACGCTGTTCGGCAAGATCTCGGAGCGCAAGAACCTGCTCCTGGTCGTCGAGCGTGCCGACGAGGCCGCGTGGCTCTCCGCCCGCAACCTGCCCCAGGTGCACATCCTGGAGCCGGGCCAGCTGAACACGTACGACGTGATCGTCTCCGACGACGTGGTCTTCACCCAGGCCGCGCTCGAGTCCTTCGTGTCTGGCCCCAAGGCCGATGAGACCGAAGGGAGCGACGCCTGATGTCTGAGGCGACCGTTACCAGCAAGACCTTCACGGACCCGCGCGACCTGCTGATCAAGCCGGTCGTCTCCGAGAAGAGCTACGCGCTGCTGGACGAGAACAAGTACACGTTCATCGTCGCGCCCGGCGCCAACAAGACCCAGATCAAGCAGGCCGTCGAGGCGGTCTTCTCGGTCAAGGTCACCGGGGTCAACACGATCAACCGTCAGGGTAAGCGCAAGCGCACCAAGACCGGTTTCGGCAAGCGCGCCAACACCAAGCGCGCCATCGTGACCCTCGCCGAGGGCGACCGTATCGACATCTTCGGCCAGGCCTCCTAACGGAGCGCCCTGGTCCGAATATCGGACGAGGACTGAGAAATGGGTATCCGCAAGTACAAGCCGACGACTCCGGGCCGTCGTGGCTCCAGCGTCGCCGACTTTGTCGAGATCACGCGGTCCACGCCGGAGAAGTCGCTGGTCCGCCCCCTGCACAGCAAGGGCGGCCGTAACAACACCGGTCGTGTGACCGTCCGCCACCAGGGCGGTGGCCACAAGCGCGCCTACCGAGTGATCGACTTCCGTCGTCACGACAAGGACGGCGTGCCGGCGAAGGTCGCTCACATCGAGTACGACCCCAACCGCACCGCGCGCATCGCGCTGCTGCACTACGCGGACGGCGAGAAGCGCTACATCATCGCCCCGCGCGGTCTGCAGCAGGGCGACCGGATTGAGAACGGCCCCACGGCCGACATCAAGCCCGGCAACAACCTGGCGCTGCGCAACATCCCGGTCGGTACGACCATCCACGCCATCGAGCTGCGGCCCGGCGGCGGCGCGAAGTTCGCCCGTTCCGCGGGTGCCTCCGTGCAGCTGCTGGCGAAGGAGGGCACCATGGCCCACCTTCGTATGCCGTCGGGTGAGATCCGCCTGGTCGACGCCCGCTGCCGCGCCACGATCGGCGAGGTCGGCAACGCCGAGCAGTCGAACATCAACTGGGGCAAGGCCGGCCGCATGCGCTGGAAGGGCGTCCGCCCGACCGTCCGCGGTGTCGCGATGAACCCGGTTGACCACCCGCACGGTGGTGGTGAGGGCAAGACCAGTGGTGGTCGCCACCCGGTCTCCCCGTGGGGTCAGAAGGAGGGTCGTACTCGCTCGCCCAAGAAGGCATCGAGCAAGTACATCGTCCGCCGCCGCAAGACGAACAAGAAGCGCTAGGAGCGGGTTTAGATGCCGCGCAGTCTCAAGAAGGGACCCTTCGTTGACGGCCACCTCGTAAAGAAGGTGGACGCTCAGAACGAAGCTGGTACCAAGAACGTCATCAAGACCTGGTCCCGTCGCTCGATGATCATCCCGGCCATGCTCGGCCACACGATCGCGGTGCACAACGGCAAGACCCACGTCCCGGTGTTCGTCACCGAGTCGATGGTCGGCCACAAGCTCGGCGAGTTCTCGCCGACTCGCACCTTCCGCGGCCACGTCAAGGACGACCGGAAGTCGAAGCGCCGCTAACGCGGGGTGGAACGACTATGACTTACACCGAAGGGACAACCATGGAAGCCAGGGCCCAGGCGCGGTACATCCGCGTCACGCCCATGAAGGCCCGCCGCGTGGTGGACCTCATCCGTGGCATGGATGCCACGGAGGCTCAGGCGGTCCTGCGTTTCGCCCCGCAGGCCGCGAGCGTGCCGGTTGGCAAGGTGCTGGACAGCGCCATTGCCAACGCCGCGCACAACTACGACCACACGGACGCCTCTTCGCTGTTCATCAGCGAGGCGTTTGTGGACGAGGGTCCGACCCTGAAGCGGTTCCGTCCGCGTGCTCAGGGCCGTGCCTACCGGATCCGTAAGCGGACCAGCCACATCACCGTGGTCGTCAGCAGCAAGGAAGGAACCCGGTAATGGGCCAGAAGGTTAACCCGCATGGGTTCCGGCTCGGCATCACCACGGACTTCAAGTCCCGTTGGTACGCCGACAAGCTGTACAAGGACTACGTCAAGGAAGACGTCGCCATCCGTCGGATGATGACGTCCGGCATGGAGCGCGCCGGCATCTCGAAGGTGGAGATCGAGCGCACCCGTGACCGCGTGCGTGTGGACATCCACACCGCTCGTCCGGGCATCGTCATCGGCCGCCGTGGCGCCGAGGCCGACCGCATCCGCGGCGACCTCGAGAAGCTCACGGGCAAGCAGGTCCAGCTGAACATCCTCGAGGTCAAGAACCCCGAGATGGACGCTCAGCTGGTCGCCCAGGCCGTTGCCGAGCAGCTCTCCTCCCGCGTCTCCTTCCGCCGTGCCATGCGCAAGAGCATGCAGGGCACCATGAAGGCCGGCGCCAAGGGCATCAAGATCCAGTGCGGTGGCCGTCTCGGCGGCGCCGAGATGTCCCGCTCGGAGTTCTACCGCGAGGGCCGTGTGCCCCTGCACACGCTCCGCGCGAACGTGGACTACGGCTTCTTCGAGGCCAAGACGACCTTCGGCCGCATCGGCGTGAAGGTCTGGATCTACAAGGGCGACGTCAAGAACATCGCCGAGGTCCGCGCCGAGAACGCCGCGGCCCGTGCGGGTAACCGCCCGGCCCGTGGTGGCAACGAGCGTCCGGCCGGCCGTGGTGGCCGTGGCGGCGAGCGTGGCGGTCGCGGCCGCAAGCCGCAGCAGGCTGTTGCCGCCGAGGCCCCCAAGGCCGAGGCTGCCGCCGCCGCTCCGGCTGAGAGCACCGGAACGGAGGCCTGACCGACATGCTGATCCCCCGTAGGGTCAAGCACCGCAAGCAGCACCACCCCAAGCGCCGCGGTATGGCCAAGGGTGGTACGACGGTCGCGTTCGGCGAGTACGGCATCCAGGCCCTCACGCCGGCGTACGTGACCAACCGCCAGATCGAGGCGGCTCGTATCGCGATGACCCGCCACATCAAGCGTGGCGGCAAGGTCTGGATCAACATCTACCCGGACCGCCCGCTCACGAAGAAGCCTGCCGAGACCCGCATGGGTTCCGGTAAGGGTTCGCCGGAGTGGTGGATCGCGAACGTTCACCCGGGTCGGGTGATGTTCGAGCTGTCCTACCCGAACGAGAAGATTGCTCGTGAGGCGCTCACCCGCGCTGCTCACAAGCTTCCGATGAAGTGCCGCATCGTTCGGCGCGAGGCAGGTGAGGCGTGATGTCGGCCGGAACCAAGGCGTCCGAGCTGCGCGAGCTGGGCAACGAGGAGCTTGTTGCCAAGCTCAGCGAGGCCAAGGAAGAGCTGTTCAACCTCCGCTTCCAGGCGGCGACCGGTCAGCTCGAGAACCACGGCCGGCTCAAGTCCGTCCGTAAGGACATCGCCCGGATCTACACCCTGATGCGCGAGCGCGAGCTGGGCATCGAGACGGTGGAGAGCGTCTGATGAGCGAGAAGAATGTGACTGAGACGACTGAGCAGCGCGGTTTCCGCAAGACCCGCGAGGGTCTCGTCGTCAGCGACAAGATGGACAAGACCGTCGTCGTCGCTGTCGAGGACCGCGTGAAGCACGCGCTGTACGGCAAGGTCATCCGCCGTACGAACAAGCTCAAGGCGCACGACGAGCAGAACGCTGCCGGCGTCGGCGACCGCGTCCTCATCATGGAGACGCGTCCGCTGTCGGCGACGAAGCGCTGGCGCATCGTCGAGATCCTCGAGAAGGCCAAGTAATTTCCTGAGCTTTTGCTCAGGATCAGTTCCGCCAGGCTCGGTCGGGGCTTGAGAGATCAAGCCCCGGCCGGGAACCGGCAGACGATCAGGAGATAGACGTGATCCAGCAGGAGTCGCGACTGCGTGTCGCCGACAACACTGGTGCCAAGGAGATCCTTTGCATCCGTGTTCTCGGTGGCTCCGGTCGCCGCTACGCGGGCATCGGTGACGTCATCGTCGCCACCGTCAAGGACGCGATCCCCGGTGGCAACGTGAAGAAGGGCGACGTCGTCAAGGCTGTCGTCGTGCGCACCGTCAAGGAGCGTCGTCGTCAGGACGGCTCGTACATCCGCTTCGACGAGAACGCGGCCGTCATCCTCAAGAACGATGGCGACCCCCGCGGCACCCGCATCTTCGGCCCGGTGGGCCGGGAGCTGCGCGAGAAGAAGTTCATGAAGATCATCTCGCTCGCGCCGGAGGTGCTGTAAGCATGAAGATCAAGAAGGGCGACCTGGTCCAGGTCATCACCGGTAAGGACAAGGGCAAGCAGGGCAAGGTCATCGCGGCCTTCCCCCGCGAGGACCGCGTCCTGGTCGAGGGTGTCAACCGGGTCAAGAAGCACACGAAGGCCGGCCAGACCGCTCGCGGTTCGCAGACCGGTGGCATCGTCACGACCGAGGCGCCCATCCACGTCTCCAACGTCCAGCTGGTCGTTGAGAAGGATGGCAACAAGGTCGTCACGCGTGTCGGTTACCGCTTCGACGACGAGGGCAACAAGATCCGCGTTGCCAAGCGGACGGGTGAGGACATCTGATGGCTACCACCACCACTCCGCGTCTCAAGACGAAGTACCGCGAGGAGATCGCGGGCAAGCTGCGTGAGGAGTTCTCGTACGAGAACGTCATGCAGATCCCCGGCCTCGTCAAGGTCGTCGTCAACATGGGTGTGGGCGACGCCGCCCGCGACTCCAAGCTGATCGACGGCGCCATCCGCGACCTGACCACGATCACCGGCCAGAAGCCGGCCGTGACGAAGGCCCGGAAGTCCATCGCGCAGTTCAAGCTGCGTGAGGGTCAGCCGATCGGCTGCCACGTCACCCTCCGTGGTGACCGCATGTGGGAGTTCCTGGACCGTACGCTGTCGCTCGCGCTGCCGCGTATCCGTGACTTCCGTGGTCTGTCGCCGAAGCAGTTCGACGGCCGTGGCAACTACACCTTCGGTCTCACGGAGCAGGTCATGTTCCACGAGATCGACCAGGACAAGATCGACCGTACCCGGGGTATGGACATCACCGTGGTCACCACGGCGACCAACGACGAAGAGGGCCGCGCGCTCCTCCGTCACCTCGGCTTCCCGTTCAAGGAGGCGTAAGCGAGATGGCGAAGAAGGCTCTCATCGCGAAGGCTGCCCGTAAGCCCAAGTTCGCTGTGCGCGCGTACACCCGCTGCCAGCGCTGTGGCCGGCCGCACTCCGTGTACCGCAAGTTCGGCCTGTGCCGCGTCTGCCTTCGTGAGATGGCTCACCGTGGCGAGCTGCCGGGCGTGACCAAGAGCTCCTGGTAAACCCCGTAATTTCGGGTTTTTCCGGAGTCTCTCGGTAAGCAAAGGGTGGGCGGAGGCCCTACCCTCCATGGCTTAGGCTAGGAGGGTTGGGCGTCCGCCGCCCAGACGACTTACTACGCCGTAGGTCCCCGCGCCGCACCCGTCCCGCCCATGAGCGGGGAGAGGGATGGCGCATACAGGAAACCCCGGCGAGAGAGGCCGAAGGCCAATTCATGACCATGACTGACCCCATCGCAGACATGCTCACTCGTCTGCGTAACGCTAACTCGGCGTACCACGACACCGTCGTGATGCCGCACAGCAAGATCAAGTCGCACATCGCGGAGATCCTCCAGCAGGAGGGCTTCATCACCGGCTGGAAGGTCGAGGACGCCGAGGTCGGCAAGAACCTCGTCCTCGAGCTGAAGTTCGGCCCGAACCGCGAGCGCTCGATCGCCGGCATCAAGCGGATCTCGAAGCCGGGTCTGCGTGTGTACGCGAAGTCCACCAACCTGCCGAAGGTCCTCGGTGGCCTGGGCGTGGCGATCATCTCCACGTCCCACGGTCTCCTGACCGGTCAGCAGGCAGGCAAGAAGGGCGTGGGTGGGGAAGTCCTCGCCTACGTCTGGTAGTCGGGAACGGAGGAAAAGCTAATGTCGCGAATCGGCAAGCTCCCCATCCAGGTTCCCGCTGGTGTGGACGTCACCATCGACGGCCGTACGGTCAGCGTGAAGGGTCCCAAGGGCACCCTCTCGCACACCGTTGCCGCGCCGATCGAGATTGTTAAGGGCGAGGACGGCGTTCTCAACGTCACCCGTCCCAACGACGAGCGTCAGAACAAGGCCCTGCACGGCCTGTCCCGCACGCTGGTGGCGAACATGATCACCGGCGTGACCCAGGGATACGTCAAGGCGCTCGAGATCAGCGGTGTCGGTTACCGCGTCCAGGCGAAGGGCTCCAACCTGGAGTTCGCCCTGGGCTACAGCCACCCGATCACCATCGAGGCCCCCGAAGGCATCACCTTCAAGGTCGAGACGCCCACGAAGTTCTCGGTCGAGGGCATCGACAAGCAGAAGGTCGGCGAGGTCGCGGCGAACATCCGCAAGCTGCGGAAGCCCGACCCGTACAAGGCCAAGGGCGTCAAGTACGCCGGCGAGGTCATCCGCCGCAAGGTCGGAAAGGCTGGTAAGTAAGCCATGGCATACGGTGTGAAGATCGCCAAGGGCGACGCTTACAAGCGTGCGGCCAAGGCGCGCCGCCACGTCCGCATCCGCAAGCACGTGTCGGGTACGGCGGAGCGTCCGCGCCTCGTCGTGACGCGTTCCAACCGCGGCATCACCGCCCAGGTCATCGACGACATCAAGGGTCACACCCTGGCGTCGGCGTCGAACCTGGACGCGTCGATCCGCGGTGGCGAGGGCGACAAGTCCGCGCAGGCCAAGTCGGTCGGCGCCCTGGTCGCCGAGCGCGCCAAGGCCGCCGGTGTCGAGGCCGTCGTGTTCGACCGTGGTGGCAACAGGTACGCCGGGCGCATTGCCGCTCTGGCTGACGCCGCCCGCGAAGCCGGGCTGAAGTTCTAAGCCCCGGTTCCGGGACTAACGGACGTAACAGAGAGAGGTAAATCCAATGGCTGGACCCCAGCGCCGCGGAAGCGGTGCCGGTGGCGGCGAGCGGCGGGACCGGAAGGGTCGCGACGGTGGCGCTGCCGCCGAGAAGACCGCCTACGTTGAGCGCGTTGTCGCGATCAACCGCGTTGCCAAGGTTGTCAAGGGTGGTCGCCGCTTCAGCTTCACCGCGCTGGTCGTGGTGGGCGACGGTGACGGCACCGTAGGTGTCGGTTACGGCAAGGCCAAGGAAGTTCCCGCGGCCATCGCCAAGGGTGTCGAGGAAGCCAAGAAGAACTTCTTCAAGGTTCCCCGCATCCAGGGCACCATCCCGCACCCGATCCAGGGCGAGAAGGCCGCGGGCGTCGTCCTGCTGAAGCCTGCTTCCCCCGGTACCGGTGTTATCGCCGGTGGCCCGGTGCGCGCCGTTCTGGAGTGCGCCGGCGTTCACGACATCCTGTCGAAGTCGCTCGGCTCCGACAACGCGATCAACATCGTGCACGCGACCGTGGCGGCCCTCAAGGGCCTGCAGCGTCCCGAGGAGATCGCGGCCCGCCGCGGTCTGCCCCTCGAGGACGTCGCCCCCGCGGCTCTGCTTCGTGCGCGTGCCGGGGCGGGTGCGTAATGGCCCGTCTCAAGATCACGCAGACGAAGTCGTACATCGGCAGCAAGCAGAACCACCGCGACACCCTGCGTTCGCTCGGGCTCAAGCGCCTGAACGACGTGGTTGTCAAGGAGGACCGTCCCGAGTTCCGCGGCATGGTGCACACCGTCCGCCACCTCGTGACGGTTGAGGAGGTCGACTGACATGGCGGAGAACAAGCCGCTCAAGGCCCACGACCTCCGTCCCGCCCCGGGCGCCAAGACCGCCAAGACCCGTGTGGGTCGTGGTGAGGCGTCGAAGGGTAAGACGGCCGGCCGTGGTACCAAGGGTACGAAGGCCCGTTACCAGGTTCCGGAGCGCTTCGAGGGTGGCCAGATGCCCCTCCACATGCGTCTTCCGAAGCTGAAGGGCTTCAAGAACCCGTTCCGCACCGAGTTCCAGGTCGTGAACCTGGACAAGCTCGGCGCCCTCTACCCCGAGGGTGGCGAAGTCACCGTTGCCGACCTGGTCGCCAAGGGTGCCGTGCGCAAGAACAGCCTCGTCAAGGTCCTGGGCCAGGGCGAGATCTCCGTGGCGCTGCAGGTGACGGTCGACGCCGTCTCCGGCTCCGCCAAGGAGAAGATTGCCGCCGCCGGCGGCACCGTCACCGAGCTCGTCTGAGACAGCTCGTTGGCCTGAACATCCGACCGGGGATGCCCTCTCAAATGGGGCATCCCCGGTTGGTCGTTCCTAGGGGGGCAGGGTCGCCGGTAAGGTGGCGTGCACTGTCTAAGTTTCCGTGCGGTATGCCGCCCGGGTCCTCTGACTCATTCGTATTCGTCGATCCTCAAGACCGTCACCTCTGGCGCACCTGCGCGGGGGTCGCAGGAGGCACCGTGCTCACCGCGTTCGCCCAGGCGTTCAAGACGCCTGACCTGCGCAAGAAGCTGCTCTTCACGCTCGGCATCATCGTGCTCTACCGGATGGGGACGCACGTCCCGATCCCCGGTGTGAGCTACAAGAACGTTCAGATCTGCGTGGACCAGGCCAAGGAGGGCAACAGCCTCTTCGGTCTGGTGAACATGTTCAGCGGCGGCGCGCTGCTGCAGATCACGATCTTCGCGCTGGGCATCATGCCGTACATCACGGCGAGCATCATTCTGCAGCTGCTGACCGTGGTGATCCCGCGCCTGGAAGCCCTCAAGAAGGAGGGCCAGGCCGGCACGGCCAAGATCACGCAGTACACGCGTTACCTGACGGTCGCCCTGGCGATCCTCCAGGGCACCGGCCTCGTGGCCACCGCCCGCAACGGTGCGCTGTTCAGCGGCTGCCAGGTCGCGACCGAGATCGTGCCGAACCGGTCGATCTTCACCACCATCACGATGGTCATCACGATGACCGCCGGTACCGCCGCCGTCATGTGGCTCGGTGAGCTCATCACCGACCGCGGCATCGGCAACGGCATGTCGATCCTGATGTTCATCTCGATCGCGTCGAGCTTCCCCACCTCGCTGTGGGCGATCAAGACGCAGGGGCACCTCGCGCAGGGCTGGATCGAGTTCGGCACCGTCATCCTGGTCGGCCTGGTCATGGTCGCCCTGGTGGTCTTCGTCGAACAGGCCCAGCGCCGCATCCCCGTGCAGTACGCGAAGCGCATGATCGGCCGCCGGTCCTACGGCGGTACGTCCACGTACATCCCGCTGAAGGTCAACCAGGCGGGTGTGATCCCGGTCATCTTCGCGTCGTCGCTGCTCTACATCCCGGCCCTGGTCGTGCAGTTCTCCAACTCCACCGCGGGCTGGGCGATCTGGATCAAGGACAACTTCGTCAAGGGCGACCACCCGTACTACATCATCAGCTACTTCCTGTTGATCGTGTTCTTCGCCTTCTTCTACGTGGCGATCTCGTTCAACCCCGAGGAAGTCGCCGACAACATGAAGAAGTATGGTGGCTTCATCCCGGGTATCCGGGCTGGTCGACCTACTGCTGAGTACCTGAGCTACGTGCTCAACCGGATCACCTGGCCGGGGTCGCTGTATCTGGGACTGATCGCGCTCGTGCCGACGATGGCGTTGGTGATCTTCGGGGCCAACCAGAGCTTCCCGCTGGGCGGGACGAGCATCCTCATCATCGTGGGTGTGGGTCTGGAGACCGTGAAGCAGATCGAGAGCCAGCTCCAGCAGCGCAATTACGAAGGGTTCCTCCGCTGATGCGAATCGTCCTCGTCGGACCGCCCGGTGCCGGCAAGGGAACGCAGGCCGCGTTCCTCGCCAAGAACCTGGCGATCCCGCACATCTCCACGGGCGACCTCTTCCGTGCCAACATCAGCCAGGGCACGGAGCTGGGCAAGCAGGCCAAGGCGTACATGGACGCCGGCAACCTGGTGCCGGACGAGGTCACCATCGGGATGGCCAAGGACCGGATGGCGCAGCCGGACGCCGAGAACGGCTTCCTCCTCGACGGCTTCCCGCGCAACGTGGTGCAGGCCGAGGCGCTCGACGAGGCGCTCAAGGCCGACGGCGTGAAGCTCGACGCCGTCCTGGACCTCGAAGTCCCCGAGGACGAGGTCGTGAAGCGGATCGCCGGCCGGCGCATCTGCCGCACCGACTCCTCGCACGTCTTCCACGTCGTCTACAACGCGCCGCGGGCCGAGGGTGTCTGCGACACCTGCGGCGGCGAGCTGTACCAGCGCGGCGACGACACCGAGGACACCGTCCGCAAGCGCCTCGAGGTCTACCACAGCGAGACCGAGCCGATCATCGACTACTACCGGGCCCAGGGCCTGGTCGTGACGATCTCCGCGCTCGGCAAGGTCGACGAGGTCACGGAGCGTGCGATGCACGCCCTGAAGGCCGAGAAGACGGCCTGACGGCTCCACGTTCGCGGTCAGTGGCCGCGGCGCCCCCTCCCGGGGCGCCGCGGCCACTGCCGTGTCCGGGCCCGGCGGGCCGTATCGTTGACGTACTCCCGTATCCGTACTCAGAAAGGCGTCAGCCGCCATGGTGGAGATCAAGACCCCCGAGCAGATCGCGAAGATGCGCGAGGCGGGGCTGGTCGTCGCCGCCATCCACGCGGCGACCCGTGAGGCCGCGGTGCCGGGCGCGACCACGAAGGACCTGGACGAGGTCGCCCGCAAGGTGATCGCCGAGCACGGCGCCAAGTCGAACTTCCTGGGCTACGGCGGCTTCCCCGCCACCATCTGCACCTCGGTCAACGAGGTCGTCGTCCACGGCATCCCGGACGAGAAGACCGTCCTCAAGGACGGCGACGTCATCTCCATCGACGCGGGCGCGATCATCGACGGCTGGCACGGCGACGCCGCCTTCACCGCGTTCGTGGGCTCCGGCCACGCCCCGGAGCTGATCGAGCTCTCCCGGGTGACCGAGGAGTCGATGTGGGCCGGGATCGCGGCGGTGAAGAAGGGGAACCGCCTGGTGGACGTCTCCCGGGCGATCGAGAGCTACATCCGCCGCCAGCCGCGCCCCCCGAAGGGCAAGTACGGGATCATCGAGGAGTACGGCGGCCACGGCATCGGCTCCGAGATGCACATGGACCCGCACCTGCTGAACTACGTGGACAAGCGCCGCCTCCTCGGCCGCCACAACCCCAAGCTGGTCCCCGGCTTCTGCCTGGCCATCGAGCCGATGGTGTCGCTCGGCACCCCGCGCACGGAGGTCCTGGAGGACGACTGGACCGTGATCACCACGGACGGCACCTGGTCCTCGCACTGGGAGCACTCGGTCGCGCTGACCGAGGCGGGCCCGATCGTCCTGACCTCCCCGGACTGCGGCAAGGCCAAGCTGGCGGAGTACGGCGTGACGACGGCCCCGGACCCGCTGGGCTGACCGACGGTCCGGCGCGGGGCGCGGCGACGAAGACCCGCCGGGCGCATCCGCGCCCAGCCTGTCCCGGACTGTCCGCTTAACGATCTACGCTTGAGGGCAAACTTCCCTGATTCGTCTTTTCGGGTGCCCTGACGTAGACTGATGCGTCGGCTCTCGTGTACCCGTGTGTCCGCACACGATCGCGGGAGTCGATCAAGGTAGCCGATTCGAAAGGCGAAGCGTGGCCAAGAAGCAAGGTGCCATCGAAATCGAGGGCACCGTGATCGAGTCCCTCCCGAACGCCATGTTCAAGGTGGAGCTCCAGAACGGTCACAAGGTCCTCGCGCACATCAGCGGCAAGATGCGGATGCACTACATCCGTATCCTCCCGGATGACCGGGTCGTCGTGGAGCTCTCCCCGTACGACCTGACGCGTGGCCGGATCGTCTACCGGTACAAGTAGATCTTGCCCGCGCCCTGTGTTCCACAGGGTGGTGGCACTGACCCGGAGAACCTGACATCCCATGAAGGTCAAGCCGAGCGTCAAGAAGATCTGCGACAAGTGCAAGGTGATCCGCCGTCACGGCCGGGTCATGGTCATCTGCGACAACCTGCGCCACAAGCAGCGCCAGGGCTGACGCACGCCGACCGACCTGCATTTACGCAGTTCTTCGCGCGACGCACGTAATACGTACATACGCAGAGCCCGCCCAGCCCACACAGGGTCGGCGACACCTCCGGCGGGGGCCGGGGACCCGATCCGTACCTAGTACGGCGGTCGGGAGCGGTTCTGCGGAAGACCCCCGAACACACAGGAGCCATTGAATGGCACGCGTTTCCGGTGTTGACATCCCGCGCGAAAAGCGTGTGGAGATCGCACTCACCTACGTCTTCGGTATCGGGCGCACCCGGTCCAAGGAGATCCTCGCCTCCACCGGCGTGAACCCGAACACCCGCGTTCGTGACCTGGCCGAAGAGGACCTGGTCAAGATCCGCGAGTACGTGGACGCCAACCTCCGCACCGAGGGCGACCTCCGCCGCGAGATCCAGGGCGACATCCGCCGCAAGATCGAGATCCAGTGCTACCAGGGCATCCGCCACCGTCGCGGCCTGCCCGTGCACGGTCAGCGGACCAGCACGAACGCCCGTACCCGCAAGGGCCCGCGTCGCGCGATCGCCGGCAAGAAGAAGCCGGGCAAGAAGTAGTCCTCAGCGGACGCTTGACCACACGGTCTTCGCTGTAGGACCGACCACCTCCCGTAGGAGTTATAGATGCCCCCCAAGGGTCGTCAGGGCGCTGCCAAGAAGGTGCGCCGCAAGGAAAAGAAGAACGTCGCTCACGGCCACGCGCACATCAAGAGCACGTTCAACAACACGATCGTCTCGATCACGGACCCCTCGGGCAACGTGATCTCCTGGGCGTCCGCCGGCCACGTCGGCTTCAAGGGCTCCCGCAAGTCGACTCCGTTCGCCGCGCAGATGGCCGCCGAGTCGGCCGCCCGCCGCGCGCAGGAGCACGGCATGCGCAAGGTCGACGTCTTCGTCAAGGGTCCCGGCTCCGGCCGTGAGACCGCGATCCGCTCCCTCCAGGCCACCGGCCTCGAGGTCGGCTCGATCCAGGACGTCACCCCCACGCCGCACAACGGCTGCCGTCCCCCCAAGCGCCGCCGCGTCTGACGCACGGCTGCTGGACTGAGGTTTTCGGGCGGTACAGCTCTTCGGGGCCGTACCGCCCGTACCCTTGTACTAAGCAGTACCCCGAGGGCGTCAAATAGTGGGCGCCCACGACTGAAGGAACACACATGCTTATCGCTCAGCGTCCGTCGCTGACCGAAGAGGTCGTAGACGAGTACCGCTCGCGGTTCGTGATCGAGCCGCTGGAGCCGGGCTTCGGCTACACCCTCGGCAACTCCCTGCGCCGCACCCTCCTGTCGTCGATCCCCGGCGCTGCTGTCACCAGCATCCGCATCGACGGCGTCCTGCACGAGTTCACCACCGTGCCGGGCGTCAAGGAGGACGTGACCGACCTCATCCTCAACATCAAGCAGCTGGTCGTCTCCTCGGAGCACGACGAGCCGGTCGTGATGTACCTGCGCAAGCAGGGCCCGGGTCTGGTCACCGCCGCCGACATCGCGCCCCCGGCCGGTGTCGAGGTGCACAACCCGGACCTGGTCCTCGCCACGCTCAACGGCAAGGGCAAGCTGGAGATGGAGCTGACCGTCGAGCGCGGTCGCGGCTACGTCTCCGCCGTCCAGAACAAGCAGCTGGGCCAGGAGATCGGCCGCATCCCGGTCGACTCCATCTACTCCCCGGTGCTCAAGGTCACGTACAAGGTCGAGGCGACCCGTGTCGAGCAGCGCACCGACTTCGACAAGCTGATCGTCGACGTCGAGACCAAGCAGGCCATGCGCCCGCGCGACGCCATGGCGTCCGCCGGCAAGACCCTGGTCGAGCTGTTCGGTCTGGCGCGCGAGCTCAACATCGACGCCGAGGGCATCGACATGGGCCCGTCCCCGACGGACGCCGCCCTGGCCGCCGACCTGGCGCTGCCGATCGAGGAGCTGGAGCTCACCGTTCGGTCCTACAACTGCCTCAAGCGCGAGGGCATCCACTCCGTGGGTGAGCTCGTCGCCCGCTCCGAGGCGGACCTGCTCGACATCCGCAACTTCGGTGCGAAGTCGATCGACGAGGTCAAGGCGAAGCTGGCCGGTATGGGCCTCGCGCTGAAGGACTCGCCTCCCGGCTTCGACCCGACCGCCGCCGCCGACGCCTTCGGCGCCGACGACGACGCGGACGCGGGCTTCGTCGAGACCGAGCAGTACTGATCGCTCCGCGGGGAGGCCGTACTGCGACTGCGGACCGGCTTCGGCTGGTCGCGCAGTTCCCCGCGCCCCTTCCAGGCCCCTTCGGGAGCCTGGATCTCCGACAGGCGCCCGCCTGCTCGGATACTGACCCCGGTACCTGACACGGCCGGGGCAGACACCAAGGAGAAACACCATGCCGCGTCCCACCAAGGGTGCCCGTCTGGGCGGCAGCGCCGCGCACGAGAAGCTGCTCCTCGCCAACCTGGCGAAGTCGCTCTTCGAGCACGGCCGCATCACCACGACCGAGGCCAAGGCCCGCCGCCTGCGTCCGGTCGCCGAGCGCCTGATCACCAAGGCGAAGAAGGGCGACATCCACAACCGTCGCCTGGTGCTGCAGACGATCACCGACAAGGGCATCGTCCACACCCTCTTCACCGAGATCGCCCCGCGGTACTCGGAGCGTCCGGGTGGTTACACCCGTATCACCAAGATCGGCAACCGCCGTGGTGACAACGCGCCGATGGCCGTGATCGAGCTGGTCGAGGGCGAGATCGCCAAGAAGGCGACCGTCGCCGAGGCCGAGGCCGCCACGAAGCGCGCCGTCAAGGAGGCCGACGAGGCCGCCAAGACGGAGGCCGTCGAGGCCGACGCCGCTGAGGAGTCGAAGGACGCGTAAGCGTTCCCAGACCGACGGACGGGTCCGTTCCCCTTGGGGGACGGGCCCGTTCCGTTTCTCTGCCGCTCTGAGAGGATCTGATACGTGAGTGATGAGGTGGAGCCCGGCCTGGTCCGGGTGCGGCTGGACCTGAGCTATGACGGCAAGGACTTCTCCGGCTGGGCCAAGCAGGCCGGCGGGCGGCGGACGGTCCAGGGCGAGATCGAGGACGCGCTGCGCACGGTGACGCGGTCGGCCGTGACGTACGACCTGACGGTGGCCGGGCGCACCGACGCCGGGGTGCACGCGCGCGGCCAGGTGGCCCATGTCGACCTGCCCGAGGAGGTCTGGGCCGAGCACCGCGAGAAACTGCTGCGGCGGCTGGCCGGACGGCTCGCCCACGACGTCCGGATCTGGCGGGTCGCCGAGGCCCCGGGCGGGTTCAACGCGCGCTTCTCCGCGATCTGGCGGCGGTACGCCTACCGGGTGACCGACAACCCGGGCGGGGTGGATCCCCTGCTGCGCGGTCATGTGCTGTGGCACGACTGGGAGTTGGACGTCGAGGCGATGAACGCGGCCTCGGCCGCCCTGCTCGGCGAACACGACTTCGCCGCGTACTGCAAGCGGCGCGAGGGCGCCACCACCATCCGTACGCTCCAGGAGCTGTCCTGGGTGCGCGGCGAGGACGGCATCGTCACCGCGACCGTGCGCGCCGACGCCTTCTGCCACAACATGGTCCGCTCGCTGGTGGGCGCGCTGCTGTACGTGGGCGACGGGCACCGGGGCGTGGAGTGGCCGGGCAAGGTGCTGGCGGCGGCGGTGCGCGACTCCTCGGTGCACGTGGTGAAGCCGCACGGGCTCACCCTGGAGGAAGTCGGCTACCCCGCCGACGAGTTGCTGGCCGCGCGCAGCCGCGAGGCGCGCAACATGCGGACGCTGCCGGGGGCGGGGCCGGCCGGCGACGCGGGCTGCTGCTGACGGACGGCGCCCCGGGGCGCCCGGTCCGGCGCGCGAAGCCCCGGCGGCGCCCCGGCCGCCCGGCCCTCGCGGGCGGTGCGCCGCCACTCCTGGCCGCGGGCGTCCCCGTCCTGACCGCTCGTCGGGTGGGCCGCCGGGGTCAGCCCGCGGTGGCGGCGCGGGCCTGGGACTCGCCGCGGGCGATGATCTGACGGAAGGTGAACTCGGCCAGGTCGTCGCCCGCGGCGAACGCGTCCTTGTCGGCCTTGGTGACGTTCTTGCCGTCGGTGAAGCCGCTGACGCTGAAGTAGGCGTACCGGCCGTAGGAGTTGATGAGGTTGCGGCAGACCACATGGCCGCCGTCGCAGAACCCCGGCACCCCGGAGCCCGGCAGCGGGACGACGGAGCCGCTCGCCTGCTGCTTGACGCGGGTGGCCTTCGCCTCGTTCTCGAAGGTGGCCACGCCGATGGTGACGGCGACGCCGTCCTTGACGTAGGTGGCGCGGATCACCTGCTCGCAGCCGCCCGCGGTCAGGGCCTGGGCGAGCGCGCCCCGGGTGGCGGCCGAGCAGTCGGTGGTCCGGGCGGTGGCGCCCTTGGTGTAGGTGCGGTCGCCCATCCGCAGCGACTTCCCCGGGAAGAGCGTGTCGGCGCTGAGCGGCGCCCTGTCCTTCTTGGCGCTGGATATGAAGTCGTGCGGGTTCGCCGGGGGCGGCGGAGCCACCGAGGAGAACGAGGGCTGCGGCTGGGCGGACTCGCTGGGCAGGGTCTGCGCCGAGGGCAGCTCACTGGCGGACTTGCCGTCCGGGCCGCCGTCCGATCCGCTGCTCACGATGGCGGTGGCGACGATCGCCACGATCGCCGCCGTGGCCAGCGCCCCGCCGCCGATCAGCGCCCACCGCTTCTTGCGGCCGCGCGCGGCGGCCTGGTCGGCGAGCGCCGCCCAGTCGGGTGTCTGGTTGTCCCCCGGGCCCCAAGCGGGTCCCCCTTGCCCAAAGCTCATGGCGCGCATCTTAATTCGGTTGTGGCCGGACGTACCGGGTGGGCGACAATCCGCCTATGGGACATGTAGAGGCCGCACACCTGGAGTACTACCTGCCGGACGGACGGGTCCTGCTCGCGGACGCGTCGTTCCGGGTGGGGGAGGGTGCGGTGGTGGCCCTGGTCGGGGCCAACGGCGCGGGCAAGACGACCCTGCTGCGGATGATCTCCGGTGAGCTCCAGCCGCACGGCGGGACCGTCGCCGTGGGCGGCGGGCTCGGGGTGATGCCGCAGTTCGTGGGCTCGGTGCGGGACGAGACGACCGTGCGTGACCTGCTGGTGTCGGTCGCCCAGCCCCGGATCCGGGCGGCGGCGAAGGCCGTGGACGAGGCCGAGCACCTGATCATGACCGTGGACGACGAGGCCGCGCAGATGAAGTACGCGCAGGCCCTCTCCGACTGGGCGGACGTGCAGGGGTACGAGGCGGAGACGCTCTGGGACGTCTGCACCACGGCCGCGCTGGGCATGCCGTACGACCGGGCCCAGTTCCGCGAGGTGCGCACGCTCTCCGGCGGTGAGCAGAAGCGGCTCGTGCTGGAGGCGCTGCTGCGCGGCCCCGAGGAGGTGCTGCTGCTCGACGAGCCGGACAACTATCTGGACGTGCCGGGCAAGCGGTGGCTGGAGGACCAGCTGCGGGCCACGCGCAAGACGGTGCTGTTCATCTCGCACGACCGGGAGCTGCTCTCCCGGGCCGCCCAGAAGATCATCGCGGTGGAGCCCGGGGTCGACGGCTCCGACGTGTGGGTGCACGGCGGCGGCTTCGACACCTTCCACGAGGCGCGCAAGGAGCGGTTCGCCCGCTTCGAGGAGCTCAAGCGGCGCTGGGAGGAGAAGCACGCCCAGCTGAAGAAGCTGGTGATCTCGCTGCGGCAGGCGGCCTCGATCAGCCACGAGCTGGCCTCGCGGTACTCGGCGGCCCAGACGCGGCTGCGCAAGTTCGAGGAGGCCGGACCGCCGCCGGAGCCGCCGCGCGAGCAGGAGATCACCATGCGGCTGCGCGGCGGACGCACCGGCGTGCGCGCGGTGACCTGCGAGAACCTTGAGCTGACCGGGCTGATGAAGCCGTTCTCGCTGGAGGTCTTCTACGGCGAGCGGGTGGCGGTCCTGGGGTCGAACGGCTCGGGCAAGTCGCACTTCCTGCGGCTGCTGGCGGGCGACCCGTCCGTGGCCCACTCGGGCCTGTGGAAGCTGGGGGCGCGGGTCGTGCCGGGCCACTTCGCGCAGACCCACGCCCACCCCGAGCTGCTCGGGCGCACCCTCGTCGACATCCTGTGGACGGAGCACGCCAAGGACCGGGGCGGCGCGATGTCGGTGCTGCGGCGGTACGAGCTGGAGCGCCAGGGCGACCAGGCGTTCGACAAGCTCTCCGGCGGGCAGCAGGCGCGCTTCCAGATCCTCCTGCTGGAGCTGGCGGGCACGACCGCGCTGCTGCTGGACGAGCCCACGGACAACCTCGACCTGGAGTCGGCGGAGGCCCTCCAGGACGGGCTGGAGTCGTACGAGGGCACGGTGCTGGCGGTCACCCACGACCGCTGGTTCTCCCGCTCCTTCGACCGCTATCTGGTCTTCGGCTCGGACGGAGTGGTCCGCGAGACGTCGGAGCCGGTCTGGGACGAGCGCAGGGTCGCGCGCGCGAGGTAGGCCCCGGGCGGGCCCGTGGGCCCCCGGGCGGGTCCGTGGGCCCCTGGGCGGGTCCTCCGGGCCCGCCTTCCGTCCCCGGTCGGCCCCCGTTCCGCCACCGGCCGGGCACCCGTTTTGACCCGTGCGGGGGAGCCCGGGTATTCTTCTGGTTCGTTATGCGTATTGGCTTGGTCGTTCTCACGCGAGGGGCCATTACGTAGGTTCTCTGGAGCAGTTACCAGTGGCTCGCATACGGGCAGTGTCCCCGGCAGTGTGAGCCCCAGCTGCATGATCGCTTCAGGGTGCAAAGTTTCTGGACCCCATCCACTGAAGAAGCGAAGGCTACGACCGTGCGTACGTACAGCCCCAAGCCCGGCGACATCACTCGCCAGTGGCACGTGATCGACGCCCAGGACGTCGTCCTGGGTCGTCTGGCGACGACCGCTGCGAACCTCCTCCGGGGCAAGCACAAGCCCGTCTATGCGCCCCACATGGACATGGGTGACTTCGTCATCATCATCAACGCCGACAAGGTTCACCTGTCCGGCAACAAGCGCGAGCAGAAGCTGGCCTACCGCCACTCCGGCTACCCGGGCGGTCTCCGCTCGGTGCGCTACGACGACCTCCTGGCGAACAACCCGGAGAAGGCCGTCGAGAAGGCCATCCGCGGCATGATCCCCAAGAACTCCCTGGGCCGTCAGATGATCTCGAAGCTGAAGGTCTACTCGGGCGACCAGCACCCCCACGCTGCCCAGCAGCCGGTGCCGTTCGAGATCACCCAGGTCGCGCAGTAGTTCCGGCCACACCCCCTAAGACAGAAAAGAATCTGAGGAGCATCGTGGCCGAGACCACTGTCGAGACCCCCGTCGAGGGCGAAGAGACCTACGCGGAGGTCACCACCTTCGAGTCCGAGGTCCCCGTCGAGGGCGAGTACACCACCGAGTCGATGGCGTCCCGCTTCGGCGACCCGCAGCCGGCCGCCGGCCTGGGCCGTCGCAAGAACGCCATCGCCCGCGTCCGGATCGTTCCGGGCACCGGCAAGTGGAAGATCAACGGGCGTACGCTCGAGGACTACTTCCCGAACAAGGTCCACCAGCAGGAAGTCAACGAGCCCTTCAAGGTGCTCGAGCTCGACAACCGCTACGACGTCATCGCCCGCATCTCGGGTGGCGGCGTCTCCGGCCAGGCCGGCGCCCTGCGCCTCGGCGTGGCCCGCGCGCTGAACGAGGCGGACGTCGAGAACAACCGCCCGACCCTGAAGAAGGCCGGCTTCCTCTCCCGCGACGACCGTGCGGTCGAGCGCAAGAAGGCCGGTCTCAAGAAGGCCCGCAAGGCCCCGCAGTACAGCAAGCGCTAAATCGCGCCTGCCGCCTGTACGGCTTTCGTCCGCCCCGGCAGCACTCTTCGTGCTGCCGGGGCGGCGTTGTTTTTGGCACCAGTGGTGGGCGCCCGGGTGCGGCGCCCGGCGGATCTCAATGGAGGACAGCAGTGGGACGACTCTTCGGCACGGACGGTGTACGCGGTGTGGCCAACGCCGATCTGACGGCCGAGCTCGCGCTCGGGCTCTCGGTCGCGGCGGCCCATGTGCTCGCCGAGGCGGGTACCTTCGCGGGCCATCGGCCCACCGCGGTGGTCGGGCGCGACCCCCGCGCGTCCGGGGAGTTCCTGGAGGCCGCGGTCGTCGCGGGCCTCGCCAGCGCCGGTGTCGACGTGCTGCGCGTCGGCGTGCTGCCGACCCCCGCCGTGGCGTACCTCACGGGCGCGCTCGGCGCCGACCTCGGTGTGATGCTCTCCGCCAGCCACAACGCCATGCCCGACAACGGCATCAAGTTCTTCGCGCGCGGCGGCCACAAGCTCGCCGACGAGCTGGAGGACCGCATCGAGCGCGTCTACGAGCAGCACCGCACGGGCGAGCCGTGGGAGCGCCCGACGGGCGCCGGCGTGGGCCGCGTACGGGCGTACGAGGAGGGCTTCGACAAGTACGTCGCCCACCTCATCGGCGTGCTGCCGAACCGGCTGGACGGGCTGAAGGTCGTCCTGGACGAGGCGCACGGCGCGGCGGCGCGGGTCTCGCCCGAGGCGTTCACCCGGGCCGGGGCCGAGATCGTCACCATCGGTGCCGAGCCGGACGGGCTCAACATCAACGACGGCTGCGGCTCGACCCACCTGGACCTGCTGAAGGCCGCCGTCGTCGAGCACGGCGCCGACCTCGGCATCGCGCACGACGGCGACGCGGACCGCTGCCTGGCCGTGGACGCGCAGGGCAACGAGGTCGACGGCGACCAGATCCTCGCGGTGCTCTCGCTGGCCATGCGCGAGGCGGGCACCCTGCGGGGCAACACCGTCGTCGGCACGGTCATGTCCAACCTCGGCTTCAAGATCGCCATGGAGCGCGAGGGCGTCCAGGTCGTCCAGACGGGCGTCGGCGACCGGTACGTGCTGGAGTCGATGAAGGAGCACGGCTACGCGCTGGGCGGCGAGCAGTCCGGCCACGTGATCATCCTGGACCACGCCACCACCGGTGACGGCACGCTCACCGGGCTGATGCTGGCCGCCCGGCTCACCGCGACCGGCCGCACGCTGGCCGACCTCGCGGGCGTCATGGAGCGGCTGCCGCAGGTCCTGGTCAACGTCCCGGACGTCGACAAGTCCCGGGTCGCCACCTCCGCCGAGCTGACCTCCGCGGTCGCCGAGGCCGAGCGCGAGCTGGGCTCCACCGGCCGGGTGCTGCTGCGCCCCTCGGGCACCGAGCCGCTGGTGCGGGTCATGGTCGAGGCGGCCGACATCGACCAGGCGCGGTCGGTGGCCGCCCGCCTGGCGGACGTCGTGAAGTCGGCGCTGGGCTAGTCCGCGCTGGGCTGTTCCGCGCGGGCCCGCGGGCCTTCGCGTACGGCCGTACGCCCAACGAGCGGGCCCGCCGGGGAGTTCCCCGGCGGGCCCGCTCGTGTGTGTGCCGGGTCAGAGTTTGCGCAGCGACAGCTTCTGGACCTTGTGGTCGGGGCCCTTGCGCACGACCAGGGTGGCGCGGCCCCGGGTGGGCGCCACGTTCTCCACCAGGTTGGGCCGGTTGATGGTCCGCCAGGTGGTGCGGGCGTAGTCGAGCGCCTCCTCCTCGGACACCTGGGTGTACTTGCGGAAGTACGAGAACGGGTTCTGGAAGGCCGTCTCGCGCAGCTTGCGGAAACGGTTCAGGTACCAGGACTCGATGTCCTCGGTCCGGGCGTCCACGTACACGCTGAAGTCGAAGTAGTCGGCGAGGCCGACCCTGGTGCGGCCGTCCTGGCCGGGCAGGGCCGGCTGGAGGACGTTGAGGCCCTCCACGATGAGGATGTCCGGGCGGCGCACGGTCAGCAGTTCGCCCGGCACGATGTCGTAGATCAGGTGCGAGTAGACGGGCGCGGTGACCTCGTCCTTGCCCGCCTTGATGTCGGCGACGAACCGGGTCAGCGCGCGGCGGTCGTACGACTCCGGGAAACCTTTGCGCGACATCAGGCCGCGCCGCTGGAGCTCGGCCATCGGATAGAGGAACCCGTCCGTGGTGACGCGCTCCACGCGCGGGTGCTCGGGCCAGCGCGCCAGCATCGCCTGGAGGAGGCGGGCCACCGTGGACTTGCCGACGGCCACCGAGCCGGCCACCCCTATGACGAACGGGGTGCCGCGCTGGGCGCCGTGGCCGTTGCCCGCGTCGCCCAGGAAGGTGTTGAGGGAGCCGCGCAGCTGGGAGGTGGCCTGCACGTACAGGCTGAGCAGCTGCGACAGCGGCAGGTAGATGTCCCGGACCTCGTCCAGGTCGATGACGTCCCCGAGGCCGCGCAGCCGCTCCACCTCCTCGGCGGTCAGCGGCAGCGGCGACTTGTCACGCAGCGCGCTCCACTCGCTGCGGGTCAGGTCGACGTACGGCGTCGAGTCCGCCCGGCGGTGGGCGCTTCGTGGCGGCGAAGTGATCACAGCCCCATTGTCCTGGGTGGCGGCCGGATGCGGGGGGTGGGGTGGGTCACGCGTGCGGGGGCGCTCCGCGGGGCAGCGCCGGGTGCGGGCCGACCGGGGGAGAGTCGGGCCGGAAGGCGCCCGCGCGGTCGTAGGCTGCGGCCATGTGCGGAATCGTCGGGTACGTGGGAGCGCAGTCAGCGCTCGATGTTGTCGTCGCCGGTCTGAAGCGGCTCGAATACCGGGGTTACGACTCCGCGGGGGTCGCGGTGCTCGCGGACGGCGGGCTGGCCGCCGCGAAGAAGGCGGGCAAGCTCGTCAATCTGGAGAAGGCGCTGGTGGACCGGCCGCTGCCGAGCGGCTCCACCGGCATCGGGCACACCCGGTGGGCCACCCACGGCGGCCCCACCGACGCCAACGCCCACCCGCACCTGGACAACGCGGGCCGGGTCGCGGTCGTCCACAACGGGATCATCGAGAACTTCGCGGCGCTGCGGGACGAGCTGACCGGGCGCGGGCACGCCCTGGCGTCGGAGACCGACACCGAGGTCGTCTCGCACCTGCTGGCCGAGGCGTACTCCTCGACCGAGGACCTGGCCGAGGCGATGCGCCAGGTGTGCCGGCGCCTCGACGGGGCGTTCACGCTGGTCGCGGTGCACGCCGACGAGCCGGACGTGGTGGTCGGGGCGCGCCGGAACTCCCCGCTGGTGGTGGGCGTTGGAGAGGGTGAGTCCTTCCTCGCCTCGGACGTGGCCGCGTTCATCGCCCACACGCGGTCCGCGATCGAGCTGGGCCAGGACCAGGTCGTGGAGCTGCGTCGGGACGGTGTGACGGTCACCGACTTCGACGGGGCTCCCGCACAGGTGCGGTCGTACCACGTGGACTGGGACGCGTCGGCCGCGGAGAAGGGGGGCTATGACTACTTCATGCTCAAGGAGATCGCCGAGCAGCCCAAGGCCGTGGCCGATACGCTGCTCGGCCGGATCGACGGCGCGGGTTCGCTGACGCTCGACGAGGTGCGCATCCCGGCCTCGGTGCTGCGCGAGATCGACAAGGTCGTGATCGTGGCCTGCGGTACGGCGTACCACGCGGGCATGATCGCCAAGCTGGCGATCGAGCACTGGACGCGGATCCCCTGCGAGACCGAGCTGGCCAGCGAGTTCCGCTACCGGGACCCCATCCTCGACCAGCGCACGCTGGTGATCGCGATCTCGCAGTCCGGCGAGACCATGGACACCCTGATGGCGCTGCGGCACGCGCGCGAGCAGGGCGCCAAGGTGCTGGCCGTCTGCAACACCAACGGCTCGACGATCCCGCGCGAGTCGGACGCGGTGCTGTACACGCACGCCGGGCCCGAGGTCGCGGTCGCCTCCACCAAGGCGTTCCTCACCCAGCTGGTCGCCTGCTATCTGGTCGCGCTCTATCTGGGCCAGGTGCGCGGTACGAAGTGGGGCGACGAGATCCGGGCGGTGATCCGGGACCTGGCGTCGATCGCGCGCGACGTCGACGAGGTGCTGGAGACCATGGAGCCGGTGCGGGAGCTGGCGCGCTCGCTGGCGGACAAGGACACGGTGCTGTTCCTGGGCCGTCACGTGGGCTATCCGGTGGCGCTGGAGGGCGCGCTCAAGCTCAAGGAGCTCGCGTACATGCACGCGGAGGGCTTCGCGGCCGGGGAGCTGAAACACGGCCCGATCGCGCTGATCGAGAACGATCTGCCGGTCGTCGTGGTCGTGCCGTCGCCGCGCGGGCGCTCGGTCCTGCACGACAAGATCGTCTCCAACATCCAGGAGATCCGGGCGCGCGGGGCGCGGACCATCGTGATCGCGGAGACCGGCGACGAGGCGGTCGTGCCGTACGCGGACCATCTGATCCGCATCCCGGCCACCCCGACGCTGCTCCAGCCGCTCGTCGCGACCGTCCCGCTCCAGGTCTTCGCCTGCGAGCTGGCCACGGCCCGGGGCAACGAGGTGGACCAGCCGCGCAACCTGGCGAAGTCGGTCACCGTCGAATGATCATCGGGGTCGGGATCGACGTGGCCGAGATCGAGCGGTTCGGGCAGTCGCTGGAGCGGACGCCGGGGCTGCTGCAACGGCTGTTCGTGGACGAGGAGTTGTTCCTGGCGAGCGGCGAGCGGCGCGGTACCGCCTCGCTCGCCGCCCGCTTCGCCGCCAAGGAGGCGCTGGCCAAGGCCCTGGGCGCACCGGCCGGGCTGCACTGGACGGACGCGGAGGTGTACGTGGAGCCCACCGGCCGGCCGCGCCTGCGGGTGCGCGGGACGGTGGCGGCGCGGGCCGCGGAGCTCGGGGTGCGGAGCTGGCACGTCTCGCTCAGCCATGACGCCGGGGTGGCGTCGGCGGTGGTGATCGCGGAGGGGTGACGGCCCGGCCCCGGGGTGGCACCCGGGGCCCGGATTGGGAAGGGTGGGGCCCATGCGTATCGCTTACCGCGTGGAGACCGTTCGGGCTGCCGAGCGGGAGCTGATGGACCGGCTGCCCGAGGGCGCGCTGATGCAGCGCGCCGCGGGCGGGCTCGCCGCCGCCTGCGCCACCCTGCTCGGCCGGGTGTACGGGGCCCGGGTCGTGGTGCTGGCGGGCAGCGGGGCCAACGGGGGCGACGCGCTGTACGCGGCGGCCCGGCTGGCCCGGCGCGGGGCGGGGGTGAGCGCCGTCCTGCTGGCGCCCGACCGGGCGCACCCCGGCGGACTCGCCGCGCTGCTGCGCGCGGGCGGCACGGTCGCCGAGGACCCGTACGACGTACTGGCCGCGCCCGATCTCGTACTCGACGGGATCACCGGCATCGGCGGGCGCGGCGGGCTGCGCCCGGACGCCGTGCCGGTGGCCCGCGCGGCCCGCGGCTCGGGCGCCCTCGTCGTCGCCGTCGACCTGCCCAGCGGCGTCGAGGCCGACACCGGGGAGGTGGCGGGGGAGGTGCTGCGGGCGGACGCGACCGTCACGTTCGGGGCGTACAAGCCGGGGCTGCTGATCGACCCGGCGCACGGGTGCACCGGCGCGGTCCGGCTCGTCGACATCGGGCTCGAACCCCATCTGCCGTCCGTGCCGGACTGCGAGGCGCTCCAGCACGCCGACGTGGCGCGGCTGCTGCCGGTGCCGACGGGGGAGAGCGACAAGTACCGGCGCGGGGTCGTCGGGATCGTCGCGGGGTCCGCGCGGTACCCCGGCGCGGCGGTCCTCGCGGTGGCGGGCGCGCTGCGCGGTGGCGCCGGAGCCGTGCGGTACGTGGGGCACGCCGCCGACGCCGTCCTCGCCCGGCACCCCGAGACGCTGGTCTCCGACGGCCCCCCGGCCCGGGCGGGCCGCGTCCAGGCGTGGGTCGTCGGCCCCGGCCTCGGGGACGCGCCGGGCACGGCGGAGGTGCTGGCCTCCGACGTGCCGGTCCTGGTGGACGCGGACGGCCTGCGCGGCCTGGACCCCGCGGCGGTCCGGGCGAGGTCGGCCCCGACCCTGCTCACGCCGCACGCGGGCGAGGCGGCGGCGCTGCTCGGGGTGGGCCGGGAGCGGGTCGAGGCGGCCCGGCTGGCCTCGGTGCGCGAGCTCGCCGACCGGTTCGGCGCGACGGTCCTGCTCAAGGGCTCGACCACGCTCGTCGCCGACCCGGACGCCCGCACCCCGGTCCGGGTCAACCCGACCGGCACCCCCTGGCTTGCCACGGCGGGCAGCGGCGACGTCCTGTCCGGCCTGGCGGGCTCCCTGCTGGCAGCGGGCCTGCCCCCGCGCGACGCGGCCTCGACGGCCGCCTACCTCCACGGCCTGGCAGCCCGCCGGGCGACCCCGGGCACCCCCCTGACGGCCTCGGCGCTGGCGGAGGCGCTGGGGGAGGCGTGGCGGGGGGTGAACGAGGAGGTCTGAACGGCTGGGGGCACACCCCGCACCCTCCGGCGCCGGGGCCGCCACCCTCCGCCGCGCACCTCCACGGCCCGGCGGCTCGCCACGCGGCCCCCGGGGCCCGTGCGCCGGGCAGTCGGCGCCGGGGTCGTGCCCGCTGCCCTCCGGCGCCGGGCTCCCGCGCCCACAGCCCTTCGGCCGCCCCTCCGTTTCCTCCACGGCCCGGCCGCCCGCCGTACGGCCCCGGCACCCCCTGCCCTCCCCATGACCCCGCCCGGATGACGCCCCCCGGCCCGACCCGCGCGGCGTCCGCGACACGCCCGGGGGGAGCGGTTCGCTGGGGGCATGTGTGAACGACTCCTCGCTCCTCCCGGCCGGAGGAAACCCGGTCGGCTCCTGGGCGGGCTCGCCCTTGCCGTCGCCCTCGGGCTGGGCGCCGCCGCCCCCGCCGCCTCGCATCCGGCGCCGTACCCCGTGCCCCCGCGCCCCGGCCCCCCGGCGAGCGCCCCGGCCCCCGCGCCCGGCGGGCAGCCCGCCCCCGGGCCGCTCCCCGCCCCCGTACCGGAGGCGGTCGGGACCGACGGGCTCGTGCCGGGGGTGGCGCGGGCCGCCGGGCAGCCCGTGTTTCCCATGGACACGCCCGACCAGGTGCTTCCCCCGCTCGTCTACCGGCCCACCCGGGCCGAGGAGGCCGTCGAGCCGGTCGCGCCCGGGGCGGGGGCCGCGCGGGTCGTGGAGTTCGTGCCGCGGACCGAGGTCGGGGCCGCGGCCTGCACCCGGCGGGCCGGGCCGTACCAGCGGCAGGTCGAGCGGTGGCTGAAGCTGCGGGTGGACGGCAGGCAGTCCGCCGCCGACTGCGCCGCGATCCGGCGGTTCCAGCAGGTCCGGGGCATCCGGCCCGCCAGCGGCTTCGCCGGGCCCGCCACCTGGGGCACGATGCGGCTGCTCGCCGCGCGGGCGAACCCCAACGCCGCCGGGCACTGCCCGGTCCGCGGCAGCCGGATCGCCTGCGTCGACCTCGACCGGCAGCTGATGTGGGTGCAGACCGGGCGGAAGGTCACGTTCGGCCCGGTCGCCGTGCGCAGCGGACGGCCCGGATACGCCACCCGCACCGGCACGTTCCCCGTGTACTGGCGGCACAAGAACCACTGGTCGACGATCTACCACGCCCCCATGCCGTACGCCCAGTTCTTCAGCGGCGGGCAGGCGTTCCACGCGATCTACGACAACATCTACTCGACCGTCGGATCGCGCGGCTGCGTGAACCTGACCTACGCGGACGCCAAGCGCCTGTGGGGCGCGCTGCGCAAGGGCGACCCGGTCCGCGTCTGGGGGCACAGGCCCGGTTCCTGAGCCGGGGCCGCAGCTCTGAGAGACTTGGCGCGATGACCGCGATGACTCAGACAGTGCACACGCGAGCCCGCGCCGAGATCGATCTGGCCGCCCTGCGCGCCAACGTCCGTGCGCTGCGCGCCCGTACCCCCGGCGCGCGGCTCATGGCCGTGGTGAAGGCGGACGCCTACGGACACGGCGCGCTGCCGTGTGCCCGCGCCGCGCTCCAGGCGGGCGCGGAGTGGATCGGCACGGCCACCCCGCAGGAGGCGCTGGCGCTGCGCGCGGCCGGGATCGGCGGCCGGATGCTGTGCTGGCTGTGGACGCCGGGCGGCCCCTGGCGCGAGGCCGTCGAGGCCGACATCGACGTGTCGGTGAGCGGGCTGTGGGCGCTGCGGGAGGTCACCGAGGCCGCCCGCGCGGCCGGCCGGACCGCCCGCGTCCAGCTGAAGGCCGACACCGGCCTCGGCCGCAACGGCTGCCAGCCCGCCGACTGGCCGGAGCTGGTGGCGGCGGCCCTGGCCGCCCCCGAGGTCCGGGTCACCGGCCTGTGGTCGCACTTCGCCTGCGCCGACGAGCCGGGCCACCCCTCCATCGCCGCCCAGCTCACCGTCTTCCGCGAGCTGCTGGCGTACGCGGAGAAGGCGGGCGTGCGGCCCGAGGTGCGGCACATCGCCAACTCCCCGGCCACCCTCACCGTCCCCGAGTCGCACTTCGACCTGGTGCGCACGGGCATCGCGATGTACGGGGTCTCGCCCGTGCCCGAGCTCGGCACCCCGGCGGACTTCGGGCTGCGGCCGGTGATGACGCTGGCCGCCTCGGTGGCGCTGGCCAAGCAGGTTCCGGCCGGACACGGCGTCAGTTACGGACATCATTACGTGACCGGGCGCGAGACCACGCTCGGACTCGTTCCCCTGGGGTATGCCGACGGCATCCCGCGCCATGCGTCCGGGCGCGGGCCGGTGCTGGTCGGCGGCCGGGTGCGGACGGTGGCGGGCCGGGTCGCCATGGACCAGTTCGTGGTCGACCTGGACGGGGACGAGGTGGCGCCGGGCGCCGACGCGGTGCTGTTCGGGCCGGGCGACCGGGGCGAGCCGACGGTGGAGGACTGGGCGCGGGCCGCGGACACCATCGCGTACGAGATCGTCACCCGGATCTCCTCGCGGGTGCCGCGCGTCTATGTGAACGAGGACCCCGAGGTCTGATCCGGCGGGCCGCCGGGTCGTACCCCGGCCAGGACCAGCACGAGCACCAGGACCACCAAGGAGCGGCACGGTGAGCGAGACCAGCACGGGGGAGATGGCGCGGGCGGTCGCGGGCGGCTGGCGCCGGGCGGGTCTGGCCGGGGCCGCGATAGGCGTGGTGGCGGCGGGCGCGGCGGCCGGGGTCGCGGTGGAGCGGCTGACCGTGGGGCGCGGCATGCGCAAGAGGGCCCGGCTGGCGCTGGACGCCACGGGCCCGTACGGGGCGCTGCGCGGCACGCCGGGCCGGGCGTACGCGGACGACGGCACCGAGCTGTACTACGAGACCGACGAGGTCGAGCCGCTGGACCGGGCCAACGGGCCGCGCAAGCGGCGGCTGTTCGGCCGCAAGGCGCCCGCCCCGGTCACCGTGGTCTTCTCGCACGGGTTCTGCCTCAGCCAGGACGCCTGGCACTTCCAGCGGGCCGCGCTGCGCGGGGTGGTGCGCACCGTGCACTGGGACCAGCGCAGCCACGGCCGTTCGGCGCGCGGCGAGGCGCAGGCGCAGGGCCGCCCGGTCACCATCGACCAGCTGGGCCGCGACCTCAAGGCGGTCCTGGACGCCGCCGCCCCCGAGGGGCCGCTGGTGCTGGTGGGGCACTCGATGGGCGGGATGACGGTGATGGCGCTCGCCGACCAGTACCCGGAGCTGATCCGGGACCGGGTCGTCGGCGTGGCCTTCGTGGGGACGTCCTCGGGCCGCCTCGGCGAGGTCAGCTACGGCCTGCCGGTGGCCGGGGTGAACGCGGTGCGCCGCGTCCTGCCCGCGGTCCTCAAGGCGCTCGGCTCCCAGGCGGAGCTGGTGGAGCGGGGCAGGCGGGCCACGGCCGACCTGTTCGCGGGCATGATCAAGAAGTACTCGTTCTCGTCCCGGGACGTGGACCCGGCGGTGGCCCGGTTCGCCGAGCGGATGATCGAGGGGACGCCGATCGACGTGGTCGCGGAGTTCTATCCGGCCTTCGACGACCACGACAAGGAAGCGGCGCTGCAGGTCTTCGCCGAGGTGCCCGCACTGGTGCTCGCGGGGGACCGCGACCTGGTGACGCCCAGCTCGCACAGCGAGTCGATCGCGGACCTGCTGCCCGACGCCGAGCTGGTCATCGTGCCGGACGGCGGGCACCTGGTGATGCTGGAGCACCCCGAGACGGTCACCGACCGGCTGGCGGACCTGCTGACGCGGGTCGGCGCGGTGCCGGAGGCGACTAACGTTGGCACGTATGGAAGCACCGCACAGCCAGGCCACTGACGCCACCACCCGGTTCACCCTCGACTCCCCGGCCGAGACGCAGGAGCTGGGCCGCAGGATCGCGAAACTGCTCCGCCCCGGTGACCTCGTCCTGCTCACCGGTGAGCTGGGCGCGGGCAAGACGACGCTGACGCGCGGCCTCGGCGAGGGGCTCGGGGTGCGGGGCGCGGTGACGTCCCCGACCTTCGTGATCGCCCGGGTCCACCCCTCCCTGACCGGCGGTCCCGCGCTGGTGCACGTGGACGCCTACCGGCTGGGCGGCGGTCTCGACGAGATGGAGGACCTCGACCTCGACGTCTCGCTGCCCGACTCCGTGGTGGTCGTGGAGTGGGGCGACGGCAAGGTGGAGGAGCTCTCCGAGGACCGGCTGCACGTGGTGATCGACCGGGTGGTCGGCGAGACCGACGACGACCGGCGCACGGTCGACGTGCGCGGGGTCGGCGGGCGCTGGCGGGGGGCCGGGATCGAGGGCCTCTGAGCGGCGGGCGCGGGGCGGGGCGCGCGGGACACGTACGTTCCGACAAGCCGTCGGCAAAATGTTGCGCGGGTCCCGCCGCGCGTGGTCACATGGTGGGAGAGACCTGGTTAGGTCTACCTAACCACGCCTTCTCCAGGAGCCGGGAGGCCGCCATGACCGTGCCGGAGCGCGAAGCGCAGCCGCGACGTACGCAGGGTGTGTCGATGAGCGATCTGCTGGCGTCCTGCGCTGCCGCGAGTGCGGTGTCCACCCCGCCGAAGCCGGCCGCGCCCGAGGACGCCGAGCCGCCGACGGGCACCGAGGAGAAGGGCCCGCGGCGCCGCGCCGCCTGACCCGGCTCACCCTTTCGGGTGTATCTGACAGTAGGGATGCGGGCGGTACGGGCCCGGCTACTGCACCACGATGATCTTCGAGCCCATCGTGGCGAACGTCCACAGCGCGTCGCCGTCCGCGCGCTTCATGCGGATGCCGCCGGTGCGCTTGTTCGGGTCCGGGCTCGCCACCGTGCCGTCGACGGCCGCGCTGAAGCCGACCGTCACGGAGTCCACCGAGGTGAACCGCACGATGTGCTCGACCTGCACGCCGTCCGAGCCGGTCATGGTGGGACCCCAGCGCGAGGTGACCGCGTAGTTGCCGGGCTTGGGGCTGACGGTGCCCGGCATGACCTCGAACGTCTTGGGCGCCAGGCCCTTGAGGGTCTTGGTGCCGACCAGCCAGACGCGCTTGGCGCTCAGCGAGTAGACGACGCGCGGGCCGACCCCGGACTTCTCCGGCAGGGCGGTCGAGGGCTTCGCCGGGACCTTGCCCTTGGGAGCCGACGACGCCGGGGGCTCGGCGGCGGGCGAGCTGGTGGTGCCGGGCGCCGCGAGATCGGCGGCGGACGGCGAGTTCGCGGACGCCTGGAAGGCGAGGAAGCCGACCGCCGCGAGTGCCGCCGCGGTGAGCCCGGCCACAAATCCCGAGCTGCTCCTTGCCACCTCGGCTGCCCCTTTCGTTCGTACACATCTGCGGATGTCTACAAGCCTGCGGTCATATCTGCGGCTGACGGTAGCAGCCGGGGGCGGCCGGGGCGGGACGCCGTGCCCCGGGCGCCGTGGCCGTAGGCTGTTCGCGTGCTCTTGCTCGCTGTTGATACCGCCACCCCCGCAGTCACCGTCGCCCTGCACGACGGCACCGAGGTCGTCGCCGCGACCAGTCAGGTGGACGCCCGCCGGCACGGGGAGCTGCTGCTGCCCGCCGTCCACCAGGTGCTGGGAGAGGCCGGGCTGAAGCTCGACGCCGTGACCGGTGTGGTCGTCGGGGTCGGCCCCGGCCCGTACACCGGACTCCGCGTCGGCCTGGTGACGGCCGCGACCTTCGGCTCGGTGCTCGGGGTGCCGGTGCACGGTCTGTGCACGCTCGACGGCCTCGCCTACGCCTCCGGCATCGAGGAGCCGTTCGTGGTCGCCACCGACGCCCGGCGCAAAGAGGTCTACTGGGCCCGCTACGACGACTTCCGCACCCGGGTGGGCGAGCCGTCCGTGGACCGGCCCGACGACATCGCCGAGCGGGTCGCCGGGGTCCCGGCGGTCGGCGCGGGCGCGGTGCTGTACCCGGCGGTGTTCCCGGACGGGCGCGCCCCCGAGCACCAGTCGGCGGCGGCCCTCGCGTCGCTGGCCGCCGAGCGGCTCGCGGCGGGCGCCGAGTTCCTGCCGCCGACCCCGCTGTACCTGCGCCGCCCGGACGCGCAGGTGCCCAAGAACTACAAGGTGGTCACCCCCCAGTGACCGCCGTCGCGCTCCGCGAGATGCGCTGGTGGGACATAGAGCCGGTGCTGGCGCTCGAACACGAGCTGTTCCCCGAGGACGCCTGGTCGGCGGGGATGTTCTGGTCGGAGCTGGCCCACGCCCGGGGCCCCGGCGCCACCCGGCGTTACGTGGTCGCCGAGACCGTCCCCGAGGACGGCTCCGCCACCGGGCCGGGCCGGCTGGTCGGCTACGCGGGCCTGGCGGCGGCGGGCGGCCTCGGCGACGTGCAGACCATCGCCGCCGCCCGCGACCAGTGGGGGACGGGCCTGGGCGCCCGGCTCCTGACCGACCTGCTCAAGCACGCGACCGCCTTCGAATGCGAGGAGGTGCTGCTCGAAGTGCGGGTGGACAACACACGGGCCCAGAAGCTCTACGAGCGCTTCGGCTTCGAGCCCATCGGCTTCCGGCGCGGCTACTACCAGCCGGGCAACGTCGACGCGCTCGTGATGCGACTGATCGTCCAGGAACACGACCGAGAAACAGAAGAGACTGACTGATGGCTGCTGACGAACCGCTCGTACTCGGTATCGAGACCTCCTGCGACGAGACCGGCGTCGGCATCGTGCGCGGGACGACGCTGCTCGCCGACGCCATCGCCTCCAGCGTCGACACCCACGCCCGGTTCGGCGGCGTGGTGCCGGAGATCGCCTCGCGCGCGCACCTGGAGGCGATGGTCCCCACGATCGAGCGGGCCCTGAAGACGGCCGGGATCTCGGCGAAGGACCTCGACGGCATCGCGGTGACGGCGGGCCCGGGGCTGGCGGGCGCGCTGCTGGTCGGCGTCTCGGCGGCCAAGGCGTACGCGTACGCGCTGGGCAAGCCGCTCTACGGGGTGAACCACCTCGCCTCCCACATCTGCGTCGACCAGCTGGAGCACGGGCCGCTGCCCGAGCCGACGATGGCGCTGCTGGTCAGCGGCGGCCACTCGTCGCTGCTGCTCGCCCCCGACATCACCGCGGACGTGCGCCCCATGGGCGCGACGATCGACGACGCGGCGGGCGAGGCGTTCGACAAGATCGCGCGCGTCCTCGACCTCGGCTTCCCCGGCGGCCCGGTCATCGACCGGCTCGCCAAGGAGGGCGACCCGAACGCGATCGCGTTCCCGCGCGGCCTGAGCGGCTCGCGCGACCCGGCGTACGACTTCTCCTTCTCGGGGCTGAAGACGGCCGTGGCCCGCTGGATCGAGGCCAAGCGCAACGCGGGCGAGGAGGTGCCCGTCCGTGACGTGGCCGCCTCCTTCCAGGAGGCCGTGGTCGACGTGCTGACCCGCAAGGCCGTCCGGGCCTGCAAGGACGAGGGCGTCGACCATCTGATGATCGGCGGCGGGGTGGCGGCCAACTCCCGGCTGCGCGCGCTCGCCCAGGAGCGGTGCGAGCGGGCCGGCATCCGGCTGCGGGTGCCCCGGCCCGGACTCTGCACCGACAACGGCGCGATGGTCGCCGCGCTCGGCGCCGAGATGGTGGCCCGCAACCGGCCCGCCTCGGACCTGGAGCTGTCGGCGGACTCCTCGCTGCCGGTGACCGACCCGCACGTGCCGGGCGCGCACGGGCACGGCCACGACCACGACCATGTGCACGAGGTCAGCAAGGAGAACCTGTACTCGTGACGGTCGCCCTGATGTGGGAGGCGCGGGCCGCCGAGGGCCGGGGCGCGGAGCTGCTGGCCTGGGCCCGCGCCCAGCGGCTCGCGCCCGCGCCGGTGCGCCGGGAGGTCTTCGCCGCCCCGCAGGACCGGGTCCTCGTGATCACCTGGTGGGAGGCGGAGCCGGACGCCGAGCTCCCCGGGCTGCCGCAGCCGCCGGGCGCTCTGGCGGCCCGGCCGGTGCACCGCTGGCGCTTCGAATCGCTGGGCGTGGAACAGCCGAGCGAGCCCGGAGTGGAACCCTCCGCCTGAATTACGCATCGACCTGTACGCAGGGGGCGTATCGGTTCGGCAGCACGGGCGGTTGGTTTAGTGGGCAAGCAGAAGAGCGTGACGGCGGCGGCACTCCTCCTGGCGGGCGCGGTGCTGGCCACCGGCTGTTCCTCCGGCGGGTCCCCGGGCGGCTCCGGGGACGGGCCCGCCAAGAGCGGCGGCGGCACCGCCGCGGGCAAGCCCCCGGCCTCCGACCCGGCGCAGGGCGACGACAACGGGTCCGCGAGCGCCGCCGCGTACCGCAAGTGGGGGCTGAAGCCGCTGGCCCCGGCCCCGGCGCCGCCCGCCGAGAAGCCGGTGAAGCGCAAGGCCGGCGAGGTCCCGGTGATCAGTGACGTACCGACCAAGCAGAAGATCGTCTTCCTGACGTTCGACGACGGCGCCGAGAAGGACCCCAAGTTCGTCGAGATGATGCGGGACCTGAAGATCCCCTTCACGATGTTCCTGACGGACGCGGTGATCAGCAGCGACAAGGGCTACTTCAAGCCGCTCCAGCAGCTCGGCAACACCATCCAGAACCACACCCTGACGCACCCCAACATGCGCACCGAGAGCCCCTCGCAGCAGCACCGCCAGATATGCGGCCAGCAGGAGAAGCTGACCAAGGAGTACGGCACGGCCCCCCGGCTCTTCCGTCCCCCGTACGGCAACTGGAACGAGGCCACCCGCACGGCCGCCAAGGCGTGCGGCCTCCAGACCATCGTGCTGTGGCGCGAGTCGATGCAGATCCAGAACATGCAGTACCAGCGCGGCGACAAGAAGCTCCACCCCGGCGACATCATCCTGGCCCACTTCCGGGGCAAGAGCGAGCTCAAGGGCCACACCATGACGGAGATGACGGCCAACATGCTCCGCCACATCCAGGAGCAGGGGTTCGCGGTGGCCCGCCTGGACGACTACGTCTAAAAAAATCTCCGAAGAACTTCCCGGACCGTGTCGAATGCGCCCGGTGCCGTTCGACGCAAGGGTGAGAGGCGGGGAACGGCCCCGCATCCGCACAGCCGAGGAGCACACCGTGCCGCGCTACCTGACGATGATCCGCGTCGACGAGAACAACGCCCCCGCCGAGGGCCCCAGCCCCGAGCTGATGCAGCGGATGGGCAGCCTGATCGAGGAGATGACCAAGGCGGGGGTCCTGCTGGACACCGCCGGTCTCACCCCCACCGCCCAGGGCACCCGGGTCACCTGGTCCGGCGGGAAGCTGTCCACCACCGACGGCCCCTTCACCGAGTCCAAGGAGGTCGTCGGCGGCTACGCCATGCTCCAGTGCAAGGACCGGGACGAGGTGCTGGAGTGGACCAAGCGGTTCCTGACGATCCACGAGGAGCACTGGACGGTCACCTCGGAGATCCGCGAGATCGTCGAGGGCTGAGCCCCCTCCGCCCCGGACCGCCGCCCGCGGCACGCCCGGCCGCCGATTGCCGCCGTGCCGCGCGGGTGCTCTGATGAATGCCCGTGAGCACCGAACAGAACGCGGTCGAGGCCGTCTTCCGGATCGAGTCCGCGCGGATCATCGCCGCCGTCGCCCGGGTGGTGCGGGACGTCGGCATCGCCGAGGAGCTGGCGCAGGACGCGCTCGTCGCCGCGCTGGAGCGGTGGCCGGTCACCGGCGTCCCGGACAACCCGGGCGCCTGGCTGATGGCCACCGCCCGGCACCGGGCCGTCGACCTGGTGCGGCGGCGCGAGACGTACGCGCGCAAGCTCGCCGAGCTCGGCCGCGACCACGACGAGGCGGCCCACGAGCCGGAGTTCGCGTCCGCCGAGGACCCGGACGCCATCGACGACGACCTGGTCCGGCTGATCTTCACCGCCTGCCACCCCGTGCTCTCCACCGAGGCGCGGATCGCCCTGACGCTGCGGCTGCTGGGCGGGTTGACCACGGACGAGATCGCCCGGGCGTTCCTGGCCCGGGAGCCGACCGTCGCCCAGCGCATCTCGCGGGCCAAGCGCACCCTGGCGCAGGCGGGCGTGGAGTTCGAGGTGCCGTACGGGCCGGAGCGGGCGGCCCGGCTCGCCTCCGTGCTCGAAGTCGTCTACCTGATCTTCAACGAGGGCTACTCGGCGACCGCCGGCGACGACCTGGTGCGCCCGGCGCTGTGCGAGGACGCGCTGAGGCTCGCCCGGCTGCTGGCCGGGCTGATGCCCAAGGAGCCCGAGGCGCACGCGCTGGCCGCGCTCCTGGAGCTCCAGGCGTCCCGGACCGCGGCGCGCACGGACGCGGCCGGGGCGCCGGTGCTCCTCGCCGACCAGCGGCGCTCCCGCTGGAACCGGCTGCTGATCGCGCGCGGGTTCGCGGCGCTGACCCGGGCGGGCGAGCTCGGCGGCGCCCCCGGCCCGTACGCGCTCCAGGCCGCCATCGCCGCCTGCCACGCGCGGGCCGCCACCTACGAGGACACCGACTGGGCGGCCATCGCCGTGCTCTACGCGCGGCTCGCCGCGATCGCCCCCTCGCCGGTGGTGGAGCTCAACCGGGCGGTCGCGGTGTCCATGGCCGAGGGGCCCGAGCGGGCGCTGGCGATCGTGGACGCGCTGGCCGCCGACGACGCCCTGAGCGGCTACCACCTGCTGCCCAGCGTCCGGGGCGACCTGCTGGAACGGCTGGGCCGCCGGGACGAGGCGCGCGCCGAGTTCGCCCGGGCGGCGGGGCTGACCCGCAACGAGCGGGAGCGGGCGCTGCTGCGGGCGCGCGCCGGGCGATGAGTTCGCCGCGCCGCGCGGGTCTACCCTTCAGTGCCCCCGGCAACGGCGCCGGAGGGCGGCCGAGAGTGAGGCAGCAGCCATGTCCGCACAGCCCGCGAAGCCCGCACAGAAGATCACGCCCTTCCTGTGGTTCGACGACCAGGCCGAGGAAGCGGCCCGCCACTACGTCTCCGTCTTCGGCGGCGACGCGCGGATCGTCGAGACCACGCACTGCACGGAGTCGGCGCCGGGCCGCACCGGCTCGGTCCTGACCGTCGTCTTCGAGCTGTACGGACAGCAGTACACCGCGCTCAACGGCGGCCCGCAGGGCTGGTCCTTCAACGAGTCGGTCTCGCTCGCCGTCGACTGCGACTCGCAGGAGGAGATCGACGCCCTGTGGTCGGCGCTCACCGCCGACGGCGGCGAGCCGGGCCCGTGCGGCTGGCTCAAGGACAAGTACGGCCTGTCCTGGCAGATCGTCCCGCGCGAGCTGCGCGAGCTGCTCACCTCGGGCGGTCCGGCGGCGGCCGACCGGGTCATGGCCGCCCTGCTGGGGATGAAGAAGCTGGACGTGGCGGTGCTGCGGGCCGCCTACGACGCCAACTGAGCCGGCGGGCGCCGGGGCCCGGCCCCGCCGGGCTCCCGCCGGTCGCCGAGAGGGCGAAGACCGCGCACCCCGCCGGCCTCACGGCGCCGGAGCGCCCGCTCACCCGCGGTGCAGCAGCTCCACCACGCTCGCCAGGTCGTCCGCGCCGTGCCCGTCCGCCACCCGGCGGCGCATCAGGTCGAAGAGCGGGGCGAGCAGTTCGGTGCCCACGCCCTGGGCCGCGCCGACGTCGGTGAGCGAGTGGTGGGCGACGACCTGCATGGCGAGGCTGGACCCGGTCGAGGTGTACTCGCCCTGCGCCATCTGGGCCGCCATCGCGGGCAGCCCGTCCGTCATGGCGCGCAGCCACGGCACGAGCAGGGTGGCGGTGAACGCGTCGACGTCCTCGCCCGCCGACCGCACCAGCGCCGCGGCCTGGAGGAACCCGGCGAACATCCCGTACATCCCGCTGAGCAGCGACAGGTCGTAGAGCGGGGCGAGCCCCGGGTCCTCGCCGAGGTGGACCGCGCGGCCCAGCGCCTCCAGCGCCGTGCGGTGCGCCTCGAAGGCGTCGGTGGCGCCGCTGTAGAGCACGAACGCGTGGGGGCCGCCGATCATCGCCGGGACGGCCATGATGCCGCCGTCGACGTAGTCGGCGCCCAGCGCCCTTACCCGGTCGCCGAGTTCGCGGGCCTCCTGCGGCGACCCGTTGGTCAGGTTGACCACCACGCGCCCGCGCAGCGCCGGGCCCGCCGTGTCCAGCAGGGCGTGCACGTCCGCGTACCCGAGCAGGCAGAAGACCACCAATTCGGCGGCACCGGCGGCCTCCTCGGCCGTGGCCGCGCGCCGGGCGCCCAGTGCGACCAGCGGGTCCGCCTTGGCGGGGGTGCGGTTCCAGACGGTGGTGGGGTGACCGGCGGCCAGCAGCGTCCGGGCCAGCGCGCCGCCCATGGCTCCCAGACCGACGACCGCGACGGAACTCATCGTGAACTCTCCTCAAGGGGTGGGGTGTCGATGTCTCCGAGTCTCGGCGGCGCCGCCAGGGCGCCACAAGTACCCACTTTTAGGTGCGTACTTACGAAAAGGTGCGGTTCAGGGCCTGTTTCGGTCGGTCGCCGGACGGGGTGCCGGGGGGCCCGGCGGGCGCCGGTAACCTCGTGCTCATGTCACCGCGCACGCCCCTTCCGCCGCCCCCGCCCCCGGTCGGCATCCGGACCTGGCCGGACCGGGACGCCCTGCTCGCGGACCGCGCGGCCGTCCTGGACGACCTGCTGGTACGGCAGTTGGGGCGGGGCCGGATCGCGGCGCACTGGGGGTGGGCGGTGCTGCTGGGCACCGGCTGGTCGTTCGTGGGGACGGCGGTGATCGCCTTCCTGGAGTCGCTGGACGCGCTGTCGGTGCTCTTCGGCATGGTCTGCCTGGTGATCGGCGTGGCCACGCTCGTCCCGACCGCCGTCGCCATCGTGGCGGGCCTGCGCAAGGACGCCCGGATGCGCCAACTGCTCGCGCAGTGGGCCGCGTTGGACCGCCACCCGGCCACGGACGCGCGCCGGCGCGCCCCCGGCCTGTTCCTGGCGTGGCTGCTGCCGGGCGCCCTGATGTGCGCGATCGGCCTGTACGCGTGCGTGACCGTCCCGGCGGGCGCGCGGCCCGGCGCCGACACCTACGGCACGGTGGTCCTGGGCATGGGCCTCGGCCTGGTCTGCTGGCTCACCGGCCTGATCGCCGTCGGCAAGGCCCTGGCCCACCGCCGCTGGGCGCTACGGCTGACGGCCCCCGCGCGCCTATCCTGAACGTACGTACGCGGCGCCCGGCGGCACAGTGCCCGGGCGGGCGGCCAGGGGGAAGAGGCGCGGCATGGAATGGTACTGGTGGGTCCTCATCGTCTTCTGGATGGGCGGCTTCGGCTGGGCGGCCGACACCTTCCGCACCGCCCTGCGCACCCGCCACGAACGCGGTCTGGAACGGCTGGAGGCGTCCCGCCAGGAGCGGCTGGCCCTGGAGGCCGCCCAGCGCCCGCCGGAGCCCGTCTGCGGCTGCACCCACCATCTGGCCAAGCACGACAAGCAGGGCAAGTGCCATGAGCGGGTCGAGGTCCCGGTGGCCTGGGACGAGTCCAAGAAGCCGGTCCGCTTCGAGGCGGGCCAGTGCAACTGCCAGCAGTACGTGGGCCCCCAGCCGCTCTCCCAGGTCTACGCGGAGGAGCTCACCGACCTGGCGTAGCCAGCCGGTCCGCGACGGACGCGAGCCAGGCGGCGGGCCCGAGGGGAGCGGGCGGATCGACCTCCATGCCGAGCTCGGCCAGGGCTTCGGCGTACGCGCCCTCGTCGAGGCGCAGGGTGAGCAGTTCGGCCGCCTCGCCGGCGGCCCGGGCCACGAGCGTGCGGTCGGTGGTGGCCCGGTAGTCGTCCAGGGCCGCCTCGTGGCCGGCGAACTCGTCGGGCATGTCCTGGCCGAACCAGCCGCCTAGGAGCTGGCCCAGCTCCGGGAAGCGCGCGTGCCACTCCCAGTGGGTGGCGGGCGCCGAGGGCGCGGGCACGTCGCCGAACTCCACGCTCGCCCGGATGTGGTCGGCCAGCGTCACCAGCCACTCCTGGATCCCGGCGTCGGGCAGGCCGACGTCCGGCACCGGATAGAACTCGCCCAGCCGCTGCCGCAGCCTGCCCGGCGGGTTCTTCGCGTACTCGCGCAGCTGCGACTCGGCGACGGCGAGCGCCCAGGGGCGGGTGTGCCAGGTGTGGCGCAGATAGGCGTCCAGCGCCTCGCTCCGCCGCTCGGGGGTGTCGTCGGCGGACCGCCCCAGATAGGCGCGGACGACCTGGTCCAGCTCGCCGTACTTGCGGTCGTGGTCGAGCGGCTTGAGGGACATCGGGCGCGCCTTCAGAGGTAGACGGGGAAGGTGGCGTGGACGGTGAAGCCGTGCGGGGCGGTGTCGCTGCGCCTCAGGACCACCCGGGCGGCGCGGACGTCCACCGGGTCGCGGCCGGCCAGCAGCATGGCCTGGACCAGTACGCGCCCGACCGGCTCGGCGCGCGAGGGCCAGGCCGCCTCGATCGTCAGCCGCTGCCGGGTGGACCGGGCCAGCCAGCGGTGGACGGTCTGCTCGTTGGCGGTCACCACGTGCTGGGTCGCCCACTGGGCGGTCTGCCGGTCGGGGTAGGTGGCGACGCGGTTGCGGACCGGCGCGCTCTTCTCCTCGGGGCTCACGCGTGCTCTCCCAGCAGGTGCTCGTCCACGGTCCGCAGCAGTTCGCGCAGCGCGTCCGGCGAGACCCAGGGGATCGTGGGCAGCAGGTTCTCCCGCTGGGAGGAGCCGTCGGGGAAGAGGACGAGCGCGCGCTGCGCCTCGGCGGCCAGCGGCGCCACCGACTGCCCGCAGAACGGATGCTCGGCGGCGAGGTGGGAACGCACCGCGTCGGCGAATGTCGCGGATTCCAGATCGTCGGTCAGATGGACCGTGAATCCACAGAGATGGGGAAAGACCTCACCGGCCTCCCAGCCGTTCATCGGGAGTTCGTCGTACTCGGCGGGCGGACCGCCGTCCAGAACGCGCACGATTCCCGCGAGCGTATGCAGGTATTCGGCCTCGCCGGTGCCTTCCGCCGCCCGTGCGAGTTTCTGCCGGAATTCCCCGGGGACGGTGACGGGGGCGCCGTCCGCGAGGAGGTCGCCGACGAGGTCGAGCAGGGCCGCCCCGGCGCGGGCCGGGCACTCGGCGCCGCCCGCGCCCGGGGTGCCGGTCACCCGGACGTACCGCCGGACCTCGTCGTCGAGGGAGAGCGCGCCGCCCGACGACTGCACCCGCAGGGCCAGGTCGAGGAGGTGTGCCAGCGGGCCGCTGGTGAACAGGGCCGCCGTGTTCGACTGCACGTGACTGCTGCCTTCGCTGTGAGGGGGTCGGCGCTAGGGGATCGGCATGGAGGTGACGACGACGAACGGAGGGTCCATCCCCTCCTTGTACTTCAGCGCCACCTGCACCGATTTCGTATTGGCGGCCGAGGCGCCCATGCCGTGTGCATCATAGTCGGCACGGGTAATCGTGCGGCCGGTGTCCTCGGTGAACGTGAACTTGATGGCGGGCTGGATCGACGAGTTGTTGGGGTCCCAATTGGGGTTGTTGCGCTTGCGCCGCTCCACCCCTTGCAGCCATTCGTCGATGCGGATCGCATTGGCGTGGTCGTTGAGCGCGGCCTGGGTGAACTTCTGGGCCGACGCCAGGTCCTTGAACGAGGACGCGGCGGGCGCGTTGCCCTGGTCGCGCAGCCGCTGGGCGAGCTGCTCGTCCGTCATGCCGACGTGCCGGTCGATCGGATGGCTGCCGTGGATGCCCTCCTGGCTCGCCAGGTCGATCGGATAGTAGATGTTCTTGGGGTCCTCGCCGGGGACGGCGAAGTGGTGCTCGTCCTTGAAGTCCTGGAGCGCGCGGGCGCCGAACCCCTCCGCCCTGGCCTCCTCGGCGTGGAACGTGGGCGCGCTCAGATGCGCCTCGTCGAGCGCCGCCATCAGCTCCCTGAGCTTCGGGGTGAGCGCGTCGACCTTGCCGTTGTAGGTGGTGACGATGGAGTTGAGCTTGTTCGTGTCCATCTCCAGGACGATGCCCTCGCCGAGCTGGACCGCGCCCTTGGCGACGCCCTTCACGACGCCCTTGAACAGGCCCACGACCTCCTTGGCGCTGACCCCGTCCCGGAAGTCGACGTCGATCTTGGGGAGCGCGTCGCGCACCGCCTGCATGTAGACCTCGTGCACCTCGTGGTTGATGTACACGGCGGCCTCGGCGAACTGGTACAGCAGGTCGCTGACCTTCTGCGCGGTGTCGAACAGCACCGTCATCACGGGGTGCGAGGCGGTCTGCGCCGCCGCCGAGTCGTGCTTCCACTCGTAACCGGCCGTCGACTGGCCCCACGCCTTGGTGCCCCACAGCGAACTGCAGAACTGCCGCATGGCGTCGTGCCACTCGCTGTTGGTCTGCTGGGTGATGGAGCCGACCAGGCCGGTGAGCGCGCTCTCCGTCATGGACAGGCTCATCGTCATCGCCATCCACGCCTTGGACAGCGAGTTCAGATAGTGCTGCTGCGGGAACGGATAGACGTCGGCGACCTTGCCCATCCGGAAGGCGTGCTTGACCACCGGCCGCAGGACGTCCCGGACCGGCCCCGGGACCGCCTCCAGGATCGAACGCAGGAAGTCGTCGCCACCGTCGTCGTCGCCCCACTTCAGATTGGGGACGTGGCCGTAGGAGGGCGCCTTGTCGATGACGTGCGGCAGCGGCTGGGTCACCGGCGGCGGGCCGCCCGGGTGCGCCGCCGCGTCCGCCTTCGCGTAGTTGTTGGCGGTCGTGGTGAAGCCGACGGCGGCGCCGCCCACGCTCTCCACGGCCTTGGCCCACACCTCCAGGAAGCGGTTGCCCACGTCGACGTAGGCCGCCGCGAACGCCTGGGGCGCGGTGCCGTAGCCGCCCGCGTCCGGGTACTTGTGGAGCTTGGGCAGCAGGTCCTTGGCGGCCTTGTCGAACATGACCTGCTGGCTCGCCACACCGCCGGAGACCCGGTGCAGGTCCGTCGGCTTGACGTCGATCGTGCCGTTCGCGCCGCCCGGCGGGGCCGGGGCGGGACCCGCCATCAGACCGCCCCCCAGCCGCGCAGCACCGCCCGGTGGGCCGCCGCGTAGTTGGCGTGGCCGGTGGTGACCACCTCGTGGAGCCAGGCTTGGCGGGCCTGGAGGTCCCGCATGTCGCGGTCCCAGCGGTCGAGCTCGTCCACGAACGCCTCCCGGGCGGCGCCGTCCCAGGTCAGGACGACCTTCTCGGTACGGTCGTAGAGCGCGCCCAGCTTCTCGTTGAGCTGCTTGAGGATCTCCTCCAGCTCGGCGGCGAGCTCACGCAGGGCGGTGAGGCTCACGGCTATGCGGTCGTCGTCGGGCATCCGTATGTCCATTCCCCCGAACCGCCGGCGGACCGGCGGGCTGTCACAGATCGCTGATGCTGCTGCGCGGTCCCGGCTCCGGCGCCTGGAGCGCGTCGGCCTGGGCCGCCACGTCGATGTGGTCCTGGATCTCCCGCATCCGCGCCAGCACCTCCATGTCCTGCTCGCTGAACCCGTCCCGGCTGAGCCGGACGGCCTCCTCGATGACCTGGATCACCTCGCGGATGCGCACCGCGTCCCTGGCCGCGCCCCGGTGCAGGTCCCGGTAGGCCGAGGCGGCCGGGCCGCGCCAGCCCGCCTCGATCCGGTCGACGATCCCGTCCATCCGCCGCACCTGGCCGTCGAGATGGCGCCGCATCTCGTCCAGGTCCTCGGCGAGCTTCGTCAGCCCGTCGTCCTCGGGCACCCCGAGGTCGGGTCTGCTGCCGCCCGGCTCCGTCCCCATCTCCCGCCCCCCGCTCGGTTTTCCCGAAGCCTAACAACGCCCTCGGACATGGCCGCAGTTGCAAAGTGGAGGGAATGTGACGATGGTTACGGTGCCGGGACGGGCCGTCCGACCAGCATCGTGGGGGCGCCCGCCACCCGGGTCAGGAACACGGTGGCCGCGTTGCGGCCCTGAAGTTTCATCTTGCGCCGCAGCTCCTCCGGTTCGACCGCGGAGCCGCGCTTCTTCACGGTGAGCACCCCGACCTCGCGCTCGCGCAGCAGCGCCTTCAGCTTCTTCATGTTGAAGGGGAGCTCGTCGGTGATCTCGTACGCGGTGGCGAAGGGCGACGCGTACGGCTCGTCGCCGGTCACGTACGCGATGGTCTCGTCGATCAGCCGGCCGCCGCTCGCCGCCGCGATCTCGGCGACCAGGTGCGCGCGGATCACCGCGCCGTCCGGCTCGTACAGGTACCGGCCGACCGGGCCGACCGGCGGCGCGGGCAGGGGCGCGGCCGTCCACAGGGAGGCGTGCGCGGGCAGCAGGGTGGCCCGCACCGCCCCGGGGGCGAGGGCGGCACGGCGGGTGCCGTACTCGGCGGACGCCCGCCCCGCGCCCGCCTCGTCGCCGCCCGCCCGCCCCCCGAACCACAGCACGGCCTCCTTCACGTCGCCCCCGTCCGAGATCCACTCCGCCTCGGCCTGCGGCGGCAGCGACTCGTGGGGGATGCCGGGGGCGATCTTGAGGGCCGCGAAGGGGGCCTTCAGGGCCGCGCCGACCGCCCACGACAGCGGCGGCGAGTACGCCTCCGGGTCGAAGATCCGGCCGCGCCCGCCCCGCCGCGCCGGGTCCACGAACACCGCGTCCCACCCCGAGGTGTCCACGTCCGTCACGTCCGCGCACCGCACCTCGATCAGCTCGGCCAGGCCCAGCGCCGCCGCGTTCGCGCGGGCGACCTCGGCCGTGAGCTCGTCGCGGTCCACCGCGAGGACGGCGATGCCCGCCCGGGCCAGCGCCAGCGCGTCGCCGCCGATGCCGCAGCACAGGTCGGCGACCCCGCGCACCCCGTGCGAGGCGAACACCCGCGCGCGGTACGCGGCCACCGAGGCGCGGGTGGACTGCTCGACCCCGTTGGGCGTGAAGAACATCCGGTACGCGTCCTCGGCGCCGAACTTCGCCACCGCCCGCTGCCGCAGCCGCGCCTGGGCGAGCGCCGCCGAGACCAGCCCGGGCGCGTGGGCGCGCCGCAGCCGGGTCGCGACGGCCAGCTCCTGGCCGGGGTCGTAGTCGCGCAGCGAGTCCAGCAGGGCCCGGCCTTCGGGGGCGAGCAGGGCGCGGAAGGTGTCGAGGTCGTTCACCTGCCCCATTGTGGGCCAGGTGGGGGACGGCGCGCGTTCCGCGGCGGGTGTCGCCCCGGTGATCGGCCCGCTCGCTGACAGGATGCGGCGGCATGCAGCTTGTACGACAAAAGGGAAATTTCCGGCCCCTGCTCGCCGGGCTCACCGGACTCGTCGCCGTCGCGCTCGCCTCCGGGTGCGCCGCCGAGGACCCGGCCCCCGGCCACCACGGCGGCAGGGCCGCCGCCGGGCCGCAGGCATACCGCGACGGCGCCGCCCGCGCCCTGGCCGGCTACTCCGCGCAGCTCAAGCGGGCGCAGGCCGCCCGGGTCGCCGCCGCCAAGAAGTGGAAGCTGGCCAAGGTGCCGCTGGCCCCGCCCGCGCCACCCGCCGTGAAGCCGAGGATCACCAACCGGCCCGGCTTCGAGACGGACGGCGGCGACGCGCTGCCGCCGGTCTTCACCACCGTGCCGACCAAGGACCGGATCGTCTTCCTCACCATCGACGACGGCGCCGAGAAGGACCCGGAGCTGCTCACGATGATGAAGGAGCTGCGCATCCCCTACAGCGCGTTCCTCAGCGACTACCTGGTGCGCACCGACTACCCGTACTTCAAGCGGATGCAGGGCCTGGGCGTCACCCTCAACAACCACACCCTCAACCACCGCTATCTGCCCGCCCTTTCGTACGCGGAGCAGAAGCACGAGATCTGCGACCAGCAGGACAAGATCGCGAAGTGGGCGGGTCAGCGGCCCCGGCTCTTCCGGCCGCCGTACGGCAACTACAACGAGGACTCCCTGCGCGCCGCCCGGTCGTGCGGCATCAAGGCCGTGCCCTTGTGGGCCGCCGAGGCGTTTCCCGATCACATGGAGTGGCGCGAGTGGGACCGCGACCTGCACCCCGGTGACATCGTCCTCACCCACTTCCGGGGCCGCGAGGACTGGAAGGGCACCATGCCCGACATGATCCGGCAGGTCATGAAGGTCATCACCGACAAGGGGTACGCGGTGGCCAGGCTGGAGGACTACGTATGAGACACGCGCACCGGCGGCTGGCCGGTCTGCTGGCGGCCGGTGCGCTCGTGGCGGGGCTGCTCGGCACGGCGGGCTGCGCGCAGTCCGTCGAACCGTTCGAGCGGCTCGGCCGCAAGGCCGCGTCCAAGGTCGTCCCCCGCGGCGGCGGCCGGGAGGCCACCGCCCGCCGCTGGGGCCTGGCCGGACCGCTGGCCCCGGCCCCCCGGCCGCCCGCGCGCCGCCCCGCGCTGCCGTTCGTGGTGGACCGGGTGCCGCTCCCGGAGCGGGACCGGGTCGTCTTCCTGACGTACGACAACGCCGTCGAGGACCCCTCGCTGCGCCGGATGGTCAGCGAACTGGAGCTGCCGGTCTCCACCTTCGCCCGCCCGGGCCGCACCGCCGACCTGCGGGAGCTGTCGTACGACGGGCAGCGCGCGGAGATCTGCGGGCGCGGGGCGCGGCCCCGGCTCTTCCGCCCGCCGGCCGGTGCCTACAACGCCGACACGGTACGGGCGGCGCGTTCCTGCGGGGTGCGGTCGATGGTGCTGTGGCGGGCCGCCGCCTCGCCGCGCGGCGACGTGCTGCGCTACCGCGAGGGCGGCCGGCTGCGCTCCGGGGACATCGTCCTCGCCCACTGCGCGGGCCCGGGCACCCCGGCCGTGCGCACCGCCCGCCTGCTGCGCCGCATCCAGGAACAAGGCTTCACGGTGGCGCGGCTGGAGGACTACGTCTAGGGCGCGCCTCGCGGACCTTGCCGGCGGCTTCGGCCCGGCGGCGCCCGGCACGCGGGCGCGGTGGCTACGGGGACGGTGGTGACGGCTGGGCCGCCCGGCGGCCCGCGCTGTCGCTGACGCGGATCAGCAGCGCGACCATCACCCAGTTCGCCACCAGCGACGAGCCGCCCTTGGCCAGGAACGGCAGCGCCTTGCCGGTGAGCGGGATCAGCCCGGTGACCCCGCCGACCACCACGAACACCTGGAGCGCGAGCGCCGCCGCCAGCCCGGTGGCCAGCAGCTTGCCGAAGGCGTCGTGGGCCGCCAGGGCCGTGCGCAGCCCCCGCTCCACCAGCAGCCCGTACAGCAGCAGCACGGCCATCACCCCGGCCAGCCCCAGCTCCTCCCCGACGGTGGTCAGGATGAAGTCGCTGCGGCCCGCGAAGCCGACCAGCTCGGGGTGGCCGTTGCCGAGGCCGGTGCCGGTCAGGCCGCCGCTGCCGAAGCTGAACAGGCCCTGCGCCAGCTGGTCGGAGACCAGGCCCGGCGGGCGCTTCTCCGGCGGCAGGAACACGTCGAAGGGGTGCAGCCAGGCCACGATCCGGCCTTTGACGTGCGGCTCGGTCGAGCCGACGACGTACGCCCCGACCGCCGCCATCAGTACGCCGCAGACGATCCAGCTGGTGCGCTCGGTCGCCACGTACAGCATGACCACGAAGAGCCCGAAGAAGATCAGCGAGGTGCCCAGGTCGCGTTCGAAGACCAGCACCAGCAGGCTCAGCACCCAGATCGCCACCAGCGGGGCCATCTGGCGGCCCGGCGGCAGCCGTACGCCCAGGACCTTGCGGCCGGTCAGGGCCAGTGAGTCGCGGTGGACGACCAGATAGCCCGCGAAGAACACCGTGATCATGATCTTCACGAACTCGCCGGGCTGGAGCGAGAACGGGCCGAGGTAGATCCACCGCTTGGCGCCGTAGGTGTCCGCCCCGAAGAAGGACGGCGCCATCAGCAGGACCAGCGCCACGGCCATCGACACGTAGATGTAGCGGGTCAGCCGCCGGTGGTCGCGCAGCAGCGCCACCGTCGCCAGACAGCCCGCCAGCCCGATCACCGTCCACACCAGCTGCCCCGACGCGGTCGGCGCCGAGTGGTACGCCCTCGCGTACGCCGGGTCGAGCCGGTAGAGCAGCACCAGGCCGAGCCCCGACAGGAGCATCGCCACGGGCAGGATCAGCGGGTCCGCGTACGGGGCGAAGCGGCGCACGGTCAGATGGGCGGCCAGCGCCATCAGCGTCATGCTGACCGCGAACTCGGCGGTGGCGCGCGGCACGCCGCCGGTCAGCGCCACCGACACGCACGCGTGCCCGCCGACCGCGACCAGCACGACCAGCGCGAGCAGCAGCGCCTCGGTGCGCCGCCGGACGGAGGCGAGGGCGCGGCCGGGGCCGGGCGGCGCCGACGGCGGGGTGCCGCCGACCTCCGGCGCCGGGTCCGCGGGCGTCGTCCTCATCGGATGGTCCTCATCGGTCCGAGGATATGAACCTTTTCGCCCGGGTGGCGAGGGTTCTGCCACGGCCGCCCCTGTCGCGAACTCCACAGGGGCGCGGACGAACCGGATGGGTGAATCCGGCGTCCGCGCGTTCCTCGCGCTTGGCGCGCGTACCTGCGAAATCCGGCCGCCACGGCCTTCGGCTTGGCACTCCGCTTGACCGAGTGCTAATCGCCGTCCTAGTCTCGGCTCTGGCACTCCCCACCGGAGAGTGCCAACACAGCGACGGGCAGGTCCGGCACCCGCGACGACGGATCCACCTGGTCGCCACCTCAGACAGTTAACCCCGTGAGATCTCCGAAGGGGGAGGTCGGATCGTGACGACCGCCAGCTCCAAGGTTGCCATCAAGCCGCTTGAGGACCGCATTGTGGTCCAGCCGCTCGACGCCGAGCAGACCACGGCCTCCGGCCTGGTCATTCCGGACACCGCCAAGGAGAAGCCCCAGGAGGGCGTCGTCCTGGCCGTGGGCCCGGGCCGCATCGAGGACGGAAAGCGCGTCGAGCTCGACGTCACCGTCGGCGATGTCGTGCTGTACAGCAAGTACGGCGGCACCGAGGTGAAGTACAACGGCGAGGAGTACCTCGTCCTCTCGGCCCGCGACGTGCTCGCGATCATCGAGAAGTAATTCACCTCGAAGCGAATGCTTCGTGAGCTGCGCCCCTGGCCACCCTGCTGACTGCCGGGCGGCCCGGGGCGCAGTTTCGTATCACCCGAATTTTCGAGAGGGCTGAACCGCTCCCATGGCGAAGATCCTGAAGTTCGACGAGGACGCCCGTCGCGCCCTTGAGCGCGGCGTCAACAAGCTTGCCGACACCGTGAAGGTGACGATCGGCCCCAAGGGCCGCAATGTCGTCATCGACAAGAAGTTCGGCGCCCCCACCATCACCAACGACGGTGTGACGATCGCCCGCGAGGTCGAGCTCGACGACCCGTACGAGAACCTGGGCGCCCAGCTGGTGAAGGAGGTGGCGACCAAGACCAACGACATCGCGGGTGACGGCACCACCACCGCCACCGTGCTGGCCCAGGCGCTGGTCCGCGAGGGTCTGCGCAACGTCGCCGCCGGCGCCTCCCCGGCCGCCCTGAAGAAGGGCATCGACGCCGCCGTCAAGGCCGTGTCGGAGGAGCTCCTCGCCACCGCCCGTCCGATCGACGACAAGTCGGACATCGCCGCCGTGGCCGCGCTCTCCGCGCAGGACGCCCAGGTCGGCGAGCTCATCGCCGAGGCGATGGACAAGGTCGGCAAGGACGGTGTCATCACCGTCGAGGAGTCCAACACCTTCGGCCTGGAGCTGGAGTTCACCGAGGGCATGGCCTTCGACAAGGGCTACCTCTCGCCGTACATGGTCTCCGACCAGGAGCGTATGGAGGCCGTCCTCGACGACCCGTACATCCTGATCAACCAGGGCAAGATCTCCTCGATCCAGGACCTGCTGCCGCTGCTGGAGAAGGTCATCCAGGCCGGCGCTTCCAAGCCGCTCCTGATCATCGCCGAGGACGTCGAGGGCGAGGCCCTCTCCACCCTCGTCGTCAACAAGATCCGCGGCACGTTCAACGCCGTGGCCGTCAAGGCCCCGGGCTTCGGCGACCGCCGCAAGGCGATGCTGCAGGACATGGCCACCCTCACCGGTGCCACCGTCATCGCCGAGGAGGTCGGCCTCAAGCTCGACCAGGCCGGTCTGGACGTGCTGGGCTCCGCCCGCCGCGTCACCGTCACCAAGGACGACACCACGATCGTCGACGGCGGCGGCAACAGCGAGGACGTGGTCGGCCGCGTCGCGCAGATCAAGGCCGAGATCGAGTCCACGGACTCCGACTGGGACCGCGAGAAGCTCCAGGAGCGCCTCGCGAAGCTCGCCGGCGGCGTGTGCGTGATCAAGGTCGGCGCCGCCACCGAGGTGGAGCTGAAGGAGAAGAAGCACCGTCTGGAGGACGCCATCTCCGCGACCCGCGCCGCGGTCGAGGAGGGCATCGTCTCCGGTGGTGGCTCCGCGCTCGTCCACGCCGTCAAGGTCCTGGAGGGCAACCTCGACAAGACCGGCGACGAGGCCACGGGTGTCGCGGTCGTCAAGCGCGCCGCCGTCGAGCCGCTGCGCTGGATCGCCGAGAACGCCGGCCTCGAGGGCTACGTCATCACCTCGAAGGTGGCGGAGCTGGAGAAGGGCAACGGCTTCAACGCCGCCACCGGCGAGTACGGCGACCTGGTCAAGGCCGGCGTCATCGACCCGGTCAAGGTCACCCGCTCCGCCCTGGAGAACGCCGCCTCCATCGCCTCCCTGCTGCTCACGACCGAGACCCTGGTCGTCGAGAAGCCGGCCGAGGAGGAGGCCGAGGCCGGTCACGGCCACGGTCACGGTCACAGCCACTGACGTGGTGACGCGCCGGCGTCCGTGAGGACGCCGCCGTAAGGACGACGAGGAGGGGCCCCTGTTCACCGGAGACGGTGGACAGGGGCCCTTTCCGTTTCCCGTACGGGGCTTTCCGGCGCGGGGCCCTTCCGTACGGGGAGTTCCGCGTCCGGCCGTTCCGCATACGGCCGTTTCGCGTCCGGCCGTTTCGCGTCCGGCCGTTCCTCGTCCGGGGCGGGCGGCTCAGGCCGAGTGGCCCAGGGCCGCCGGGTGGACCGGGTCCGCGAACGGGCGCCCGGCCGCGAACCGCTCCACCTCGTCCAGCGCCAGATCCGCCATCCGGTGCAGCTCGTTGCCGAGGGACCCGGCGATGTGCGGGGTCAGGAGCACGTTCGGCAGGTCGTACAACGGGCTCTCGCGGGGCGGCAGTTCCGGTTCGGTGACGTCCAGTACGGCGTACAGCCGCCCGGACAGCAGCTCCCCGAGCAGGGCCTCCTCGTCCACCAGGGAGCCGCGCGCGGTGTTGATCAGGGTCGCCCCGTCGGGCATCGCGGCGAGCTGGCGCGCGCCGATCATCCGCTCCGTGGCCGGGAGCTGCGGCGCGTGGACGGAGACGACGCTGCTGCGGGCGCACAGCTCGTCCAGCGCGACCGCCTCCACGCCCAGCCGGCCCGCCTCGGCCGGGTCCACGTACGGGTCGTGCAGCAGCACCCGGAAGTCGAGGGGCCGCAGCAGCTCGATCACCCGGCGGCCGATCCGCGAGGCGCCGACCAGGCCGACCGTGCGGCGGTAGTTCCCGGTGCCCTCCGTCTCGGCCAGCCAGTCGTGCGGGGCGCGCAGCTCCGCGTACCGCCGGGCGGCGGTCAGCACCCGCTTCCCGGCGAAGAGGATCGCGGCCAGCGTGTACTCGGCGACCGGCAGGGCGTTGGCCGAGGCCGCCGAGGACACCGCGATGCCCCGCTCCCAGCACGCCTCGGTGATGTGGTGCTTGACTGACCCGGCGGCGTGCACCACGGCCCGCAGCCGGGGCGCCGCGGCCAGCACCTCGGCGGTCAGCGGGGGCGCTCCCCAGCAGGTCAGCAGCACTTCGGCCCGCGCCAGCGCGTCCGCCACCGGGGGCGCGGGGGCGCGGAGCTCATGGGCCACGAGCCGCGGATCGGTACGGGTGAGGGCGGTGAGGCGGGCGCGGTGCCGCTCGGCGAGGAGGCGTCCGGCGATCCCGGGGCCCATGGCGAGCAGGGCCGAGGGGCGGTTGTCAGTGGTGTGGTGCATGGTGGAACTCGGGCTCCTCACGGGGGCGTTGTCCAGGGATAACCGGGTGTCCGGCCGGCCGGTCACTTGACGCTGCCCGCCGTGAGACCGGCCTTCCAGTGCCGCTGGAGGGCGACGAAGGCGACGACGAGGGGGACGACGGCGAGGAGGGAGCCGGTGACGACGAGGGGGTAGAAGGCGGGCTCGGCGTGCGTGTTGGAGTTCCACGCGTACAGGCCCAGGCTCAACGGGAAGATCTTCTGGTCCGAGAGCATCACGAGGGGGAGGAAGAAGTTGTTCCAGATCGCGGTGAACTGGAAGAGGAACACGGTCACGAACCCGGGCATGACCATCCGCAGCCCGATCGACCAGAAGGCGCGCAGCTCCCCGGCCCCGTCGATCCGGGCCGCCTCCAGCGCCTCGTCGGGGATGTGACTCGCGCAGAACACCCGCGAGAGGTACACGCCGAACGGGTTCACCAGGACGGGGATCAGCACCGACCAGTAGGTGTTGACCAGCCCGGTCCTGCTGGCCAGCAGGTACATCGGCAGCGCCAGCGCGGTCGACGGCACGAGGACGCCGAGCAGCACCACCGCGAACAGCCTCTCCTTGCCCCGGAAGTCGTACTTGTCGAAGGCGTATCCCGCGGCGACGCTGATCAGCGCGCAGAGCGCGGCGCCCACGCCCGCGTACAGCAGGGAGTTGAGGTACCAGCGGAAGTAGACGCCGTCGTTGTAGGACGCCAGCCGCGACAGGTTGGGGCCGAGGTCGAAGCCGTCGCGCAGGGACGCGGGGGAGAAGGCGTCACCGGCGAGCAGCCCGCCGGTGTCCTTGGTGGCGGCGGTGACCAGCCAGACGAGGGGGAAGAGCGTGTAGCCGACGGAGAGCAGCAGCGCGCCGTTGACCGCGGCCTTCGACAGCCAGCGCCCGGGGCGCGGGGCCGCTGACGCCGCTTCGGTGCCCGGGGTACGGGGCCGGGCCGGGCCGGCGGGGCCGGTGCCCGCGATCGTGGTGGCCGGGGACGTCATGCCCGCGCCCCCTTCCGGGTGGTGAGGCGGGTGACGGCGAACGAGAGCAGCGCCGCCGTCAGGGCGAGGAGTACGGCCGAGGCCGCGGCGAGCCCGTAGTCGTTGCGGGCGAAGGCGGCCGTGTAGGCGTACATGTTGGGGGTCCAGGTGGAGGTGACCGCCGAGCCGGAGCCCTGGTTGAGGATCAGCGGCTCGGTGAACAGCTGGAGCGAGCCGATGACGGTGAAGAGCGTGACCATCCCCAACGAGGCCCGGATCAGCGGCACCTTGATGGCGAACGCGGTGCGCCAGGCGCCCGCGCCGTCCACCGTGGCCGCCTCCAGGACGGACCGGTCGATGGCCTGGAGCGCCGCGTAGAAGATCACCACGTTGTAGCCGAGCCACTCCCACAGCGCGATGTTGACCACGGAGGGGAGGGCGCCGTCGGCGGAGAAGAAGCTGAAGCCGATGCCGCCGGAGCGCATCGCCGACACGACCGGGCTGAGCCCGGGTGTGTAGAGATACACCCAGATCAGCGCGGCGATGATGCCCGGCACGGCATGCGGCAGGAAGAGCGCGAGCTGGAAGAAGCGGCGGGCCCGCGCCAGCCCCGAGTCGAGCAGCAGGGCGAGGGCGAGCGCACCGGCGACCATCAGCGGGACGTAGCAGACGCAGTAGCCGAGCAGGACCCAGAAGCCCTCGCGGAAGGCCCGGTCGCCCAGTGCCGCCGTGTAGTTGTCGAGCCCGCTGAACACGGTCTCGGCCCCGCCGAACCCCAGCCCGGACTGCTTCTCGGTGAACAGGCTGAGCCACACCGCGTACCCGATGGGCACCACGGTCACGGCGGTGAACAGCACGAAGAAGGGAGCCAGCAGCACACCGGCGGCGCCGCCGGCCCGCCGCCGGGTGGGGTGTGGGGCGCGGGTGGGGCGAGTGAGGCGTGCGGTGCGGGCCGGTCGGGGTGTGTGCGCGGCGCGAGTGAGGCGTGCGGCGCGGGCCGGGTGTGGGGCGCGGGCGGGGCGGGCGTCGGCCGCCATGCCCTCAGCCCTCGACCTTCAGGCCGCGCCTCTTCAGCTCGGCCACCGTGGCGTCGTGGGCGGCCCGCACCGCGTCGGCGATCGTCACCGAGCCGCCGGAGACCTTGCCGAACCGGTCCTTGAGCGTGGTGTTGGTGGTCCCGGTGGTCGGGCCCCAGCTCCAGGCCGGGTTGATGGACGCCCCGGCCGCGTCGAAGAGCCGGTAGATGTCCTGGCCGCCGTAGAACCCGGCGTCGAACGCCTGCGCGGCGGCCGGGCGCAGGGCGGGATCGGCGGGGAAGGCGCTCGAAGTGCCGGGCGCGATCCGGGCCTTGATCCCCTCCCGGGTGGTCGACATCCAGGTGGCGAACTCGACCGCCGCCGCGCCCTTCCGGCTGTCCTTGGTCACCGCCCAGGTGGAGCCGCCGAGCATGCCGCTCGCGGGCTTTCCGTCCCACGTCGGGACGGGGGCGACGCCCCACTTGCCGCTCTGGTCGGGCAGCGTCGACTTCAGGACGCCCGCGCCCCAGGACGCGCCGAGGTAGCCGACGGTCGAGCCGTCCTTGAGGGCGGCGGTCCACTCCGGGCTGAAGGAGGCGGCCGTCTGCACCAGCTTGTCGTCGAGCAGGCCCTGCCAGTAGTCGGCGACCCTGGTGGTGGCGGCGTCCGTGGTGCCGATCTTCCAGGTGTCGCCCTCGGCCTTGAACCACTGGGCCCCGGCCTGCCAGGCCATCGCTTCGAAGGTGGTCGGGTCGTCCGGCATGAACGTGGCGATCCGCGCCTTCGGATCCGCCCGCTTGGCCCGCTCGGCGGCGGTGCGGAACTCGGCCCAGGTCTTGGGCACCTCGATGTGGTTCCGGGCGAAGAAGTCCTTGCGGTAGAAGTACGTCTGGGGCGCGGCGTCGAAGGGGACGGCCCAGCTCCGGCCGCCCAGGGTGGTCAGGTCGACCGCCTGCGGCAGGAACTTCTTCCTCACGTCGTCCGTCAGGTACTTCCCGATGTCCTGGAGCGCGCCCTGGCTGACGAACTCGGGGAGCATCGGGTACTCGACGGCGACCAGGTCCGGGGCGTTGCCCGCCTTGACCGCGTTGGAGATCTTGGCGTAGCCGCCCGCGTTGCCGGACGGTATCTCCTCGAACTTCACGCGGATGCCCGGGTGCGAGGCGTTGAAGGCGTCGACGACGTCCTTCGACCCCTTCTGCCAGGCCCAGAAGGTCAGGCTCACGGGCTTCGCGGCGGTGCCCTTGCCGTCCCCGCCCGCCGAGTCGTCACCGCCCCCGCACCCCGCGAGCAGGGCGAGAGCGGTGGCGACGGAGACGGCGGCGGCTGTCGATCTGGTCCAACTGCGGCTCACGGGAAGGCTCCTGAACGTCAGGGGACGAGGCGATGGCCGCGATCCTTGAGCCGGCCCCGACCGAAGTCAAGAGCGAAAGTTCGAATGATCGAAAAATGATCGATCTGAGGGCGGGATGGCCTTGGGGTTCAGACCACCTCCGCGGTGCCCCGGTCCGGGACCGGCGCCGTCGCCGCCGAGGCGCGCGCCCGGACCCCGGCCGAGGGGCCCGGCGCCCCGCACGAGGACCGCACCCGCAGCCTCGGCAGCAGGTCCACATGGCGGCGCGGCTCCTCGCCCGGCCCGCCCGGGCCCGCCGCCCGCAGCCGCTCGACCAGCAGCCGCGCCGCGTACCGCCCCACCTCGTGCTTGGGCGGGGCCACCGCCGTCAGCGGGGTGTCGGCCAGCGCCGCCACCTCGTCGTCGTACGCCACCAGCGCCAGGTCCCGGGGCACCCGCACGCCCAGCTCGCCGAGCCGCTGCGCGATGCGGATCGCGTCCACGTCGTTGTGGACCAGCGCCGCCGTCACCGCCCCGCTCCCGACCGCTGCCGCCAGCGCCCGCACCACCGCCTCGAACCCCGCCGGGTCGGCCTCCGCCGAGACCGAACCGAGCACCGGGTGCGGCGCCGTGAGGCCGAGCGCCTCCAGCGCCTGTCCGTACCCCGCCCGCACCGCGAGCGCCGTGGGGCTGTCGGCCCGCGCCACCAGGAGCGGCGCCCGGTGCCCGAGCCCGGTCAGGTGCCGTACGGCGAGGAGCACCCCGTGCCCGTGGTCCGAGCAGACCCGGTCCAGGTCGTCCAGCGGCCCGCCGGGCACCCCGCGCCGCTCCAGCAGCACGGTGGGCACCGGGAGTTCGTGGATCCACCGTCCGTGCTCGGCCGGGTCGTGCGGCTCCTTCCAGCCCGGCGCGACCAGCAGCCCCTCGGCCCCCGCGGCCAGCAGCCCGGCCGCGCGCGCCGCGTCCTCGCCCGGGCGGTAGTCCGAGATCCGCAGGACCAGCCGCGCCCCGGCGGCAGCCGCCGCCTCGTGCGCACCCCGGATGACCTCGGCGAAGTAGTAGGTGGCGGTGGGGGCGATCATGCCGAGCACCAGCTCCCGCCCGGCGCCCCCGCCTTGTGCGGGCACCCCGGCGCCGCCCTCGGCGTGCGGCCAGGAGACCTTGCCGTGCACCCGGTCCAGCAGGCCCCGCCCGGCCAGCGCCTCCACGTCGCGGCGCACGGTGACGGGGGAGACCCCCAGCTGTCCGGCGAGGTCGGAGACCCGGGCCGAGCCGCGCCGGCGCACCAGGTCCAGCAGTCGGTCGTGACGTTCAGCAGCACTCTCTCGCACGGCGGCGGTCCCCCTCGCGGTGTGGTGGCCGGTGTTCCGGGGCCCCGACCCTAATGCACCCTGATCGAACGACGGCAGTTTCGATCATTCAGTCAGCATCCATTGACGTTCGATCAGCCGCGGCCCTAGATTCCGGCCCACGCCCAGGACCGCGCCGCCTCGGCCCGGTCCGCATGCCGCCGGGGAGCATCATGCCGACACCGCCCGCGCACCCCGGGCTCAGCCCGTACACCGGCTGGACCCGTGACCACTGGGAGTGGTCGGCCGATCAACTGCTCCTCTCCGTACGCCCCTACGCCTCCCGGCGCCACGGTCTGATCCATCTCCCCGGGGCGCGGCCCAGCTGGTCCGGGCCCCGCTCCGACGGCCTCGAAGGGTATGCCCGCACCTGGCTGCTGGCCGCGCTCCGGATCGCCGGCGCGCACGGCGACGACCCGCACGGCCACCTCGGCCGGTACGCCGAAGGACTCGCCTCCGGAACCGAACACCCGCTGCCCACCGGCGAGTTGGACGGCGACCGCGACTCCTGGCCGCGGATGGCGGAGGTGCGCCAGGCCGTCGTCGAGTCCGCCTCCGTCGCCTTGGGGCTGCGGCTGACCCGGCCCTGGCTCTGGGACGGGCTGGACGACGGCGTGCGCCAGCGCGTCGTCGACTGGCTGCTGCCCGCCCTCGGACCCTCGCCGGTCGACAACAACTGGTGGTTCTTCGGTCTCACCGTCGCCGGATTCCTCCAGGACGCCGGAATCGAGACCGACCGCGCCTCGGCCACGATCGAACGCGCGCTGGAACACGTCGACCAGTGGTACCTCGGCGACGGCTGGTACAGCGACGGCCCCCACCGCTCCTTCGACCACTACAACGGCTGGGCCCTCCACTTCTATCCCGTCCTGCACGCTCATTTGGGTGACGATCGGGAACTCCTCGACCGCTACGGACCCCGGCTGCACCGCCATCTCGAAGCGCTCTCCCGGATGTTCGGCGCCGACGGCGCCCCGCTGCCGTACGGACGCTCCCTCACCTACCGCTTCGCCGCCGCCGCGGCCCCCTGGCTCGGCGCGCTCACCGGCCACACCCCGCTCACCCCCGGCGCCACCCGCCGCCTCGCCTCCGGCGCGCTGCGGTACTTCATGGACCGGGCCCCCGGCCGGGGCGCCACCGACGGGCGCGGGCTGCTCACCCCCGGCTGGCACGGCCCGTATCCGCCGCTGGTCCAGGGCTACTCGGGCCCGGCCTCCCCGTACTGGGCGGCGAAGGGGTTCCTCGGTCTGCTGCTGCCCGCCGGGCATCCGGTGTGGACGGCGGTGGAGGAGCCGCTGCCGGTGGAGACGCGGGACGCGGCCGTGGCGCTCGGCCCGCCGAACTGCCTGCTCCAGTCCACCGCTTCGGACGGCCTGGTCCGTCTCCACAACCACGGCACCGACGGCGACCCGGGCCCGGCGGAGGACCCCCACTACACCCGGTTCGCGTACTCGACGCGCACCGGCCCGCTCCCGGCCGGGGTGCGTGACAACCACTTCGGTCTGGTCCGCGCCGACGGCACGGTCACCGCGCGCGGCCCGGCCGATCCGCTGGGCACGGGTCCGGACTGGGCCGCCTCGGCCGCACGGCCGGTGCCGGCCGACGGGGGCGCGGTCGCCGACGAGGGCTGGAAGGGGGTGCGGATCGTCTCGGCGACCCTGGCGCACGGCCGCGCCGAGGTCCGCGCCCATCTGGTCACGGGCGCCCCCGCGGGCACCCGCGTACGCCAGTCGGGGTGGGCCGTCACCCGCCCGGACGAGCGGGCCGGGCCGGACCGCGCGCTGACGGCCCAGCTCCACCCCGTGCACGGATACGAGGGCCACGCGCGCGCAGTGGCCGCCGGGTCCACCCTGTTCGGCCCCCGCAGCCGGGTCGCGGTCCTCGACGGGCGGACCGGCAGCGGCCCGGCCCTCTTCGTCGCCCTCGCCTCACTGACCGGCGAACGGCACCCGGCGCCGCTGTGCGACCTGGTCGGCGAGGTGCGGATCGAGGGCCACACCGTCCGGGTGACCTGGGCGGACGGCGCCACGGCCGCGCTGACGCTGGACGAGGGGGCCGTCGGGGTACCGGCCCCCGACGGCCCGTCGCTCACTTCGGGCCGTACTTGCGGCCCGTCCGCGAGGTGATGCCGCCCAGCAGCCCGCGCGGCGCCAGCTTCACCACGCCCATCAGCGTCTTGTAGCGCGGGTCGGGGATCGACAGCGACTTGCCGCGCGAGAGGTCGGCGAGCGCCGCGGAGACCAGCTTGTCGGCGTCCAGCCACATCCAGCCGGGGATGTTGTCGGTGCCCATTCCGGCCCGCTGGTGGAACTCCGTACGGACGAACCCCGGGCACAGCGCCATCAGCCGCACCCCCGAGCCCGCCAGGTCGCGTGCCGCGCCCTGGGTGAACTGCACGACCCACGACTTGGACGCGCCATAGGTGCCGCGCGGGACGAACGCGGCGACCGAGGCGACGTTGACGACCCCGCCGCGCCCGCGCTCGCGCATCCCCTCGGTGGCGGCGGACGTCAGCCGCAGCACCGCCTCGATGTGCACCTTCAGCATCTTGAGCTCGTCGGCCATGGGCACGTCCAGATAGCGGCCCTTGTTGCCGAACCCGGCGTTGTTGACCAGCAGGTCGACCGGCTGGCGGCGCTCGGCCAGCCTGGCCTCGACGCCCGCGATGCCGTCCTCCGTGGCCAGGTCCGCGACCAGCACCTCGACCTCCACGCCGTGCCGGTCGTGCAGCTCGGTGGCCTGCTCCCGCAGCCGCTTGCCGTCGCGGGCCACCAGCACCAGGTCGTGCCCGTCCGTGGCCAGCCGCCGTGCGAACGCGGCACCGATGCCCGCCGTCGCTCCCGTAATCAGTGCAGTCGTCATACGCGCACGGTAGTGCCCGGGGATGACAGCGGTGTGACGGGCAGTCCGGTCAGGAAGCCCGCCGGGCGGCCTGCCGCTCCAGGTACGCGCGCACGCTCTCGTGGCGCTCCGGCGGCATCGCCTCGCCCGCCGCCAGCGTGCGCGGCAGCAGCTCCCGTTCCACCGTGAACGCGCGGAACCAGAACTCCACCGACACCTCGTGGTCGGGCCGGTGGACCACCTCGATGGCGTCGCCCGCGCGGACCTCGCCCTCCTCGACCACCCGCAGATAGGCACCGGGGACCGCGGCCTGGGTGAACCGCTTCACCCACCCCCGCTGGTCCAGGGCGCCCGCGAACGTACGGCAGGGGATGCGCGCGCTGGAGACCTCCACGACCACGTCCGGGCCGATCCGCCAGCGCTCGCCTATCCGGGCGCCGGTGATGTCCAGCCCGTACGTGGTGAGGTTCTCGCCGAAGATCCCGCCGGGCAGCTCGCGGCCCAGCTCCCTCTCCCAGACGTCGAGGTCCTCGCGCGCGTAGGCGTAGACGGCCTGGTACTCGCCGCCGTGGTGGCGCTTGTCGCAGACGTCGTCGCCCGCGACCCCGCTGGCCCCCACCCCCTTGAGGCCGGGCCGGAAGAGGCGCACCGGCCCCGCCACCGGCCGCTTGCCGATGCCGGTGACACCGCCCTCGGCATCGGTGTAGTCGACGGCCGTGGCGCGCCCCACGTTCACAGACAGAAGCTCCATGGCGAGAACGCTAACCTCTGCTGTCTCAAAGCAGCCACTGCATAACTCCCAAGATCCCCAAGCGACGCTTATGCTCGGGGGGTGATCGAAGCCCGCCACCTCCGCGTCCTGCGCGCCGTCGCCGCCACCGGCTCCTTCTCGGCCGCCGCGCGCGAGCTCGGCTGCACCCAGCCCGCGGTCAGCCAGCAGATGAAGGCCCTGGAGTCCTCGGCGGGCACCCCGCTGCTGATCCGCACCGGCCGCGAGACCCGGCTCACCCAGGCGGGCGAGGTCCTGGTGCGGCACGCCTCCGGCATCCTGGCCGGGCTCACCGCCGCCGAGGAGGAGGTCGCGGCCATCGCGGGCCTGCGCGCGGGCCGGGTCCGGCTGGTCTCCTTCCCCAGCGGCTCCTCCACCCTGGTCCCCAGCGCGCTGGCCGCGCTGCGCGCCGCCCACCCGGGCACCCGGGTCTCCCTGGTCGAGGCCGAGCCGCCGCGCTCGGTGGAGATGCTGCGCGAGGGCGACTGCGACATCGCGCTCGCCTTCCGGTACGGGGCGGCGACCGCGGAGGAGTGGGACGACCTAGTGGTCCGGCCGGTGCTGATGGACCGCCTGGTCGGGCTGGTCCCCGAGGGCCACCGGCTGGCCGGGGGCGGCACCGTCGACATCCGCGACCTCGCCGAGGAGCCGTGGATCGCGGGCTGCCCGCGCTGCCGCCGCCAACTGGTCGAGGTGTGCGAGCGGTCCGGCTTCACCCCGCGCATCGACTTCGCCACCGACGACTACCCGGCGGTGATCGGCCTGGTCGGGGCGGGGCTCGGGGTCGCGGTCCTGCCCGAGCTGGCCATCTCCTCGGTCCGGCCCAAGGGCGCCCGCACCGTCGCGGTGGAGCCCGCCGTGGAGCGCGAGATCGTCGCGCTCACCCTGCCCGACCTGGCCCGGGTCCCGGCCGTCGCGGCCACCCTCGACCAGCTGGCCGGGGCCGCGGCCCGCACCTGAGCGGCGGGCCCGCGGCCGGTGAGCCGGGGCCGCGCCGCTGTCGCCGTCGACCCGCGCCCGGCTCGTGGCACGCGCGCGTGGCCGTGGCGCCGCGCACCCGCGTGCGGCGCGGCCCGGCCCGCGCTCCTGTGCGCCAAACGGCGCAGGAACGTTTCTGCGAAAGGTGTGCCCTCCGGCCGCTAGCCGTGGCCCCCGTCGGCCGAGGCCGCGGCGGTGACCAGCCGGTTGCGCGCCCGGCCCATCAGCTCCTCGCGCTCGTCCTCCGTGAGTCCGCCCCACACGCCGTAGGGCTCGCGGACCGCCAGCGCGTGGGCCGCGCACTGGGCGCGCACCGGGCAGCGCATGCACACCTCTTTCGCCGAGTTCTCGCGCGCACTCCTGGCCGCGCCGCGTTCGCCCTCCGGGTGGAAGAAGAGGGAGCTGTCGACTCCGCGGCACGCGGCGAGGAGCTGCCAGTCCCACAGATCGGCGTTCGGTCCGGGAAGGCGGGAGAAATCTGCCATTGCTCATGTCCCCTTGAAGCCGTGCCTGAAGGCGGGTGGGCCGGGTACCCCGGATCACTGGGGTGTACCGACGAACGTACATCTACGGTGTAAGTAGATGTAAATATGACTCATTGCGAATCTAGCCACAGACACCAGGAAAAGGGAAGAAAAGCCGCTAAATGGGGCATACCTCCAAGCGAACGACGGGTGACCCGCGATGCGCGCCCGGCGCACACGGTTCCTCACGTAGAGTGCCGAAGGCGCCCGTCCGACCCGTAACTCTTTCGAGTGACCGTCGTTGAGAGTGCGGAGCGGTTGAAAGAACAAGCGCTCGGGCAGGTGTCCGAGAGCGTCAATCGCACAGGTGACGATACGTAACCAGCCTGGAGGCTCAAGGTGACGCGCATCAGCTGCGGAGGGCGGCCATGACATCCGTCCTCGTCTGCGACGACTCCCCGCTTGCCCGAGAGGCGCTCCGCCGCGCGGTCGCGACCGTGCCCGGCGTCGAGCGTGTGACGACTGCGGCCAACGGCGAGGAAGTCCTCCGCCGCTGGGGCGCCGACCGCTCGGACCTGATTCTGATGGACGTACGCATGCCCGGACTGGGCGGCGTGGAGACCGTGCGGCGGCTGCTGTCCGCCGACCCCGGCGCCCGCATCATCATGCTGACGGTCGCCGAGGACCTCGACGGAGTGGCGCTCGCGGTGGCCGCCGGGGCGCGCGGCTATCTGCACAAGGACGCCTCGCGCGCGGAGCTGCGCGCCACGGTGACCCAGGCGCTGGCCGACCCGACCTGGCGCCTCGCCCCGCGCAGACTGCGTTCGGCGGAGATGGGCGCGGCGCCCACGCTCACCGCGCGCGAGATCCAGGTGCTCGAAGGCATGAGCCACGGCCGGTCCAACGCGGAGATCGGGCGCGAGCTCTTCCTCTCGGAGGACACCGTGAAGACCCACGCCAGGCGGCTCTTCAAGAAGCTCGGCGCCTCGGACCGGGCGCACGCGGTGGCGCTCGGTTTCCGTTGGGGCCTGGTGCGCTGACCGGGCGGCGGCGCGGCCGGCCGGATCCCCGTCCGTCGTCGACGGACGGGTCCGTCCCCCCGCTCGGTGGAGCGGCGTGTGACGCTTCGCGCGCGATGCCGCATCCTTGAAGGTGTGGAGTTCCTCGGGGACGAGTCGGTCGAGCGGGAGGGGAGGGCGCAGGAGATGACGTCCGGCGCACCTGCTCATAACGCTTCGGTGCACAACTATGGACGCGGTGCCACGGATTCTGCGACGCCGGGGCACCATGGACCGATGCGCGATGACGAGCCAACGGTGATCGGTGCGCTCGTTCACCGTGCCGTCGACGGCGACGAACAGGCCACGCATGACCTGCTGGCCCATGTCCATCCGCTCGCGCTGCGCTACTGCCGCACCCGGCTGAACCGTCTGCCGGGTGACGCGCGCCACTTCGTGGAGGACCTCGCGCAGGAGGTCTGTGTCGCCGTCCTGATGGCGCTGCCGCGCTACCGGGACACCGGCAGACCCTTCGAGGCGTTCGTCTTCGCCATCGCCTCGCACAAGGTCGCCGACCTCCAGCGGGCCGCCATGCGCCATCCCGGCTCCACGGCGGTGCCCTCCGACGAGATGCCCGAGCGGCCGGACGACTCGCTGGGCCCCGAGGAGCGCGCGCTGCTCAGCAGCGACGCCGAGTGGGCCAAGAAGCTCCTCGCCAACCTCCCGGAGAACCAGCGCGAGCTGCTGGTGCTGCGGGTGGCGGTCGGCCTCACGGCGGAGGAGACCGGGCAGATGCTCGGCATGTCCCCGGGTGCCGTCCGGGTCGCCCAGCACCGCGCCCTGAGCCGTCTGCGGGCCCTGGCCGAACAGTGATGTCGCGCACCCCGCGACCCGTGGGGTGCGCCTCGCCGCACCGGTCCGCCCGGCGGGCGTACGGCGACCGCGCGCGCGTGGGCGCCCGCGTCACGTCCGTGTGAACGTACAAAGAATTCGGTTGATCTTGTTCATGGAATGAGACACCGTGCCAGCCCGTTAGCATGGACATCCGCACCGATCAAGGCCATTGGGGAAGGTGTCATGACTGCAAACGTCGACGGAGTGCCCGACAAGTTCGCGATGCTCGGGCTGACATACGACGACGTGCTGCTGCTGCCGGGCGCGTCCGACATGGCGCCCGACCAGATCGACACCTCCTCGTACCTCTCGAAGAACGTGAAGGTGAACGTCCCGCTGCTCTCCGCGGCCATGGACAAGGTCACCGAGGCGCGCATGGCGATCGCCATGGCCCGTCAGGGCGGCGCCGGCGTGCTGCACCGCAACCTCTCCATCGAGGACCAGGCCAACCACGTCGACCTGGTCAAGCGCTCCGAGTCCGGCATGGTGAGCGACCCGATCACGGTGCACCCGGACGCGACGCTGCGCGAGGCCGACGAGCTGTGCGCCAAGTTCCGCATCAGCGGCGTCCCGGTCACCGACCCGGCGGGCAAGCTGCTCGGCATCGTCACCAACCGCGACATGGCCTTCGAGTCGGACCGCTCGCGCCAGGTGCGCGAGGTCATGACCCCGATGCCGCTGGTCACCGGCAAGGTCGGCATCTCCGGTGTGGACGCCATGGAGCTGCTGCGCCGCCACAAGATCGAGAAGCTGCCGCTCGTCGACGACGCCGGCATCCTCAAGGGCCTCATCACGGTCAAGGACTTCGTCAAGGCCGAGCAGTACCCGAACGCGGCCAAGGACAAGGACGGCCGGCTCATCGTCGGCGCGGCCGTCGGTGTCGCGGGCGACGCCTTCGAGCGCGCCCAGGCGCTGATCCAGGCGGGCGTCGACTTCATCGTCGTCGACACCGCCCACGGCCACTCCCGGCTGGTCGGCGACATGGTCGCCAAGATCAAGTCGAACTCGTCGGGCGTCGACGTCATCGGCGGCAACATCGCCACCCGGGACGGCGCCCAGGCCCTGATCGACTCGGGTGTCGACGGCATCAAGGTCGGCGTCGGCCCCGGCTCCATCTGTACGACCCGTGTCGTCGCCGGCATCGGCGTCCCGCAGGTCACCGCCATCTACGAGGCGTCGCTCGCCGCCAAGGCCGCGGGCGTCCCGGTCATCGGCGACGGCGGCCTGCAGTACTCGGGCGACATCGCCAAGGCCCTGGTCGCGGGCGCCGACACGGTGATGCTCGGCTCGCTGCTCGCGGGCTGCGAGGAGTCCCCGGGCGAGCTGCTCTTCATCAACGGCAAGCAGTTCAAGTCGTACCGCGGCATGGGCTCGCTGGGCGCGATGCAGTCCCGCGGCGAGCAGAAGTCCTTCTCCAAGGACCGCTACTTCCAGGAGGGCGTCGCCTCCGACGAGAAGCTGGTCCCCGAGGGCATCGAGGGCCAGGTGCCCTACCGGGGCCCGCTCTCCGCGGTCGTCCACCAGCTGGTCGGCGGTCTGCGCCAGTCGATGTTCTACGTCGGCGGCCGTACCGTTCCGGAGCTTCAGACGAACGGCCGGTTCGTCCGGATCACCTCGGCGGGCCTCAAGGAGAGCCACCCGCACGACATCCAGATGACGGTCGAGGCGCCGAACTACACCCGGCGCTGACGCACGGGGCGCGGGCGGCGGGCCCGTCCACGCGCGCGTAGCCGAAGCCGAGGGGCGGTCCCGTACAGGGGGCCGCCCCTCGCCCGTATGTCGGGCACACGTATGTCGGGGATACTGGGACGGCAGACGTAGAGGGAAAGGCCCACACAACGTGACTGAGATCGAGATCGGGCGCGGCAAGCGCGGCCGCAGGGCGTACGCGTTCGACGACATCGCCATCGTCCCGAGCCGGCGCACCCGGGACCCGAAGGAGGTCTCGATCGCCTGGCAGATCGACGCCTACCGGTTCGAGCTGCCGTTCCTGGCCGCCCCGATGGACTCCGTCGTGTCGCCGCAGACCGCGATCCGCATCGGTGAGCTCGGCGGCCTGGGCGTGCTGAACCTCGAGGGCCTGTGGACCCGCTACGAGGACCCGCAGCCGCTGCTCGACGAGATCGACGAGCTGGACGAGGCCACCGCGACCCGCCGCCTCCAGGAGATCTACGCGGCCCCGATCAAGGAAGAGCTGATCGGACAGCGCATCAAGGAGGTGCGCGACTCCGGTGTGGTCACCGCCGCCGCCCTCTCGCCGCAGCGCACCGCCCAGTTCTCCAAGGCCGTCGTGGACGCGGGCGTCGACATCTTCGTCATCCGCGGCACCACCGTCTCGGCGGAGCACGTCTCGGGTGCGGCCGAGCCGCTCAACCTCAAGCAGTTCATCTACGAGCTGGACGTCCCGGTGATCGTCGGCGGCTGCGCCACCTACACCGCGGCCCTGCACCTGATGCGCACCGGCGCGGCCGGCGTCCTGGTGGGCTTCGGCGGCGGCGCCGCGCACACCACCCGCAACGTGCTGGGCATCCAGGTCCCGATGGCCACCGCCGTCGCCGACGTGGCCGCGGCCCGCCGCGACTACATGGACGAGTCCGGCGGCCGGTACGTCCACGTCATCGCGGACGGCGGCGTGGGCTGGTCCGGCGACCTGCCCAAGGCGATCGCCTGCGGCGCGGACGCGGTCATGATGGGCTCCCCGCTGGCCCGTGCCACGGACGCGCCCGGCAAGGGCCACCACTGGGGCATGGAGGCCGTCCACGAGGACGTGCCGCGCGGCAAGCTGGTCGACCTGGGCATCGTGGGCACCACCGAGGAGATCCTCACCGGCCCGTCGCACATCCCGGACGGGTCGATGAACTTCTTCGGCGCCCTGCGCCGCTCGATGGCCACCACCGGCTACAGCGAGCTCAAGGAGTTCCAGCGCGTCGAGGTGACCGTCGCGGACGCGCAGCACAAGCGCTGACGACAGTCACGTACGTACGTAGTACGTACGTGAAGGGGCCCGGACCGTTCGAACGGTCCGGGCCCCTTCCGTGTCCCCGCGCGCGTGGGGACAGCTGTCAGGCGGCGGCGCCCTTCTTGCTGCCGGAGAACGCCGCGACGGCGGCGATCGCGAAGAAGAAGAACGTCATGAAGTCCGAGTCGGCCTTCCAGATCTCGTTGACCACGTCGAAGTGGTCGATCAGGAGGTCCGTGGCGCTGAGCGGGAGCTCCTTGGCGGCCAGGATCGCCTCGCCGACCAGCTGGCCCGCGTAGACGGAGCCGAGGGCGAGGACGGCGCTCAGCACGGGCAGGGCGGGGTTGCGCCCGCCGACCTTGCCGGAGACCCAGCCGATGCCGAATCCGACCGCCACGGCCGCGTAGCCGATCTCGTGCCGGGTGGCGCCGACGATCGCGCCGTACACGCCCGCGCAGACCACCGCCGCGAGGAGCGCGGCGATCAGCCCGCCCGTGAAGTTGTCACGGGCCGGAGCCGGCGGCGGGGCCGGGACGAAGCCCGGGAAGCCGGGCTGCTGCTGCGGCGGTGGAAAGGACTGGCTCATCTACGGATCCCCCCGAGGTGATGGAAAAGCGCACGGCTGTGCGATCGAGCGACCCGAAGAGTAACAGTGCGTGGGCGGTGCGCCACGGGGATTTCGGCGGGCCCCGGCCGTGCGGCTGCGGGCGGCACGGGGGTCGCGGCGGCGGCCCGCCGGGCGGCTACAGGCGGTGCGCGGCGCCCGCCGGTGTGACGCCCCGGGTGTCGAGCAGCAGCTGCGCCTTCACCGACAGGCCCTGGAGGTCGTACGTGCGGTGCTGCTGGAGCAGTACGGTCAGGTCGGCGTGGGCGGCGGCCTCGTAGAGCGAGTCCGCGCGCGGGACGGGCTGCTGGCGCACCCGCCAGTCCGGGACGTACGGGTCGTGGTAGCTCACCGACGCGCCCAGGTCCAGCAGTCGCCCGGCGATCTCGGCTGCCGGGGAGCCCTCCAGATCGGCCAGGTCGGGCTTGTAGGTGACGCCGAGGAGCAGCACGCGCGCGCCGCGCGCCGACTTGCCGTGCTCGTTCAGGAGCGTGGTGGAGCGCTGGATGACGTAGCCGGGCATGTGCGCGTTGATCTCGCGGGCCAGCCCGACCATCCGCAGGCCCGTGTACGGCAGCGGGGTCGGGTCGAGCGGGATGCCGTGGCCGCCCACGCCCGGGCCCGGCCGGAACGGCTGGAAGCCGAACGGCTTGGTCTCCGCGCACCGGATCACGTCCCACAGGTCCACGCCCATGTCGTGGCAGAGCACCGCCATCTCGTTGACGAGCGCGATGTTGACCTGGCGGTAGTTGGTCTCCAGGAGCTTGGTCATCTCCGCCTCGCGAGTGCCGCGCGCGCGGACCACCTTGTCGGTGAGACGGCCGTAGAACGCGGCGGCGGACTCGGTGCAGGCGGGGGTGAGTCCGCCGATCACCCGGGTGGTGGTGGCGTAGCCGTACGAGCGGTTGCCGGGGTCGAGGCGGCCGGGGCAGTGGGCGAGGTGGAAGTCACGCCCGGCCCGCAGCCCCGAGCCCGCTTCGAGCAGCGGGCGCAGGAAGTCCTCGGTGGTGCCGGGGTAGGCGGCCGACTCCAGGATGACGGTGGTGTGCGGGCGCAGCCGGGCCGCCAGGACGCGGGCGGCGTCGGCGACCGCGGTGAGGTCGGGGGTGCGGTCGGCGTTCGGCGGGGTGGGGGCGCAGATCACGGCGGTGCGGACCCGGCCGAGTTCGGCCGGGTCGGTGACGGCGCGGAAGCCGCCCGCGAGCATCCGGCGCAGCTCGGCCGCGGTCAGGGAGCCGTCGACCGGAGGGCGCCCGGCGCGGAGCTCGGCCAGTACGTGGGGGTCGGTGTCGTGGCCGACCGTCTCGATGCCCGCGGCGACCGCGGCCTGGGCGAGGGGCAGGCCGAGGTGGCCGAGTCCGATGACGGCGAGGTCTGCGGGCATGCGGGTGACCGTCCTTCCCATAACCGGAGGGGGCATGGTGCGCAAGCCCTGTGGACAGAACGGGCGGACGCAATGTCAGACTAGGAGTAAATATGACCGTTATGCCGTATTGCGGGCCCGGGGTTGTCCGAGTGTTGTCCACAGGCGGTGGCCGATGTCGGTGGTCGCGTCCAGAATCGAGGTTGTGAGCCAGACCACCCCGATCCACGGGAGGCAGCCGTGAGGACAGCGACACTGGGACCGGTGCAGCGTGCCGAGGCGCTCGCCGCGATGGCCGAGCGCGAGCTCGACGTGCTGGTCGTCGGCGGCGGGGTGGTCGGCGCGGGCACCGCGCTGGACGCGGTCACCCGCGGCCTCTCGACCGGTCTCGTGGAGGCGCGGGACTGGGCGTCGGGCACCTCCAGCAGATCCAGCAAGCTGATCCACGGCGGGCTGCGCTATCTGGAGATGCTGGACTTCGCGCTGGTGCGCGAGGCGCTGAAGGAGCGCGGCCTGCTCCTGGAGCGGCTCGCCCCCCACCTGGTCAAACCGGTCCCGTTCCTCTACCCGCTCCAGCACAAGGGCTGGGAGCGGTGGTACGCGGGCTCGGGCGTCGCGTTGTACGACACGATGTCGGTCTCCTCCGGCCACGGCAGAGGGCTTCCGGTGCACCGCCACCTCACCCGCCGCAGCGCCCTGCGGGTCGCGCCCTGCCTGAAGAAGGACGCGCTGGTCGGAGCCCTGCAGTATTACGACGCGCAGATGGACGACGCCCGCTTCGTGGCCACCTTGGTGCGGACGGCCGCGAGTTACGGGGCACAGGTCGCCAACCGGGCCCGGGTCACCGGGTTCCTGCGCGAGGGCGAGCGCGTCGTCGGGGCGCGGGTGCGCGACGTGGAGGGCGGCGGGGAGTACGAGATCCGCGCCCGCCAGATCGTGAACGCGACGGGCGTGTGGACCGACGACACCCAGGCGATGGTCGGCGAGCGCGGCCAGTTCCACGTCCGGGCCTCCAAGGGCATCCACCTGGTGGTGCCCAAGGACCGGATCCACTCCACGTCCGGGCTGATCCTGCGCACCGAGAAGTCGGTGCTCTTCGTGATCCCCTGGGGGCGCCACTGGATCGTCGGGACCACCGACACCGACTGGGACCTCGACAAGGCCCACCCGGCCGCCTCCAGCGCGGACATCGACTATCTCCTTGAGCATGTGAATTCGGTGCTCGCGGTGCCCCTGACCAGGGACGACGTCCAGGGTGTCTACGCGGGCCTGCGGCCCCTGCTGGCCGGGGAGTCGGACGCCACCAGCAAGCTCTCCCGCGAGCACACCGTGGCGCACCCGGTGCCGGGGCTGGTCGTCATCGCGGGCGGCAAGTACACGACGTACCGGGTGATGGCGAAGGACGCGGTGGACGAGGCGGTGCACGGCCTGGACCAGCGGGTGGCGGCCTGTGTCACCGAGGACGTGCCGCTGCTGGGGGCCGAGGGCTACCGGGCGCTGTGGAACGCGAGAGCGAGGATCGCCGCCCGCACCGGCCTCCATGTGGTGCGCGTGGAGCACCTGTTGAACCGCTTCGGCTCGCTCGCCGAGGACCTGCTGGAGCTGATCGTCGCCGACCCCTCGCTCGGGGAGCCGCTCGCGGCGGCGGAGGACTATCTGCGTGCCGAGGTCGTCTACGCGGCGTCGCACGAGGGCGCCCGCCACCTCGACGACGTGCTGACCCGGCGCACCCGCATCTCGATCGAGACCTTCGACCGGGGTACGAGGTCGGCCCGGGAGTGCGCCGAGCTGATGGCCCCGGTCCTCGGCTGGGACAAGGAGCAGATCGAGAAGGAGGTGGAGCACTACGAGAAGAGGGTGGAGGCGGAGCGCGAGTCGCAGCGTCAGCCGGATGACCTGACGGCGGACGCGGCGCGGCTGGGCGCGCCGGACATCGCGCCGCTGTGACGCGCTGCTGTGACGCGGGGGAGGGACGCGGGGGAGGGATGCGCGGCGAGTGGCAGGGGGTGAGTGACGGGGGGCGGGCTCGGTGGTCGGGCGGGAAGTGTGCCGTGGGGCAAGGAGGTTCGAGGGGAGCGGTGGAGTCGGGAGAGGGTCCGGGGAGGGAGCCGAGGGAGAAACTCGGCGGAGCACCGTGGGGAAGGGGCGGTCGGGGAGGGCTCGGGGGAGGACCTGGAGGGAAGGGGAGTCGGTGTGCCCGTGCTGATCTGTCCGCGTTGGCGCGGAATATGACGGTGCGGCGACCACTGATCGTGGCCGACACGGTGCGGACGGCTTCGTTCCGGCGGTAGGGAACCGGGAGGGTGGTGTCTGCCGTGTAGGTGGGCAGACCGCTGGTGTGGGAGAGCGAGGAGTGCAGGGTGAGGAGGCGGCCGTCGTCGTCATGGCCGCGTACCGAGTCCGGCAGCTGCCGCTCCGCCGTGCGGTGGGGATTTGGGGCGCCGTCGGCGGTGGGCTTGGGTGCAGCCGGGCGCGCCCACTGCGCCGGGCTCGGGCCGGCGTCGGTGGCGGGCCCTTGCGTGACTGGGCTCGGGTCGCCATCGGGCGCGGGCCTGGGTGCCGCTGGGCTCGGCCACTTCGCCCGGCCCGGGTCGCCGTCGGTGGCGGGTTGCGGCACCACTGGACTCGGGCCGCCGTGGGCTGTGGGCCCGGGTGCCGACGTCGTCGCGAGCGGACCTGCCGGGACGGCCGCCCGGAATCGGTCGTTCCGTTCGGGGGCGGGCCCGGGTGCGTGGCAGTGGGAGGCGGGGGCCGCAGGGGCTTTCGTGGCGGGCGGTGCCGTCGTGGTGTCGTCGGTGTGCGGGCCCGTGGGCGTGGCCGCGTCCGGTGCGTTCGGCCGGGCCGGGGCTCTGGCCTGCGGGTCCTCGGTGGCTGTGCGGCACGTGCGGGGCGACCCGTCCGGCGGTGACGGGGCGGCGGGCGCGCGGAGCGGTGCGGGCCGGGAGTGCGGCGGGCGGCGCCCGGAACATCGGCGTCACGGCGGTCCGTCGTGCCGAGCCGTCTTGGCGGACGGCGGACCCGGGACAATCATTGGTCCCGGCGTGAGAGACAATGGACACTCTGCCAGGGCGGGTGCCGCTCCCCCGGGGGCCAACCCCCGGACCCCCGGCAGGAGAAGCAGGTCGGAGCGGTGAACCGAGCCGCCTCACGAGGCAAGTTGCGGGGAGCCGTCGGCCGGGACGCGGTCGGTGCGGGCGCGGATCAGGGATCGCAGAGGGGACGCATGTCGGAGGCGGAGCAGTCGCGGGAGCCCCAGCGGGACGAGCGGAAGGAGCAGCCCGGCGGTAAGGCCGAGGGCAGGCTCCTCGCCGAGCGGTACCGGCTCGGGGATGTGCTCGGCCGTGGTGGCATGGGCACGGTCTGGCGTGCCGTCGACGAGACGCTGGGCCGCACCGTCGCCGTCAAGGAGCTGCGCTTCCCCAGCAGCATCGACGAGGAGGAGAAGCGCCGCCTCATCACGCGCACCCTCCGCGAGGCCAAGGCGATCGCCCGGATCCGCAACACCAGCGCGGTGACGGTCTACGACGTCGTGGACGAGGACGACCGGCCCTGGATCGTCATGGAGCTGGTCGAGGGCAAGTCGCTGGCCGAAGCGGTGCGCGAGGACGGGGTGCTGACGCCCCGCCGGGCCGCCGAGGTCGGTCTGGCCATCCTCGACGTGCTGCGCTCGGCGCACCGCGAGGGCATCCTGCACCGCGACGTGAAGCCGTCCAACGTGCTGATCGCCGAGGACGGCCGGGTCGTGCTGACCGACTTCGGCATCGCCCAGGTCGAGGGCGACCCGTCCATCACCTCGACGGGCATGCTCGTCGGCGCCCCCTCGTACATCTCGCCCGAGCGTGCCCGCGGTCACAAGCCGGGCCCCGCCGCCGACCTGTGGTCGCTCGGCGGACTGCTGTACGCGAGCGTGGAGGGCGTCCCCCCGTACGACAAGGGTTCGGCGATCGCCACGCTGACCGCGGTGATGACCGAGCCGGTGGACCCGCCGCAGAACGCGGGCCCGCTGCTGGAGAAGGTCATCTACGGCCTGCTCGCCAAGGACCCCGAGCAGCGGCTCGACAACGCGGCGGCGAGGGCGCTGCTCACCGAGGTCATCCACGCGCCGGAGCAGCCCGTCCGGGCGCCGGAGCCGGTGTCGTCCGAGGTGACCCGGGTCGTCGCGCTGCCCCCCGCGCCCGGCGAGCCCAAGGGGGACCCGGGCGCGAAGGCCAAGGAGGTGGCCGACGCGGCTGCCGACCGGATGCGGGGCGCGTTCAAGTCCGTGCGGAACGCGGCGGTGGCCGCGCAGGCCACGGCCAAGGAGAAGACGAAGGACAAGGCCAGGGAGAGGGCCCGGGAGCGCGGTGCGGGCGGTGCGGGCTTCAAGTCCGCGGCGCAGGCGCCCCGGTCGGGGCCGCTCGCGTCCCCGTCGCCGTCCGGCCGGCCCGCGCCGGTGCGGGCGCCGCTCACCGATGTCGTCCCGAGACGGACCCTGGTGATCATCGCGGTGGTGGCCGCGCTCGCCGTCATAGGGACCGTGCTGGCGATCGCCCTCAGCGGCGGTGGCGACGAGGACAACAAGGGCAAGAACAAGGGCGACAAGGCCGCGTCGAGCGGGACCACCCCGGGCAGCGGCGGCAAGGGCGGGACGGCCGACGACAAGCCGCAGGGCCAGACCCAGACCCAGGGCCAGACCCAGGGGCAGACGCAGGGTCAGGGGCAGAGCGGCGGCAGCGCCTCGGGCGCGGCCAAGACGCCCGGGGCCGGCGACGGCGCGGCCGGCGCCGGGCTGCCCGCCGGGTACGGCACGGTCACCGACGCCGAGTTCCACTTCTCCATGGCCATGCCCGCCGGTTTCCACCGCACCGGCACGGCCGGGGACCACTCGGGTGCGATATACAGCGCGAACGGCGGGTTCCCGCGCGTCCAGGTCGACTTCAACGCCAAGCCGGGCGACGACGCCCGCCGGGCCTGGCAGGAGCTGTCCGGGGCGGTCGCCGGGAGCAGCAGCAACTACCACCTGCTGGGCATCCAGAAGGTCGACTACAAGGGCTACCCCACGGTCGCGGACTGGCAGTTCGAGCGGGACCAGGGCGGGGAGCGCGTGCGGATACTCAACCGCGGCTTCAAGGCCGACGGCTCGCACGGCTACGCGATCATGATCACCTGCAAGACGGCCGACTGGGACGCGGACGCGTGCCGGACGCTGCGGAAGACCGCGTTCGACACGTTCAGCCCCAAGGACTGAACAGGCCACGTATCGTGAGGTCCCACGGACCGTACGCAGCCATAATGGGCCGGTAAACGACCGGAATTGACGGGGTCGAGGGGTTCGAGGGACCAGCGCGGGTGGGGAGGCGTCGTGGACGACTATGCGGGTCGGGTGCTCGCCGACCGCTATCGGCTGCCCCTGTCGTCCTCCGACGAGTACGAACCGGTCGTCACCCGGGCATTCGACACCTACAGCGGCCAGGAAGTGCTGGTGCGGCAGGTGCCGTTACCGGAGGTCGTGGACGCGGAGGTGCAGGGCGCGGACGGCCGCTACGGCCACGGCACCGGCGCGGCGCGGCGCCCCGCCGATCCCGCGCTGCGGCGGGCCATCGAGGCCGCCCAGGCAGCCGCGCGGATCCCCGACCACCCCCGTCTCGACCAAGTCTTCGACGTGTTCGCCGAGGCCGGTTCGCTGTGGATCGTCAGCGAGCTGGTGATGGCCCGGCCGCTGGCGGCGCTGCTCGCCGAGCGGCCGTTGCCGCCGTACCGGGCGGCGGAGGTCGCGTCCGACGTGCTGACCGCGCTGCGCGTGCTGCACGCGCACGGCTGGACGCACCGCAACATCACCGAGCGCACGGTGTTGATATGCGATGACGGCCGCGTGATGCTGACGGGCCTGGCCGTCGGCGCGGCGGAGGAGGCCCTCTGCGGATACGCGGTGGTGCCCTCGGCGTTCGGCGGCCCGGACGACGACTTCGCCCCGCGCGCGGCGGACGCCGCGGACGAGGACGACGCCGAGTTGTACGGCGGCGGCAGCGGCATCGGTGGCGCGCACCCGGGCCCGGACACCGCCCTCGACACGGACCAGTACGGCGACACGGACCAGTACGGCGACACGGACCCGTACGGGGACACCGACTCGTACGGGGAGGCCGCCCCGTACGGCACGGTGGAACCCTCCCGCACCACCCAACCTCCCCGCAGCGACGACCCGTACGGCGATGCCGACTCCTACGGCGCGCCGGACCAGTACGGCACCACCGGCCCCCACGGCGACGCCGACCCGTACGGCGCGACGAACCCCTACGGAGACGGTGACCCGGCTCGTTCCGAGGGGGCCGCCGGGTTCGGGGCCTCGGGGGCCGTGGCTTCGGGGGACCTTGACCCGTACGCGGGGCCGCCCGTTCCGCTGGCCTCCGCCCGGACGCCCGCGTTGCCCGCCGGGTGGGCCCCGGCCGGGCCCGTCGAGGAGGAGGCGGGCGGGCTGCCCGCGCCCAGGACCGGCTCGACGTCCGCCGGCCAGTCCGCGCTCGCCGCTTACCGGGCGGGCGCGCGGGCCGACGCGCGCGTGACCGACGCGAGGGCGCTGCCCGCACCGCGCCCGGCGCCCGGACAGGCCGAGTTGGAGGACGCCCGCCATCCGGCCGTCGACCGGAGCGTGTACGACCCGGTGAGCGGTACCCGGGTGGAGCGCGCGCCCGCCCAGGGCGCACCGGCACCCGCACAGTCACCCGCGTCCGCCCAGGCACCCGCGTCCGGCGCCGCCCCCGCCTCCGCGAGTCCGTACGCGGTGGAGGAGGGCCCGGACTCGGGCCGCACCCGGCGGGCGTACGACCCGGTGACGGGCCGCTGGCTGCCGCGTCCCGCCCTCCCGGCGCCCGCGTCCGCGCCCGACCCGGCGCAGCCCGGCCACAACGGGTCCGCCGCGCGTCCGGCGCCCGCCACCACCGGCCCCCGCCCCTCCGCCGACCCGCGCCCCGCGCCGCCGCACACCGTCGGTGCCGGGGCCGAGGCGCTGCGGGCGGACGCCCAGCGGCAGACCCACGTCAGCGTGCCCGAGCGGGCCCGGCCGGGCGGCCCGGGGCGGCGGGCCGAGGCGCCGCGGCGGCCGGGCGGCGGCTACCGGGGACCGGCCACCCGGCTCGCGGCCGAGCGCGCCCGGCAGACGCGGATCGCCGTCGTCGGTGCCGTCACCGAGCGCTGGGCCCCGGAGCAGGCCGGGCCGGTGCACGAGAACTGGCGGCTCGCCCCGCCGATCGGCCCCGCCACCGACCTGTGGGCGCTGGGCGCGCTGCTGTTCCGGGCCGTGCAGGGGCACGCGCCGTATCCGGAGGACAGCGCCGTCGAGCTGGTGCAGATGGTGTGCGGGGAGCCGCCCGCGTTCGCCGAGGAGTGCGGGCCGCTGCGGCCGGTCGTGGAGTCGCTGCTGCGTCAGGACCCGACCGAGCGGCCGGACTTCGAGGAGCTGCGCGGCTGGCTGCGCTCGATCGTCCGCTCGGCGCCCGAGCCGGACGCGGGCACCCAGGTCGTCCCGGTGCCCTCGCCGGACGCGACCCGGCTGCCGATCGTGCGGCGCCGGGGCGAGCTGGTGCGCCGCCGCCGCGCGGCCTCCGCCGAGCACGGCCGCCACCGGCAGAGCCGCCGTGCCGCCGCGCCCCGCCGCCCCGAGCGGTACGCGGAGCCGGGTCCGGCGGAGGAGCCGGGGCGCGCCAAGCCCCGCCAGGCGAAGGCGAAGGCGGACGCGCGCGCGCCGCGCTCGCTCGGGCGCACCCTCGTCCTGCTGGTGCTGCTCCTGCTGGTGGCGGCGCTGGGGTACGCGGTGTTCCTCATGCCCAAGTCGGGTTCGGCGGACAAGACGGACAACGGGGGTGCCCCGTCCGCCCCGCGGACCGGCGCGCCCCCGTCCGCGCCGCCCTCGGACACCGCGCCGCGCACCGGTTCGCCGTCCGCGCCGCGCACCCAGACCACCGCTCCCGGCGACCGTCCGCCCGCCAAGGGGTATGTGCTGCGCACCGACCCGGAGGGCTTCCGCACGGCGATCGACCCGGCGTTCCAGCGGCGGCCCATCAACGACGCCGGACAAGTCCGCTATGTGGACGGCGCCTTCACCCTGGTCGTGGTGCCCGGCCGGGACGGCGTGAAGGAGGCGGGCGACGACCCGCTGGCGTACCAGCGGGACAAGGAGCGCGAACTCCAGCCGTTCCGGGACTCGGCGTGGGCGACCGCGGCCGGGCTGCGCAGGGTGGACATCGGCCAGAAGGTCACCGCCGAGGGGCAGTTCACCTGGCGCGACAGTACGGGGCAGACCGTTTACGTACGCAATCAAGTCATGATCATCAATGGCCGTTACCACATCGTCCTGGTGATCGGGCCGGAGCCGCAGCGGGACAAGGTGACCGAGATCTACACCCAGGCAACGGCGGCCTACAGCGCCACTCGTTGACGGTTCACCAGTTGCTTCGGATACATACCCCGCGGTAGGTGCCGCGCTAGGTGCCCCCGAGGTTTCCTGGCCGGAATCCGCTCCGTAACCTTGCCCCTTAAGAAACCGGCCGGGCGGGGGACGTGGACCAGAACCAGGACAAGAGCGGCAAGGGCGCGGAAGTGACGGCGACGGGGCTGCTGCTGGCCGGGCGTTACCGGCTCGGCGACACCATCGGCCGCGGCGGGATGGGCAAGGTCTGGCGCGCCCACGACGAGGTGCTGCACCGCACGGTGGCCGTCAAGGAGCTCACCGCCGCGCTGTACGTGGCGGAGGCCGACCGCGTGGTGCTGCACGCCCGTACGCAGAAGGAGGCGCGGGCCGCCGCCCGCATCACCCACCCCGGTGTGGTCACCGTCCACGACGTGCTCGACCACGACAACCGGCCCTGGATCGTGATGCAGTACGTCGACGGGCCCTCGCTCGCCGACGCCGTCAAGGAGTCGGAGAGCGGGCGGATCGGGGCCCGCGAGGCCGCCCGGATCGGGCTGCACGTGCTGGGCGCCCTGCGCGCCGCCCACGCCGCCGGGGTGCTGCACCGCGACGTCAAGCCGGGCAACGTGCTGCTCGCCCGGGACCAGCGCGTGCTGCTCACGGACTTCGGCATCGCCGCCATCGAGGGCGACTCCACCATCACGCGCACCGGTGAACTCGTCGGCTCCATCGACTACCTGGCGCCCGAGCGGGTGCGGGGCGGCCAGCCCGGACCCGCCTCCGACCTGTGGTCGCTGGGCGCCACGCTCTACACGGCGGTCGAGGGCGAGTCGCCCTTCCGCCGCTCCTCGCCGATATCCACCATGCAGGCCGTGGTCAACGAGGAGCCCCGGCCCGCCGCGAACGCGGGCGCGCTCGCCCCCGTCATCACCGCGCTGCTCCGCAAGGACCCCGACGAGCGCCCCTCGGCCGAGGAGGCCGAGCGGATGTTCCTGGAGGCGATGGAGGGCCGCGAACCCAAGTCGGCGCACGAGTACGTGCCGACGCGCCAGGTCTCCGAGGGCGAGCTGCACGCCGCCAACGCCGCGGCGGGGACCTCCGGCACCGTCCGCACCCCGGCGCCCGAGGCCGTGGCGCCCGCGCCCCTGCCCGCCCCCGCGCCCCGGCGCAGACGGCGCGGGCGGACCGTGGCCCTGGTGGTCGCGCTGGCGGCCCTGATCGGCGCCGCCGCGGGCTTCGCCGCGCTGAAGTTCAACGACGGCGGCGGCGACGAGACCCCCGCCGTCTCCAAGTCCCCCGACACCCGGCCCTCCAAGACGCCCAAGGCGGGCGACGCGTCCGTCCCGGCGGGCTGGCGGCGGGTGAAGGACCCGCTCGGGTTCACCCTCTTCGTGCCCGAGGGCTGGCGGCGCCAGATGGACGGCAAGGAAGTCGACTACACGCCGGACAACGGCCGCCACTACGTCCGGGTCAGCGTCAGCAAGCCCGACTTCGAGAACCCGTACATGCACCAGCTGAACCTGGAGAAGGCGCTGGAGAAGCGGCTGCCCAAGTACCAGCGGCTGACCCTGCACTCCAACACCTTCCGGGACCAGGTGAACTCCTCGCTCTGGGAGTTCAGCTATGTGGAGAAGAAGGGCTTCCCGGGCAAGCGGCACGCGATCGACCAGATGTACTTCTCGGACGACGGCACGACCGAGTACGCGGTGTACATGTCGGGGCCCGAGAGCGACTGGGCGGAGATGCGCGAGCAGTTCGACACCGTGCTGCGCGGCTGGCAGCCGCCGCCGTCGCACTGAGGGCGCGTCCCCGCCGCCGTCCGCGCCCCCCACGCGCGCGCCCGCCGGGTCGATCCCGTCCTGTGACCTCACGCCCCCCTCGGGCGCGGTCCGGTGCGGCATGATGACGACAGGACGAGAACGGGGGAAGCCGCGGTGCCCGCACCTGCCAGTGATCCGCGTGACGGCGCGGCCGACGCCCGTGTGATCGCCGGGCGTTACCGGCCGACGGCCCGGCTCGGTCGGGGCGGCATGGGCACCGTGTGGCGCGCCACCGACCAGCTGCTCGGCCGCCAGGTGGCCGTCAAGGAGCTGCACCCCGACGGCGGCGCCCCCGCCACCGCGGCGCTGCGCGAAGCACGGGCGGTGGCCCAGTTCAAGCATCCGCACGTCATCGTCGTCCACGACGTGGTGGAGCAGGACGGCCGCTCGTACATCGTGATGGAACTGGTCGAGGGCGGCTCGCTGGCGGACCGGCTGCGCGCCAAGGGCCCGCTGGACGTCCTGGAGGCGGCCCGGATGGGCATCGCGCTGCTGGGCGCGCTCGGCGCCGCCCACCGCCAGGGCGTGCTCCACCGCGACCTCAAGCCCGCCAACGTCCTCCTGGAGGAGGGCACCGGCCGGGTGGTGCTCACCGACTTCGGCATCGCGCAGCTGCCCGGGTCCACCACGATCAGCGAGGACGGGGCGTTCGTCGGCTCGCCCGAGTACACCTCGCCGGAGCGCATGCAGGGCGCGGCGGCCGGGCCCGAGTCCGACCTGTGGTCCCTGGGCGCGCTGCTGTGCGCCGCGCTGAGCGGGGAATCGCCGTTCCACCGCGACTCGTTGGGCGGGGTGCTGCACGCGGTCGTCACCGACGAGATCCGCCCGCCGCGCGCCGCCGATCCGCTGCTGCCGGTCGTGCGCGGGCTGCTCGACCGGGACCCCGCGCGCCGGCTGGCGGCGGCCGAGGCCGAGGAGATGCTGCGGGCGTACGCGGCGACCGGGTCCGTTCCGGTCGCGCCGCGCCACTACACCCCGACCGAGCGCGTCCCGGTGGCGGGCGGTTCCGGGGCCCGTCCGGCGCGCTCCGGAAGAGCGCTGGTGGCGGCCTGTCTGGTGGCCGCGCTCGCCGGGGGCGGGGCCGCCGCCGCGGTGCTGCTCGGCGACGACGGGGGCCCGGCGCCGGCCGCCGCGCGCGGCCCGGCCGCCTCGTCCGCCGCCGGTGGCCGCCCCCAGGGGCCCGGCCCCACCGTGACGGTGACCCGGCCCGACGAGCCCGGCGCGGGCGGCACCGCGCCCGCCGGCTACCGCTCGGTGCGCGACCCGGACGGCTTCGGCCTCACCGTCCCGGCGGGCTTCGTGCGCAGCACCGACGACCGGCGGGTCTTCTACGTGTCCCCGGACGGCGCCTTCCGGCTGGGCATCCGGCTCCAGCAGTCGGTCACCGGCGGCCCGCTCGCCGTGATGCGCCTGGCGCACGCCAACGGGCCGGACACGAATGCCGGTTACCGGGGCGGCAAGGTCGTCGCCACCACCCACCAGGGCCATGACGCGGCCCTGTGGGAGTTCAGCTGGAACGGCTTCAGCAAGGCCGAGGGCCCCCGGCACACCTACGACGAAGCCTGGGACCAGAACGGCACGATGTACGACGTGTGGGTCTCGGCGCCGGTGGCGCGGCTGGACGAGGCCAAACGGCACTTCGACACCGCGCTCGACTCCTTCACCCCGGCGGCCTGACCCGTTCCCGGCCCGCGCCGTCCGCTGCTTCCCGGCCGCGCTGTCCACCGCTTCCCGGCCGGCCCGTGCGCCGCTTCCCGGCCGTGCCGTCCGTCGCTTACGAGCCGGTCCGACCGGGCGGTCCACTGCGGTGTCCACCGGGCACAACGCGCTGATCAGGGGTTATGGCGCCAGTGGTCGCTGGCGCGGTGGTGAGGGTTCCGAAAAGTGTTACCGGCGGGTACCCAAACCGCCCGCCCCGGCATACGCTCGCCCCATGACGGACTCGCAGGCCACGCCCACCAGCACCCGTACGAACCCGGTCGCCGCCGCTCCGGCGGGCGCCCGCACCGCCGCCGATGTGGTCACCCCGGAGGTGGTCGCCCGGCTCACCCGGGGCGTGACCGGCTCCGGCCGCACCGCGAACCACACGCCGTTCACCGGCGAGAAGCTGGCGGACCTGCCCGAGTCCACGCCCGAGGACGTCGCCGAGGCGTTCGCCCGCGCCCGCGCCGCCCAGCCCGCCTGGGCCGCGACCCCGGCCCGGGAGCGCGCCGCCGTCCTGCTGCGCTTCCACGACCTGGTGCTGGCCCGTCAGGCCGAGGTCCTCGACCTCATCCAGCTGGAGACCGGCAAGGCCCGCCTGCACGCCCACGAGGAGGTCCAGGCCGTCGCCGTGGCCGCGCGCCACTACGGCCGCAAGGCGCCCGCGTATCTGCGCCCCCGGCGCCACACGGGTGTGGTGCCGACCCTGACCAAGGTCACCGAACTGCGCCAGCCGCGCGGGGTGGTGGGGCAGATCGCGCCCTGGAACTACCCGTTCGAGCTGTCGGTCGGCGACGCGCTGCCCGCCTTCGTCTCCGGCAACGCCGTGGTGATGAAGCCCGACACCGAGACCGCCCTCACCGCGCTGTGGGCCCGCGACCTGCTGATCGAGGCGGGGCTTCCGGCCGAGGTGTTCCAGGTGGTCCTCGGCGAGGGCCCGGTCGTCGGCCCCGAGGTCGTCAAGCACGCCGACTACGTCTCCTTCACCGGATCCACCCGCACCGGCCGCGAGGTCGCCCAGGGCGCCGCCGCCCGGCTCGTGGGCGTCTCCCTGGAGCTGGGCGGCAAGAACGCGATGCTGGTGCTGCGCGACGCCGACGTGGAGAAGGCGGCGGCGGGCGCCGTCCGCGCCTGCTTCTCCTCGGCGGGCCAGCTCTGCATCTCCATCGAGCGGCTGTACGTCCACGAGTCGGTGGCCGACGCCTTCGTCGAGCGGTTCGCCGCCCGGACTAGGGCGATGCGGCTCGGCAACTCCCTCGCCTACGGCGCCGACATGGGCTCGCTGGTGGGCGAGCGCCAGCTGGAGACGGTGACCCGGCACGTCGAGGAGGCCGTCGCCAAGGGCGCGCGGCTGGTCGCGGGCGGCGTCGCCCGCCCCGACATCGGCCCGCTCTTCTACGAGCCCACGATCCTGGACGGCGTCGAGGCGCCGATGGCCGTCTGCACCGAGGAGACCTTCGGACCGGTCGTCTCGGTCTACCGGTTCACCGACGAGGACGAGGTCGTCGCGACCGCCAACGCCACCCCGTACGGCCTCAACTCCTCGGTCTGGACGAAGGACTCGAAGCGCGGCCACCAGGTCGCCGCCCGGCTGCGCACCGGCACGGTCAACATCAACGAGGGGTACGCCCCGGCGTACGGCAGCGTCCAGTCGCCGATGGGCGGCATGAAGGACTCCGGTCTCGGCCGCCGCCACGGCTCCGAGGGCATCCTCAAGTACACCGAGGCCCAGACCGTCGCCCAGCAGCGGATCCTGCCGCTCGCGCCGTCCTTCGGGATGGACGACGAGAAGTACGCCGCGTTCATGAGCCGCAGCCTGAAGGCGATGAAGGCCCTGCGCCTGCGCTGAAGCCCGCCCGTCCCCTCCGCCCCGCCCCTTTTCCGTACGAGGAGAGCCGATGCCCCAGGACACGCGCGCCCAGAGCCCGGACGGCCCCGCCGGTCCGGACGACGACTCGGCGTACGACTACGACGTCCTCGTCGTCGGCTCCGGCTTCGGCGGCTCGGTCACGGCCCTGCGGCTGACCGAGAAGGGGTACCGGGTCGGCGTCCTGGAGGCGGGCCGCCGCTTCACCCGCGCCACGCTCCCCAAGAACTCCTGGGACGTGAAGAACTACCTCTGGGCGCCCCGGCTCGGGATGTACGGCATCCAGCGCATCCATCTGCTCGGCAACGTGATGGTGCTGGCGGGCGCGGGCGTCGGCGGCGGGTCGCTGAACTACGCCAACACCCTCTACGTACCGCCCCAGCAGTTCTTCGACGACCCGCAGTGGAAGGACATCACCGACTGGCGGGAGGAGCTGGCCCCCTACTACGAGCAGGCCAAGCGCATGCTCGGGGTCCGGCTCAACCCGACCATGACCCCCTCCGACGTCCACCTCAAGGCCGCCGCCCAGCGGATGGGCGTCGGCGACACCTTCCACCTGGCGCCCGTCGGCGTCTTCTTCGGGGACGGCCAGGACGCGGACGGCAGCGCGAAGGCGAAGCCCGGCGCGGCCGTCGACGACCCGTACTTCGGCGGGGCGGGCCCCTCCCGCAAGGCGTGCACCGAGTGCGGCGAGTGCATGACGGGCTGCCGCCACGGCGCCAAGAACACCCTCAACGAGAACTACCTCCACCTCGCCGAGAAGGCGGGCGCGACGGTCCACCCGATGACCACGGTCGTCTCGGTCACCGACGACTCCCAGGGCGGGTACGCGGTCGCCACGCTGCCCACCGACAACCGCAGGAAGGGCGCGGGGCGGCTGTTCAAGGCCCGGCGCGTGGTCATCGCGGCGGGCACCTACGGCACCCAGACCCTGCTGCACCGGATGCGCGCGAGCGGCCGGCTCCCGTACCTGTCCAAGCGGCTGGGGGAGCTGACCCGCACCAACTCCGAGGCGCTGGTCGGCGCGCAGACCGACAACCGCCGCTACCGCAAGGCGCACGGCACCGCCAAGGTCGACTTCACCCGGGGCGTCGCCATCACCTCCTCGGTGCACCCGGACGAGAACACCCACATCGAGCCCGTCCGCTACGGCCGGGGCTCCAACGCGATGGGCGGCATGTCCATCCTCCAGGTGCCCTACGCCGAGGGCTCCTCGCTGGCGCTGGGCTGGCTGGCGAACGCGGTGAAGCACCCGACGCTGCTGGCCCGTTCGCTCAGCAACCGCCGCTGGTCGGAGCGGACCATCATCGGGCTGGTGATGCAGTCGGTGGACAACTCCCTCACGACGTATCTGAAGCCGGACGGCGTCGGCAAGGGCCTGCTCACCGCCCGCCAGGGCCACGGCGCGCCCAACCCGCGCCAGATCAGGGCGGCCTCGCAGGCGGCCACCGCGATCGCCGCCGAGATCAACGGCTTCGCCGGCTCGAACGTCGGCGAGCTGATGGGCACCCCGCTGACCGCGCACTTCCTGGGCGGCTGCCCGATCGGCGACTCGGCCGAGACCGGTGTGATCGACCCGTACCACCGGCTCTACGGACACCCCGGGATCTCGGTGGTGGACGGCGCCGCCGTCTCGGCGAACCTCGGGGTGAACCCGTCGCTGACGATCACCGCGCAGGCCGAGCGGGCGATGTCGCTGTGGCCGAACAAGGGCGAGGCCGACCCGCGCCCGGTCCAGGGCGGGGCGTACGTGCGGGTCGCGGCCGTGGCGCCCAAGGCGCCGGCGGTCCCGGCGGACGCGTTCGGCGCGCTGCGGCTGCCGTTCCTGGGGATCCCGGCGGTGCCGCCGAAGGAGGCGGAGGACGCCGGGTAGCGCCCGGAGCGCCAGGGGCTGTCTTCGGCCACACCGGAGACCGGAAGAGGAAACGGGGATCGCTGCACCCCCCTCCGAGTGCAGCGGTCCCCGTTCATCCATGGGCCGCGCGCCGAAAGGCGGGGCCGTTGGTTCCGCATGGGATGACCAGCCAATCCTGTCAATGGTTGTCCCAGGACTCACAGAATTCTTATGTGCTCCCTGTCACATCGGTGGTGCGGGAGCGCGCGCGGGGCGTTCGGTTCACGCCAAAAGCCGGGGCGGAGGCAACCCGGCGGGAGGCCGCCCGGCGGCGGGGTCCGGGCGGCGGGTCCGGGCAGAGCAAGGGCCCCGCTCGGCCATCCGTCTCGGGGATGGTCCGCGGGGCCCTCGGCCGTCAGCACCGGCGTCAGGGCGGCGCCGGTGCCGCGGGGGCGGCGCCGGGGGGTGACGCCGCTGGTGAGTGAGCCGGAGTGGCCGACCCGGCGCGCGGGGGGCGCGCGGGCGGTGTCGACCTTGGCGGTCGCTCTGCGCGGGTACGGGACGTGTCTGTGCATCGTGCGGGACGGTCTGCGGCGCCCGCAACCGTCCGGACCGGATGCGGGCGGCCCCGGGCGTCCCCGGAGCCGACCGCTCTGAAGGGTGACCGGGCTGCTGTCCCCTGCCGTCCGGTCACGCGCGCTGGGGCGAGGTCCCACGACGTACCAGTGGCACGTCACACGCCCCAGCGGAGCCACGCGTGGTTTTTTCGGGCCCGCCCCTGGCTGGCACGGACACCCGGACCAACGAAGCGGGGCGGGCGCCGGTCACGGCGCCGGACGGGTGAGGATGCCCCGAACGCAGATCCGGCCCGCACCCCGTGCGCGCGCCTCAGATGCGGCCCCGGCACAGCTCCAGCATCGTCATCGCCAGCGCGGTGCCGGGCTTGCCCAGCGCGTCGCGGTAGTGCGCCAGGACCTCCATCTCGCGGTTCAGGTTGACCCGGCGCCCGCCGGAGGCGATCCGGGACTCCTGGATGACGGCCGAGACGGCCATGCGCTCCTGGATCAGGCCGATGATGCGGTCGTCCAGCGCGTCGATGCGCTCACGGGCGCCGGTGATCACGGTGGCGGCCTGCTCGGTGCGGGCGCCGGTCTTCTCGGTCTCGGTGACGGACATCGGGGGGCTCCTCGGGTGTCGGGGAGGCGGCCCCGGGGCGGCACGGCCCGGAAACGACAGAACGCCCCGGGCCTTGTCGGCCCGGGGCGCCTGGGAAGTCGCTTGTCAGTTGCTCAAGCAGCACGACCATGGCAGCCGGACGGGCCGGTGCCATAGGTAAAGACGAAGGTCTGGTGCTTGCGCATGGCGACAGTATGGACCGGTCCGGGCCGGTGGAGCCAATCCCGGTTCGGATGGTGAGACGAAAGGTCCCACCCCGCGCCCCGGTAGAATCGACAAAACCGACCCCCTCCCACCGCCGGAAGGCCGCCAGTGTCATCAGCGCCCACCGCTGCCGCGCCCGACGTCGTACTCGTCGTCGACTTCGGCGCCCAGTACGCCCAGCTCATCGCCCGCCGCGTCCGTGAGGCCCGGGTCTACAGCGAGATCGTGCCGAGCACGATGCCCGTGGCCGAGATGCTGGCCAAGAACCCGAAGGCGATCATCCTCTCGGGCGGCCCGTCCTCCGTGTACGCGGACGGCGCCCCCGTCCTGGAGCGCGAGATCTTCGAGGCCGGGGTCCCGGTCTTCGGCATGTGCTACGGCTTCCAGCTGATGGCGACGACGCTCGGCGGCACGGTCGACGACAACGGCGCGCGCGAGTACGGCCGTACGCCGCTGCACGTCACCAAGGCCGGCTCGACGCTCTTCGAGGGCACGCCCACCGAGCAGTCGGTGTGGATGTCGCACGGCGACGCCTGCTCGGCCGCCCCCGAGGGCTTCACCGTCACCGCGTCCACGGACGTCGTGCCGGTCGCCGCCTTCGAGAACGACGAGAAGAAGCTGTACGGCGTCCAGTACCACCCCGAGGTGCTGCACTCCACGCACGGCCAGCAGATCCTGGAGCACTTCCTCTACCGGGGCGCGGGCATCGAGCCGACCTGGACGACGCACAACGTCGTCGAGGAGCAGATCGCCCTCATCCGCGAGCAGGTCGGCGACAAGCGCGCCATCTGCGGCCTCTCCGGCGGCGTGGACTCGGCGGTGGCGGCGGCCCTGGTCCAGAAGGCCATCGGCTCCCAGCTGACCTGCGTCTACGTCGACCACGGCCTGATGCGCAAGGGCGAGACCGAGCAGGTCGAGAAGGACTTCGTGGCCGCCACCGGCGTCCAGCTGAAGGTCGTCGACGCGCAGGAGCGGTTCCTGACCGCCCTCGCCGGCGTCTCGGACCCGGAGACCAAGCGGAAGATCATCGGCCGCGAGTTCATCCGCGTCTTCGAGCAGGCGCAGCTGGAGATCCTCCAGGAGGACGGCCCCGCGGTCGCCTTCCTGGTGCAGGGCACGCTCTACCCGGACGTGGTCGAGTCCGGCGGCGGCACCGGCACCGCCAACATCAAGTCCCACCACAACGTGGGCGGCCTGCCCGACGACATCGAGTTCGAGCTCGTCGAGCCGCTGCGCAAGCTGTTCAAGGACGAGGTCCGCATGGTCGGCCAGGAGCTCGGCCTGCCCGAGGAGATCGTCCAGCGCCAGCCGTTCCCCGGTCCCGGCCTGGGCATCCGGATCGTCGGCGAGGTCACCAAGGACCGCCTCGACCTGCTGCGCGAGGCCGACGCCATCGCCCGCGAGGAGCTGACGGCGGCCGGTCTGGACCGCGAGATCTGGCAGTGCCCGGTCGTGCTGCTCGCCGACGTCCGCTCGGTCGGCGTCCAGGGCGACGGCCGCACCTACGGCCACCCGATCGTGCTGCGCCCGGTCTCCTCCGAGGACGCCATGACGGCGGACTGGACGCGCATGCCGTACGACGTGCTCGCCAAGATCTCGACGCGCATCACCAACGAGGTCGCCGATGTGAACCGCGTGGTCCTCGACGTGACGAGCAAGCCGCCGGGCACCATCGAGTGGGAGTGATCCCCTCAGCGCAGGACACGGCGCCGCCGTCCCGGATCCCGGGGCGGCGGCGCCGCTTTCCGCGCCCGCGCCCGCCCCTGTCAACTTGCGCGACCACGCGGTAACTTCCGGCCATGACCGAGATCCCGGCGGCGCCCGCCCCGATACCCGTGGACCAGCTCCAGTTCTCGCTGCCGCCCGTGCACGAGGACCCCGCCGACGAGCGGCGCCACCGCAAGGAGCGGCTGGCGGGCGCGCTCCGGCTGTTCGGCCGGTTCGGTTACGAGGACGGGGTCTCCGGGCACATCACCGCGCGCGACCCCGAGTTCGAGGACTGCTACTGGGTGAACCCGTTCGGCATCCCGTTCGCCCAGGTCACCGCGGGCGAACTGGTGCTGGTGAACGGGGCGGGCCAGGTCGTCCGGGGCCGCCACCACGTCAACCAGGCGGCCTTCGCGGTCCACGCCGAGGTGCACCGGGCCCGGCCCGACGTCGTCGCGGTGGCGCACACGCACTCGCTGCACGGCCGGGCGCTGGCCGCGCTGGGCGAGCTGGTCGAGCCGTACACCCAGGAGGCGTGCGCCTTCTTCGAGGACCACGCGCTGTTCGACGCGTACACGGGGGTCGTCGTCGATGCCGAGGAGGGCCGCCGGATCGCCGCGGCGCTCGGCGCGTACAAGGCGGTCGTGCTGCGCAACCACGGGCTGCTGACGGTGGGCGACTCGGTGGACGCGGCGGCCTGGTGGTTCATCTCGATGGAGCGGTGCAGCCAGGTGCAGCTCGCCGCGCGGGCCGCCGGGAAGCCGGTGCTGATCGACCGGCGGGACGCGGTGCTCACCCGCGACCAGCTCGGCAGCGACCTGGTCGCCTGGATCAACTACCAGCCGCTGTGGCGGCAGATCAGCACCGCGGAGCCCGAACTCCTGTCGTAGTACGTCAATTTGATGGTGCGTCAATCACTCCCGCCGCGTCCCCCTGCCCGCCGGGCGGAGCCCCGCGTACGGCACAATGCGCAGTCAGCTGACATGACTTGAGCGAAGGGCGAGAATTCCGTGGCGGTGCAGGAGGCTCGGCAATGCGGTGGTGACTGCGGCCCCGGGGCGCGGGACGGCCACCGGCGCGCGGTGGCGGCGTTCCTGGCCAAACGGGACGGCTTCGCCGCCGGGGAAGGGCTGCCCGCCGCCGTCGCGCACTCCGCCGGAGCCTCCCGGCAGTGGGTGTCGGACGAGCTCACCCAGTCCGCCCGGGCCCTCGCCGAACACGGCCGGGAGGCCGGTCAGGCATGGCCCGCAGCGGTCTGGCGGGCCACCCTCGTCCTGGTGTGGGGGAGCGTCGGCACGCTCGCCCTGGCCGAGGCGTCCACCGCCATCGGCACCGGCTGGACCTCCGCCAGGACCGCCGGACTGCTGGCCGCGCTCCTCGTGGCGGGAGCGCTCACCGGCGCGGGATGGCTGCACCGGGCGCGCGGCGGGCTGCTCGCGCCCGTGGTCGGCGAGGACAACCGGCTCTCCACCTCGCGCGCGGTGGCCGCCGCCTGGCTGCTGCTCGTCGTCTTCGCGGTCCTCGTCCTCTCGCTGCGGCTGGCCGGGGCGTCCGGCGCCGAAGAGCGCGAGGCGCTGATCTCCGGGCTGCGGCTGGCGCGCGGCGACGGGCTCCTGTCGGTGGTCGCGCTCGTCGGCGCGGTCGCCGTGGTGGTGCGCCGGGTGGTGGTCGTCCGGGTGGCGGGGCAGCGGCTGCAGAAGGTGCGCGCGGAGCGCCCGCGCGCCGCCGACCTGCTCACCGACGACGCCGGGCGCGGCAGCTTCGCCGATGTGCAGTACGTCCTGGTCTCCGGCGTCGCCGTGCTGTTCGCCGCCGTACGGCTGGCCCGGCGGCCCGAGCAGCTGCCCGACCTGCCGTGGGCGCTGGCCCTGCTCGTGGCGGTCTCGTCCGTCACCTATCTCGCCGGGAAGTACGCCGAGGGCGGGCGGCCCGTGGTCCTCTCGGTGGTCCGGGCGCGCGAGGCGGGCGACCTGGACGCGCCGATCCGCACCGGCGACGACATCGAGATCCGGGGCGCCGGGTTCGTCCCGCCCGGCGCGGGCACCCCGGACCGGCTCGCCCGGATGGTCGTACGGATCGGGGCGGTCCACGTCCACGTCCCGCTGATCCCGGTCACCGGCGGCTTCGCCAACCCCAGCGACACCGTGCTCACCGTGCCGGTGCCGGTGGACGTCGAGCCCGGCCGGGTCGAGGTGCGGGTGGTCACGGCGGCGGGCGTCGAGACCAACCGGGTCGCCATCGACGTCGTCACGGACTGACCCGCCCCGCGCCCGGACGCCCGCGCGCCCGCCGACCGCAGGGCCGGAACCTCGCCCCCCCCGCGCCCGCCGCCCGCCGCGACGGGAAGTTGACACGTGAACCGGTTGAGCCGCCTGTACCTCCCGTACGTATGGTCTGGTGACAGGGGACACGGAAGGCGGGATCGGCGATGGCACACGGAAATCTCACCCGGACGCGAGGCGGGACGGCCACCACGGCGGGGCTGCGGGCCACCGCGGGCAAGTACGCGCTGCTGCCGCTGCGCGTCTTCCTCGGCGTCACCTTCGTCTACGCCGGGTTCGACAAGCTCACCGGCGGCACCACCACCCTCAAGGCGAGCGGCAGCGGCTCGATCGGGGAGCTGATGCACTCGGTGCGCGACAGCGCCGCGATCCCCGCCCTCGTCGACCTCGCCCTCAAGGCCCCGGTCGGCTTCGGGTACGCCATCGCCCTCGGCGAGATCGCCGTCGGACTCGGGATCCTCGTCGGCCTCTTCGGGCGGCTCGCCGCGGCCGGTGGCGCCCTGATCTCGCTCAGCCTCTGGCTGACCGTCAGCTGGGCCACCACCCCGTACTACTACGGGAACGACCTCGCCTACTTGATGGCCTGGCTGCCGCTGGTGCTGGCCGGGACGCCGCTGCTCTCCGCCGACGCCTGGCTCGCGGCGCGCCGCCGTCTGCGCACCCCGTAGGCGATCCAGCTGGCGAGGCCCGCCAGGGCGAGACCGGCGCACATCGTCGGGATCACCACGTACCAGGGCGTGTGCCAGGCGTCCGCCGCGTCGCCCGCGAAGAGGGCGGCGGTGACGAGCGCCGCGGTGCCCGCGACCAGCCGTCCGGGCCGGAACTCATGACGCGGCACGGGCCACCTCCACCTGACCGAGCGAGACGTGCAGTTCGAGATCGAGGGTGCCGGACGGGGTGACTCCGGCGGGCGGGAAGAGGGTCACGGTCCGCTTCTGGTCGGGGTGGATGTCGATGTCCTCGGGGGCTTCGCTGGGCAGCTGCACATCACCGAGGCCCACGCTGATGCGCGCCTTCACCGTGACGTCCTCGGGCACGACGACCCTGAGCCGCCCCGCCGCCACCTCCGCGCGCGTGCTCACGCTCTGCCCGGCGGGCACCGCGACCCGGGTCAGATCGAGCGTGCCCTCACCGGTGCCCAGCGCGTACGACGGCTGTACGGCGGTGACGGCGGTGGGCGTCCAGTCCGTCCTGGTCCAGTGCGTGTCGATGGTCTTGGGCAGCGCCGAGGCCCCGGCGAGCAGGGCCGCCGTCGCCACCGCCGCGAACAGCGTCCCGAACCCGGTGCGGCCCACGAACGCGCTGATCACCAGGCCCAGGCCGAACACGGCCAGCGCGGCGGTCAGCCCGATCTGGAGCGTGGTGCCCAGCGGCCGGTGGTCCCAGCCCACCGAGGTGGCGATGCCGCCCGCGAGCAGCGCCAGCAGGAAGACGAGCCCGCCGATCGGCCGCGGCCCCCGGGTGGCCCGGTCGGCCGCCTTCCCGGCGCGGGCCGCCGCCTTGGGGTCCCGCTCGCGGGCTCCGGCGGGCGGCACCGGGTCGGCGTCCTCGGCGCCCCACAGATAGCCGGTGCCGACCGGGCCCGTGGTGCCGTCCTTGACGATCGGGTCGCGCCACCAGGAGGGCGAGGCCGGGGTGGGCGGCGCCTTGGTCTCGGGCGGCGCGTCCCCGAGGACCAGGGTCTGGGGGGCGGCGCCGGGGGCGGTCCCGTCGGCCGCCGGGTCCGGTACGGCGTCGGCGGGCGCGACCGAGCGGCGCTGGGACCAGACGGCCACGCCCGCCACCGCCAGGGCCAGCTGGCCCGCGAAGGCCATCACCGAGCCGTTGTTCAGCGTGGACAGGAAGATGCCGCAGCCCGCGAGCGCCATCAGCACCGCCGCCAGCGCGGGGCCCTCCACCCGCCCGGTGAGCAGCCGCCGCCCCTCGTTCTCCTCCTCGCCGTCCAGCGGCAGCAGCAGCCACGCGAAGCCGTAGAAGACCAGCCCGAGCCCGCTGATGACGGTCAGCACGCCCAGCGCGATCCGGAAGATCACCGGGTCGATGTCGCAGTACCGCCCGAGCCCGCCGCACACGCCGCCGATCACCTTGTTGCGGCCACTGCGGCGCAGCTGGGGCGCGGTGGCCGCCTGGTCCGGCGGCGCGACGGGGGTCTCGGTCGGCTGAGTCATGAGTCCATGGTGACGGCCGCCGCGGGCCTCCGGCACCCGCCCCGACCCTGGCCTCTCCCTGAGATTGCCCTGATGCGGGGGCCGGGGCCTCCCCCTGACGGGGGGAACCGGGCCGACCGGCGGGGGAGCGGGTCTCCCCGGGAACGGGGAGGGGGTCTCCCTCGCGCGGGGGAGCGGCCCGGTGCGGCCGACCGAGCCGGACGATCCGGCGGGGCGTCTCCCTCGCGCGGGGGAGCGGGCCTCCCCCGCGCGGGGATCACGGATCGGGGACGTCCTCGGGGCTTACCCTGATGCCCGCACCCGTTCGGACGTGTGACGATCGGTGCATGCCAGTCGCCGCTTCCCGAACCGCGCCTCCCGAGGCCGACGAACCCCCCGTGCGCAAGCTCTACCGCTCGGCCGAGGGGCGGATGCTCGGTGGCGTGGCGCGCGGCCTCGCCGGACACCTCGGGCTGCCCGTGGTGTGGGTGCGGATCGTCTTCCTCGTCCTGTTCGGGGTCGACGGCCTGGGGGCCCTGCTCTACGCGGTGTTCTGGTTCGTGGTCCCGCTGGGCCTGGGCGGCACGGCGGAGCCGCGCTCGGCGTTCGAGGTCAGCGCGGACGGCCGGCGCAGGCTGCGCAAGCCGGACAAAGGCCAGATCGTCGCCCTGATCGCGCTGTGCATAGGCGCGGCCGTCTTCGCCACCAAGGTGGACGTGGGCGGCTGGGCCAGTCCCTACATCTGGCCGACGCTGCTGGTCGGCGCCGGTGTGATCCTGGTGTGGCGGCAGGCGGACAACGCCCGGCGGGCCCGCTGGACCGAGGGCGCCCGGCGGAGCAGGCTGCTGCCGCTGGCCCGGGGACTGGCCGGGGTGGCGCTGGTCGGCGCGGGCTTCACGGGGTTCGTGGTGGTGCGCGGCTCGGCCGCCCAGCTCGGCAATGTGCTCACGGCCGCGCTCGCCGTCATCGCGGGCATAGCCCTGCTGGCGGGCCCCTATCTGGTGCGGATGACCCAGGACCTCTCCGAGGAGCGGCTGATGCGCATCCGGGCCCAGGAGCGCGCCGAAGTGGCCGCCCACGTCCACGACTCGGTGCTCCACACCCTCACGCTGATCCAGCGCAACGCGGAGAACGTGGGGGAGGTGCGCCGGCTCGCGCGGGCCCAGGAGCGGGAGCTGCGCGCCTGGCTCTACAAGCCGGAGGGCCGCGGCAAGGACGAGGAGGAGGAACCGCAGACCCTGGCGGAGGCGGTGAAGAAGGCCGCCGCCGAGGTCGAGGACAAGCACGGGGTGCCGCTGGAGGTCGTGGTGGTGGGCGACTGCCCGCTCGACGACCGGCTGTCGGCACAGATGCAGGCCGCGCGCGAGGCGATGGTCAACGCTGCCAAGTACGGTGGCGAGGGCGGCGCCGTCCAGGTCTACGCGGAGGTCGAGGGCCGCACGGTCTTCGTGTCGGTGCGGGACCGGGGCCCCGGCTTCGACCTGGACGCGGTACCGGACGACCGCATGGGCGTACGAGAATCGATCATCGGCCGGATGCAGCGCAACGGTGGAACGGCGCGGCTGCGTCCGGTGCCCGGCGGGGGCACCGAGGTCGAGCTGGAGATGGAGAGGGCGGACGGATGACGACGGAGCAGACCCAGGGAGCCGGGGGCGGCGCCGAGCGGCGGGTACGGGTCGTCCTGGTCGACGACCACCGGATGTTCCGCACCGGGGTCCAGGCCGAGATCGGCCGCACCGAGGAGACCGGTGTCGAGGTGGTGGGCGAGGCCGCCGACGTCGACCAGGCGATCACCGTGATCACGGCGACCCGGCCGGAGGTCGTGCTGCTCGACGTGCACCTCCCGGGCGGCGGCGGGGTGGAAGTCCTGCGGCGCTCGGCCCCGTTGATGGCCGACGCCGAGCGGCCGGTGCGCTTCCTCGCGCTGTCCGTGTCGGACGCGGCGGAGGACGTGATCGGGGTGATCCGGGGCGGTGCGCGCGGCTATGTGACCAAGACGATCACCGGCACCGATCTGGTCGACTCGATCTTCCGGGTGCAGGACGGCGACGCGGTGTTCTCGCCGCGGCTCGCGGGCTTCGTCCTGGACGCCTTCGCGTCCACGGACGCGCCCCCGGTCGACGAGGACCTGGACCGGCTCACCCAGCGCGAGCGGGAGGTGCTGCGGCTGATCGCGCGCGGCTACGCGTACAAGGAGATCGCCAAGCAGCTCTTCATCTCGGTGAAGACGGTGGAGTCGCACGTCTCGGCGGTCCTGCGCAAGCTCCAGCTCTCCAACCGGCACGAGCTGACGCGGTGGGCGACGGCGCGACGGCTGGTCTGAGGGGGATCGGGCGGGCCGGGTGAGACACCGGGGCGACACGGGGGTGCGGTCGCGGTCGGGCCCGGCTCCGGTCGCGGTCGGGCCGGGGGCCGGGCGGCTCGGGAACCAGGTTTGTCAGGACGGCGTCAAAACCCGACGTGCGCTCCTTGCACGGTGGTTACGATGCGAAAAGATCGTCGGACACGGGGGAGGGACCGTCCATGGGCTTTGACGAGGAGTGGGCGTCGAGCAAGGCGGCTGCCGCACGGCAGCCGGGGAGCATGCGGCTGGACGGGGCCTACGACGGGCCGTTCCCGCCGTCGCCGGGCGGCGACAAGGACCTGAACTCCAGCCCCGCGCGCAAGACGGCCGCCGCCAATGACATCGAGACCGACTTCGAGCCCAACACGAAGAAGGCCGGGGCCTGGACGGACGAGACGAACGCGACGGCGGCCAAGGCGCTCGCGGGCTGGGCCGCGGCGGCGGGGCTGACGAAGGCACAGGAGAACTGGGGCAAGTCGGTCACCGCGTTACTGGGCCGGCTGGCCGGGGAGAAGGCCGCGCTGCGCGGCACGTCGAACCTGTTCCGGAACAACGACATCGGCGTGGGCAACGACTTCAGTGTGCTCAGACCGTCCTCGCTCAACCAGATCTCGCCGCCGCCGGTCCAGCCGTAGGAGCCCCGCCATGCTGACCTACGAACTGATCATGAAGACCGACTTCTCGCAGCTCTCCACGGCCGCGGGCAAGTGGGACGAGATGGCGGGCGAGCTCAAGAAGCTGGCGGAGCGGTACGGGGCCCAGGTCCAGAGCGTCAGTCTGAACGGCACCTGGACCGGTGAGGCGTCGCTCTACTCGCGGCCCAACTTCGCGACCACGCACGCGCAGTACGTCGCGGCCCAGACCGAGGCCAAGGCCGTCGCGTCCCTGCTGCGCGACGCCCACGACCAGTTCGTGGACCTGAAGAAGCGCGTGGAGTCGGCGCGGGACGACGCCGTCAAGGCGGGGATGAAGGTCTCCGAGACGGGCGGCGCGACCTTCGACTTCAGCAAGGTCAGCGCGGAGGCGGCCAACTCGATCCGGCACGACCCGGACTTCCGCCAGGTGGAGAGCTCCTGGTCGCAGCACATCGCCCAGGCGGTGTCCGCCATGAACGACGCGGACCAGGGAGTGAAGATCGCCCTGGAGGCGGTCGGCGCCGACACGGACCCGCTGGACGGCGCGCCCAACAGCTTCAACGCCAAGGCCAGCGGCGACGTGGAGTTCTACGAGGCCAAGGCGATGATCCAGCTGGCCGACAAGGTCAACGACGGCCACAAGCTGACCCCGGAGGAGCTGGCCGAGGCCGAGTCGCTGTTCCGGGACAACGAGCACGACAAGGTCTTCACCCAGACCGTGCTGCAGAGCCTGGGCCCGGACGGGGCGATCCAGTTCACCCGGCACGTGAACGACTGGGCGCTCTCGGACAAGGACCACGGCAAGGACTACGCGGCCCTGGAACGCGGCTTCGCCAACTCCCTGGCCACGGCGACGACGGTCCCGGGCAAGGTCGCGGAGGCGCCGCCGGGGTCGGAGAAGTACAAGCAGTGGCTGAACAGTCCGGACGGGAAGTTCTACAAGGACTGGATGGAGGGGATGGAGAAGGCGGGGGTCCACAACTACGGGGACGATCTGAGGCCGCTGCACGGCTACCAGGTGCTGGCCAGCCTCATGGGCCATGCGGACGCCCCCTACGACGACCAGTTCCTGTACGCGCTGGCCGACCAGATGATCGCCGCCGAGAAGAAGGACCAGAACGTCTTCAAGGTGTGGGGCGCGGACTACAAGGGCATCGAGCCGGACCCGGTCGACACGCTGCTCGGCGTGATGAGCAAGAACCCGGACGCGGCCACCGCGTTCTTCGACCCGGCCGGCAACGGCACGGGCGCCGACCACGTGAACAACGACCACCTCAAATACCTGGTGGGCAGCGGCGACGGCGCCCGCCACTGGCCGAACCACTCGTACACCACGGGTGTCGCGGCGCCGGTGGACTACGACAACCCGACCAGCCGCGCGGGCCTCGGCCAGGCGCTGGAAGCGGCCACCACCGGCCATCCGCCCCTGCAGGACGGTGAGCGCGGCGACCGGCCCGGCCCGCACTCCGCGCCCCAGGCGCGGGTCATGCAGGACATGCTGAAGACGCTCGACGCGGGCCTCGGCGGCGAGAAGATCGACGCCGACATGCAGAAGAGTCTCGGCCATGCCTTGGCCGACTACGTGCAGGACACGCATCACATCCTGGCCGAGAGCGGCTCGAAGTACGGCAGCCCGGGCGGTCTCGACGGCATCTGGACCCAGGGCGACGACGCGGGGATCACGGTCAGCAAGGGCACCCTGATGCGGGTGATGCGCGGCGCCTCGTCGGACTCCCAGACGTTCTCGCTGCTCTACGACACCCAGCAGCAGTACGCGATGGACCAGTTGGCCAACGCCCCGCACACGGGAGGTGAGGGCTACGAGCGCTGGAAGAACCCGGCGAGCGAGATGGGCTCGGTGATGGGCGCGATGAACTCCATCGGATCCGACGTCATCTTCGACGAGCGCAGCGGCAAGATCCAGGCGGCCAATGACATGGCCAAGTACGCCTACCACTTCGCGGGCGCCCCGGTGACCGGTCTTCCCTACCTCGGCGACACGACGCAGCGCCTCATCGACGCGGCCACCTACGAGTGGTCGAAGGACGTCATCGCGACCGCCCAGGCCAAGGCGCAGGAGATGAACACCCACCAGTACTCGTCGGGCATCACCGGGACCTACTCGTACATCGACTGCTGGGCCAGGGACCACCACGTGGACGTCAACGACGAGACGAACACCAAGGGCGACCCGAACTGGGACGCGTGGCAGGCGATGCGTCGCGAGGCCAAGCAGTCCTACACCTCGTCGAGGGCGGACGCCGCCGCCTACCTGGGTTGGGAGTAGCCGATGGCCATCCGGATGGTCCCAGGTACGACCGGGATGAAATGGGTGTGGGGCGTGGCGCTGGTCGCGCTGGTGCTGGGCGGACTCCACATCGGCTTCAACACCAATGTGTTCGGGGCGGACCGGCTGTGCGGAGGCTGGCTGAAGTCCTCCGACGTCGAGGACGTGCTCGACGGCTCCGGCCGGCTGTCGGCCTCCGGTACGGACACGGTGTGCACGGTGAAGAGGTCGGGCCTGCTCGTCGGCGGTGAGTCGACGGTCACGGTCCGGGTGGCCGCCGAGCCCGCCAAGTACCCCTTCGCCATGGGGGAGTGGGCGGCGTCGTCCACTCTGCGCCTGTTCACCGGCCCGGTGGCCGGGGGTGCCGACGGGCGGGGAGGCTGGGCCGTGCTGCCCTCCGGCTGCCGCGTTCCACAGGGTGTGCCGAGCGACGGGACGGACGCCAAGGTCGCGGTGGTGGCCTCCGTGTCGGGTGGCGCGGCCGACGAAGGGGCACTCGCGAGGCTGCTCACCGCCGCCGCCGAGTCCACGGCCGCCGACGCGGGCTGCCAGACCAAGGGAAGCCGGGCCGAACTCGCCCGTCCCCGGACCTCATCGGCCGGGTTCGCGCAGGTCTGTGACCTGCCGGGCTTCACCATCCCTGCGGTGACCGGCCAAGGCGGCCGTGCCACTCGCGCCGGGTTCACCGGCGAGCTCGGCAAGGCATGGATATGCGACCTCGCGTTCGCCGACGACCAGCACGGGCCGTACGCCCGCTTCGCGGCGGTGCGGGATCCTCTGCTGTCCCAAGGGCTGCCCGCCGCCGGGGCGACCAGGCTCGACTGCCCGGGCGGGCCGGTCTTCGTCACCGTGGACGACAACGCCTACCCGTGGGACCCGGCCGAGCGGAAGGCGGCGGGCCTGCTGCCGGCGAAGGAGCTCCTCACCAGGTTCACCGCTGTGGTGACGGGCGCCCTCCACTGCTCCCCGCCCGCGAGCCCGCGCACGTAAAAACCCGGCAAACCAGTCAACCAGGACACCCCCCTCACCCTCTCCTCCCACGTGACCAGCCTGACCGGAACCCCTGTCCTCCTCTTCGTGTGGGGCGCGGTCGTGCTCGCCGTGGTCGTTCCGCTCGTGTGGTGGGGGCGGGTGCGGGGGCATCGGGTCGTGCGGGGTGGGGTGCGGCTCGGGATGGTTGTCGTGGCGCAGGTCAGCGCCGTCCTCGCGGTGTTCGTGGCCGTCAACGACCAGTACGGGCTGTACGACAGCTGGGGCGATCTGCTCGGCACCGAGAGTCATGTCACCGCCGCCCCGGACCTGGGCGCCGACGGGACGGGCGGGCGGAACATGGGGGACTCGCCGCCCGTGCCGCAGTCGTTCGCCGACGTCACCGGCGACCCCGACCTCGGACCGGGGCTGCGGCTCGCCCACCTCAAGGGGCGGGTGTCGGGCGCCGAGGGCGAGGTGTACGTGTGGCTGCCGCCGCAGTACGGCGCCCCCGCCTACCGCGACAAGCGCTTCCCGGTCGTCGAGCTGCTCGCCGGGTACCCGGGCTCGGCCCGGGACTGGTGGAACAGCCTCGACGCGCAGACGCAGCTCAAGCCGATGATGGAGCGGGGCGAGGTCACCCCGTTCATCCTGGTCTCGCCGCGCACCACGCTGCTGCCCGGCAAGGACACGGGCTGCGCCAACGTACCGGGCGTGGTCGACGCCGACAGCTGGCTGAGCGTGGACGTGCGCAAGGCGGTGACCGACAGCTTCCGGGCCCGCAAGGACGCGGCGGGCTGGGCCGTCGCCGGGTTCTCGGCCGGCGGCCACTGCGCCGCCCGGCTCGCCGTCGCGCACCCGGACCGCTACCGCGCGGGCGTCGGCCTCTCCGGCTACAACGACCCGGCCGCCGAGCCCGACTCGATCACCGCCCACGACCCGGCGCTGCGGCGCGCCACCGACCCGCTGTGGATGCTCCGCCACGCCAGGCGCCCGCCGCTCACCTCGCTCTATCTCACCGGCGAGCCCAAGGACGGCTACGACGACGGGCTCGCGCTGCGGGCCGCCGCGCACGCGCCGACCGCCGTCACCGTCGTCCGGACCTCCGGCGGCCACCGCCTCACCACCTGGCGGCCCCTGGTGCCGCAGGTGTTCCGCTGGCTGAGCGGGGTGGTCGGCGGGCCCGTGGAGTGCGGGGCAAGTACCCGAAGGGTAAAGCCCTCGCAAAGCGGGGCAACTCCGGTTCACTCAACCGGCTCTTCCCGTGCGTGATGAGCCTGACCGGTACCCCCTTCCTGCTGACCGCCGTCGTCGTGGCGGCGGCGGCCCTGCTGCTGCCCCTGTTCCTGTGGAGCAAGGTCCGCGGCCCGGCCGTGGTGCGCGGGGCCGCACGGCTGTCCATGCTGGTGTTCGCGCAGTTCACCGCCGTCCTGGTGGTCTTCGTGATGGTCAACAACGCCAACGGGCTCTACGACAACTGGGACGACCTGCTCGGCACCGGCAACCACGTCACCGCCGCCCCCGACCTCGGCCCCGACGGCACCGGCGGCAAGAAGGCGGCCTCCGCGCCCAAGGTCAAGCAGCACTTCAAGGAGTACAAGGGCAAGGTCGGCGACGGCGTCATGAAGACCACGCTCCGGGGCGCGATCTCCGGGGTGGAGGGCGATGTCGCGGTCTGGCTCCCGCCGCAGTACAACGACCCCGCGTACAAGGACAAGACCTTCCCCGTGGTCGAGCTGCTGCCCGGCTACCCGGGGTCGATCGGCGCCTGGTTCGGCTCGCTGCACACCCAGCGGCAGCTGAAGCCGATGATGGAGCGGGGCGAGGTCGCGCCGTTCATCCTGGTCTCGCCGCGCACCACGCTGCTGGACGGCCGTGACACCGGCTGCGCCAACGTGCCGGGCATCGTCAACGCCGACACCTGGATCAGCGTCGACGTGCGCAAGATGGTCACCGACAACTTCCGGGCCGCCACCGGGCCGGAGGGCTGGGCCGTCGCCGGGTACTCGGCGGGCGGCCACTGCGCCGCCCGGCTCGCCGTCTCGCACCCCGACCGCTACCGCGCCGGAGTCGACCTCTCCGGCTACAACGACCCGGCCGCCGAGGGCGCCTCGATCACCGCGCACGACCCGACCCTGCGCCGTGAGTCGAACCCGCTGTGGATCCTCAAGAACGCCAAGACCCCGCCGCTGACCTCGCTGTTCGTCTCCGGCGAGGCGGGCGACGGCTACAACGACGGGGTGGCGCTGCGCAAGGCCGCCAAGGCCCCGACCACCGTCCACGTGGTCCGGCTCAGCGGCGGCGGCCACCGCAGCAGCGTCTGGGAGCGCCAGGTGCCCGACGTGTTCCGCTGGCTCACCAAGGAGCTGGGCCAGGGCGGCAAGGTCACCCCGGCCAACGGCGTCTGACTGGCGGCCCACGGCGTTCGGTCCACGGCGTACGGCCGAGGGCCCACGGCGTACGGCGGCTGCTCCGCGCCGCACCTCACGCGGGCCGGGTCGCCCCCGCGAAGGGCATCTGGTCGATCGGCGCGATCCGCACCGGCGCTCCCGGGTGCGGCGCGTGGATCATCTGGCCGCCGCCGATGTAGAGCCCGACGTGGCTGATCCCCGAGTAGAAGAACACCAGGTCACCGGGGGCCAGCTGGGAGCGGGAGACCCGGGTGCCGGAGTTGATCTGGGTGTAGGTGGTCCGGGGCAGCGAGACGCCCGCCGCGTTCCAGGCGGCCTGGGTGAGGCCGGAGCAGTCGTACGAGGACGGCCCGGTCGCGCCCCACACGTACGGCTTGCCGAGCGCCGCGTACGCGTACGCCACGGCAGCGGCGGCACGGCCGCTCGGGGCCGGGAGCAGCCCGTCGGAGGAGGGCGCGGGGGCCGGGGAGCGGTCGCCCCGGCTGGCGGCGGAGGAGTCGGCCCGGCCGCCGCCGTCCTGGTCCTCGTACGCGGCCCGCTGGTCGGCGGTGAGCCGGGTGAGCAGCGCCCGTGCCGAGTCGATCTTCGACTGGATGGTCTCCTTCTGCCGCTTGAGCTCGGCCTGCTGCCCGCGCAGCTCGGCGAGGCGGCCGTCGGCGGCGGTGTGCAGCCGCTTGAGCTCGGCGAGCTGTGTGCGCACCCCGGCCACCGCGTTCGCCGTACGGTCTCCCGCGCGCTCCTGGAAGGCAGCGTCGTCCAGGAACCGCTGCGGGTCGGAGGAGAGCATCAGCTGGAGCGTGGGGGCGACCCCGCCGGTGCGGTACTGCGCGGTGGCGATGGAGCCCAGCGCGTTGCGGGCGAGGTTGAGCCGGTCGGTCTTGCGGGCCGTCTCGTCCTGCAGCGCGGCCACCGACTTCTGGGTGGCGTCGGCCTTCTCCTTCGTGCCGTCGTACGCCTCGGTGGCCACCTCGGCGTCGCGGTACAGGCTGTCCACCTTGGCCTTGACCTGGGCCGGGGTCAGCCGGGGCTCGGCGTGGCCGGTCCCCTCGAAGGCGGTGGCGGTGGCGGCTCCGGCCAGCGCCAGCGTCGCCGCCGTGCGGGCGGCGGGGCCGGTGAGCGGATGCTGCCTGGGCTTTCGATGTGCAGCCACGGGGGCCTTCACGTCCTTCCGTTCGCATCCGGCGACGGACCGCACAGGGGGGACGGCCCGCCGCCGGATCTCTCGGCGTGGTGACCGATGACCGCCCCGTGGGGGGCGGCGGTGGGGAGTCGGTCACCTGGGGGAGGACGCTAAACCTGAGTGACACGGTCGAGCGATGAACTGATGAGAAGTGCTCACATCCGGCGACTGTGCGACCGGAGGTGACCGGTACGCCGATGAACCCGCACGCTTTCGCCGTGCGGCTGTGACCGAGGAGACGGAGGAGACCCGGCGGCCCTCCCGAGCGTGCTAGGGGCCGTCCGGGGCCCGTCGGGCGGACGGGACGACCTGCCTGCCGGCCCGTCCGGCGCGGTGGCTAGGCTCCGACACCATGGACGTACTCATCAATGTCTTCGTCGCCCTGCACATCATCGGCATCGCCTCGCTGCTCGGCGGCTTCCTGACGCAGATGAAGGCGATGGGTGCGGGGACCGCCCGGTTCGTGCCCGCGATGCTGCACGGCGCGCTGACCATGCTGGTCACCGGCGTCGCCCTGGTCGGCCTGAACCAGGCCGACGACAACTCCGTGAACACCGCCAAGATCGGCCTCAAGCTGGCCGTCCTGGTGGTCGTGCTCGGCCTGGTCTACGTCAAGCGCGACGACGAGAAGGTCGAGAAGGCCCTGTTCGGCGCGGTCGGCGGGCTGACGGTCGCGAACATCTTCATCGCCACCCTGTGGACCTGAGCCGCGCCCGGCCGGGGAGTCAGCCCGGCCGCACGCTCCCGTGGATCGGCATGGAGTAGATCGACTCCTCGCGCACGTACGCGCCCGGCTTCGGCGCGTGGATCATCATGCCGTCGCCGACGTACACCCCGACATGGCTGATGTCGTCGTAGAAGAACACCAGGTCACCGGGGCGCAGATCGGCCGTGGCGACCGGGGTGCCGGTCTTGGCCTGGTCCCAGGTGGTCCGCGGCAGATCCACCCCGGCGGCCCTCCAGGCGGCCTGGGTGAGGCCGGAGCAGTCGTACGAGGACGGCCCGGTCGCGCCCCACACGTACGGCTTGCCGAGCTGGGCCCGCGCGAACGCCAGGGCCTTCGACGCCTCGGCCGTGCCGGTGGGGGCGGGGGCGGGCGGGGTGGTCGACGAGCCCGTACCGGATCCACCCGTACCGGATCCACCCGTACCGGATCCACCCGTACCGGATCCGGTCCGCGCCGCCGCGTCGGCCGCCGCCCGCGCCGCGGCCTTCTTCGCCGCCGCCTGCCGCGCCGCCAGCTCCTCGGCCCTGCGCCGGGCCTCGGCCTCCTTCTTCCGCTCCAGCTCCGCCAGCCGCGCCTTCTCCCGCGCGGTCAGCCGGTCGAGCAGCGACCGCGCGGCGGCCAGCTTCGCCTGGACGTCCCGCTTGCCGGTGCGCAGCGCCTCCTGCGAGGCGGTCAGCCGGGCGAGGCTCCGGGTCGCCTCGGCGCGCCTGGCGGCGTTGGCCGCGCGCTCGGTCTCGAAGTCCCGCAGCGCCCGCTCCTCGCGGCCGGTCAGCCGCTTCATCAGGTGGTCGCGGTCGAAGAACGTCTGCGGGTCGTCCGCCGTCAGCAGCGTCACGGTGGAGGCCATGCCGCCGGTGCGGTACTGCTCGGCCGCGTAGTTCCCGAGCGTCCGGCGGGTGTCGTTGAGCCGGGCCGTCCCCCGGGCGACCTCGTCCAGCAGGCCGTCGGCCCGGGTGCGCTCGCGCTCGGTGGACTCCTTGGCCCGGTTGTACCGCTCGGTGGCGCCGCCCGCCTGCCGGTACAGGTCGTCGACCTTGCGCTGGACGTCCTCGACGGTCGGGCCGGGCCGTCCGGGCGCGGCGTCCGCGCTCTGGGCCAGCAGGCCCATCGAGGCGAGCGCGGCCGTGGTGATGCCCACGGCGGGCGCGGTCGTACGGATGCGGGTGCGCGGCTTGCGGTGGGAGGGCAAGGCCGACACCTCCTTCCGGATCGTTCCGGACGGGGGCGGTCCCCGGACGGTGGCGTTCCCCGGTTGAGGCGGCACGCTAGCCAACTCCCGGGACGGCTGGGAAGGTTGATGTCGGACAGGCCCGATACATTCCCGTGACCTTCACGCTGCGTAATCGCCGGGCCCTCTCTCCGGAGGCGGCAGCGCGGTGTCGGACCGGGGTCCTAGACTCGGGAGACGATGAGCAGCCTCTTTGACGACAGCTTCCTGGCGGACCTCCAGCCCTCGGAGGAGGAGCACCCGCCGCCGCCCGAGGACGGCCCGGTCCGCGAGGAGGTGCCGGACGACCTCTTCCAGGGCCGTTTCGACGCGCCCCCGAGCCACGACGCGTACTACCGGGACGGCGCCCCGCGCCCGGTGGTCGACCCGGCGACCCTCCTGGAGGGGCTGAACGAGAACCAGCGGGCGGCCGTGGTCCACGCGGGCTCCCCGCTGCTCATCGTGGCCGGCGCGGGCTCCGGCAAGACCCGGGTGCTCACCCACCGCATCGCCCATCTGCTGGCCACCCGCGGCGTCCACCCCGGCCAGATCCTCGCGATCACCTTCACCAACAAGGCCGCGGGCGAGATGAAGGAGCGCGTCGAGCAGCTGGTCGGCCCGCGCGCGCACGCGATGTGGGTGATGACCTTCCACAGCGCCTGTGTCCGGATCCTGCGCCGCGAGTCCAAGAAGCTCGGCTTCACCTCGTCGTTCTCGATCTACGACGCGGCCGACTCCAAGCGGCTGATGGCCCTGGTCTGCCGCGACCTCGACTTCGACCCCAAGCGCTATCCGCCGAAGTCCTTCAGCGCCAAGATCTCCAACCTGAAGAACGAGCTGATAGACGAGGAGACCTTCGCCGGCCAGGCCGCCGACGGCTTCGAGAAGACCCTGGCCCAGGCGTACGCGATGTACCAGGCGCGGCTGCGCGAGGCCAACGCGCTGGACTTCGACGACATCATCATGACGACGGTCCACCTGCTCCAGGCGTTCCCGGACGTCGCCGAGCACTACCGCCGCCGCTTCCGCCATGTGATGGTCGACGAGTACCAGGACACCAACCACGCGCAGTACACGCTGGTGCGCGAGCTGGTGGGCCCGGCCGGGCAGGACGAGGCGCCGGGCGAGCTGTGCGTGGTCGGTGACGCCGACCAGTCGATCTACGCCTTCCGGGGCGCGACCATCCGCAACATCCTCCAGTTCGAGGAGGACTATCCGGACGCGAAGACGATCATGCTGGAGCAGAACTACCGCTCCACGCAGACGATCCTCTCCGCCGCCAACGCGGTGATCGAGCGCAACGAGAGCCGCCGCCCCAAGAACCTGTGGACGGACGCGGGCGAGGGCGCGCGCATCACCGGCTACGTCGCGGACACCGAGCACGACGAGGCGCAGTTCGTCGCCGACGAGATCGACCGGCTCACGGACGCGGGCGACGCCAAGGCCGGCGACGTGGCGATCTTCTACCGCACCAACGCCCAGTCCCGTGTCTTCGAGGAGATCTTCATCCGGGTCGGCCTGCCGTACAAGGTCGTCGGCGGGGTGCGCTTCTACGAGCGCAAGGAGGTCCGGGACGTCCTGGCCTATCTGCGCGTCCTGGCCAACCCGGAGGACGCGGTGCCGCTGCGCCGCATCCTCAACGTGCCCAAGCGAGGCATCGGCGACCGCGCCGAGGCGATGATCGACGCGCTCTCGCTGCGCGAGAAGATCACCTTCCCGCAGGCGCTGCGCCGCGTCGACGAGGCGTACGGCATGGCGGCCCGCTCGGCCAACGCGGTCAAGCGCTTCAACCAGCTCATGGACGACCTGCGCACCGTCGTCGACTCGGGCGCGGGCCCCGCCGTGGTCCTGGAGGCGATCCTCGAACAGACCGGCTACCTGGCCGAGTTGCAGGCGTCCACCGACCCCCAGGACGAGACCCGCATCGAGAACCTCCAGGAACTCGCCGCCGTGGCCCTGGAGTTCGAGCAGGCCCGGGGCGAGGCCGAGGACGGCGACGGGGCAGCCGCTCCCACGCCGACGCTCGCCGAGTTCCTGGAGCAGGTGGCCCTCGTCGCCGACTCGGACCAGATCCCCGACGAGGACGAGGAGGGCGCCGGCGTCATCACGCTGATGACCCTGCACACCGCCAAGGGCCTGGAGTTCCCGGTGGTGTTCCTGACCGGTCTGGAGGACGGCGTCTTCCCGCACATGCGCGCGCTCGGCCAGGTCAAGGAGCTGGAGGAGGAGCGCCGCCTGGCGTACGTGGGCATCACCCGCGCCCGCGAGCGGCTGTATCTGACGCGCTCCTCCATGCGCAGCGCCTGGGGCCAGCCCTCCTACAACCCGCCGTCCCGCTTCCTGGAGGAGATCCCGGTCCAGCACCTGGAGTGGAAGCGGACGGGCCCGATGGCGGCTCCGGCCGGTCCGGTCTCGGGCAAGGGCCTGGGCGGCGGGCTGTCCTCCTCGCGGGCGCGCTCGGGCCCCTCGGGCTTCGCCACCCGGCGCACCGGCGACAAGCCGGTGATCGCGCTGTCGGTGGGCGACCGCGTCACCCACGACCAGTTCGGCCTGGGCACGGTGATGTCGGTGACCGGCTCGGGTTCGGACGCCCAGGCGACGATCGACTTCGGCGACGAACGCCCCAAGAAGCTCCTCCTGCGGTACGCGCCGGTGGAGAAGCTCTAGGGGAGAGGCCCCGGGAACGAGCGCGCTCCCGCCGGACCCCCCAGAGGGGTCCGGCGGGAGCGTACGCACATCGTTTCTTCTGTGCCGGGCGGTCCGTGCCCTAGGTCGGGTCGAGCCCGTGGCTGCGCAGCCACGGCAGCGGGTCTATCGGCGACCCGCCGCCCGGCCGCACCTCGAAGTGCAGGTGCGGGCCGGTGGAGTTGCCCGAGTCGCCGGAGTACGCGATGACCTCACCGGCCTTGACCGGGCCCGAGCGCAGCTTGGTGGTCGAGAGGTGGCAGTACCAGGTCTCGGTGCCGTCGGCGCCGGTCACTATCGCCATGTTGCCGTACGCGTCGTTCCACTGCGTACGGATGGTGCCGTCGATCGCGGACATCACCGGGGTGCCCCGGTCGACCGGGAAGTCGATGCCGGTGTGCACCGACATCCAGTGGGCGCCGCCCTGGCCGAAGTAGGCGCTGAGCCCCTTCTGCGTCACCGGCAGCACGAACTTGGGGCGCGCGGCCTCCTTGCGCGCCGCCGCGTCCGCCTTGCGCTGCTTCTCGGCGTCCTGGCGGGCCTTGAGGTCGATACGTTCCTGCGTACGGCTGGCGCGGTCGGCGAAGTTGCCCGCTTCCGCGCTCAGGTTGGCGAGCTGGGTGTCCAGCTTGCTGTTGGCGGCGACCGGCTTGACCGACGACGGGTCGGACGCGGTCACGGCCGTGGCGTCGTCCTTGCTCTCGCCGCCGAGCCCGCTCACGGACGCCGCCGCGACTCCGGCGACCCCCATCACGCACACCGACGGCACCGCGACGGTCAGCAGCGCGGACCGCTTGGCGGGGCTGCGCCGACGGCTGCGGCCGCTCGCGGCGGAGCGACGGGAGAGCGGGGCGGGCGCGGCCCCGGCGCCCACGGCCTCCAACCCGCCCTCGGGGCGCGGGTCGTCACCCCGGTCCGCCGGCTCGAACGCCTCGGCCGCACCGAGGTCCGCCGAGGCGAAGTCCCCGAACTCCTCGGAGTCGAGGTCGAGCGCGGGGAACTGGGCGGTGCTCTCCACCGGCTTCTCCGGATGCTCCGGAGTCTGCTCGTGCGGGGCGAGGCCGTGCGCGGCGGATTCGTGCGCGGAGAGGCCGTGTGCGGAGTGCTCGTGTCCGCCGAGGTCGTGCCCGGCGAGGTCGTGCGACGGGTGCTCGGCCACGGCGGTCGCCATGGTGGCCGCCGCCCCGGTGTTCCAGGCGGCCGTGCTGTACGTACCGGTCTCGTCGTACGTCGAGGCGTCGCCGTACGTCCCGCTCGCGTACCCGGCGCCGGGCACGGACCACTGCCCGGTCGTGTCGTACGCGGCGTCGTAGGCGAACGCGGTGGTCTCGAACTGCCCCGTCTGCTGGGCCTGGTTCCAGGCGCCGGCGTCCCACTGCCCGGTCACGTCGGGGGCGCCCGACTGCGTCGGGATCGTCCACTGACCGGTGGTGTCGTAGGAGTGCTGGTACTGCTGCGCGCCGTAGGCGTTCCACTGGCCCGTGTCGTACGTGCCGGTGTGGGCCGCGTCGTAGCCGCCGGAGAGATCACCGAGGAGCGGACCGGTGTGGAGGGCACCGGTGGCGTCCGCCGTGGAATGGCCGTCGTATCCGGCGTACCCGGCGTGGGCGTGCTGGTCAGTCACCAACTTCTCTCTCGCCTCGGCAACAGGACCTGGGTCTGGGCGCCCTGGGGGAGGGGCCCCCAGAGGGGGAAGCAGTGGCGTGACTGTACCCGGCGGTACGCGACAGCGACAATCTTCGGCAGGTTTTATTGGATGAGGAAACGGGCAATCAGCGTCTTTCGGCGGACCGGGGACGAGGCTTGGCCTGGCGTTCGATGGATGTTCGACGAAACGGTGCATCCGGATGGGTGGGGCCGTCGCCGGACGGCGCGGGCCCTCGCCGGGCGGCGCCGGGACGGAGTCCCCGGGCGGGATGTGGCCGGGGCTGCCGGGTGGGTCGTGCCCAGGTCACCCCGAGCCTGCTCACGCCACCGAGAACGCCGTCGGGCCCTCGGCCGTCTCCTCCCGGGCCGCCAACGCCTCCCGTATGCCCGCCGCCACGGCCGGATGCACCGGCAGCGCCAGATGCCCGATGCCCGACACCCGGACGTTCTGTACATGCAGATCGGGGTGGTCGATCCGGGCCGTCTCCACCGGGACCATCAGCGTGTCGAGGTCGCTCCAGAAACTCACGAAACGCGTCCGGCACCCGGGCGCGGGGCTCCGCAACTCCTCCACCACCGCCGAACCGGGGCACATCTGGCGGACGATCGGATGCGCGCTGACGAGGTGCGCCGAGCGCGTACCCGCATGCGGGGTGCCCAGCGTGACCAGCGTGTGCACCCGCGCGTCGCCGCCGAGGCGCTGTACGTAGTAACGGGCGATCAGGCCGCCCAGGCTGTGCCCGACGATGTCCACCCGCGGCTGGCCGGTACGGGCACTGATCTTCTCGACATGGCGCCCGAGAAGTTCGGCGGCGGCCCGGATGTCGCAGGTGAGCGGCGAGTAGTTGAGCGATTCGAGGTGGCGCCAGCCGTGCCGGGAGAGCGAGCGGCGCAGCAGGACGAAGACCGAGCGGTTGTCGATGAAGCCGTGCAGCAGCACCACGGGCCGCCGGGCCGGGGCGCCCGTCGGCAGCTGCGGCGTGTCGCCGGAGGAGACGTCCGGGCCCTCGGGCGTCGGATGTTCGGGTGCCGGGTGTTCGGGGGCCACGCCGGACGGATAGAGGACGAGATGGCCGGCGAGGACGGCGAGCTCCAGCGCGGTGGCGCGCAGCAGCGCGGCGGAGACCCAGGCGCGGCGCAGGCACGGCGGAAGGAGCTGAAGGAACGGCACGGACGAGACCTCCCGAACGGCACGCCGGAAGACGACCCCGTCCCCCGTGTGCCCTCATCTGGGGTGCCCCTCGGGCCGGACCCGCGCGCGGTGCGGCCGGGACCGCTGTGCGGCTCGCGGCACGGTGAACCGGCGCCTTCGGAGCGACTCCCCTGGCAGCCGAGCCGGCCGGTCCGGCCGACTGGCGGCGGACAATCCGGAACGGCGGCGCAAAACGAACATGTCCCACCGTGTGATTTCCCCCTCGCTGTCCACCGCGAAACGGCGGCTTGCGCGATGCTGTAGATAACGTTCGTTCACTTCAGTTTGTTCACCTCGTGTGGTCGTGTGGAGGCAGTGATGGGTGTGACCGGTCCGATCCGCGTGGTGGTGGCCAAGCCGGGGCTCGACGGGCACGACCGGGGCGCCAAGGTCATCGCGCGGGCGCTGCGCGACGCCGGTATGGAGGTCATCTACACCGGGCTGCACCAGACGCCCGAGCAGATCGTCGACACCGCCATCCAGGAGGACGCCGACGCGATCGGCCTCTCGATCCTCTCGGGCGCCCACAACACGCTGTTCGCCAAGGTCCTGGAGCTCCTGAAGGAACGTGACGCGGAGGACATCAAGGTCTTCGGCGGCGGCATCATCCCGGAGGCCGACATCCCGCCGCTGAAGGCGCTCGGCGTGGCGGAGATCTTCACCCCGGGTGCGACGACGACGTCGATCGTGGAGTGGGTCAACGAGAACGTCCGCGAGGCAACGGGAGCCTGACAAGGCTCCCACCGGGGGCCATGGGCCCCCGGACCCCGGCGGTCAGAGGCGCGCCGGCCTGGCCCCGGGGCCTCGGGGCCAGCACCCTGCCCCGCAAGGTCCCGGCATCACCGCCTGCCCCGCCGCCCCGGGCTCCAACTCCCGGGGCCACCGCCCCTGGAGCCCAGCGAATGGGGGCGTCGGCCTGCCCCCGGTTCCGGGGGCGCTGATCAACTCGCTGGTCCGGGGTCCCAACTCCCGGGGCCGCCACCTCTGGAGTCCAGCTTTCCGGCCCCAGCTTCCGGGAGCCGCCGTCCACTCCCGGGAGTGCCGTCCTCGGGGCCGCGCTCCCGAGGCCCCCGGCCCGCCCCCGGACCGGGGGTAACGGCTACTCCCCCTCGACCCGGGGCCGCCGCCCCGGCACCTTCCCCCGGGGGCGAGGCGGCGCCTAACCCCCCAGCTCCGCCCGCATCGCCGCCCTCAGCCGGAGCGTTCCGACCAGGCGTTGGAACGCCTCCGCCCAGTAGCTGCCCGACCCCGGTGACGCTCCCTCGTCCTCCGGGGGTATCGCCGTCAGGGCCTCCAGGCGGGGCGCCTCGTCCGGGTTCAGGCAGCGCTCCGCCAGGCCCATCACCCCGCTGAAGCTCCAGGGGTAGCTTCCCGCGTCCCGGGCGATCTCCAGTGCGTCCACCACCGCCCGGCCGAGCCCCGCCGACCACGGCACCAGGCAGACCCCGAGCAACTGGAACGCCTCCGACAGCCCGTGTGCCTGGATGAACGCCGCGACCCACTCAGCCCGTTCCTCCTCGCGCAGCGTCGACAGCAGCTTGGCCCGCTCGGCCAGCGATATGGTCCCGGCGTTGCCGCCCGGCGGCGCCGACGGCGTGCCGAGCAGCGCGCGCGACCACTCCGCGTCCCGCTGCCGCACCGCCGCCCGGCACCACGCCGCGTGCAGCTCGTCGCCCCACTCGTCGGCGACCGGCATGGCCACGATCTCCCGCGCCGAACGTCCCCCCAGCCGCGCCGTCCAGCTCCCGAGCGGTGCCGCCTCCACTAACTGGCCGAGCCACCACGACCGTTCGCCCCGGCCGGTCGGAGGCTTGGGGGCCACCCCGTCCCGCTGCATCCCCGCATCGCACTCGTGCGGCGCCTCGACCGCTATCCGCGCCTCCGCGTCCCCCGACCGGTCGAGCGCGACACAGGACGCCGCCCGGACCGCCATCCGCCCGGCCAGCGCGGACGCGGGCAGCGCGGACAGCAGCTCGGCGGCGGTGGCCCGTACGTTGCGGCTGCGGTCCGCCAGCGCCCGCTCCAGGAACGGCTCGTCGTCGTCCGACAGGCCGTCCCGCAGTGAGTCGAGGAACAGCAGCCGGTCCTCGGCCCGCTCGGCCGTCCAGGTCGAGGCGAGCAACTCCCGCGCCGCGCCCGGCCCGTGCGCGCGCACCGCCGCGAGCAGCGCCACCCGCTCGGCGAACAACCCCTCGTCCCACAGCCTCCGCACCGCCTCCTCGTCCGAGGCATCGGGGAGGACGGCGCTGCCCGGGCCGCCGCGCAGCGCGAAGCGCCACTCCGGGTTGAGCCGGGCCAGCCACAGCCCGCGCGGCCCGGCGAACGCCAGCGCCTGGGGCCGCAGATCCGTACGCGCACGGGCCGCGTCCAGCAGCGCGGGCAACAGCTCGGACGGCGCCCGGAACCCGTGCTCGGTCGCCGTGCTCAGCCACTGCGGCAGCAACTCCGCCAGATCCGGCGCCGCCCCGCGCCGCCCCCCGGAGTGCGCGGGCGCCGACCGGTCCGCCAGCAACTGGGCCAGGCGTCGCCGCGCGGCGGACGGCAGCGACGGCCGCCGGTCCTCCGGCGCCCGCCCGGGCTGTACGGGCGCGGGCGCGGGCACCAGTCCGGCCCGGCGCCGCACGGTCCACCGCGCGGCCTCGTCGAGCAGCCCCCCGGGCCCACCCGCCCCCGGCCGCCGCTCCGTCCCCAGCAGGGCGGCACTGACGAGCCCCTCCCACGAACCCCAACCCCCGGAAGCACCCTCGGCGCCCGAGGCGCCCCCGGTGTCCGAAACACCCCCAGCGCCCGAGGCACCCTTGGCGCCCGAGTCGTCCACGGCACCGCGCTCGCCACCGACCGTCCCCCCGGACCCGGACCCGGCCCTGGCTACGGTTCCGGTTACAGCTCCGGCCCCGACCACGGATCCGGCCTCGGCCCCGACTCCAGTTCCGGCCCGGGCCACGGTTCCGGACCCGGCCCCACTCCCAGTTCCGACCCCGCACCCCTCCGCGTCCCGCGTCACGCCCTCCGCCAACATCCCCGTATCCCCGTCCCCTCTGTCTGCGGGCGCGCCCGTCCATGGGCGCACCCCTTTCACAGCAGCCGCACCGTCCGCGCCCCGCCCCCCTCCTTCTCGCCGTCCTCGTCCTCGTCCGTCGGCCAGGCGGCGAGTGGGGTGAAACCCCGGTGGCCGCATTCGCCGAAGACTGTGGTCGGGCCGCCTCCGGAGAGGGCGACCAGCTTCCACAGGCCCGCCCGGGTCACCGGGCCGGAAGCGACGGGCAGCGCGAAGTCCCCGTCTGTGTCGGCCAGTTGCCAGGTGTCCTCCTCGTTCCGCGGCGGTATCGGGACGACGCCCGCCAGGGTGGCCGGACAGGAGTCCAGCCACGGGTCGTCCCGCAGGGCCCGTCCGTACCGCTCCAACGCGGCCGTCGTCGAACCGCCCGGTGGCGGGGCCCCGGCCGCGACCGGCGGCCCGAACCGCTCGCCCAGGGCCGCGCGCGCCTGGCCGCCCCCCGGGTACGGCGTGAGCTCGGCGTCGACGGCCATGCCCACCGGGAGGCCGAGCTCGGGCGCCCGGCCCGCCGCGCCGAAGTCGAGCAGCAGCGCCGAGCGGCCCGACTCCTGCCCGTACAGCCATATCCGGCGCGTCGTCAGTTTGGCGTCGCCCGTGTCGTACTGGGCGAGGACCCGCCACAGGTCACGCACCGGCGGGCCCTGCGGCGAGGCGGGCAGCCCGACGCGCGCGCGGACGGTGGCTGCCAGCGGCTCCGGCAGCCCGTCCCGGCCCAGCCAGGCGCGGTCCAGCAGATGCAGCAGCGCGCACTCCTCCAGGAGCCGCACCGGCCAGCCGGGCCCCGTGCCCGGTATCGCCCCAAACTCCCGTACCCGACCCGCGAGTCCGGGCGCCTGCGCGTCGACCATGCGCGCGGCCGTCTCCTCCCACAGTCCGTACCCCGGCCGCTCGGCCGCCGCCAGGCCGCCGCGCAGCAGGTCCGCCAGGCGCTGCTCCAGCTCGGTCGCCCCGGCCGTGACCCGCTCGGCCCGCCGTTCGGCCCGGCGCCGGGCCGCCTCCGGGTCGGCGGTCCGCGTCTGCGCCGGGGCGTCCCCCTCCTCCTTCCGTCCGGCCCGCGCCCGCCGCTCCTCCAGCCACGGCGCGGCCCACTCGGGCGCCTCCCCCTGCGGCACCGCCCGCTCGTCCGTGGCCCAGAGCAGCAGCAGCCCCAGCGCGTGCTTGCACGGGAACTTGCGGCTCGGGCAACTGCACCGGAAGCCGAGCCCGCCCGTGTCGACCACCGTCCGGTAGGGACTTCCCCCGCCGCCCTCGCACAGCCCCCACACGCTTGAGTTGTCACAGCCGCCCTGCGACCACGGCCCGGCCGCCGCGAGCCGTCCCCCCGCTTTGCGTGACGCATCGTCAGGAGCCAGTGCCAGCACCTGTTCCGCAGTCCAGCGCACCCCCTGCTGATTCATGCTCCCGAAGGTAGCCGCCCCCACTGACAATCGCTCCGACCTGCGGTTTCACCCTCGTCGAGGTTGATTGTCAGTGGCGTGGTGCACCGTGGAAGCACATCGGGTCGACTGATCTGGAGGGGGATCCATGAGCATGTCCGAAACCGGTTTCGCGGGGCTCGGGGCAGCGACCGGGGCGGGCGTCGAGGCGGGCGCCGCCCAGGCCCTGCGCCCGCACGCCGAGCAGGCGTTCGCGCACGAACTGACGGCGCTGGCCGCCGCCGACGACCGGCCCCGGCCCGCCCGCTGGCAGCTCTCGCCATGGGCGGTCGCCACGTACCTCCTCGGCGGCTCCCTGCCCGACGGCACGGTGATCACCCCGAAGTACGTGGGCCCGCGCCGCATCGTCGAGGTGGCCGTCACCACGCTCGCCACCGACCGGGCCCTGCTCCTGCTCGGCGTCCCCGGCACGGCCAAGACATGGGTCTCCGAGCATCTGGCCGCCGCCGTCAGCGGCGACTCCACGCTGCTCGTGCAGGGCACGGCGGGCACCCCGGAAGAGGCGATCCGGTACGGGTGGAACTACGCGCAACTGCTCGCGCACGGCCCCAGCCGGGCCGCCCTGGTGCCCAGCCCGGTCATGCGGGCCATGGCCGAGGGGATGACGGCCCGGGTCGAGGAGCTCACCCGGATCCCCGCCGACGTCCAGGACACGCTGATCACGATCCTGTCCGAGAAGACCCTGCCGATCCCGGAGCTGGGACAGGAGACGCAGGCGGTGCGCGGCTTCAACCTGATCGCCACGGCCAACGACCGGGACCGGGGGGTCAACGAACTCTCCAGCGCCCTGCGCCGCCGCTTCAACACGGTGGTGCTGCCGCTGCCGGCCACCGCCGAGGAGGAGGTCGACATCGTCGCGCGCCGCGTCGACCAGCTCGGCCGCTCGCTCGACCTGCCCGCCGTGCCCGACGGCATGGCGGAGATCCGCCGCGTGGTGACGGTCTTCCGCGAACTGCGCGACGGAGTGACGGACGACGGCCGGACCAAGCTCAAATCCCCCTCCGGGACGCTCTCCACGGCCGAGGCGATCTCCGTGGTGACGGGCGGCCTGGCGCTCGCGGCGCACTTCGGGGACGGCGTGCTGCGCGCGGGCGACATGGCGGCGGGCATCCTGGGCGCGGTCGTCCGGGACCCGGCGGCGGACCGGCTGGTCTGGCAGGAGTACCTGGAGACGGTCGTGCGTGAGCGGGACGGCTGGAAGGACTTCTACCGGGCCTGCCGCGAGGTGTCGGCATGACGGGCCCGGCCCCGGTGGGCCCGGTCTCGGCGGACCCGGCCGCGCCGCCGCCCGGCCCCTGGCTGCTCGGGGTGCGCCACCACGGCCCGGGCTCGGCGCGGGCCGTGCGGGCGGTGCTGGAGGCGGCGCGGCCCCGGGCGGTGCTGATCGAGGGGCCGCCCGAGGCCGACGCGCTGCTCGCGCTGGCCGCCGACCCCGCGATGCGCCCGCCGGTCGCCCTGCTCGCGCATGTGGTGGACGACCCGCGCCGGGCGTCGTTCTGGCCGATGGCGGAGTTCTCGCCGGAGTGGGTGGCGCTGCGGTGGGCCCTGGAGGCGGGCGCGGAGGTCCGCTTCATCGACCTCCCGGCGGCCCACTCCCTCGCGGCGCCGGAGGAGCGCACGCGGGACGAGCGGGAGCGGACCCATGAGGAGCAGGGGCAAGGACGGGAGTCGGGGCGCGAGTTGAACCCCGACTTGAACCCCGACCATCAGTGCGGGCAGGGCCCGGAGTCCGGGCAGGGGGCGGGGCTTGGAACCGAGCCTGGGCCGGGGGCTGGATCCGGGTCCGGGCCGAGGGCCGGAGCCGAACCTGGGCCGGGGACTGGGCTCGGGGCCGAGTCCGGGCCGGAGGCTGGCCCCGAATCCGGACCGGGGACGGGATCCGAGCCCGATCCGGGGACCGGATCCGCATCCCGGCCGGGGCCCGGGCGCGGCTTCGGCCCGGAGGCGACGGCGGTCGAGGCCGGCTCCCTCCGCCTCGACCCCCTCGGCGCGCTCGCCGGGGCCGCCGGGTACGACGACCCTGAGTCCTGGTGGGAGGACGTGGTGGAGCACCGCGTCGGCGCCGCGCGCACGGACCCGTACGGCCCGTTCGAGGTCCTGGGCGAGGCCATGGCCGCGTTGCGCGAGGTGTACGGGGACGGCGGCCACGCGCGCGACCTGGTCCGCGAGGCGTACATGCGCAAGCAACTGCGGTCAGCGCGGCGGGCGTTCGGGGACGAGGTCGCGGTGGTGTGCGGTGCCTGGCACGTGCCCGCGCTCGCCGCCCGGACCACGGCCGCCGCCGACCAGGCACTCCTCAAGGGCCTCCCCAAGGTCAAGGCCGAGCTGACCTGGGTGCCCTGGACCCACCGCCGCCTCGCCCGCCGCAGCGGCTACGGCGCGGGCGTCGACTCGCCCGGGTGGTACGGCCACCTCTTCGCCGCCCCGGACCGGCCGGTGGAACGGTGGATGACCAAGGTCGCCGGGCTGCTGCGCGCCGAGGACCGGCCGGTGTCGTCCGCCCATGTGATCGAGGCGGTACGGCTCGCGGGGACGCTGGCCGCCCTGCGCGGGCGCCCGCTGCCGGGCCTGACCGAGACCACGGACGCGGTGCGGGCGGTGATGTGCGAGGGCTCGGACGTACCGCTCGCCCTCGTTCACGACCGGCTCGTGGTCGGGGACGTGCTCGGCGAGGTCCCGGACGGCGCCCCGGCCGTACCCCTGCAGCGCGACCTCACCCGCACCCAGCGCACCCTGCGGCTCAAACCGGAGGCGGCGGAGCGGGAGTTGGACCTCGACCTGCGCAAGGAGACCGACGCCGCGCGCAGCCGGCTGCTCCACCGGCTGTGCCTCCTGGGCGTCGGCTGGGGCGAGCAGGCGGCGGGCCGGGGCAGCACCGGAACCTTCCGGGAGAGCTGGCGGCTGAGCTGGGAGCCGGAGCTCTCGGTGCGGGTCGCCGAGGCCGGGGTGTGGGGCACGACCGTGCTGGCCGCCGCCACCGCGCGCGCCGAGGCGGCGGCCGGGGCGGCGACCGTCCTGGGGGAGATCACCTCGCTCGCCGAGCGGTGCCTGCTGGCCGGACTCGGTGACGCGCTCCCGGTGGTGATGCGCGCGCTCGCCGACCGCGCCGCGCTCGACACCGACGTGGCCCATCTCGCCCAGGCCCTGCCCGCCCTGGCCCGCACCCTGCGCTACGGGGACGTGCGGGGCACCGGGACCGAGGCCCTGGGAGAGGTCGCGGCCGGGCTCGCCGAGCGGGTCTGCGTCGGCCTGCCGCCCGCCTGTACGGGCCTGGACGCGGACGGCGCCACCGAGATGCGCCGCCGGATCGACGACGTGCACGCGGCCATGGCCCTGCTCGCGGACGCGCCCGCCGGAGGGCCGGGCCTGCGCGACCGCTGGACGGCCGTGCTCGCCCGAGTCGCCGGGCGGGACTCGGTCCCGGGCGAGATCCGGGGGCGGGCGGTGCGGCTGCTGCTGGACGAGGGGCGGCTCGCCGGCGGCGAGGCCGAGCGGCACATGGGCCTCGCGCTGTCGGCCGGGACGCCGCCGGGCGACGCGGCGGCCTGGATAGAGGGGTTCGTCGGGGGCGCGTCGGGCGGCGGGATGCTGCTGGTCCACGACGAGCGGCTGCTCGCCCTGGTCGACACCTGGCTGACCGGTGTCCCGGCTGACGCGTTCACCGATGTGCTGCCCCTGCTGCGGCGCACGTTCTCGGCGTACGAGCCGGGGGTCCGCCGCACGCTGGGCGAGCTGGTCCGGCGCGGCCCGGGCGGCACCGGTCCCTCCCCGGCGGCCACCGCTGTCCCCGGCTTCGGCCCGGGGTTCGACGAGGAGCGCGCCGACGCGGTGGAGCCGCTGCTGCGTCTGCTGCTGGGCGCGGACGGTGCCAACACCGGGGGCCGGAGGGCAGCCGCCGGCCGGGACATCAGGAACACGGACCTCATGGGGGCGGGCCAGTGACCACACGATCCACACCGACAGCAACACCGACACCGACACCGACACCGGCCGCAGCCTCGGCCCTCCCGGCCGCCGCCCCGGCCGCCCCGGCCCCAACGTCCGCGTCGGCCGCGACACCGGCCCCCGCCCCCGCGTCCGCACCGACCCCGACACCATCCGCCACTGCCACTGCCACTGCCACTGCCACCGCCACCCCCGACGAGCGGCTGCGGCGGTGGCGGATGGTGCTGGGCGGGGAGTCCGGCGCGGACGGTACGGGACGGGTGCTCGCCGGGCGGGACGCGGCGATGGACGGCGCCCTGTCCGCGCTGTACGGGGGCGGGGCGGGCGGCCGGGGCGCGGCCGGGGACCGGGGCGCCGGGCTCGGCGCGTCCGCGCCGGGGGTGGCCCGGTGGCTCGGCGACATCCGTACGTACTTCCCCGGCCCGGTGGTCCAGGTGATGCAGCGCGACGCGATCGACCGGCTGGGGCTGGCCGCGCTGCTCCTGGAGCCGGAGATGCTGGCGGCCGTCGAGCCGGACGTCCATCTGGTCGGCACCCTGCTCTCGCTCGCCAAGGCGATGCCGGAGACCACCAGGGAGACGGCCCGTACGGTCGTCCGCAAGGTCACCGAGGACCTGGAGAAGCGGCTGGCGGCCCGGACGAGGGCGACGCTGACGGGCGCGCTCGACCGGTCGGCCCGGACCGGACGGCCGCGCCACCGGGACATCGACTGGGACCGCACCATCCGCGCCAACCTCAAGAACTACCTGCCGGAGCACGGCACGGTCGTCCCGGACCGGCTGGTGGGGTACGCACGGGCCGACCGGGCCGTGAAGAAGGACGTGATCCTCTGCGTCGACCAGTCCGGCTCGATGGCGGCCTCGGTGGTCCACGCCGCGGTCTTCGGCGCCGTCCTCGCCTCCATGCGGTCGATCTCCACCCGGCTGGTGGTCTTCGACACGGCGGTCGTCGACCTCACCGACCAGCTCGACGACCCGGTGGACGTGCTGTTCGGGACCCAGCTCGGCGGCGGCACCGACATCAACCGGGCGCTGGCCTACTGCCAGTCCCGCATCACCCGTCCTGCCGAAACCGTCGTCGTGCTGATCAGTGATCTTTACGAGGGAGGCATCCGTGACGAGATGCTGAAGCGGGTCGCGGCGATGAAGGCGTCGGGAGTGCGGTTCGTGGCGCTGCTCGCCCTCTCGGACGAAGGCGCCCCGGCCTATGACCACGACCACGCGGCGGCCCTGTCCGCCCTGGGTGCGCCCGCTTTCGCGTGCACGCCCGACCTCTTCCCGGCGATCATGGCGGCGGCGATCGAGAAGCGGGCTCTGCCGATACCTGACACGCTGTGAGCAGGTGATCTGTGACAGGTATCACCGCTCCGGTGTGATCTGCGATTTAGGGAGCTCGGTCCTGCGGGGATAACCTGCGAGACGGACATGCCGCGTGCCCGGACACCGTGTACGCCTCCCTCAGTGACAGCGCCGTCACGTTGCCCTTCGCGGCACGCCCACGCAGACAACGAACCGCGAGACCACTGAAAAGGGACGGACGCGCGTGGACCTGTTCGAGTACCAGGCGAGGGACCTCTTCGCCAAGCACGGTGTACCGGTGCTGGCCGGTGAAGTGATCGACACGCCTGAGGCAGCCCGCGAGGCGACCGAGCGGCTGGGCGGCAAGTCCGTCGTCAAGGCGCAGGTGAAGGTCGGCGGCCGCGGCAAGGCCGGCGGCGTGAAGCTGGCGGCGAACGCGGACGAGGCCGTCGCCCGCGCGACGGACATCCTCGGCATGGACATCAAGGGCCACACGGTCCACAAGGTGATGATCGCCGAGCTGTCGCCGGAGATCGAGGCGGAGTACTACGTCTCGTACCTCCTGGACCGCACCAACCGCACCTTCCTCGCCATGGCGTCGGTGCAGGGCGGCATGGACATCGAGGAGGTCGCGGAGAAGACCCCCGAGGCCCTCGCGAAGGTCCCGGTCAACGCCGTCGACGGCGTCGACATCGAGAAGGCCCGCGAGATCGTGGCCCTGGCGAAGTTCCCGGCCGACGTGGCCGAGGGCGTCGCCGAGGCCCTGGTCACCCTGTGGAAGACCTTCGTCGCCGAGGACGCGCTCCTCGTCGAGGTCAACCCGCTGGTGAAGACCAAGGACGGCCGCATCCTGGCCCTCGACGGCAAGGTGTCCCTGGACGAGAACGCCGAGTTCCGTCAGCCGGAGCACGAGGCCCTGGAGGACAAGGCCGCGGCCAACCCCCTTGAGGCTGCCGCCAAGGCCAAGAACCTCAACTACGTGAAGCTCGACGGCGAGGTCGGCATCATCGGCAACGGCGCGGGTCTCGTCATGAGCACCCTGGACGTCGTCGCGTACGCCGGTGAGAACCACGGCGGCGTGAAGCCGGCCAACTTCCTCGACATCGGCGGCGGCGCCTCCGCCGAGGTCATGGCGAACGGCCTGGAGATCATCCTGGGCGACTCGGACGTCAAGTCCGTCTTCGTCAACGTCTTCGGTGGCATCACCGCCTGCGACGAGGTCGCCAACGGCATCGTCCAGGCCCTGGAGCTGCTGGCCTCCAAGGGTGAGAAGGTCGAGAAGCCGCTGGTCGTGCGCCTCGACGGCAACAACGCGGAGCTGGGTCGCAAGATCCTGTCGGACGCCAACCACCCGCTGGTCCAGCGCGTGGACACCATGGACGGCGCGGCCGACAAGGCCGCCGAGCTCGCGGCTGCGAAGTAAGGGACGAGGGAAAGAAAAGCCATGGCTATCTTCCTCAACAAGGACAGCAAGGTCATCGTCCAGGGCATGACCGGTGCCACGGGCATGAAGCACACCAAGCTCATGCTGGCCGACGGCACCAACATCGTCGGTGGCGTGAACCCGCGCAAGGCCGGCACGACCGTCGACTTCGACGGCACCGAGGTCCCGGTCTTCGGCTCCGTCGCCGAGGCGATGGAGAAGACGGGCGCCAACGTCTCCGTCCTCTTCGTGCCGCCGGCCTTCGCCAAGGCCGCCGTGGTCGAGGCCATCGACGCCGAGATCCCGCTCGCCGTGGTGATCACCGAGGGCATCGCCGTCCACGACTCCGCCGCCTTCTGGGCGTACGCGGGCTCGAAGGGCAACAAGACCCGCATCATCGGCCCGAACTGCCCCGGTCTGATCACGCCGGGCCAGTCCAACGCCGGCATCATCCCGGGCGACATCACCAAGCCGGGCCGTATCGGCTTGGTCTCGAAGTCCGGCACGCTGACGTACCAGATGATGTACGAGCTCCGTGACATCGGCTTCTCGTCGGCCGTCGGCATCGGTGGCGACCCGGTCATCGGCACCACGCACATCGACGCGCTCGCCGCGTTCGAGGCCGACCCCGAGACCGACCTGATCGTCATGATCGGTGAGATCGGCGGCGACGCCGAGGAGCGCGCGGCCGACTTCATCAAGGCCAACGTGACCAAGCCGGTCGTCGGCTACGTCGCGGGCTTCACCGCGCCCGAGGGCAAGACCATGGGCCACGCCGGCGCCATCGTCTCCGGCTCCTCCGGCACGGCGCAGGCCAAGAAGGAGGCCCTGGAGGCCGCGGGCGTCAAGGTCGGCAAGACGCCGACCGAGACGGCCAAGCTGGCGCGCGAGATCCTCGCGGGCTGACCTTCCGGTCGGCGGTTCGGGCGGTTTCGCCCAGCGCGCGGGCCCGCACCCCTGGACGGGGGTGCGGGCCCACGCGCGTTCCCGCGGCCGTGCGCCGGGGCGGCTCGCTGGCGGACCGCCGGGGGCGGGCTCGCTAGCGGAACTCCGGAACCAGCCGTTCCGGGCCGTGGACGGGTTCGTTGAGCAGCTTGCGGTGCAGTTCCATGTGCTCTTCGGTCACCCGCTGCGGGCCGCTGTTGAGCGGCACGCCCTCCACCCGCTGACCAGGTGTGACGGGCGGGATGTAGTGGGTGGGCGCGGTGGAGACCGTGAACGCCGTGGCGCCCGCCACGGCGGCCGTCAGCGCGACGGCGGCGCGCGTCCAGACCTGGATGCGGCGCTCGCCCCGGTACCGCACGCCCCCCGCCCCCGGCAGCCGGGCGGCCTTGCCCGGCTCGGCCGCGGCGAGCGCGCCGATCCGGGCGCGCAGCAGCTCGGAGAGGGCCTCGGGGGTGGCCGCGGCGGCCAGTTCCGGCACCCGGGCGACGACCGCCTCGCGCGCGTGGACGAGACGGCTGGCGGCGGCCGGGGTGCTCGCCTGGGTCTCGGCGGCGGTCTCGGGCAGATCGAGGCCGAGCCCGTCGTAGAGCAGCAGCGTGCGGCGGTACGAGGGCGGCAGGTCGAGCAGGGCCAGCAGCAGCGCCCGCAGCCCCGGGTCGGCCGGGGGGTGGTCGGGGTGCCGGTGCACCCGGCGGAAGCGGTGCCAGGGGGAGAGCGCGTAGTCGTGCGCGGCGGCCCGTACCCAGCCGCCGGGGTCCGCGTCGGTGGCCACCTCGGGCCAGTGCTGCCAGGCGAGGTGGAAGGCGCGCTCGACCGCCTCGCGCGAGAGCCGTCGGCGCCCGGTCAGCAGGTACGCCTGCTGGACGAGCGGGGTGGCGCAGGCCGCGTAGAGCGCTTCGAACGCCTCGATGGGGGTGGCGTAACCGGGCGCGGGCTCGGACTCGCTCGCGTCCTCCGACTCGCTCGCGCCCTCGGGATCGCTCCCGCCCTCGAACTCCGCCTTGGAGCCGGACTCCGGCTCGGGCGCGTCGGCCGCCGCAACCGCGGCACCCTCCGCGCCCTCCGCTTCCGGTGGGGGTGGCGGGTGCGGTGGCGCCGGTGGTGACATGGCGGCACCGGCGTCGGACGTGCTGCGCTCTGTCATGAAGGGCTCCCAGGACTCCCCGCGAAGGCCGTGACGGCCGTATCGCCCGCAGCCATACCCCGGGCGGAAAAGTACATAAACTTATATTGGGCGACACGGCGGGCATTTTCCTGTTACGCAGAGAAAGCGCGTGTCGTTGGCAGCATGGCGGCGTGACACAAGTGACCGATCGCGGCCTGACGTTGCCGACGGCCCGGGGCCGTTCGTCCCTGCTCGCCACCTGTTTCCTGCGCGGGGCGATGGCGGCCGGGCTGGGGCTCGGCACGCTCGCCGTGCTGGTGACGGTGGTGTGGATCAGCTCGCCGTACCCCGACAGCGGCCCCGGGGGCGCACTGCGCTCGGCGGCCGGTCTGTGGCTGCTCGCCCACGGTGCGCGCCTGGTCAGACCCGACACGCTCAGCGGGGTGCCCGCGCCGGTGGGGGTGGTGCCGCTGCTGCTCATGGGCCTGCCGGTGCTGCTGGCGCACCGGGCGGCGCGGGACGCGCTCGCGTACGACGAGGAGTTCGCGTACGAGGAGGACGGGACCCCGGGCGAGGAACCCGGCGTCCCGGTGCACGAAGGGCCCGTGTGGGGTCCGCTCGCGGCCGTGACCGGGGGATATCTGCTGGTGGGAGGGGCCGCTGCGGTCTACGCCTCGACCGGTCCGCTGCCCGCCGCGCCCCTCAGCGCCGTCTGCCATCTGACGGTGCTGACGGTGGCGGCGGTGGCCACCGGCTTCTGGACGGCGTACGGGCGTCCGCACGGCCCGCTGCCGGGATGGGTGCCCGGGGCGGTGCGCGCGGCGCTCGCCCACCCCCGCACGCACACGGCCGTACGGGCCGCCGCCGCCGGGGTCGCGGTGCTGGTCGCGGGCGGGGCGCTGCTCGCCGGGGCGGCGCTGGTGTGGCACATCGGCGCGGCCCAGGACACGTTCCTGCGGCTGGCGGGGGACTGGTCGGGACGGCTGGCGGTGATGCTGCTGGCGCTGGCCCTGGTGCCGAACGCGGCGGTGTGGGGCGCGGCGTACGGGCTGGGGCCCGGGTTCGCGCTCGGCACCGGCGCGGTGGCGACGCCGCTCGGGGTCGCGGGGACCCCGGCCGTGCCCTACTTCCCGCTGCTCGGCGCGGTCCCGCAGGACGCGCGGGGCGGCTGGCCGAACTGGTCCGCGGTGGTGCTGCCGGTGCTGGCCGGGGCGGTGGTGGCGTGGTGGACGGTGTGGCGGGCACCGGCGCACGGGTCCGGCGGGCGCCGGGAGACGGCGCTGACGGTGGTGTGCGCGGCGGGGTTGTGCGGCACGGCGACGGCCGTCCTCGCCGCCCTCTCCGGCGGCCCCCTCGGCACCGGACGCCTCGCGGCCCTGGGCCCGGTCTGGTGGCGTACGGGCGGGGCGGCACTGGTGTGGGTCGTACTGGTCGGGGTGCCGGGCGCGCTGGTGCTGCGCTGGTGGGCGTGGCGCGGGACGGCTCCCCGCGGCCGGTGGGCGTTCTGGCGCCGTACGGGCGCGGCGGCCCCGGAGACGGCCGGGACGGCTGAGACGGCCGAGCCGGAGGCGGCACCGGCGGGGCGCTGGTGGACGAGGCGGTCGTGGCGGCGGAAGCCCGCGGCGACGGGTGCGGGGGAGGACGCGGTGTACGAGCCGTACGAGTTCCTGCCGGAGGGGGCGTGGCACGACACGGGGGCGCGGGAGGTCCGCTGGGCGGCCCTGCGCCAGGCGTCGGGCGGCCTGATGCCGGACCTCCCGGGAACCCTCCCCGCACCCCTGCCCACGGCTCCGCCGGAAACGGCGAAGGAGGAACGGCCGGGCCCGCCGCCCGTCGAGCCGGAACGGCTCGCTCCGGACGTCCATCGGGACGGGCCCGCTCCGGGCGCGGCGCCCGTCCGGCCGGACTGGTCCGCCCCGGACGCGGCGCCCGCCCATCGGGACCGGCCCGCCCCCGACACGGCGGCCGGGCCACAGGGCCCGGCGGGGCCGTCCGGGCCGCCCCCGCCCCCCTGGCCGCCCGCACCCGCCGCGCCCGGCCCCGTATCCGCCCCGGCTTCGTCCGGGCCGTCCGGGCCGGTCGCACCGCCGGAGCACCTCACCCGGCCCGACCCGGGAGCCCGACCTGACCCGGAAGCGCGGCCCGGCGCCGAGTCCGGGCCCACCCCGGGGTCCCGGCCCGACACGTAAGCCCGGCCCGACACGTAAGCCCGGCCCGACACGTAAGCCCGGCCCGACACGTAAGCCCGGCCCGACACGTAAGCCCGGCCCGGCCCGGAAGCCGGGCCGGGCATGCCGCGGCGGCCCGGTCCTGGGACCGGGCCGCCGGGCGGGAGCGGGGTGCTCCCTACTCCTTCACCCCGAAGACCGATACCAGCGGCTTCGGCAGCAGGTCGTTGCAGGCCAGGGAGCCCGTCTTGGTGAGGGCGTCGTCCACGCAGGTGTAGTAGTCGCGGTACACGATCTGCATCGTGTACGTCGCCGCCACGATCGACAGCGACAGGATCGCCGTCACCAGTCCGGTCACCGCCGCCGTCATCTGGGTCTTGGCGGGCGGCGCGGCCTGCTGCGCCGCGGGGTGCGCCGGGGCGTCCTCCGGCGTCTTCGGCTTGGCGCGCAGGGCGCTGACGGCCCAGTACAGGGCCAGCGCGCCGAGCAGCAGCGCGATCTCCGTCCAGTCGAACAGGGCGAAGAAGAACGCCCACATGCCGGAGAGCAGGGAGTAGCGCGCGCGGCGCTGGGCCGGGTCCGTCGGGTCCCAGCGCAGGGCGGGCCCGGGCGGCGGGGTCTGGCCGCTACCGCGCTCGGGGTCCTCGGGACGGTTGCCGAAGCCGCCCTGGCCGGGGCCGGGCTGACGGCTGCTCCACTGGCTGCCCCACGGCGAGGAGCCCTCGGCCGGGCGGCGCGGGCGCCACGGCTGGTCCGGGCGCCCCTCCGGCGGCGGCGCGAACGGGTTGTCGTCGGCGGGCGCCCGGTCGGAGTCCCCGCTCGCGGAACCCGGGCCCGAGGCCGGGCCCGCGTCCGGACCGGCGGTCGGCCCCGAACCCGGACCCGGGCTCGTTGTCGACCCGGAACCCGGACCGGAACCCGGCCCCGCGGTCGGCTCGGAAGTCGGCCGGGCCGTGTCCTGCCCGTTCGCGGGCGGGCGCTCCGCACCGGCTCCGCCGGGGGCGTCCGCACCCCTCGCCTGGGTCCCGTCCGACGGATTCGGGTCCGTCGTCGCGGGGGACTGTCGCTCTGCGAACGGCTGGTCGCGTCGGTCCGGCATGTGGTGAACGTCTTCCCCTCGGACCCCGGCCCACGGGGGTCTCATTCGTTGAGCATCCAAAGCGAACATCAATCAGCGGATATCAAATAGGCAACATTGAAATCCCCATCCGCGCCGCCCTGGGACCGGGTCCTGGGACCGCGCCTCCCCAGACGCTACCTGCCGGGCCTGCCCCCGTCCCGTGGGGGCGGTTCGGAGTGCCGGTATCGTTGCTGACGGCCGACGCATTCGTAGGGTTCCCCGTATCGAGGGGAGCGACTCGTTCGTACGACCGCACAAAGGTGTGCCGCGGGCGGTGTCCGAGCCGATGCCAAGCCCCGCACCACCCGCTCACCCCGCACCGCGAGAAAGGGCCCAGCCGTGGCCTCCCCGCCCTCCTCCGCCGCTCCGGCGCGCCTCGTCGTGCTGGTGTCCGGCTCCGGTACGAACCTCCAAGCCCTGCTGGACGCGATCGCGGCCGACCCGGCCGGATACGGCGCGGAGATCGTCGCCGTCGGCGCCGACCGGGACGGCATCGTGGGACTTGAGCGGGCCGAAAAGGCTGGTTTGCCCACCTTTGTCTGCCGGGTCAAGGACTTCGACACCCGCGACGAGTGGGACCGGGCGCTGGCCGGGGCGACCGCCGCGTACGAGCCGGACCTGGTCGTGTCGGCGGGTTTCATGAAGATCGTGGGGAAGCGGTTCCTCGCCAGGTTCGGCGGGCGGACCGTCAATACGCACCCCGCCCTGCTGCCCAGTTTTCCCGGCGCCCACGGCGTCCGTGACGCCCTCGCGTACGGCGCCAAGGTCACCGGTTGCACCGTCCACTTCGTCGACGACGGCGTCGACACCGGCCCGATCATCGCCCAGGGCGTGGTCGAGGTCCGGGCGGACGACTCGGAGGACGCGCTCCACGAGCGCATCAAGGAAGTCGAGCGAAGGCTGCTCGTCGACGTCGTGGGGCGGCTGGCCCGCGACGGCTATCGCATTGAGGGACGAAAGGTTCTGTTGCCGTGAGTAGCAAGCGGGAGATCCGTCGCGCGCTGGTCAGCGTCTACGACAAGAGCGGGCTGGAGGAGCTGGCGCGCGGGCTGCACGAGGCCGGCGTCGAGCTCGTCTCCACCGGGTCGACGGCCGGGCGCATCGCGGCCGCCGGAGTGCCCGTCACCAAGGTCGAGGAGCTGACCGGCTTCCCCGAGTGCCTGGACGGCCGGGTCAAGACGCTGCACCCGCGGGTGCACGCCGGGATCCTCGCCGACCTGCGCCTGGACTCGCACCGCGAGCAGCTGGCGGAGCTGGGCGTGGAGCCGTTCGACCTGGTCGTGGTGAACCTGTACCCGTTCAAGGAGACCGTCGCCTCGGGCGCCTCCGCCGACGAGTGCGTGGAGCAGATCGACATCGGCGGGCCCTCGATGGTCCGCGCCGCCGCCAAGAACCACCCGTCGGTGGCGGTCGTCACCAGCCCCGAGCGGTACGCGGACGTGCTCGCCGCCGTCCGGGACGGCGGCTTCGAGCTGGCGGCCCGCAAGCGCCTGGCCGCCGAGGCGTTCCAGCACACCGCCGCGTACGACGTGGCCGTGGCCTCCTGGATGACCAACGTGTACGCGCCGGAGGACGGCGCCGCGCTGCCCGGCTTCCTCGGCGGGACCTGGGAGCGCAAGTCGACCCTGCGCTACGGCGAGAACCCGCACCAGGCCGCCGCGCTCTACACGGACGGCCGGCCGGGCGGCATCGCCAACGCCGAGCAGCTGCACGGCAAGGAGATGTCCTTCAACAACTACGTGGACACCGAGGCCGCCCGCCGCGCCGCCTACGACCACGACGAGCCGTGCGTCGCGATCATCAAGCACGCCAACCCGTGCGGCATCGCCGTCGACGCCGACCTCGCCGCCGCCCACCGCAAGGCCCACGAGTGCGACCCGCTGTCCGCCTTCGGCGGGGTCATCGCGGTCAACCGCCCGGTGACGGTCGCCATGGCCGAGCAGGTCGCGGAGATCTTCACCGAGGTCATCGCGGCCCCGGCGTACGAGGACGGCGCGGTCGAGGTGCTGGCCCGCAAGAAGAACATCCGCGTGCTCAAGGTGGACGGCACCCCGCACCAGCCCGGCGACCTCAAGCCGGTCTCCGGCGGCGCCGTGCTCCAGCAGACGGACGTCTTCCAGGCCGAGGGCGACGACCCGGCCAACTGGACGCTGGCGACCGGTGAGGCGCTCTCGGCGGACGAGCTCAAGGAGCTCCTGTTCGCCTGGAAGGCGTGCCGGGCCGTCAAGTCCAACGCGATCCTGCTCGCCAAGGACGGCGCCTCGGTGGGCGTCGGCATGGGCCAGGTCAACCGGGTCGACTCCGCGAAGCTCGCGGTGGAGCGGGCGGGGGAGGAGCGGGCGCGCGGCTCCTACGCCGCCTCGGACGCGTTCTTCCCGTTCCCGGACGGGCTGGAGATCCTGACGGCCGCGGGCGTGAAGGCCGTGGTGCAGCCGGGCGGTTCGGTGCGGGACGAGCTGGTGGTCGAGGCCGCGAAGAAGGCGGGCGTCACGATGTACTTCACCGGGACGCGCCACTTCTTCCACTGAGGCGCTGGGGCACCGGGGCGCCGGGGTGCCGAGGTGCCGGGGCGTCCCGGAGCGCCGCCTGTTGCCCGGAGTCGCAAAGGCGAAGGGCCGCACCCCGTACGCGGAGTGCGGCCCTGGTGCCAAGTGGCTCAATAGCGCGGGCGGTTGAACCAGGCGCTGCCGTCCCGGGTCATCATGGCCGCCGCCATGATGCCGCCGAAGGCGATCCACAGCAGGGCCCAGACCAGCGCTCCGGAGCTGCCGTTGCTCGCCGCGCTGGCCAGGCCGAGGACGCCGACCAGGGCGCCCAGGATCCCGTAGACCATCGTCGTGACGCGGACGCCCTGACGGCCGCGGGAGAGCCGTACGCCGAGCGTGATCGACAGCGCGGACAGGCCGAGGAAGACCAGCGCGACGACGACCAGGATCCCGGCGGCGGCGTGGCCGATGTCACCGAACGGGGTGTCGCCGAAGGTGTCGTCCGACTTGTTCGACGCGTCGTTGGCGGCGGCGCCGATGAACAGGAACAGGATGCCGACCAGCACCTGGACGGCTCCCACGATGAACAGGAACACCCGCGCGGTCTGCATCAGGCCCGGCATCTGCGGCGGCATCATCATGCCGCCGGGGTAGCCCGGGTAGGCCGGCTGCTGCGGGTAGCCGTAGGGCTGCTGCTGCGGGGCGACCGGCGGCGCGGCCGGGTAGCCGTAGCCGGGCGGCGCCTGGGGCGGCGGGGGAGCCTGGCCGTACGGGTTGTTGGGGTCGCCGAAGCTCATGGCGGGATTCCTCCGATGTGTTGCGGGGACGACGCGGCCCGAGCGGAGGTAAGGGTGGTGTTGTGAGCGGTTCGCCCCCCGGCACTGCCCGCGGTACTGCGCAGATCATCGTTCTAAACGAGACATAAGTTTGTCCAGCCGGAGCTGGATGTGTTGTGCAAGTGCAACTTGGGCGATCATGAGTCGCCCTGGAAGAATGGGAAACATGACCGCCCAGATTCTCGATGGCAAGGCCACCGCCGCAGCGATCAAGTCCGATCTGGCCGTCCGCGTGGCGGCCCTGAAGGAAAAGGGGATCCACCCCGGTCTCGGTACCGTCCTGGTCGGCGAGGACCCCGCCAGCCAGAAGTACGTCGCGGGCAAGCACCGCGACTGCGCCCAGGTCGGCATCGCCTCCATCCAGCGCGAACTGCCCGCCACCGCCACGCAGGAGGAGATCGAGGCGGTCGTCCGGGAGCTCAACGAGGACCCGGAGTGCACCGGTTACATCGTCCAGCTGCCGCTCCCCAAGGGCATCGACGAGAACCGCATCCTCTCCCTGATGGACCCGGCCAAGGACGCGGACGGGCTGCACCCGACCAACCTCGGCCGGCTGGTGCTCAACGAGCCCGGCCCGCTGCCCTGCACGCCGTACGGGATCATCCAGCTGCTCCGCAAGCACGGGGTGGAGATCAACGGCGCCGAGGTCGTGGTGGTCGGCCGCGGTGTCACCATCGGCCGTCCGATGCCGCTGCTGCTGACCCGCCGCTCCGAGAACGCGACGGTGACGCAGTGCCACACCGGCACCCGCGACCTGGCCGCGCACCTGCGCCGCGCCGACATCATCGTGGCGGCGGCCGGGGTGCCGCACCTGATCAAGCCCGAGGACGTCAAGCCGGGCGCGGCCGTCCTGGACGTCGGCGTCAGCCGCGACGAGAACGGCAAGATCCTCGGCGATGTGCACCCCGGGGTGACCGAGGTGGCCGGCTGGATCTCCCCCAACCCGGGTGGAGTCGGTCCGATGACCCGCGCCCAGCTGCTGGTCAATGTCGTTGAAGCGGCGGAGCGCGGCGTCGCCGCGAGCTGACCGGAAGGGACACCAGGCATGGACGCCGAGACGAGTACGGGGGACGGCGGCAGCGGGGCGGAGAGCCGCACCGGGCCGCCGCTGAACGGTGCCCGGCCGCCCGCCACCGGCACGGCGGGCGGCCCCGGGCCGTCCGCGGGCGGGGGCCCGGCCGCCCCCGCCCCCCGCAAGGCGTCCCGGCGCTTCCCCTCCATCACCCGTGACACCGCGCGGCCCGAGGGCGGCGGGCGGGCGGCCTCCGGGGCCTCGCCCGCGCCCGCGCGCCAGTGGCCGCTGCTGTCGGTCCTGGTGGCGACCGGGTTCGGGCTGCTGCTGGTCTCGGTGGACCTGTTCCGGGTCGGTCTGATCGTCATCGGCCTCGCCCTGCTGGCGGGCGGGGTGATGCGCTGGACGCTGCCGTCGGTGGGAATGCTGGCGGTCCGCTCCCGCTTCACCGACATCACCACGTACGGGCTGCTCGGCGTGATGATCGTGCTGCTCGCCCTGGTGGCGCAGCCCCGGCCGTGGCTGAACGTGCCGTTCCTGGAGGACGCGGTCCACTTCACCGTCCGCTGACCCGCGGCCCGGGGCCCGCGACGGGCGTCCCGGGCTTCGGCGCGGTCGCGTTGAACGGGCGCGTGCGCCGGTGCGTACTCCCGTACGCGAGCCGGTCGGCACTCCTGTGCGTGAAAACGGAGCGGCGCCCGTCCTCACCCCCGTGGAAGGACGGGCGCCGTCCGTCCCCCGTGGTCCAAGAGTCATGCACGCGCCAATGTGGCGACAAGGGAAAGCCCTGGCCTGTGGCGCGGAGGTGACCGTTCCGCAACTGTGTGCGCGCCGGGCAACAGCCGCCCCCGGGCGCCGGGGGCCTTGGTGACGGCACCCTCCGCCGATGGGAGGATGGGGGCGGAACAGGGGCCAACGGCGCGACGGGGACGGCGCGGCCCCCGGGGGGCACATCAGGCACGTATGGGGGGACAAGGGGGAAGCACATGCCTCGCTGGAAGGCGCTGCCGGACGAACTCGACCCGCAGGTGCGGGAGTTCGCGAGCCAGTTGCGCAGACTGGTCGACCGCAGCGGACTCAGCCTGGCGGCGGTCGCCGACCGCACCGGCTACAGCAAGACCTCCTGGGAACGCTATCTGGGCGGGCGGCTGCTGGCGCCCAAGGGCGCGATCGTCGCGCTCGCCGAGGTGACCGGGACCAACCCCCTTCATCTGACCACCATGTGGGAGCTGGCGGAGCGAGCCTGGAGCCGGGCCGAGATGCGGCACGACATGACGATGGAGCAGATCCGGATATCCCAGGCGCGCGCGGCCCTGGGCGAGTTCGGCCCGGTCCCCGGCGGCCCGCAGAGCCCCGTCGCGCAGAGCCCCGCCCCGCAGCGCTCCGCCGAGCCCCTGCCGGCCGCGACCCGGCCCGGCGCCCCCGGCACGCCCGGCGGCCCGGCCGGCCACCAGGGCGTGCCCGGCATGCCGCAGCCCGAGCCGGCCGGTGCGGGCCGCGGTCGCGGACCGGCGGTCAAGGATCCCGGACGCGGCGGCCGGGGACCGGGCGGGCGGCGGCGACTGGTCATGTTCGTGGCGGGCGTCCTCGGCGCGCTGCTGGTCATCGCGGCGGCCGTGCTCCTCACCGACCTCGGCGGCGGCGACGGCACGGCGGCCCCGGCGCCCTCGCCGACGCCCACCACGGCCGCGCCCTCGCTGCCCGCGGGCGTCAAGTGCGTCCACGAGGGCTGCACCGGCCAGGACCCGGAGACGATGGGGTGCGGCGGCGCGTTCGCCAAGACGGTGACGTCCGCGAAGATCGGCACCGCGCTCGTCCAGGTCCGCTACAGCCAGACCTGCGGGGCCGCCTGGGCCCGCATCCAGCAGGCCGCGCCCGGCGACCGGGTGACGATCGGCGCGTACACCGCGACGGGCACCCGGCAGGGCGGCAGCGGCACGGTGGACGCCGACAAGGAGGCGTACACCAAGATGCTCGCGGTGGACGGCCCGGCGTCGGCCCGGGCGTGCGCCACGCTCGCCGCCGGGAAGAAGGGCTGCACCGCACGGCAGCGGTGACCCGCCCGGAGGACGGGGTGAGGCGTCCCACAGGGGGGCGGGGGTTCGGGGTGGCCGGGGTCGGATAGCCTGACCGCTGGTTATCTCTTCACGTCAAGATTCAGCTCGGCACCGCCTCGGCGGCCCCTGCGGGACCCGAGCGGGACCTTGACGTGAGGAGATGGCCGGAACTAGGGGCAACCCCCCACCACCTGCTGTTCTAAACGGAGATCGCCATGACCCGCACTCCCGTGAATGTCACCGTCACCGGCGCGGCCGGACAGATCGGCTACGCGCTGCTCTTCCGTATCGCCTCCGGTCACCTGCTCGGCGCGGACGTGCCGGTCAACCTGCGCCTCCTGGAGATCCCGCAGGGCCTGAAGGCCGCCGAGGGCACCGCCATGGAGCTCGACGACTGCGCCTTCCCGCTGCTGCGCGGCATCGAGATCACCGACGACGCCAACAAGGCGTTCGACGGTGCCAACGTCGCCCTGCTCGTGGGCGCCCGCCCGCGCACCAAGGGCATGGAGCGCGGTGACCTGCTCTCCGCCAACGGCGGCATCTTCAAGCCGCAGGGCAAGGCCATCAACGACAACGCCGCGGACGACATCAAGGTGCTCGTCGTCGGCAACCCGGCCAACACCAACGCCCTGATCGCCCAGGCCGCCGCCCCGGACGTGCCGGCCGAGCGCTTCACCGCGATGACCCGCCTGGACCACAACCGCGCGATCTCGCAGCTGGCCGCCAAGACCGGTGCCGCCGTCTCCGACATCAAGCGGCTGACGATCTGGGGCAACCACTCGGCCACCCAGTACCCGGACATCTTCCACGCCGAGATCGCCGGCAAGAACGCCGCCGAGCTGGTGAACGACGAGGCGTGGCTGGCCGACACCTTCATCCCGACCGTCGCCAAGCGCGGCGCGGCGATCATCGAGGCCCGTGGCGCCTCCTCGGCCGCCTCCGCCGCCAACGCCGCCATCGACCACGTCCACACGTGGGTCAACGGCACCGCCGCGGGCGACTGGACCTCCATGGGCATCCCCTCGGACGGCTCCTACGGCGTCCCCGAGGGCCTCATCTCCTCCTTCCCGGTCACCGTCAAGGACGGCAAGTACGAGATCGTCCAGGGCCTGGAGATCAACGACTTCTCGCGCACCCGCATCGACGCCTCGGTGCAGGAGCTCAAGGAAGAGCGTGACGCGGTCCGCGAGCTCGGCCTGATCTAGCACCACCCGAGCCCCGGCTCTCCCACCACCCCCGGCAGCCCCACCAGGCCGCCGGGGGTGGTCTTTTTGGCGTACGACACGGAGCCGTCCCCTCCCATACGCTGTGGCCTCCGTCACGGGCAACCCGTCCGTGGAGGGCGGGAGTTCGCTCATCGGGGGGACCGTTGACGACGCGACCGAGGACACCCGGATCCAGCGAGGCGACCCGGCTGCTGTGCGCGGGCACCTATCTGGACGGCGCCTTCCGGGACGCCGTCATCGACGAGCTCTACGTCCACGAGGAGCGCATCGCGGCCCCCTCGCTCGGCATCGACGCGGCCCGGGTCCTGGCCCACGCGCTGCGCGCCCGGCGCCTGGAGACCGGCTGGGCGGCCGGGATCGTGCTGCTGTGGATCGTGGCCGTGCCGCTCACCCAGTGGCTGATCCTGTTCTATGTGCCGGCGTTCGCGCTGTTCACCCTGGCGGGCTGGCTCCGGGGCCCGCAGGAGCGGCCGTTCTGGGTCCGCCGGGTCATCGCCTGGTACGTCCGGCTGATCGGCTGGGTGTGCTACGCGCTGGCCCTCGTCGTCCTGCTGGCGCCCGCCCTGTTCGGCGGCGGGGTGGGCCCGTCCAGGCTGCCCGGACCGTTCGGGTCGCTGGGCGGCGGCACCGGCGGCGACCTGCGGATCCAGGCGTGGTGCGCCCTGGTCCTGCCGCTGCTGCTGGCCTGGGCGGTGGCCGCCCAGCGCGGCCAGTTCGCCAAGTCGCTCACCGAGGAGCTGTCCAGACCCAGGTTCCCGGCCCTGGCCACCGACCCGGCCGAGGCCGCCGAGGGCGACCGCTTCCAGCGCCTGGCCCGCCGCATCCGCGCCGAGCAGCACGCGCCGCTGGTGCTCTACCACGTGACCAACCCGTTCTGCGGGGCCGGGCGGCCGTACGAGCCGTGGTCCCTCTCCGTGGAACTGCGCCCCGACAAGGACCGGGTGCCCGAGCCGCTCGACAACAGCGCCATCCTGCGCCGGATCGTGCCGCTCCTGGAGGCGCTGCGCGTCCCCTCCCCGCACGGCTCGCCCGAACTGGCGGCGGCCGTCCGGGACCGGCTGCGCGAGCTGGAGCTCGACGAGATCGTCTTCCTGCCGGTGCTGGGCCTGCCGAGCCGCGCCGCGGGCCCGTACGACGGCCGCTCCTTCGAGGAGCACCGGGCGCGCGCCATCGAGGAGGGCGGCGAGACCCGGCGGCACTTCCTGCGGATCCGGGTCGGCGGCTGGGGCGAGGAGATCGTCACCACCGTGTTCGTACGGGTCCACACCCAGGGCGGGATGCTGATGCTGGAGGTCGCCCCGCACGTGCTGCGCCCGGTCAGGCAGCTGTACCAGGACGCCGACCGGGCGGCCCACCGCTACCGGCACAACAACCGCTTCGGCAAGGCCGTCTGGGCGCTGGCCCACACCCCGGCCGCGGGCGGGCGCGCGGTGCTCACCCTGTGGCGCGGCGCGGTCTCGCTGGGGCGGCTCGCGGCCGGCGGGTACGGGCGGGCGCTGCCGGAGGGGCCGGTCAGATCGGTGCGCGAGATGGGCTCCGAGAACGACGCCTCGCTCTTCCAGGAGATGGACGTCAGCCGCTATCTGAAGTCCATCCAGGACCGGGTGGCCAACGGGGTGCGCCTGGCGCTCCAGGAGGCGGGCTGGGAGACGGACGAGTTCGTCCAGAAGATCGTCAACGTCGCCGAGGGGGCGACCTTCATCGAGACCGCCAAGGGCGCGATCGCCATCGGCGACCGCAACACGGTGATCAACAAGACGACCACAGCGGGAAAGGCGGGCGGCCGTGGCAACGGGTGAGGACGGCAAGGCACGGGGCGGGATCAGCATCGGCAGCATGGTCGGCGCGATGGCCATCGGCGACCACAACACCGTCACCAATCAGCAGGGCGGCCCGCCCGCCGATCCGGTGCAGGCCGAACTCCTGGCCGCCGTGCAGGAGTTGCGGGCCGACCTGGCCAGAGTGGTCGGCAACGAGCGGGTGCGGGAGCTGGACGCGGCGGCGGCCGACACCGAGGCCGAGATCGCGTCGGCGGGCGCGGCGAGCCCCGGCCGGCTGGCCCGGCTGCGCCGCGCGCTCGGCGACGCGGAGAGCCTCACCGGCATCCTGACCTCGGCTGCCGCCGTCGGCCGGACCGTGGCCACGCTGCTGGGCGGCTGAGCCGATGAGCGCGCGAGGCGGCGGGGGCGCCCACTGGAACGACGAGACGCAGAGCTGGGAGCAGGGCGACGCACGGCAGCCCGCACCCGCGCCCGGTGCGCCGCCGTCCGCACCGCCGCCCCCGTCCGGCCCGCCCCCGTCCGGCCCCCCGGCCCGGCCGCCGCTGGCGCCGCCGCCGTGGCTGGGGCCCGCCTCCCCGTTCGGCGCGGACCAGGGGGCGCCGCACGACGAGGTGCCGCCGCACGAGGCGCCGACCCGGGGCGCGTACCTCCTGCCGCCCGACCCGCTCGCCCCGCCGCCGTACGCGCCCGGGGACCCGGGACCGGATCCGGCGGCGCGACGGCGGCAGCGGGCGGTCGTGGCGGCGGTGGCCGTCGCGGTCCTGGCGGGCGGGGCGGCCGGGGGCTGGGCGCTGTGGGGCCGGGACGACGGGCCGGGGCGGGCGGCGGGCGCGTCCTCCTCGGCGACGGCGCGGGAGAGCGGCCCCACGGACACCGCGTCCGGCACGCCGACCGACTCCCCGGGCGACACGTCCGGTGGGACCCCGACCGGGGAGCCCACCAGCGCGGCCACCCCCGACATCAGCACGGCGGCCGTGCCCGAGGGCTTCCGGCAGGTGGACGACCCGCTGGGCTGGCGCGTCGCCGTCCCGCAGACGTGGACGCGGACCGAGGAGCGCAGCAGCGCCCTGTACCGCTCGCCCGACCAGCGCTATCTGCTCCAGATGTTCCGGCTGACCGAGCCCGGCATCACCCCGTACGACGCCCTGCGGATCACCTCGGGCAACCTCGCCTCCCAGCGCGGCTACCAGGAGGTCTCGCTGCGCCGGCTGCCCGGGACGACCGGCACGGACGCGGCCGAGCTGGTGTACGCGTACGACCGCGACGCCCCGGCCGAGCGCATCCAGGGCGTGGCCCGCTCCTTCGTCGCCGGGAACGGGGCGCCGTACACGGTGCTCGTCTACGGCCCCGTCACCGACTGGCCCCGGCAGCAGGCGGTCCTGAACACGGTCCTCGACACGTTCGCGCCCAGCTGACGGGCGGGCCGATCGGGCCGGGCCGACCGGAAGGGGGCCGGTCCCGGCCGGGGACGCCGTCGCTCAGCCCGTGCGCAGGTGCTGGGCGATCTCCCGCAGGGCGTGGGTGGCCCGCTGCTGGAGGAGGGGGCCGAACGTGACCCGGGACGCGCCCAGTTCGCCCAGGCGGCGCGGGGTCGGGCCGTCGGCCTTGGCGACCTGGTTGACCGGGACCGGAACGGCGGCGGCGATCTTCGGCAGATGCTCGGCCGGGGCCCCGTAGGGGTAGACGCAGTCCGCGCCCGCCGCCGCGTACGCGCGCGCCCGCGCGATGGTCGCGTCGAGATCGGTCAGGCCCGCGATGTACGTGTCCACGCGCGCGTTGACGAACAGCGCGTCCCCGGCCTCCGCGCGCACCTCGGCCAGCCAGTCGGCGTGCCGCGCCGGGTCCTTGAGCGCGCCCTCCGCCGAGTCCTCCAGGTTGCAGCCGACCGCGCCGGTCTCCAGGAGACGGCCCACGAGCTCCTTGGGGGAGAGGCCGTAGCCGCCCTCGACGTCCGCCGAGACCGGGACGGAGACGGCCCGGACGATCCGCGCGACCGCCGCGAACATCTCGTCCCCGGGCGTCTCGCCGTCCGCGTGGCCGAGCGAGGCGGCGACCCCCGCGCTCGGCGTGGCGAGCGCCGGGAAGCCCGCCTCCTCGAAGACGCGGGCGCTGGCCGCGTCCCACGGGCCCGGCAGGATCAGGGGGTCGCCCGGGGCGCGCCCGTGGTGCAGGGCGCGGAAGGCGGCGACGGGGGTCAGCTGTGCCATTCGGTCTCTCCGGGTGCGGTACGGCGGGCCACCATCAGCCGGTTCCAGGTGTTGATGGCGGTGATCGCGGCGATGAGATGGGCCAGTTCGTTCTCGTCGAAGTACCGCGCGGCCTGCGCGTACACCTCGTCGGGAACGAATCCGTCGGTCAGGACCGTTATCGATTCGGTGAGGGCGAGCGCGGCCCGCTCGCGCTCGCTGAAGCGGTCGCCCGCTTCCTCCCAGGCCGCGACGAGATCGAGCCGTCCCTCGGTCTCGCCGTGCTTGCGGGCGAGCTCCAGATGCATGTCCAGGCAGAAGGCGCAGTGGTTGAGCTGGGAGGCCCGGACCATGACCAGCTCGGCCACGGTCGGGTCGAGCTGCTTCTTCGCGGCGGCGCTGACCCCCGCGAGCGCCCGGTAGACCTCCTGGGGGACCTGCCAGGAGCGAGCGGTCACTTGTACATCCCGGGGGTGTAGTGGCCCGGCACCATCCGGGTGGTGACGCCGAAGCGGTTCCAGGCGTTGATGACGGTGATCGCGGCGATGAGGTGGCCGAGCTCGGTCTCGTCGAAGTGCGCGGCGGCCCTGGCGTACACCTCGTCCGGCACGAAGCCGTCGGTCAGCACGGTGATGGCCTCGGTCAGCTCGATCGCGGCCAGCTCCTTCTCCGTGTAGAAGTGCTTCGACTCCTCCCAGGCGTTGAGCTGCACGATCCGCTCGACGGACTCGCCCGCCGCCAGCGCGTCCTTGGTGTGCATGTCGAGGCAGAAGGCGCAGTGGTTGAGCTGGGAGGCGCGGATCTTGACCAGCTCGTGGATCACCGGGTCGACCCCGCGCCCGGCCGCCGCGTCCAGCTTCACCATGGCCTTGTAGACCTCGGGGGCGGTCTTCGCCCAGTGCAGCCGGGGGGAGTGCTCGGGCACCAGGGCGCCGGAGGCGGGGTCGTTGTTCTCGTTCACCGTGTTCCCGTTCGTGGTCATGAAGATGACGGTACGCGGCACATGTCACACGGGTATGGTCCATTTTCATGGTGGAATCCTGGGCCACTTCCACGGGAACCCTGGCCAAAGTCTTCGGTGTCGACCTCCATGTCGACGTGGGCGCGGGCGGGCTGCGGGCGGGGCTGATGGACGCGCTGCGCGAGGCGGTGCGCGGCGGGCGGCTCGCCCCCGGCACCCGGCTGCCCTCCTCGCGCTCGCTCGCCGCCGACCTGGGCATCGCGCGCAACACGGTGGCCGACGCGTACGCGGAGCTGGTCGCGGAAGGCTGGCTCACCGCCCGCCAGGGCTCCGGCACCCGGGTCGCGCAGCGGGCCGCGCCGAAGCGGGCCCGGCAGAGCGGGCCGCGCCACCCGGCGCGCCGCAACCCCACGTACAGCCTGCTGGCGGGCACCCCCGACCTGGCGTCGTTCCCGCGCGCGGAGTGGCTGAAGGCTTCGCGGCGGGCCCTGACGGCGGCGCCCCACGACGCCTTCGGCTACGGCGACCCGCGCGGGCGCGTCGAGCTGCGCACGGTGCTGGCCGAGTATCTGGCCCGGGCGCGCGGGGTGTACGCCTCGCCGGAGCGGATCGTGGTCTGCGCCGGGTTCGTGCACGGCCTGATGCTGCTGGGGCGGGTGCTGCGGGCGCGCCGGGTGCGGGAGATCGGCGTCGAGTCGTACGGGCTGGACGCGCACCGCGATCTGCTGACGGCGGCGGGCCTGCGCACCCCGCCGCTGCCGTTCGACGAGGTCGGCACCCGCACCGGGGAGTGGGGTGCGGCCAAGGGACTCGGGGCGGTGCTGCTCACGCCCGCGCACCAGTTCCCGGTCGGGGTCGCGCTGCCGCCGGACCGTCGGGCGGCGGCGGTCGACTGGGCGCGCACGGCGGGCGCGGTGATCCTGGAGGACGACTACGACGGCGAGTTCCGGTACGACAGGCAGCCGGTCGGGGCCTTGCAGGGGCTGGACCCCGAGCACGTCGTCTATCTGGGCACGGCCAGCAAGTCGCTCGCCCCGGGGCTGCGCCTGGCCTGGATGGTGCTGCCCGAGGAGCTGGCCGGTGAGGTCGCCGAGACCAAGGGCGCGGTCGACTGGTCGTGCGGCTCGCTGGAGCAGCTGACGCTGGCGGAGTTCATCTCCTCGGGCGCCTACGACCGCCATGTGCGCGGGATGCGGCTGCGCTACCGGCGCCGCCGCGACCAGCTGGTGGCCGCGCTCGCCGAGCGCGCGCCGGACGTCCGGGTCAGCGGCATCGCGGCGGGCCTGCACGCGGTCCTGGAGCTCCCGCCCGGCACCGAACGCGCGGTGATCCAGGCCGCCGCCTGGCAGGGCCTGGCCCTCCAGGGCCTCTCCCACTTCCGCCACCCCGCCACCCCGGCGACCCGGGACGCCCTGGTCGTCGGCTACGGCGCGCCTCCGGACAGCGCGTGGGCGGGGGCGCTGGACGCGCTGTGCAGCGTGCTGCCGTAGCCGCCGCGCGGTGAACGGGCCCGTCCCCAGGGGGTTTTCGGCCAGTCGGGGCGGCGGGCCCGGGGGTCAGGCCCGGGGCGCCTCCGCCGTTTCCGGCGCCTCCCCGAAGCGGGCCAGGGCCAGGGCCCCCGCCACCGCCACCGCGAAGCCCGCCACCGCCAGCCAGCCCAGGCCGTCGCGGGTGTGGTCGCCCAGCCAGACCACCCCGGCCAGCGCGGGGCCGATCGTCTCGCCCAGCACCATTCCGGCGGTCGCCGTGGTCACCGAGCCCCGCTGGAGCGCCGAGGTGAGCAGCAGGAACGCCGCGCCCCCGCCGAGCAGCAGCGCGTACAGCGCCGGATTGGCGAGGTCGAAGGAGTCGATCAGCCGCACCGCGACCTCCACCACCCCGAACCCGCAGCCCGCGCCGAGCCCCAGCACCAGGGCGCGCGCCCGGTCCGGCAGCCGGCCGCCGACGGCTCCGGCCACCAGGATCGCGGCGGCGACCGCGAGCAGCGCCCAGGGCAGCGCGGCCGGGCCGTCCTCGTGGCCCTCCTCGCCGGAGGCGAGCCCGAGCATCGCGAGCCCCGCGCAGACCACCCCGACGGCCGCCCACTCCGTGCCCGACAGCCTCACCGCGAGGACCCGGGCCGCGACCACCGCGGTCACCGCGAGCGAGGCGGCGAGGGCGGCCCCGACGGCGTAGATGGGGACGGACCGCAGGGCCGCGATCTGGAGCAGGAAGCCGAGCCCGTCGAGGCCGAGTCCGGCGACGTAGCGCCACTGCCGCACGGCTCTGAGCAGCAGCGCGGGATCGACGCCCGCGTCCGACGAGCCCGCCCCGCCGGTCGCCGCGGCCCGGGCGGCGGCGGCCTGCAGAACGGTCGCGGTGCCGTAGCAGAGCGCGGATCCCAGCGCGCAGATCATCCCAAAGAGCACAGACGGACTGTAATGGAAGGGAGTTCGTGGGGAAGGCGTGAACGGATTCCCGCAGCCGCTCGGCCGGGAACTAGGGTGTGGCCGAATTACGTCCCAGACGTACGTACGAGATCGCCCGCGCGGGACGTCCCGCAGGCGATCAAGAGGGGGAGGCCCAGGCATGCGCAGGTTCCGGTCCACGGCGGTGGTGCTCGGCGGCATGGGGGTGCTCGCCGCCACCCTGTCGGCCTGCTCCAACGAGCCCGACCGGCGCTGCGTCGACCCCGTCACGCACAAGGAGCTCCCCACGTACGAGTGCAAGAGCGGCGGCCACGGCTCCTACTACTACGGCGGCACCAGCCGGGGCGGCGTGGTCTCCGGCGGCTCCTTCCGCTCCGGCTCGCGCTCCCGGGGCGGCTCCGGCTCCAGCACCGACGGCGGCTCCTCGGCGGGCTCCTCCGGGGTGGACCGGGGCGGCATCGGCGGCCACTCCGGCACGGGCGGTGGCTGACGGGTGCGGCGCCACCGCATCGACCCGCGCCCCGGCTGGCAGCAGACGGTGGAGGCGCAGGGTCTGATCTACCCCCTGACCCGCCACCCGGACGGCTCGCTGCGCCCGTACTGGGACGAGTCCGCGTACTACTCCTTCAGCCTGCCCGAGGTCGAGGCGCTGGAGGAGGTCGTCGAGGAGCTGCACGGCATGTGTCTGGCCGCGGCGGCGCACATCGTCGAGCAGGACCGTTTCGCCGCGCTCGGCATCACCGACCCCGAGGTCATGGCCCGGGTGGCCGAGTCCTGGCACCGGCGCTCCGAACTCCCCTCCCTCTACGGCCGTTTCGACCTCTGCTACGACGGCACCGGCCCGGCCAGGATGCTGGAGTACAACGCCGACACGCCCACCTCGCTCGTCGAGGCGGCCAGCCCGCAGTGGTTCTGGATGGAGGACCGCTTCCCCGGCGCCGACCAGTGGAACTCGCTCCACGAACGCCTGGTCGCCGCCTGGCGGCGGCAGGCCCCGCTGCTGCCGCCCGGCCCGCTCCACTTCGCGCACTCGGACGACGACGAACTCGGCGAGGACCTGATGACCGTCGCGTATCTGCGCGAGACGGCCGAGCAGGCGGGCATCGAGACGGCGGCGCTGTCGGTCGAGCGGATCGGCTGGGACCCGCTGACCGGCCGGTTCGTCGACGACCGGCTCGGGTTCATCCGCAGCTGCTTCAAGCTCTACCCTTGGGAGTGGCTGACCACCGACCGGTTCGCGCCGCACGTCCTGGCCACGCTGGACAACGGCGGCGGCACCGGCAGCACCTGCTGGATCGAGCCCGCCTGGAAGATGCTGCTCTCCAACAAGGCGCTGCTGGCGATCCTGTGGGAGCTCTTCCCCGGCCATCCGAACCTGCTGCCCTCCTACCTCGACGGCCCGCGCGAGCTGGCGCACACCACCGGATACGTCTCCAAGCCGCTGCTCGGCCGGGAGGGCGCCGGGGTCGAGATCCACACCCCCGGCGCGCCGCCCGCCCTGCGCGACGAACCCGCCTGCTACCAGGCGCTCTCCCCGCTCCCGGACTTCGACGGGAACCGGGTCGTCCTCGGCGCCTGGGTCGTCGAGGACGAGGCGGCGGGGCTGGGCATCCGCGAGTCCTCCGGCCCGGTCACGGACGAGTACGCGCGGTTCGTCCCGCACCTGATCCGCTAGGCGCGCCTTTCGGGACTCGCCCCGGGTGCGGGGTGCGGGGTGCCGGGTGCGGGGCTGCCCGGGGTGCGGGGGTGCGGGGGTGCGGCGTCCGGCACGGTCCGGGCCCCGCACCCCCGCGGTCACTCGGCGATGTAGTCGCGCAGTGGCGCGGGCTTCAGCCCCGCCGCGTCGGCCGCCGCCAGGACCCGGGTCAGATCGGCGGTCACCGTGTCGTTGAAGTGCAGCAGCACGATGTCCCCGGACTTCAGCCGCGGCACCGGCGGCGACCACTGCCCCCAGGTCGTGAGGTCGTACGTCCAGGTCACCAGTGCCTTCGCCCCGCAGGCCCGGGCCGTGGTGAGGGTCGTCCCGTCGTACGTCCCGAACGGCGGCCGGGCCAGCCGGGGCTCGGCCCCGAACTGCGCGAGGTGCGCCTCCCGGGCCCCGCACAGCTGCGCCCGCTGGCCCGCCGCGTCGAGCGTCGTCAGATCCGGGTGGTCGACCGTGTGGTTCTCGATCCGCGAGGGGCCGTGGTCGAGGAGCGTCCGGAAGTACCCGGGGTCGTACGAGTAGGCCCCCGGCAGCACGAACAGCGAGGCGGGCACCTGCCGTTCGAGCAGCAGCCGCTGCGCCGCCGGGTCATGGGTCCAGCCGTCGTCGATCGTGATGAACACGACCGGCTTGTCCGTCTGGACGTGCGACACGACGGGCACCGGCTCGGGCCAGTCCGCCCGTGCGGGCCCGGAGAGCCCGAGGAGCAGCAGCAGGGGAACGAGCAGGGCGGACGCGGCGCGGGCCACGGAGGCGACGCGCGCGGTACGGGGTCTCGGCATGGACGCATCATTGGTCTGGACCATTGAACTTGTCAACGGCCCGGCCGCGGAAGCCGGTTGCCGTGCCGAGCCCCGCACCGGCCGCCCCGGTGCGCCGCGGATCGCGCCGGGTCACTCCGGGGCGATCCGGAACGCCTCATGCCGCCCGGGGCGGCCCCGGGGCTACTCCTGCGCCAGCACCGCCCGCAGCTGGTCGAGCCCCCAGTCCAGGTCCTCCTTGCTGATCACCAGCGGCGGGGCGATCCGGATCGTCGACCCATGGGTGTCCTTGACCAGCACGCCCCGGTCCATCAGCCGCTCCGAGATCTGCCGCCCCGTGCCGTACGCCGGGTTGATGTCGACGCCCGCCCACAGACCGCGCCCGCGCACCGCCTCCACGGCGCCGGTGCCGGTCATCAGACCCAGCTCGTGGTGGAGGTGCTCACCGAGCTCGGTCGCCCGCTGCTGGTACTCCCCGGTGCGCAGCATCGCGATGACCTCCAGCGCCACCGCACAGGCCAGCGGATTGCCGCCGAACGTCGAGCCGTGCTCGCCGGGCCGGAACACCCCGAGCACCTCCGCCGAGCCCACCACCGCCGAGACGGGCACGACACCGCCGCCCAGCGCCTTGCCCAGCACGCACAGATCGGGCACCACGCCCTCGTGCTCGCACGCGAAGGTCTTCCCGGTCCGGCCGAGGCCCGACTGGATCTCGTCCGCGATGAACAGCACGTTCCGCTCGCGGGTCAACTCCCTCACGCCCGGCAGGTATCCGGCGGGCGGCACCAGGACCCCCGCCTCGCCCTGGATCGGCTCCAGCAGCACCGCCACCGTGTTCTCGGTGACGGCCGCCGAGAGCGCCGTCAGGTCCCCGTACGGCACGATCTCGAACCCCGGCGTGTACGGCCCGTAGTCCGCGCGGGCCTCCGGGTCCGTCGAGAAGCTCACGATCGTCGTCGTACGGCCGTGGAAGTTGTTGGAGGCGACCACGATCTTCGCCGTCCCGTCCGGAACGCCCTTGGCCCGGTACCCCCACTTGCGGGCGGTCTTCACGGCCGTCTCCACGGCCTCCGCCCCGGTGTTCATGGGCAGCACCATCTCCTTGCCGCACAACTCGGCGAGCTGTGCGCAGAAGTCGGCGAACCGGTCGTGGTGGAACGCCCGCGAGGTGAGCGTCAGTCTGTCCAGCTGGTCCTTGGCGGCGTCGATCAGCCGGCGGTTGCCGTGCCCGAAGTTGAGCGCCGAGTACCCGGCGAGCATGTCGAGGAAGCGCCGTCCCTCGACGTCCGTCATCCACGCACCCTCGGCCGAGGCGACGACGACGGGCAGCGGATGGTAGTTGTGCGCACTGTGGGCCTCGGCAGAGCGGATGGCGTCCGATGTAGTCGACACGGGGTCTCCGTTTCATCGTGCGGCGTGGGGCGGGGGTGATGCCCAGTTTCTATCGTCGCTCGGATGCTGGACGAAGAAACCTTGATTCCCGGCGTGCCCGCTAGGGTGAGTGCTACGCACGGCGACTGGCGAGCGGGGAGGCAACCCCGGGGGAGCCGTGCGTGAGCCAGCGCACGAGGTGCCGCCCGCCTGGGCACCCGGGACCACGACGGACCCCGGAGGACGCCATGAGCCTGCCCCTTTCCCACCCCGCCCTTTCCGCCGCCGACCCCGAACTCGCGGCCCTCGTCGCCGCCGAGGAGCGGCTGCAGTCGGACACCCTGCGGCTGATCCCCAGCGAGAACTACGTCTCGGGGGCCGTCCTCGAAGCCTCCGGCACGGTGCTGCAGAACAAGTACAGCGAGGGCTACCCGGGCCGCCGGTACTACGAGGGCCAGCAGAACATCGACCAGGTCGAGACCCTCGCCGTCGAGCGCGCCAAGGCCCTCTTCGGCGTCGAGCACGCCAACGTCCAGCCCTACTCCGGCTCCCCGGCCAACCTCGCCGTCTACCTCGCCTTCGCCGAGCCCGGCGACACCGTGATGGGCATGGCGCTGCCGATGGGCGGCCACCTCACCCACGGCTGGGGGGTCTCCGCGACCGGCAAGTGGTTCCGGGGCGTCCAGTACGGCGTGCGCCACGACACCGGCCGCATCGACTTCGACGAGGTCCGCGAACTCGCCCTCAAGGAACGCCCGAAGATCATGTTCTGTGGCGGTACGGCCCTTCCCCGCACCATCGACTTCGCCGCCTTCGCCGAGATCGCCCGGGAGGCGGGCGCCGTCCTGGTCGCCGACGTCGCGCACATCGCCGGTCTGATCGCCGGTGGCGCCCATCCGTCCCCGGCCCCGTACGCGGACGTGATCTCCACGACCACCCACAAGACCCTGCGCGGCCCGCGCGGCGCGATGCTGATGTCCCGCGAGGAGCACGCCAAGGCCCTCGACAAGGCGGTCTTCCCCGGCCTCCAGGGCGGCCCGCACAACCAGACCACCGCCGCGATCGCCGTCGCCCTCCACGAGGCGGCCCAGCCCTCCTTCCGCGACTACGCCCGAGACGTCGTCGCCAACGCCCGCGCCCTGGCCGAACAGCTCCTCGCACGCGGCTTCGACCTCGTCTCCGGCGGCACCGACAACCATCTGATCCTGATGGACCTCACCCCCAAGGACGTCCCGGGCAAGACCGCCGCGAAGGCCCTCGACCGGGCCGGGATCGTCGTCAACTACAACACCGTCCCCTACGACCCGAGGAAGCCGTTCGACCCCTCGGGCATCCGCATCGGCACCCCCTCCCTCACCTCCCGTGGTCTCGGCACCGAGCACATGGCCGCCGTGGCCGACTGGATCGACCGCGGTGTCACGGCCGCCCGCACCGGCGACGAGGACGCGCTGGCCGTCGTCCGCGCCGAGGTGGCCGAGCTGATGGCCGCGTACCCGGCACCGGGCCTGCCGACGGACTGAGCCGGACGACCGGGCCGACGGGCCCACCGGCGGTTCCGCCCGGCGGAGTGCCGGGTGGTCGTGGCCCGTCGGGGCGACCAACGGTCCCGGCCCGGCGAAGTCGCGGGTGGTCGCGGCCCGTGCCGGGCCGTGCGGGCTCAGGGACCGTCGGGGCCGTGCTCCACGTCCCGCAGCTCCTGGCGCGGTCCCGGCTCGCGGATCCGCCAGGAGCCCCGGGCCGTTCGCAGCGCGGGGCCGCGCAGGAGCAGGGCGAGCGCGGCGCCGAGGACGAGGCCCGGCAGGGTCCACCACCAGCCGTCGACCGCCGAGGAACCGGAGGCCGAGGAGTCGGACGCCGACACCCTGACCGAGGCGGACGTCGCCGTGTCCGAGCCGTCGTCGGTGCCCGCCGTGAGCGTCGCCCGCCCGCCCGGCTCCGGCTCTGCCCGGCCGGGCCCCGAGCCCTCCGCGCTCTGCGGGTCCTGGGCGGACTGGGGGTCCGCCGGGGGTGTCGTCCACTCCCCGGGAGGTATCCCCGGTGAGCCCTGCTCGCGGGCCGGGCCCATCACGCCGAGCTCGGTCAGCAGCGCCCGCAGCTCGGCGGGGCGCCGGGCGCGGTGCCAATAGCCGTTCTCCGTGCGGGGGATGTCGGCCGCCGTGTGTATCCACACCGTGGCGGTGTCGTTGCTGGGATACACGCGGTCCACCCGCCACGGCGAGAGATCGTGGACCATCCACGTCACATTGATCTGGCGGGCGCCCATCGCGGCGTCCAGTCCCGGCGGGCGCTCCTTCTGGCCCTGGTTCGGCTCGCCCAGCAGGGTCATGAGTCCCGAGTACTGCTGGTCGGAGTAGTACCGCGCGGCCGTCTGGTGGCTCGCCGGGGAGACGATCAGCACGCTGGTCGGGCCGCCCGCCAGGGCGTTCGGCGCCAGCAGCAGCGTGATGGCCAGGGCCATGGCGAAGGGAATCACCCCGCACCGCAGGATCCGGCGCCGCCGCGCGGCCGTGGGGACCGCATCAACTCGGCGCGCCCGCACGCCCCGTGGGGCCCGCGCCTGCGCCCGCAAGCCCCGGGCATCCCGTACCTGCGCCCGCAAGCCCCGTGCGGCTGGGCCCCGTCCCCCCGCTCCCCGAACTCCTCCTTCTCCCCGTCCCCGTAACCCCGTTGTCCGTGCTCCCTCTGCCCGCGCTCCTCGCATGGTCATCGGACCCCTCTGCCGGTCCCGGTACGGGCCTTCCGTACCGCGTCACCTCTGATACACCGCTCGAAGCCCCCGGGTTCCCCTTTTCGCCGAGCGGATTTGGGCCGGTCGACCGCGCGGGCCGGGCCGGCCCCGGGGGCCCGGGTCAGCCCGTCGAGGCCGCGATCTCCTCCGCCCGGGCCTTGGAGGCCACGCCCTCCAGCCGCAGCGTGTACTCCCCGTGCGCCTGCCAGACCAGCGTCGGACCGGCCGTGCGCACCACCGAGGTGTAGGCCCGGCCGTCCGGGGCCTCCAGGAGCATCCGCAGCTCGTGCGGCACGCCGAACCACAGCCCGGTGCTGCCTCCCGGCACGTCCGCCTGGTCCCAGGGGACCGGTGTCGTCTTGTAGAACATCGGCGAGAGCGTGGCCCGGAACTCGTCGATCCGGACCGTCCGCGCGCCCTCCGGGTGCCAGCACAGCGTGAGCACCCGGCCGTCCGTCGAGACCGAGGCGGCCGACGGCCTGCCCAGCTCCGACGGCAGCAGCGGATCGAACCCGGCCCGCGCCGCCGCCTCCCGTACCGAGAGGGGTCCCGTACCTTCCGTGCCGCACTCCGGCGCGGGCGCGCCGCCCGGGGACCTCGTGCCCGCCGGGGCCGAGGGGCCGACGCGGGCCGCGACCCCGCCGAAGCCGAACCAGTCGGCCACCGCGGCCCGGACCGGGGGAGTCAGCGCCAGGACCACGAGCACGCCCGAGACGGCGGCGGCGAGCGCGCGCCACCGGCGCCGGACCCAGCGGCGGAGCCGGGCCGCCGGGCCCGGCGGTGGGGCCACCGGCGTCGGGACGTGCTCGGCCAGCAGCTGGGCCAGTACGCGCTCGGCCATCGAGTCGCCGTCCACGTCCGGCACGCGGATCCGGCGGCCCAGGGCGCGCAGCTCCTGCGGCAGGTCGGCGCGGTCGGTGCCGCTCACCCGTTCCGTACCGCTCGCCCGCTCCGTACCGCTCGTCCGTTCCGCGCGGCCCGCGTGTCCCGTGCCGTCCGTGCGTCCCCCGCCGCCCGCCGGTTGCGTGCCGTCCGCCCGTCCCGCGCTGTCTGCGCGTTCCGTGCCGCCCGCAGGTCCCGTGCCGCCCGCCCGCGGCACGCCGCCCGCGCCGTCCGCTCGCTCCGCGCCGCCCGCAGGTCCCGATCCGCCCCCGCGTTCCCCGTCCCCGGTCCGGTCCGGGCTCTCCCCGGTCGGCATCTCCTCGTCAGGCATGGTCCTCACCTCCCTCCTCCGCGCGCAGTGCCTGCGGCAGGATCCGGCTCAGTTTCTTCAGGGCGCGGTTGAGGCGGGACTTCACCGTGCCCCTCGCCCAGCCCAGGGCCGTCGCCGTCTCCGCCTCGTCCATCTCCAGCAGATAGCGGCAGGTCACGACTTGGCGGTGCTCCTCGCTCAGCTGGTCCAGGGCGGCCGTGAGCTGGGCGCGGCGCTCCTCGTCCACGGCCGCGACCGCCGGGTCCGCCGATTCCGGTATCAACGGCTCGGCCTCGGTCAGCGCCGCCTCGCGGCCGGTGGCCGCGCGCTGCCGTGCCGAGGACCGCACTGTGTTCCTCGTCTCATTCACCACGATCCGCATCAGCCACGACCGGAACGGCGAGCCGTCCCGGAACGAGCCCAGTGAGCGGTACGCCTTGAAGAACGCCGCCTGCACCACGTCCTCCGCGTCCGCGCCCGCGCCGAACGCGACCGCCACCCGCAGCGCGGGGGCCGTGTGGGCGCGCACCAGCTCCGCGTACGCCTCCGCCTCCCCGGCGCGTACGCGTGCGATCACCGCGGCCTCGTCGACGTCGATCCGGCCCCCCTCCCGCATCCCCACACCTGGGATACACCGGCCGCCCCGGATCGGTTCCCATCCGTTCCAGACTCGTTCGTGTGGTGTCCGGGGCGCCCGGCGGGTTCCCGCCGGGGTTGCTCCCGGGGGCCGTGCCCGGGTCCGTACCGCGGACCGTTTCCGCGCTGTCGGTGCCACCTGAGAGAATGATGAACATGGCCTCTGATCGCCCTCTCGTCGCCCAGCACCCCGAGCCGAGCCGCGCCGCGTCGCCCGCCGGTTTGCGCGTGCTCTCCGGGATCCAGCCCACCGCAGGCTCGTTCCACCTCGGGAACTACCTCGGTGCGGTCCGTCAGTGGGTGGCGCTGCAGGAGTCCCACGACGCGTTCTACATGGTCGTGGACCTGCACGCGATCACCGTTCCGCAGGACCCGAAGGAGCTGCGCGCCAACACCCGGCTCGCCGCCGCCCAGCTGCTCGCCGCCGGGCTCGACCCGGAGCGCTGCACCCTCTTCGTGCAGAGCCACGTGCCCGAGCACGCGCAGCTCGCCTGGGTGATGAACTGCCTGGCCGGCTTCGGTGAGGCGTCCCGCATGACGCAGTTCAAGGACAAGTCGGCGAAGCAGGGCGCGGACCGCGCCACCGTCGGCCTCTTCACGTACCCGATCCTCCAGGTCGCGGACATCCTGCTCTACCAGGCCAACGAGGTCCCGGTCGGCGAGGACCAGCGGCAGCACATCGAGCTCACCCGGGATCTGGCCGACCGCTTCAACGGGCGGTTCGGCGAGACGTTCACGATCCCGTCGCCGTACATCCTCAAGGAGACGGCGAAGATCTACGACCTGCAGGACCCGTCGATCAAGATGAGCAAGTCGGCGTCCACGCCGAAGGGCCTGATCAACCTGCTCGACGAGCCGAAGACCACGGCCAAGAAGGTCAAGAGCGCGGTCACCGACACCGACACGGTGATCAAGTACGACACCGAGAACAAGCCGGGCGTCTCCAACCTGCTGACGATCTACTCCACCCTCACCGGCAAGACGGTCGCCGAGCTGGAGACGGAGTACGAGGGCAAGATGTACGGGGCGCTGAAGACGGACCTCGCCGACGTGATGGTGGAGTTCGTCACGCCGTTCCGGACCCGTACGCAGGAATATCTGGACGACCCCGAGACGCTGGACTCTGTCCTGGCCAAGGGTGCCGAGAAGGCGCGGGCGGTCGCCGCCGAGACGCTGGCCACGGCATACGACCGGATCGGGTTCCTGCCCGCGAAGCACTGAGCGGGGCCGCGCGGCGCGGCGGGGCCCGCCGGCGGGGAGCCGCCGCGGGCCCGGCGGGGTCGTCGGCGCGGCGCGCGGGACCGGTGGCCCGGCCAAGGGCTCTGGTCAGAACGGCGGGGCGACCGCCACACTGCACACTGACGCACACAGACGTACCCGGACAACGACGGAGGAGAACGACGTGGGGACCGTAACGCTCGGCGTTTCGATCGCGGTCCCGGAGCCGTACGGCAGCCTGCTCCAGGAGCGGCGCGCGGGCTTCGGGGATCCCGCCGCGTACGGGATTCCCACGCACGTCACCCTGCTGCCGCCGACCGAGGTCGACGCGGCGTGCCTGCCCGCGATCCGGGAGCACCTCGCGGAGGTCGCCGCGGCGGGGCGGGCCTTTCCGATGCGGCTGTCGGGGACGGGGACGTTCCGGCCGCTGTCGCCCGTGGTGTTCGTGCAGGTCGTCGAGGGCGGGGCGGACTGTTCCCGGCTGCAGCAGCGGGTGCGGGACGAGGCCGGGCCGCTCGTGCGGGAGCTGCACTTTCCGTACCACCCGCACGTCACCGTCGCGCACGGGATCCCCGAGGAGGGGATGGACCGGGCGTTCGCCGAGCTGGCGGGGTTCGAGGCGGAGTGGACGTGTGGGGGGTTCGCTCTGTACGAGCAGGGTGGGGACGGGGTGTGGCGGAAGTTGTACGAGTACGGGTTTGGGTTGAGTGGGGTGCCGGTGCAGGGGGTTGCGCGGGACGGGTCGTCGGTTCGGGCGTGAGGTTCCCCACCCCACCCCTTCCCTGAAGCCCTCGGCGGGCGGCCGGGTGGGGGTGGAGGTGGTCTCCCGGGGGCTCCGCCCCCGGACCCCCTCGCGGGGCCTGCGGCCCCTGCACCCCGCTCGGGGCTGCGCCCCTGGATCCCCTGCGGGTGGCTGGGTGGGTGGGGAAGGTTGTTCACCGGGGGCTGCGCCCCCGGACCCTCCCGCGGGGCCTGCGGCCCCTGCGCCCGCTCGGGGCTGCGCCTCTGGACCCCGGCTCGGGGCTGCGCCCCTGGACCCTCTGCGGGTGGCTGGGTGGGTGGGGAAGGTTGTTCACCGGGGGCTGCGCCCCCGGACCCCCTCGCGGGGCCTGCGGCCCCTGCACCCAGTTCGGGGCTGCGCCCCGGGACCCGCACTTGGGGCTGCGCCCCTGGCCCCCCCGGCGGGGCCTGCGGCCCCTGCACCCCGCTCGGGGCTGCGCCCCCGGACCCGCACTTGGGGCTGCGCCCCTGGCCCCCCCGGCGGGGCCTGCGGCCCCTGCACCCCGCTCGGGGCTGCGCCCCCGGACCCCACCTGGGGCTCCGCCCCAGACCCCGCTGAGGCCGCGCCCCAGATCCCCCGTCGGGCTGCGGCCCTCCGCCCCCCCGCTCGGGGCGCCCCCTCCCCGGGGGCAGGGGGTCCTCACCCCCTGAGACATCTCCCCCCTACACCGGCAACCTCCGGAAAATCGGCCGCGGCACATGCCGCAGCGCCGACATCACCACCCTCAGCGTTCCCGGGACCCACACCAGTTCTGATCTTTTGCGCAGGCCCGTTTCGATGGATTCCGCCACCGCTTCGGGAGTCGTGGCCAGGGGGGCCTCCGGGAGGCCCGTGGTCATTTTTGTGCGGACGAAGCCTGGGCGGACGATCATGACGTGGACTCCGGAGCCGTGCAGGGCGTCGCCCAGGCCCTGGGTGAAGGCGTCCAGGCCCGCCTTGCTGGAGCCGTAGATGAAGTTGGCGCGGCGGGCGCGTTCTCCGGCCACCGAGGAGAGGACCACCAGGGAGCCGTGGCCCTGGGACTGGAGGGCCTTCGCGCAGATCAGGGACGCCGAGACCGCGCCCGTGTAGTTGGTCTGGGCGACCCGGACCGCCGCCAGCGGCGCGTCCTCGTCGCGGGCCTGGTCGCCCAGGATGCCGAAGGCCAGCAGGACCATGTCGATGTCGCCCTGGGCGAAGACCCTGGCCAGGGCCGGCTCGTGGGAGTCCGCGTCCAGGGCGTCGAAGGCGAGCGTGTGCACGTCCGCGCCCAGTTCGCGCAGCTCCGCCGCCGCCGCCTCCAGCGCGGGGGAGGGGCGCCCGGCCAGCCAGACCGTACGGGTGCGCCGGGCCACCAGACGGCGTGCGGTCGCCAGCCCGATCTCGGACGTGCCGCCCAGGATCAGCAGCGATTGGGGGGTGCCGAAGGCGTCTTTCATGGTCAGCTCCTGGAAGAGGGGGGCGGTGGCGGCGGGTCAGAGGCCCAGGCGGCGGGAGAGGTCCGAGGTGAAGACCCCGGCCGGGTCGAGTTCCCGCCGCAGCGCCCGGAACTCGGCCGCCCTCGGATACATCCGCTCCAGCGTCCGCGGTCGCACCCGGGCGTCCTTGGCCAGGTACACGCGGCCGTCCGCGTCCGCCACCTCCTCGTCCAGCTCGTCCAGGAAGCCGCCGAGGCCCGGCAGGGCGGCCGGGACGTCCAGGGCGAGGGTCCAGCCGGGGCGGGGGAAGGAGAGCCAGCCGGGGTCGGCCTCGCCGAAGCGTTTGAGCACGGCGAGGAAGGAGGGGCAGCCCCGGTCGGCGATGCGGCGCACGATCCGGCGCAGCGTCTCCTCCCGGCCGTGGCCGACGACGAACTGGTACTGGACGAAGCCGCCGGGTCCGTAGATCCGGTTCCAGTGGGGGACGCCGTCCAGGGGGTGGAAGAAGGCGGGGATGCTCTGGAGCTCGCCCGTTCTGCGGCGGGGGGCCTTGTGGTACCAGAACGTGTTGAAGGCCGCGACCGTGCGGCGGGTCAGCAGGCCCGCCGGGAAGTGGCGCGGCGGTGGCGGGAGTTGGAGCGGGGTGAAGCGGAGGGGGGTGCGGCGGGCGCGCGCGGGCAGGGCGTCGAGCGGCGCGTGGTCGCCCCTGGTCAGGACCGCGCGCCCGGTCGCCGCGCCCCGCGCCAGCAGGTCGATCCACGCCACCGAGTAGCGGTAGCGGTGGTCCGTCGCGGTCAGCCGCGCCATCAAGTCGTCCAGGTCGGTGGCGCGTTCGGTGTCCACCGACATCGAGCTCGTCCCGACGCGGTGCAGTCGCAGCTCGGCCGCGAGGATCAGGCCCGTCAGGCCCATGCCGCCCGTGGTGGCGTCGAAGAGGTCGTCGCCGGGGCGCAGCGTGCGGACGGTCCCGTCGGCCGTCAGCAGGTCAAGGGCGCGTACGTGGCGGGAGAACGACCCCGAGCCGTGGTGGTTCTTGCCGTGGATGTCCGCGCCGATCGCGCCGCCCACCGTGACGTACCGCGTGCCGGGCGTCACCGGGACGAACCAGCCCAGCGGGAGCAGGACTTCCATCAGGCGGTGCAGGCTGACGCCCGCCTCGCAGACCACCACGCCCGCCTCGGCGTCGATCGTGCGGACGCGGTCCAGGCCGGTCATGTCCAGGACGGCGCCGCCCGCGTTCTGCGCGGCGTCGCCGTACGCCCGGCCCAGGCCCCGGGCGATGGAGCCGCGTGCGCCGCAGGCGCGGACCGCGTCGGCCGCCTCCTCGTACGTGCGCGGGCGGACCAGCCGGGCGGCGGTGGGGGCGGTGCGGCCCCAGCCGGTCACGGGGGTCAGGGGAGTGGCAGGCATGGGAGCGACCGTAGCGCCGGTTGCGGGGCGTATGCAGTGTTATGTCTGGTTCGTTGAGATACTCACCGAAATGGGTGATTGAGTGAGTGTCAAGCCGCATTGACGGGGATCTGTCGCCGCCGCCCGGGAGAGTCGCGTACGGCCGACGGCCGTACGGCGCGGCTGTCTCATGGAATCGGGGTGGCGGATGCGGTGCACCGACGCGGACCGACGGCTGCTGTCGGCGTTGCGCGACTGCGGGGCGGATCCCCGGGTGGCCGCCGTGGCGCGCGCGTTCTCGCTGGCCGGGGAGCACGGGGCGGTGTGGCTGGCGGCCGGGGCCGCGGGCGCGGCGCTGGACCGGGAGCGGCGCGGCGGATGGCTGCGGGCGGCGGGCCTGGTCGCGGGCGCGCACCTGGTCAGCATGGGGGTCAAGCGGGTGGTGCGCAGGCCCCGGCCCCGGCCGGCGGCCGGGCCGCTGGTGCGGACCGCCGGGCGGCACTCCTTCCCCAGCTCGCACGCCACCTCCGCCGCCGCCGCGGCCGTCGCCTACGGCGCGCTGCGGCCCGCCGGGGCCCGGCTGGTGCCGCCGCTCGCCGCCCTGATGTGCGTGTCGCGGCTGGTCGTCGGCGTCCACTACCCCTCCGACGTGCTGGCCGGCGCGCTGCTCGGCAGCGCCACCGCCCGGCTGGGCGCGGCCCGGACCGGGGCGGCGCCGCCCGGCGACACGGGGCCCGCCCCGCGCCCCGCCGCCGGGGTCCGCCCGTGAGCCGGCCGGGGGCCGCGGTCCTCGACGAGCGGTCGGTGCGGCCCGCCCGCCGGGCCCTGGGCGTGCCCGCCGGGCTGCTGCGGACCGCCCGGCCCCGGCAGTGGATCAAGAACGTGCTGGTCGTCGCCGCGCCCGCCGCCGCCGGCCAGCTGGACTCGGCGCACACCCTGCGCCGACTCGCCCTGGTCTTCGTGCTGTTCACGGCCGCCGCCTCGGCCGTCTACCTGGTCAACGACGCGCGGGACGCCGCCGCCGACCGCGCGCACCCGCAGAAGCGCCACCGGCCGGTGGCGACCGGGCAGGTGCCGGTGCCGCTCGCGTACGCGGTGGGCGGGCTGCTCGCGCTGCTCACCCCGCTCGCCGCCGCCCTCACCTGCAACGCGATGACGGCGACCCTGCTCACCGCGTACGTGGTGATGCAGCTGGCCTACTGCGTCAAGCTCAAGCACGTCCTGGTCGTCGACCTGGTGGTGGTCACCACCGGGTTCCTGATGCGGGCCATGGTGGGCGGGGTCGCGCTGGCCATCCCGCTGTCGCGCTGGTTCCTGATCACCGCCGGGTTCGGCGCGCTGTTCATGGTGGCGGCCAAGCGGTACTCCGAAGCCGTCCAGATGGAGGGGCGCGGCGGCGCCACCCGCGCGCTGCTCGACGCATACACCACCGGCTACCTGCGGTTCGTGTGGCAGCTCGCGGCCGGGGTCGCCGTCCTCGCGTACTGCATGTGGGCGCTGGAGAGCGACGGGATGACCGGCGGGTCGCTGCTGCCCTGGCGGCAGCTGTCGATGGTGCCGTTCATCGGCGGGATCCTGCGGTACGCGGTCTTCGCCGACCGGGGCACGGCGGGCGCCCCCGAGGACGTCGTCCTGCACGACCGGGCGCTGGCGGTCATCGGCCTGGTGTGGGTCGCGCTGTACGGGCTCGCGGTGGCCGACCTGTGAGGCGCGCGGCGGGGGCGGCGGCGCGGGCGTGCGGGGCGCGCGGCAGCGTGCGCCGGGCCGAGCTGGTGGGCTTCGCGCTGGCCGGGATCTGCGCGTACGCCGTCGACCTGGGGCTGTTCGTCTGGCTGCGGGCGGGGGTCGGGCTGGACCCGGTGACGGCCAAGTCCCTGTCGTTCGTGGCGGGCTGCACCGTCGCCTACCTCGGCAACGCCTTCGGCACCTACCGGGGCGCGCGGACCGGGCGGCGCGAGTACGCGGTCTTCCTCGCGGTGAACCTGGCGGGCGCGCTCGTGCAGCTGCTCTGTCTGGTGGTCTCGCACTACGGCCTCGGCCTCACCTCGCCGCGCGCCGACACGCTCTCGGGGGCCGTGTTCGGCATGGCCCTCGCCACTGTGCTGCGATTCTGGGGCACGAGAACCCTGGTCTTCGGCCGGGGCACCGGGAAATCTCGCATTCCCGAAGGTCACAGCCGTAGCGCGGAGGGTACCCGGACGTCATGGACTGGCTGAAGAATCTTCCCGTCGTCGGCCCGTGGGTGGCCCGCCTGATGCTGACGCACGGCTGGCGCAGCTATGAGCGGCTCGACCGGACGCACTGGTCGCGGCTGGCCGCCGCGATCACCTTCATCAGCTTCCTGGCGCTGTTCCCGCTGCTCACGGTGAGTGCGGCGGTCGCCGCCGCGGTCCTCACCCCGGGCCGGGTCGAGAAGCTCCAGAAGACCCTGGCCGAGCAGGTGCCCGGCATCTCCGACCAGCTCAACCTCCAGGACCTGACCCGCAACGCGGGCACGGTCGGCGTGGTCGCCGGGGCGCTGCTGCTGTTCACCGGCATCGGCTGGATCGGCTCGATGCGCGACTGTCTGCGCGCGGTGTGGGAGCGCGACGACGAGGAGGGCGAGAACCCCTTCCTGCGCAAGCTGGTGGACGGCGGGGTGCTGGTCGGCCTCGGCGCCGCCGGGCTCGCCTCGTTCGCCGCGTCCTCGATCGGCTCCACGGCCGTCGGCTGGGCCGCCGAGCAGCTGGGCATCGAACACAGCGGCGCGGGCCGGGTGCTGCTGCGGACCGTGGCCCTGGCGCTCGCCGCCGCCGCCGACTTCCTGGTCCTGATGTACGTACTGACCCTGCTGCCCGGGGTCTCCCCGCCGCGCCGCCATCTGGTGACCGCCGGGATCATCGGCGCGGTGGGGTTCGAGCTGCTGAAGCTGCTGCTCGGCGGCTATATGCAGGGCGTGGCCGGCAAGAGCATGTACGGGGCGTTCGGGGTGCCCATCGCGCTGCTGCTGTGGATCAACTTCATGGCGAAGCTGCTGCTGTTCTGCGCGGCCTGGACGGCCACCCCGGCCAAGGCGGACGACCCGGGCCTCACCGCTTCCGGCGCATCAGCTCCGGCAGCGGCCAGCGGCGGTTGAGCAGGAAGAGCCCGGCGGCGACCACCGCGAGCACACCGCCCGCGATGCCGAGCGCGGTGCCGATCCCGCCGGGCCCGGGGCCCTGGTGGGCGGCGACGGACGCCTTGTCGGTGCCGCCGCTCCCGGCGCCGCCCCGGGAGGGCTGGCCGCCCTGCGGGGTGGTGGTCCGGGCGGACTTCGGGGCCACCAGCTCGCCGACCGGGGTGACCTTGCCGGCCGCCGCGAAGCCCCAGTCCAGCAGGCGGGCGGCCTCCTTGTAGACGGCCTGGCTCTCGCCGGAGTCCGGGTTCATCACGGTGACCAGCAGCACCCGGCCGTCGCGCTCGGCGACGCCGGTGAAGGTGGCGCCCGCGTTGGTGGTGTTGCCGTTCTTGACGCCCGCGATGCCCTTGTAGGGGCTGATCCCGTAGTCGCCGGTGAGCAGCCGGTTGGTGTTCTGGATCTCGAAGTAGTCCCGCTCGTTGTTCTTGCCCTCGCCGCCGGGGAACTTCGCCGAGGCGGTCGAGCAGTACTCGCGGAAGTCCTGCTTCTGCAGCCCCGAGCGGGCGATCAGGGTCAGGTCGTACGCGCTGGAGACCTGGCCCGGCGCGTCGTAGCCGTCCGGCGAGACGACATGGGTGTCGAGCGCCTGGAGGTCGTCGGCGTGCGCCTGCATGTCCTGGACGGTCTTGGGGACGCCGCCGTTCATCGCCGACAGGACGTGCACGGCGTCGTTGCCGGAGCGCAGGAAGACCCCGAGCCACAGGTCGTGCACGGTGTACGTCTGGTTCTCCTTGACCCCGACCAGGCTGCTGCCCTCGCCGACGTCGGCCAGCTCGTTCTCGGCGACCTTGTGGACCTCGGTCTTGGGCAGCGTCGGCAGCACGGTGTCCGCGAAGAGCATCTTCAGGGTGGAGGCGGGCGGCAGCCGCCAGTGCGCGTTGTGCGAGGCGAGCACCTGGCCGCTCTCGGCGTCGGCGACGATCCACGAACGGCCCGTCAGCTCCATCGGCAGCACCGGCGCGCCCGGCCCCAGCTTCGCCTGGGTGCCCGGCTGCCCGAGCAGCGCGCCGCCGACCGTGGACATGCCGGCGGGCGGCGGGTCGGGCTCCTTGCGGGCCTTGCCGGGCTGGGTGGGGGCCCCGGGCTTCACGGGCCCGTCGGGGGTGCCGGGCTTCGCCGGCTGTTGGGGAGCGCCCGGTTTGTCATCGTTCGGCGCCGCCGTCGCGGGCGGGGCGGCGAGCGCGGGCAGCAGGGCGGCGACGGCGACCGTCAGCGCGATCCTCGCGGGCTTCTTCACAGCAGACACGGACGAGAACGTACAGGTCGGGCCGGACGATCCGAACACCGGCGTGGTGACCCGCCGGGAGTCGCCACCCGCCCGGCTGTGCTCCGCCACGGGTGGGTCCGTGGGGGTGCGGACGGCCGGAATCCGTGCTGTCCCCATACTGGGAGGGCAGATTCCCCGTCCGAAGGAAGCCCCGTCATGAAGCTCAGCCCCCGCGTCTCGTGGTTCCTGCTCGCCTTCGGCGCGTGGTCCTGGATCGTCTGGACGACCTTCGTGAAGAACCTCTGGAAGGACGCCAGCGGGCTGGCTTTCGACGACGGCAGCCCGACGGCCTACTTCTGGGTGCACCTGACGCTCGCGGTGGTCTCGTTCGCACTGGGAACGGCCATCGGGGTGCTGGGGTTCCGGGGAGTGCGGGCGGCGCGCCGGGCCGGGGAGTGAAGGCTTCCCACGTCACAGAGCGCTAACGACCGATGCGCATCCCCTTGTCACGCCCGGCTAACGAGTAGCTGTGTAGTGAAGATTTTCCCTTCCGGAAGTGAAACCCGTGTGATTGGGTGAGCGCGATCACAGGTGTTGCGCGAGGGGGTTCGGCACGCCTGGTTGGGGTGGGCGTTCCAAGGAGAGCACGGCAATGCGGTCGATCCGTATACGGATTGTGGCGATTTGTGCAGTTGCGCTGGTCGCTGGTGTGGGGGGATGGCAGCTGCTGCCGTCCGACGAGCAGAAGAAGGACCCGATCTCGGTCGGGACCACGGACGTGATCACGTCCCTCGACCCGGCCGGCGCCTATGACGCCGGATCCTGGGCGCTGTACAGCAACGTCTACCAGTCGCTGCTCACGTTCAGACCCGGCTCGGCGGTGCCGGTGCCGGACGCGGCCAAGAGCTGCAAGTTCATCGGGCTGAAGCTGACGACCTATCAGTGCGTCCTCCGGGACGACCTGGTCTTCTCGTCCGGCCGCAAGATCACCACCAAGGACGTGAAGTACTCGTTCGACCGGGTGATGAAGATCCACAGCGATGTCGGCCCGGCCGCGCTGCTCTCGGCCCTCGGGTCGGTGCAGGCCGAGGGCGACACCGTCACGTTCAACCTGAAGGCCAAGGACGCGACCTTCCCGTCCAAGCTGGCGACCGGCGCCGGGGCGATCGTCGACCCCGAGGAGTACCCGGAGAAGGAGCTGCGCGACGGCGACACCGTGGTGGGCTCCGGCCCGTACCTGCTGAAGTCGTTCGAGCAGGGCCGCAGCGCCGAGCTGGAGCCCAACCCGCACTACAAGGGCGCGGTCACCAAGAAGGGCCTGCCGGTCCGCATCCACTTCTACAAGGAGTCCGACCAGCTCAACAAGGGCTGGACGGACAAGCAGGTCGAGGTGGCGTACCGGCAGATGCCGCCGAGCGTGCTGTCCAAGCTGTCGCCGGGCGACCCGAACATCCGCATCAGCGAGACGCCGGGCGCCGAGACCCGCAACCTGAACATCAACGTCCGCTCCGGCCGCCCGCTGGCGAAGGTCAAGGTCCGCCAGGCGCTGGCCGCGCTGATCGACCGCCCGGCGCTGGCCTCCGGGGTGTACGACGGCACGGTGGAGCCGCTGTTCTCGCTGATCCCGCAGGGCTTCACCGGCCACAGCACGGCCTTCTTCGACGCCTACCCCAAGGTGGACGTGGCCAAGGCGAAGGGGCTGCTGAAGGCGGCGAACGTGGAGACCCCGGTCAAGTTCACGCTCGCCTACCGCAAGCTCGGCCCCAACGGCGCCGAGGCGGAGCTGCTGAAGAAGCAGCTGGAGAACGGCGGCCTCTTCGACGTCGAGCTGATCGCCGAGGCCGACTGGCCCAAGATGCAGAAGAACTACGCGGCCGGTGTGTACGACGCGTACACCGCGGGCTGGGTGGCGGACTTCCCGGACCCGGACAACTTCAGCCAGCCGCTCGTCGGCACCGGCAACAGCCTCCACACCGGGTACTCCGACAAGACCGTCGACGAGATCATCCAGCACACCCAGCAGTTCAGCGACCGGGGCCGGACCGCCGACGACTTCAAGGCGCTCCAGGACAAGGTGGCCGCGGACGTGCCGCTGATCCCGCTCTGGCAGGGCAAGGACTACGTGGTGAGCAGCCGCAGCGTCGGCGGACTGCAGTACCTCTCGGACGGCACCGGTGTGTGGCGGCTGTGGGAGCTCGGCTGGATCTGACGGACGCCGAACGGCCCGCCCCGGGCGGGCCGTTCGGAGCGGACGGGCCCGGGGCGCACGGGCCGCGGGCCGGGCGGGGTCACCGCTCGGCCTTCGCCGTCCGCCCCGTCTTCGCGCTCTTCGCCGGCTTGCCGTCCGCGGGCTTCTTGCGGGCCGTGGCCGCCTGCGCCATGCCCGGCAGGAAGTCCCGGAACAGCTCGTGCACCTCGTGGACGAGCGGGCGCAGCACCCGGAAGCGGGCCAGCACGACACCGCGCGTGGTGAGCTTGGCGCCGCGCGCGGCGAGCCGGTAGCTGCGCTCGCGGCCCTCGGAGCGGTCGAAGACCCAGTACAGCACCAGGCCCATCTGGGACAGCCACATCAACTCCGGCAGCACGTCCACGAGTTCCGCCGGGACCTTGGTCCTCGTCCCGGCCAGCACCTCGCGGTGCACGTCGATGGCCGCCTCGCGGGCGTGCTCGGACTCCGGCGAGAACGGGCTGAGCGGACTGTCCGGGTCCGCCGCGTTCTTGAAGAACTGCGCGGCGAACTCGTGGTACGGGGCCGCGATGTCCAGCCAGGCGCTCAGCACCCCGGCCAGCCGCGCCTCCAGGTCCGTCTCCCGGTCGAGCACGTCCCGCACCGCCGCCTGGTGCTCGGCGGCGATCCGGTCGTAGAAGCCCTGGATGAGGTGTTCCTTGCCGGCGAAGTAGTAGTACGCGTTGCCGACGGAGACCCCGGCCTCCTTGGCGATCGCCCGCATGGTGGTCTTGTCGTAACCCAGCTCCTGGAAGAGCCGCATGGCGGTCTCCAGGATCAGGGTGCGGGTCTGTTCGCCCTTGGCGGGGCCCGCCTCGCTCTTGACGGTGTCGTCGCTCAAGGCGGGCTCGGACTCGGCGGGGACGCGCGCGTTCTCTGCTGGCACGGGACGAGCCTAATCGGCCGGTGGACGGGCGCCGTCGCAGGCCGGGGTCGCGGCAGGGCACACCCCGCCGGAGGCGGGCGCCCGGCCGGGTGCGCCCGTGGCGTTCAGGCCGCGGTGGTGGAGAGCGCCGGGGCCTCCTCGGGCGCCGGGCGGCCGAAGTGGCGCACCCCGGGGGCCAGCGTCGTCGCCAGGCAGGCGCCGCCCACCAGGACCGCCGCGGCGAGCAGCGGCACCTCGGCCCCCCAGGCGTCGGCGGCGACCGGGGCCAGCGCGTAGCCGACGGGGGCCGCGGCGAGCGAGAGGAGCCAGTCGTACGAGGTGACCCGGGCCAGGGTGTGGGCGGGGATGGCCGACTGGACCGAGGTCTCCCAGACGGGGGAGAGGAAGCCGAGGCCCGCCTGGGCGATCCCGTACGCGGCGATGGCCAGCGGGGCCGGGGCGGAGACGGCGAGCAGGGTCAGCGGCAGGGCGTAGGTGGCGAGGCCCAGGTTGGCCGTCAGGATCGGGCGCCGGGGGCGGGCGCGGCCCGCCAGCACCGAGCCCAGGAGCAGACCGACGGCCCCCGTCTGGAGGAAGGCCAGCCAGAACCCCTTGCCGTCGAACTCCTGGAAGGCGATGGCCGGGCCGAGGGTCAGCAGCACGGCGGCGGCGCCGTTCCAGGCGGAGTGCGCGATCAGGCTGCTCCAGTACCAGTCGCGGGAGCGGACCTCGCCCCAGCCCTCCTTGAGGTCGGCGACCAGCGAGCGCCGCTCCGGCGGCACGTGCCGCACCCGGATCGCGCTCAGCAGGAGGGCGCTGGCCGCGAAGGAGGCGGAGTCCAGGACGAACGCCCAGCCGGGTCCGGCGGTGAGGATCAGGACGCCCGCGAGCGTCGGGCCCGCCACCCGGGTGGTGCTGTTGACCACGCCCATCAGGGCGTTGGCGCGGCGCCGGTTCTCCTCCTCGACCGTGCCGGTGAGCAGGGGGGCCAGCGCGGGCATGGCGAACGCGGAGGCGGCGCCGCCGAGCGCCTCGGCGAGCGCGATCTGCCAGAGCCGGGGGTCGCCGCCGAGCAGTTCGACGCCGACGAAGAGCTGGGTGGCGCACCGCACGCAGTCGGTGGTGAGCGCGACCGTACGGGCGTTGAAGCGGTCGCCCGCGACCCCGCCGACGGGCAGGAGGAGCAGTCGGGGGAGCATCGCGCAGCCGAGCACCAGGGCGAGGTCGGCGGTGGAGCCGGTGGCCATGTAGACCGCGAGCGAGAGCGCGGCGGGCACGACCGCGTCGCCCAGCATGGACAGGCAGCGGCCGGCGAAGAGCAGCCGGAACGAGCGGGTGCGCAGGGGATGCGGCAGGGAGGGCGTGGACATGGCGATGAATATATTTCGGTACCGAATAATTCGTCAACGAAATATCTGGTGCCGAAGGAACCGCCGCGGGCCCGTACGATCGGGGCATGGAGCACGAAGAAGCCGAAGCCGGCGGGGCGCGCGACTGGACCCAGGGGCACGTGGAGCGGTGGCTGCCGGTCCTGCCCGGACTCGATCCGGTCGTCGAGGGCGCGGTGACCCGGATGAAGAGGCTCTCCGTCCACCTCACCCGGGTGCGGGAGCAGTCCCTGGTGGACTTCGCGCTGGAGCGCACCGAGTTCGACACCCTGCACAAGCTGGCGGGGCGCGGCGGCACGGCGACGCCGTCGCAGCTGGCCGCCGACCTCGACCTCGCGCCCGCGTCCGTCACCGGGCGCCTGGACGCGCTGGAGCGGCGCGGCTTCGTGCGCCGCACGCCCTCCACGACCGACCGGCGCCGTGTCCACGTCGAGCTGACCGAGCCCGGCCGGGCGACCTGGCGGGGCGCGATGGACATGCTGGGGGACGAGGAGTCCCGGGTCCTGGGCGCGCTGTCGCCCGGGGAACGGGAGCGGCTGAACGACATGCTGCGCCGGATCATGGTGGTCGCCGAGGGGGGCTGAGCCCCGACCGCGGGCACTTGGGGGCGGCGCGGGGGTTGCTCGCGTCTCTCCGTACCCAGGCGCGCGGGGAACCGCGCGAGCGACCCACCACGGTCCGCGGACGAGGCGACCCGCTTGGGTACGCGAAGGGCCCCGCCTCCCTCACGGGAAGCGGGGCCCTCGTACGCCTGCGGCGCGGAACCTCAGAAGCGGCGCGTGATCAGCGCACGCTTGACTTCCTGGATCGCCTTGGTGACCTCGATGCCACGCGGGCACGCGTCGGTGCAGTTGAACGTGGTGCGGCAGCGCCACACGCCGTCCTTGTCGTTCAGGATCTCCAGCCGCTGCTCACCGGCCTCGTCGCGCGAGTCGAAGATGAAGCGGTGCGCGTTGACGATCGCGGCCGGACCGAAGTACTGGCCGTCGTTCCAGAAGACCGGGCAGGACGACGTGCACGCGGCGCACAGGATGCACTTGGTGGTGTCGTCGAACCGCTCGCGGTCCTCGGCGGACTGCCGGCGCTCGCGCGTCGGCTCGTTGCCCTTGGTGATGAGGAAGGGCATCACGTCGCGGTACGCCTGGAAGAACGGGTCCATGTCCACGACCAGGTCCTTCAGGACCGTCAGGCCCTTGATGGCCTCGATCGTGATCGGCTTGGCCGGGTTGATGTCCTTGATCAGCGTCTTGCAGGCGAGACGGTTCTTGCCGTTGATCCGCATGGCGTCCGAGCCGCAGATGCCGTGCGCGCAGGAGCGGCGGAAGGTCAGCGACCCGTCCATGTCCCACTTGATCTTGTGCAGGCCGTCGAGGACCCGCTCCTTGGGGTCGATCTCCAGCTGGAAGTCCTCCCACGTCGCCTCGTCCGAGATCTCCGGGTTGAACCGGCGGATCCGGAAGGTGACCGTGATGAGGTGGGAGGAGGTGGACTCCGCCTCCAGCTTGTCCAGGGTCGGGGTGGCCATCAGTACTTACGCTCCATCGGCTGGTAGCGGGTCTGGACGACGGGCTTGTAGTCGAGTCGGATCGAGTCCTTGCCGCCGTCCGCGACCTCGCGGTACGCCATGGTGTGGCGCATGAAGTTGACGTCGTCGCGGTTGGGGTAGTCCTCGCGGTAGTGACCGCCGCGGGACTCCTTGCGCGCCAGGGCCGACACGGCCATGACCTCGGCCAGGTCGAGCAGGTTGCCCAGCTCGATGGCCTCCAGGAGGTCGGTGTTGAACCGCTTGCCCTTGTCCTGGACCGAGACGTTCTTGTAGCGCTCGCGGAGCTCCGCGATCTTCTCCACGGCCGTCTTGATCGTCTGCTCGGTGCGGAAGACCATGACGTTGGCGTCCATGGTCTCCTGCAGCTCCTTGCGGAGCACCGCGACCCGCTCGGTGCCGGTCGACGCGAGCAGGTTCTTGACCTGGTTCTCGACCAGCTCCGCCGGGTTCTCGGGCAGCTCGACGTAGTCGGCCTTCACCGAGTACTCGGCCGCCGCGATGCCCGCCCGGCGCCCGAACACGTTGATGTCCAGGAGCGAGTTGGTGCCCAGGCGGTTGGCGCCGTGCACGGAGACGCAGGCGACCTCGCCGGCCGCGTACAGACCCGGCACGACGGTGGTGTTGTCCGACAGGACCTCACCCTCGACGTTGGTCGGGATGCCGCCCATGGCGTAGTGCGCGGTGGGCTGGATCGGGATCGGGTCCGTGTACGGCTCGATGCCCAGGTAGGTGCGCGCGAACTCCGTGATGTCCGGGAGCTTGGCGTCCAGCTGCTCCGGCGGGAGGTGCGTGAGGTCCAGGTAGACGTGGTCGCCCTCGGGACCGCAGCCGCGGCCCTCGCGGATCTCCGTGTAGATGGAGCGCGAGACGACGTCACGGGACGCGAGGTCCTTCATGACCGGCGCGTACTTCTCCATGAAGCGCTCGCCGTCCTTGTTGCGGAGGATGCCGCCCTCACCGCGGGCGCCCTCCGTCAGCAGGATGCCCATGCGCCAGATGCCCGTCGGGTGGAACTGGAAGAACTCCATGTCCTCCAGCGGCAGGCCCCGGCGGTAGCAGGCGGCCTGGCCGTCACCGGTCAGGGTGTGCGCGTTGGAGGTCACCTTGAAGAACTTGCCGGTGCCGCCGGACGCGTAGATCACGGACTTCGCCTGGAAGACGTGGATCTCGCCGGTCGCGAGCTCGTACGCCACCACGCCGGCGGACGTCTTGACGCCGTCCACCTCGGTGATGAGCTGGTCGAGCACGTAGAACTCGTTGAAGAACTCCACGCCCTCCTTGACGCAGTTCTGGTACAGCGTCTGGAGGATCATGTGGCCGGTGCGGTCCGCGGCGTAGCACGCCCGGCGGACCGGGGCCTCGCCGTGGTTGCGGGAGTGGCCGCCGAAGCGGCGCTGGTCGATGGTGCCGTCCGGGGTCCGGTTGAACGGCAGGCCCATCTTCTCCAGGTCGAGGACCGCGTCGATGGCCTCCTTCGCCAGGATCTCGGCGGCGTCCTGGTCGACCAGGTAGTCACCGCCCTTGATCGTGTCGAAGGTGTGCCACTCCCAGTTGTCCTCCTCCACGTTGGCGAGCGCGGCGGCCATGCCGCCCTGCGCCGCGCCCGTGTGGGAACGCGTGGGGTAGAGCTTCGTCAGCACGGCGGTGCGGCTGCGCTTCGTCGCCTCGATGGCGGCGCGCATGCCGGCGCCGCCGGCGCCGACGATGACGGTGTCGTACTTGTGGATCTTCATCAGAGAATTCCTCAGTCCCTCAGCCCGTGGCCTAGCGGATGTTCGGGTCGAAGGTGAAGATCACCAGCGTGCCCAGCAGGACGGTGAACACCGTGGCGGTGTAGAGCAGCATCTTCAGCCAGAAGCGGGTGTTGTCCCGCTGCGCGTAGTCGTTGATGACCGTGCGCAGGCCGTTGGCGCCGTGCAGCATCGCCAGCCACAGCATGGCCAGGTCCCAGACCTGCCAGAAGGGGTTGGCCCAGCGGCCCGCCACGAAGGCGAAGCCGATCTTGGAGACGCCGCCGTCGAGCACCAGCTGGATGCACAGGTGCGTGACGACCAGGACGACCAGGACGACGCCGGACAGCCGCATGAACAGCCAGCCGTACAGCTCGAAGTTGGTGCGGGTCGACTTCGGCGTCTTCTTGGTCCGCTTGCGCGGCGCCTCGATGAGCGGCGCGGGGTTGTCGGCGTCGTACAGGCCGGTGGCCTCGACCTCGCCGATCGCGGAAGTGGTTTCGGCAGACATGTCAGTCCTCAGCTCCCGAACAGTTCACGGGCGGCGTGGCCGAGCACCGGGTACAGCGCGCCGACCATCAGAATGAGCCAGATGCTCACGACGGACCACAGCATCTGCTTCTGGTAGCGGGGGCCCTTGGCCCAGAAGTCCACCGCGATGATGCGGAGACCGTTGAGCGCGTGGAAGAGGATGGCGGCGACGAGGCCGTACTCCAGAAGCGCCACGATGGGCGTCTTGTAGGTAGCGACGACCTTGTCGTAGTCCTCGGGGGAGACACGCACGAGCGCGGTGTCGAGGACATGGACGAACAGGAAGAAGAAGATGAGGACACCGGTGACTCGATGAGCCACCCACGACCACATGCCTTCCCGGCCGCGGTACAGCGTTCCAGCCGGCACGGAAAAACCCTCCGGGAGCGGGGACTAGGGCCGGCCGGCTTGACTGTCGGTCTGACCCGGCCGGGTACGGTCCACCGGCCCCGGTCATCGTAGCGACGAGATGTCGGTTCGTTCGCGCGGGGTCCCGAGGTGTGATCAAACAGGCAATCAATCTGCCACGGACGGGCTATGGACGGGCCCCCGACGGACCCCCGGCGGGCACCCGGGACGGCGGTGCGGGCCGCCGGTCCGCGCGGGCCGTCCGTCCCCCGCGGCCCGTGTCAGCGGACCGCGCCCGCCGGGTCCGACTCCGGGTGGCCGGACACGAGATGGGCGAGCCGGGCCCGGGCGAGTCGGCGCAGCTCGTCGGCGGCGATGGCCCGCTCGTCGTCCTGCTCGTTGCCCATCCGCGTCCGGATCCCCGCGAGCAGCTGGTTCAGGTGGTCGGTGGGCCGCAGCCCCGCCAGGCAGATGACGAAGGCGTGCCCGAACCGGCTCTCGTACGCCGCGTGCGCCGCCCGCAGCGCGGTGTGGGCCGAGCGCGGGGCCATCGGGTGCGGTCCGGGCGGGCGCTCGTCGGCCAGGGCCTCGGTGAGGTCGTCGGGGGAGAGGTCGTAGCTGGCCTCGTCGGCGGCGGCGAGCAGCGCGTCCAGATCCGGGTAGGGCCGGTGGGCGGCCAGGCGCCGGGCCCAGCGGCGGCTGCCGCAGCAGGCCAGCAGGGCGGCTTCGGCGGCGCCCGGCGGGGCATGGTTGAACCGCTGGAGTCCGTCCTCCGCCGGCTGGTACGGGCCGGGAATGGTGGGGTTGGGGTAGGTCTGTGCCGCTATGGCCGGGCGGCCCGTCGGGCGGGGAGTGTGATGAAGTGGCGGCGGTCGCTTCCGGGGGCCGGCGTGGGGATCGCTGGACAGCGTGGGGCTCCTCGAAGGGGCGACGGGGGACGAGCGGCGGACGGTGATCGGGACGGCCCGGTGGCCCGCCGACGCGGAGAGACGGCAGAGAGCAGAGAGGCGGGAGGTGAAGAAGAGGTGGGAGTGCCGCCACGCTATCGAGGCGCGGGGGACGGTGCCCGACGGTTGCGCGAATTTCACCCGGACGTGAAGGGTGACGCGCGCATGGTGGACACCGCACGGGTGCCTCGGCTCGCCTTCGCCGCGCTTGTTCCCGTATGGGAGGATTCTCAGTGATGTCGCAGTCCAGGAGTGCCGACGGCGCGGACGGCGCGCGCGGCGACCGGACGGCCCGGACCGGCCGGGGCGCCCTGGCCGCCCGTGTGGGCGTGGCGGCGGGGCTCGCCCTCGCCCTCACCGTGCTGGTCTGGCCCGAGGACGACACCCACGGCGGCCACGGCGGCCGGGTCGACCCGAAACCGGGCGCGTCCTCCTCGCCCGCCCAGATCTACCCGCTCTCCTCGCCCCCGCGCACCATCCCCTCCGTACGGCAGCACGAGCCCGCGCGCGGGCCCGGCTTCCGGCCCGTCACGGGCACCCGGGTGGTCGTCGCCACCGGCAGCGAGGCGCTGGCCGACGAGGGGCAGCTGCTCGCGGAGGAGCTCGACAAGGACTTCGTGCAGGGCGCGGCCCCCCGCCCCGGCGACATCGAGCTGGCGCTCACCCCGGCCCTGCGGGGCGGCGGCCCCGAGTCGTACACCCTGACCACCCGGGAGCGCACGGTACGGATAACCGGCCCGGACGAGGCCGGGGTCTTCTACGGGACCCGCACCCTCAAGCAGGCGCTGCGGGGCGGCGGGGTGATGCCGGAGGGCGTGGTCCAGGACCGGCCGGACCGGCCCCAGCGCGGGCTCAACCTGGACATCGCGCGCAAGCCGTTCACGGCGGGCTGGATCGAGGCCCGGCTGCGCGAGATGGCCGACCTCAAACTGAACCAGCTCGGCCTGCACTTCTCCGACGACCAGGGCTTCCGCATCGAGTCCACCTCGCACCCCGAGGTCGTCTCCCGCGACCACCTCAGCAAGCGCGAGGTGGAGCGGATCGTGGCGCTCGCCCGGCGGCTGCACATCGAGGTGGTCCCCGAGATCGACTCGCCGGGCCACCTGGGCGCGGTGATCAAGGCCCACCCCGGGCTGGCGCTGCGCAGCGCGGCCGGGAAGACCCCGCCGGGCACCGTCGACATAGCCAACCCGGACTCCGCCCGGATCGTGGACGACCTGCTGCGCGAGTACGCCGACCTCTTCCCGGGCTCCTACTGGCACCTGGGCGGCGACGAGTACCTGGCGCTCACGGCCAAGGACCCGGCGGCGTCCTACCCGGGCCTGGCCGCCGCCGCCCGCGCCAAGTACGGGCCCAAGGGCCGGATACAGGACCTGGCGACCGACTGGCTCAACGACCGGGCCGCGGTGCTGCGCCCGTACGGCAAGAAGTTCAAGGCGTGGAACGACGGCTACTTCCGGGGCACCCGGGCCGTCCCCGACCCGGCCCGCGAGGTCGAGTACTGGACCGGCAAGGAGCTCGGCGCCCGCCCGCCCGAGGAGTACCTGGCGGAGGGGCGCCGGACGGTCAACCTCAACGACGAGTACCTGTACTACGTCCTGGGCGAGCCCAACACGTTCAAGTACCCCACCGGCCGCCGCATCTACCAGGAGTGGACGCCGCTGGTGCTGCGCGGCACCGGCCCGGTCCCGGCGCGCTACTCGGACCAGGTGCTCGGCGCCCGGTTCGCCGTCTGGTGCGACTACGCCGACGCCCAGACCCAGGACCAGGTGGCGCGCGGCATCCGGATGCCGCTGCGGGCCCTCGCCCAGAAGCTCTGGGACCCGCGCACCCCGGCCCTGGAGTGGGAGGAGTTCAAGGAGCTCGCCGACAAGCTGGGCTGAGCCCGGCCGGGCGGAACCCGCGCCACCGGCGCGCGCTGTGACACTTCCGCGCCCGTGCGCGCAGAACAGACCATGGGCAGGGGTGGGGACCGGCGCGGTGGCCGGAACCGGAGCGAGGACGCGGAGCTCGCGGCGGCCGTCGCGCGCGCCCGGGACGGGGACGAGCCGGCCTTCGCCGTGGTCTACCGCCTGGTGCACCCCGCGCTCCTCGCCCAGCTGCGCGCCCTGGTCGGCACCGAGGCCGAGGACGTGGCCTCCGAGACATGGCTGGAGATCGCCCGTGACCTGGCCCGCTTCCGGGGCGACGGGGCGGGCTTCCGGGGCTGGGCCGCCACCATCGCCCGGCACCGCGCCCTGGACCAGCTGCGCCGCCAGAAGCGAAGACCCAGGACCGTGCTGCTGGACGAGGAGGCGCTGGAGGTGCCGGGCGCCCAGGACACCGCCGAGGCGGCCCTGGAGGCCCTGTCGACCCGCTGGGCGCTCCAGCTGATCGCCACCCTGCCGCGCGAGCAGGCGGAGGCGGTGCTGCTGCGGGTGGTGGCGGGCCTCGACGGCACGACGGCCGCCCAGGTCCTCGGCAAGCGCCCCGGCTCCGTGCGCACGGCCGCCCACCGGGGCCTGCGGCGCCTGGCGGCGGGGCTGGGGCCGGGGACGGAGTGAGGGCGAGGAGCGCGGCCGGTCGCGGCGGAGCGCGGCGCCCCGGCGGCGCGGGGGAGTCGGAAGGACGGCCGGGGCCGCCACCCCCCACAGGAGAGGCCCCGGCCGTCTTCCGTCGGGGCCGTGTGGCGACCCCGTACTCCTCTCAGCGCCACGGCTGCGTTTTCTGTCACACCGCGCTGTGTCAGCGCTTTGTTGCGGGTTGTACAAGTAATGGACTTAACCGCCGCCCAGGCCGTAGCGTGCTCCTTCGCGCCGGTCGGCGCGGCAGCGGTGACCGGCTGCGACACCAGGGCAGGGTGCAGGGAGTGCAGGGGGAAGACGCGGAGCTGACCGCCGCGATACTCGCGGCACAGGGCGGCGACGAGAGCGCGTTCCGCGCTGTGTACCGCGCGGTGCACCCGCGGCTGCTCGGCTACACCCGCACCCTGGTCGGCGAGGCCGACGCGGAGGACGTGGCGTCCGAGGCGTGGCTCCAGATAGCCCGGGACATCGAGCGCTTCAGCGGCGACGCGGACCGCTTCCGCGGCTGGGCCGCCACCATCGCCCGCAACCGGGCCCTGGACCACATCCGGATGCGCGGCCGGCGCCCCGCGGTCGGCGGCGACGAGACCGAGCTGACCGGGCGCCCCGCCGACTCGGACACCGCGGGCGAGGCCATGGAGTCGCTCTCCACCGGACGTACGATGGCGCTCATCGCCCAGCTCCCGCAGGACCAGGCCGAGGCCGTGGTGCTGCGCGTGGTCGTCGGGCTCGACGCCAAGAGCGCCGCCCGGACCCTCGGCAAGCGGCCCGGCGCGGTGCGCACCGCCGCGCACCGCGGCCTCAAGCGGCTCGCCGAACTGCTGGGCGCGGAGAACGGCCAGGCGGACCTCGGCGGTGTGCCGCCGCAACGGAATCGGTCGTGCGGTGTGACGCAATCGGGCGCGCCGACGCAGAAGGACATGTGATGGCCGACGAGCGCCACGAATGGCTGGACGAGGACGCCGCGGAGCGGCTGCTGCGGGGTGAGCCGGTCGTTCCCGCCGACGACCGCGCCCGCGAGCAGGCCGAACGGCTCTCCGCGGTGCTGCACGCGATGGCCGGACCCGAGCTGCGCCAGACCATGGCCGCCGGGCAGGGCACCCGTGAACTGCCGGGCGAGGACGCCGCGTTGGCCGCCTTCCGGGCCGCCCGCGCCCAGAACGCCACGTCCGGCGCCACCGCCTCCGCGGCCTCGGACACCGTCGTACGGGTCGGCCGCGAGCCCGCGCGCGCCCGCCGGTCCCGGCGGCTGCGGCCGGTCCGCTTCGGGCTGGCCGCCGCGCTGGCCGGGTGCGCCCTGGGCGGGGTCGCGGTCGCCGCCGGGACCGGGGTGCTGCCGGGCATCGGCGCCGACGACCCGGAGCCGGTGTCGTCGGTGTCGGCCGCCGCCACCCCGGGGCCGATCGCCTCCGAGTCGCCGTCCGGGCGGACCGGGGCCCCGGTCGTCCCGAAGCCGCCGGTCCCGGGCCGTTCGCCGGCGTCCGGCGGGCCCGCCTCGCCCGAGGCGTCGCGGCCCGGTACGGGGGCGCCGTCCCCGGACGCGACGAAGGAGCCGCAGCGCGGCGACGGCGGTCCGCTCGCCGACTGGACGGCCACGACCGTCGCGGCGTGCCGGGAGTACCGCGGGGGACGGATGGACCCCACGAACCGCTACCGGCTGGAGAGCATCGCCAAGGGCGCCGCCAATGTGAAGCGGTTCTGCGACCGGGTCATCGACGAGTCGGACCGCGCCGGAAAGGGCGGCAAGGACGGCAAGGGTGGCTCCGGGGGCAAGGGGGGCTCCGGAGGCAAGGGCGGCAAGGGCGGTTCCGGCGACGACCAGGGGGACGGCCATGGCGGTCGCGGCGGCCGTGACGGCTCGGTCCTGAAGCTGCCCCCGGTGAGCTGGCCGAAGCTGCCGCCGGGCGGCCCGCCCTCGGCCCCCGGGCTGCCCGGGCTGCCGGGGCGCGGGGACGCCACCCGGGGCACGCCGGGCGCGCCGCCCCCGGTACCGGTCATTCCGCAGGCACCGCGCGCGAGCGCCCCGGCGAAGACGGCGGCGCTGCCCCGCTCGGCCTGAGCGGACCCCTCCGGATCACGGGGTGTGACACTTTTCGGCCCGCCGACGCAGTAGGTAGTGAGCCGACTGGTCATCGGCGGCGCAGAGAGCCGGGGTTCCCCCCGTACCCACGGCTCGGCGCGAAAGGCGCGGGCGGGACACGTTCCCCCGATCCCGCCCGCGCCCTCCCTCTTCCGTCGCGGGGCCGCGCCGGGCGCGGCCCGCGCGGATCACCAGTAGACGACGACCTTGTCGCCGACGCGGACCTTGTCGAAGAGCGCGGCGATCTTGGCCTTGTCCCGGACGTTGACGCAGCCGTGCGAGGCGCCCGCGTAGCCGCGCTTGGCGAAGTCCGAGGAGTAGTGCACGGCCTGGCCGCCGCTGAAGAACATCGCGTACGGCATGGGCGTGTGGTAGATCGAGGAGACGTGGTTCTTGCTCTTCATGAAGACCTTGAAGGTGCCTTCGCGGGTCGGCGTGTACTGCGAGCCGAACCGGACGTCCATGGACGACTGGACCTTGCCGTTCACCACCCAGTTGAGCGTGCGGGTGGTCTTGCTGATGCACAGCACGCGGCCGGTCATGCAGCGCTTGTCCAGCTTGGTCTTCGGCTTGACCACGGCCTTGCCGAGGAGCTCCTGGCGCGTCGGCTTGGTGGTCATGTCGGCCAGCTTGTTCCAGGTGGCCGTGTCGATGACGCCGGTGGTGGCCAGGCCGCGCTTGCTCTGGAAGCCCTTGACGGCGGTGGCGGTGACGCTGCCGTACGTCCCGGTCGGGGTGTCGTCGAACCAGCCGACCTGGGCGAGCCGGGCCTGGGCCTCGGTGACCTGCGCGCCCTTGGCGCCGGCCGCCATCAGCACCTTGCCCTGCGGCTTGACGGCGGCGGCCGGGGCGGCGGCGGCCGGGGCTCCCGCGGCGCCGTCGGCCTCGGTGTTCGAGGCGGACGCCGCGTCCTGCGTGCCGCCGGCGGCCGGGGACGAGGCGGGCGCGGGCGCCGCCGGGGCGGCTGCGCCCGACGCCTTGTCCGACGAGGCGCCGCACGCGGCGGTGACGGTCAGGACGGTCGCCGCGGCGAGCGTCCTGGCTATGACAGTGGTGAGATGGATCCGGCGCATCAGTCGCCCCCCTGGGTGATTCTCTGGACGTCCCCAGAGACTGTTTCCCGGGCCGGATGGTTGCAGTGGGGCGCGGGCAATGGTTGGCGCGTTTCCACGGGAGTGCGGCGGAGACGAGGCGGAGCGGATGGCGCACGAGTCGGACGAGGGCCGGACCACCGAGAGCGGGCTGCCGATCGGGGCGGTGTACGGGCCGGGGGCGCTGGCGGGCTGGGACCCGCGGGAGCGGCTGGGCGAGCCCGGCGCGTACCCGTACACGCGGGGCGTGTACCCGACGATGTACACCGGCCGCCCCTGGACGATGCGGCAGTACGCGGGGTTCGGCACGGCCGCCGAGTCCAACGCCCGCTACCGGCAGCTGATCGCCGACGGCACCACCGGTCTGTCGGTCGCCTTCGACCTGCCCACCCAGATGGGCCACGACAGCGACGCGCCGCTCGCGCACGGCGAGGTGGGCAGGGTCGGGGTGGCGGTCGACTCGGTGGACGACATGCGGGTGCTGTTCGAGGGCATCGCGCTGGACCGGGTCTCCACCTCGATGACGATCAACGCGCCCGCCGCGCCGCTGCTGTTGATGTACCAGCTGGTCGGCGAGGAGCAGGGGGTCGCGGCCCGCGAGCTGACCGGCACGGTCCAGAACGACGTGCTCAAGGAGTACATCGCGCGGGGCACCTACATCTTCCCGCCGAAGCCGTCGCTGCGGCTGGTCGCGGACACCTTCCGCTACTGCCGGGCCGAGATCCCGCGCTGGAACACGATCTCCATCTCGGGGTACCACATGGCCGAGGCGGGCGCCTCGCCCGTGCAGGAGGTCGCGTTCACGCTGGCCGACGGCATCGAGTACGTGCGCACGGCGGTGGCGGCCGGGATGGACGTGGACGACTTCGCGCCGCGCCTGTCGTTCTTCTTCGTGGCGCGGACCACGTTCCTGGAGGAGGTCGCCAAGTTCCGGGCGGCGCGCCGGATCTGGGCGCGGGTGATGCGCGAGGAGTTCGGCGCGCGGGACCCCAGGTCGTGGATGCTGCGCTTCCACACCCAGACCGCCGGGGTGCAGCTGACCGCCCAGCAGCCCGAGGTGAACCTGGTCCGGGTCGCCGTGCAGGGCCTGGCGGCGGTGCTCGGCGGCACCCAGTCGCTGCACACCAACTCCTTCGACGAGGCCATCGCGCTGCCGACCGACAAGAGCGCCCGGCTCGCCCTGCGCACCCAGCAGGTCCTCGCGTACGAGACGGACGTGACCGCCACCGTCGACCCGTTCGCGGGCTCGTACGTGGTGGAGAGCATGACCGACGACGTGGAGCGGGCCGCGCTGGAGCTGATGGCGCGGGTGGCGGAGCTGGGCGGCGCGGTCGGCGCGATCGAACAGGGCTTCCAGAAGGCCGAGATCGAGCGCTCGGCCTACCGGATCGCCCGGGAGACCGACAGCGGCGAGCGGGTGGTGGTCGGCGTCAACCGCTTCCGCCTGGACGAGGAGGAGCCGTACGAGCCGCTCCGCGTCGACCCCGCGATCGAGGCGCGGCAGGCGGCCCGGCTCGCCCGGCTGCGGGCCGGGCGCGACGCCCGCGCGGTCACCGCCGCCCTGGACGCCCTGCGCGCGGCGGCCCGGGGCGAGGACAACGTCCTGTACCCGATGAAGGACGCGCTGCGGGCCCGGGCCACGGTCGGCGAGGTCTGCGGCGCGCTGCGGGAGGTGTGGGGCTCCTACGAGCCCCGGGAGGTGTTCTGAGGCGCGGTCAGAGCGCGCCCGTGCGCTCCAGGTACTCCGTCAGGCCCTCGGCCGTCCGGCCGGCCCAGCCGACGTACCCGTCCGGGCGGACGAGGAACAGGCCCTCGCCGTACGCCTCGTACGGGCCGAGCGCGTGCGCGTGGACCAAAGGGGCCTCCAGGGGCGGGAGTTCGGTGCCGAAGGCCAGCAGGGTGAAGTGCGGGCCCCGGAACAGGTCGAAGAGGCGGCCCTCGGGGCGGACGCCGTCGGGGGCGCGGTCGCCCGCCTCCAGGGCTCCGGCCCGGCCGGACGCCAGCGGGCCGCCCCGGTAGTCGATGCCGAGCCCCTTGACCTCGCTGCCGCGGCGGCTGCCCTCGCCCAGCAGCGCCTCGCGGTGCAGCCGGGTGCTGAGGCCGAGGACATCGGCGGCGACCGCCCGCCGCTCGGTCTCGTAGGTGTCCAGCAGCTCCTCGGGGGCGCCGTGCAGCAGCACCTGGCCGAGCTTCCAGCCGAGGTTGTAGGAGTCCTGGGAGCTGGTGTTGAGGCCCTGGGCGCCGGCCGGGGAGTGGATGTGGGCGGCGTCGCCCGCCAGGAACACCCGCCCGGCGCGGTAGCGGTCGGCCAGCGCCGCGCGCGGCTGGAAGCCGGAGGCCCAGACGACCTCCGCTATCTGGTCGGCGGCGACGGCGGTGCGGGCGGCCAGCAGCTTGCGCACGCCCTCGTCCGTGGCGTCCGGCACGGCGGCCGGGTCGCTGTACTGGGCGACCAGCTGGAAGAGCCGCTCGGTGCCGGGCAGCGGGCAGAGCACCGCGCCGCCGTCCGGACCGCCGGTCCAGGCGTGCCAGTTGCGGTCGTCGGCGAACGCGTCCCTCGTCAGGATCACGTCGGCGACCAGCAGCGGCTTCGGGTCGACGGTCTCGCCGGACAGGGCGATGCCGAGCAGGCGGCGGACCGTGGAGCGCCCGCCGTCGGTGCCGACGAGGTAGCGGGCGCGGATGTCCGGGGCGGCGGCGAAGTGCGCGGTGACGCCGTCCTCGTCCTGGTCGAGGCCGGTCAGCTCGGTGTCGAGGACGACCCGGCCGCCGAGCTCCAGCAGCCGCTGGTGGAGCAGTGCCTGCAGATGCGCCTGGCCGATCAGGACGGCGTCCGCGAAGGGGACCTGCTCGGTGGGCTCGGCGCGTTCGATCATGTCCCACTCGCGGCCCCGGGTGGTGCCCTCGGGCCCCTCCCACGCCAGCATCCGGGGGTAGGCGCGGGAGGCCGTGCGCAGGGCCCCGGTGAGCCCGAGGTCGTCGAGCACCTCCTGGGTGCGGGGCTGCAGGCCCTTGCCGCGCGAGCCGGGGAAGAGCGCGGGGCCCTTCTCCACGAGCAGTGCGGGGACGCCCCGGCGGGCGAGGTCGACGGCGAGGACCAGACCGGCGGGCCCGGCGCCGACGATCAGCACGTCGGTGGCGACGGTGGCGGACGACAATTCCTTAACGCTGTTAAGTGCCATGCCCGGAAGCATGGGCTTAACGATGTTAAATTGTCAAGGTGGCTACGACGAGAATCGACCGGGCGCTGGTCGCCGACACCGCGCTGCGGCTCCTGAACGAGGTGGGGCTCGACGGGCTCTCCCTGCGGGCCATCGCCAAGGAGCTCAAGGTCCAGGCGCCCGCGCTGTACTGGCACTTCAAGAACAAGCAGGCGCTGCTCGACGAGATGGCGACCGTGATGTACCGGCGCCTGGCGCAGGAGCACGACGGCGTCCCCGGGGCGCGCCCGGACGCCCCCTGGCAGGAGCTGCTGGCGGGCTTCAACCGGTCGCTGCGCACGATGCTGCTGAGCTACCGGGACGGCGCCAAGGTGTACGGCGGCGCCCGCTTCACCGGCACCGACCACGCCCGCCCGATGGAGGTGCTGCTGACGGAGATGGGGGCGGCGGGCTTCGCCCCGGCGGACGCGGTGCTGGCCGGCACCACCGCGTACGCGTACACGATGGGCTTCGTCGCCGAGGAGCAGGGCATGGGCGACGAGCCCTTCGACGTCGGCGCCCGCGCGGTCCGCCTCGCCGACTTCCCGCTGGCCGCCGCGGCGGGCCCGGGGCTCTTCGAGGACTACGACGAACGCTTCGAGGCGGGCCTGCGCATGGTGATCGCGGGGGCGGAGGCGCTGTACGCCGGGGGCGCCCCCGGCGCGGACGCGCCCTAGGCGGCGCGGGCCCGGCGCGCCGCCGCCCGCGCCCGGCGGGCCAGCTTGCGCACCGTCGCGTTGCGCGGGATGAAGGCGAGCTGGGACGGGACGGCGCCGGGCAGGGCCAGGGTGGTGAGCCGGCGGCGCTTGAAGTAGCGCCAGGTGTACGGGTCGAGGTGGCGCGCCAGATGGCGCTCCGCGCCCGCCCGCAGGTCCGGGCGGATCTCGGACTGCATCGCGTAGCCCACCGCCGTCACCAGCCCCGCCAGGTCCGCGGGCGGCGCGGGCGGCTCGCCCTCCAGCGGCGGGAGCAGCGCGTCCACCAGCGTCACCGGGATCCGGTTGCTGTTCTGGTACGGGGTGAGCCGGTCGAGCAGCAGCGCGGTGCCGGTGCGCGCCACCGGCAGCCCGTAGAAGGCGGAGGCGGTCAGCAGCGCGGTGGAGAAGCACCCCGCCACCAGCGCGGGCGCCAGCCGCTCGTACAGCACCTCGGCCAGCACCGGGCTCTCCAGGACGGTGAGTTCGACGCCCAGCGACTGCGCCTCGGCGCGCAGCGAGCGGGACCAGGCGGGCGGGGCCGAGGGGTGCGGCTTGAAGACGATCCGGTCGTGGCCGCGGGCGGCGGCCCCGCGCACCATCGCCAGGTGCAGCTCCTCCTCCTCGGCCTCGGTGAGGATCGAGAGCGCGGCCAGGTACTGGCCGAGCAGCAGGGCGGCGCCCTCCGGGACGTCGAACTCGCCCTCCTCGGCGGCCAGTTCGCCGATCACCTTGGTGAAGGCGGCCGTCGGGATCACCTCGGCGGGCACCCCGAACTCGCCGAGCAGCAGGGGCTCCAGGTCCGGCACCAGGTCCAGGTGGAGCACCCGCCGCACCCGCGTGCCCACCAGCGGGTCCAGCTTGTTGCGGGTGGGGCCGTAGCTCATCAGGCCGTCCGCGTACACGTGCAGCGGCGCGTCCGGGAACAGCTGGGCGACCGCGCCCGCCGGGTTGACCTGGATGGACTCCACGGCCAGCTCGATCCGGTCGTCGCCGAGGTCCCACGCGCGGCGCAGCTGGCGTTCCCACAGCGGGACGTCGTCGGCGCGCGGCCCCCAGCCGCCCGGGTGCATCGGCGCGATCGTCTCGTTCCAGGAGAGCACCCCGTCGAAGCGGTCCCGCAGCCGCGCGAAGCCCGGCATGGCGTCCACCGGGGTCGAAGTCTCCGGGACCGGGGCGTTGTTGCTGACCAGCAGCAGCCGCCGGTCGGCCGGGCCGAAGCAGTCGCTGTCGAGCGCGGCGGCGAGCGTGGCCACCCCGTACAGCGTGCTCGCGAGGAAGATCTGGGTGGTACGCATCAGGCCGCGGCCCCCGCGGGGCGCGGGGCGGTGGTGCGGCCGCGCAGTCGCCGCAGCCGGCCGGCGCGGGCCGAGTCCATCGAGTCCAGCGCCTCCTTCAGAATGTCCTGCGGCATCCGTTTCAGCGCCGCCGCACTCATTGTCCGCAGTTTGCGAGCCACCGCAGGTTCGAACCTTTCGCTGTTTCCCAGGTGGTGGGAAATGATGGCGCAGTACGTCCGTACCGCTTTGGGAAGCAGTTCCGCGGAATTTGGATCTTGAGCGGTGTCTTCGATTACCTGGTCGAATGCGCGAATGAAATCGAGCTGGCGTACGTCACCGATCTGGGTCAGTGAAGTCGCCACTCCCCGGCGGTAGTGGACGCCCAGCAGGCCGACCACCGCGAAGGAATCCGCGCCCCGGTGCAGCCGCCAGATCCAGGGCCGGTCCTCGGCCGTGCGCAGCCCGTCCGTGAAGTGCAGCAGACCCCGCTCCACCAGCCGCCGGTGGTAGATCCCGGCCCAGGCGAACGCGTAGTCCACCGAGGTGGAGCGGGTGGCCGGCAGGATCGCGGCGCGCGGGTCCATCGCCTCGCCGCGCCGCCCGTGCGGCACCCGCTGCACCGACCGGTCCCTGCCGGTGCACTGGACGTGGTCGGTGCGCAGGAAGTCGCACCCCAACTCCTCGATGGCGGCGACCAGTCGGGCGTAGTAGCCGGGCGCCAGCCAGTCGTCCCCGTCGAGGAACGTGACGTACTCGCCGCGCGCCGCGTCGATGCCGGTGTTGCGCGCGGTGGCGAGGCCGCCGTTCTTCTCGTGTCTGAGGACCACCGCCCCCGGCAGCTCGCGCTCGGCGCGGGCCAGGAGGTCGGCCGTACCGTCCGAGGAGCAGTCGTCGACCAGCAGGAACTCGAAGTCGTCCCGCGCGTTGTCGCGCAGACTTCGCAGGGTGTCGGGGGCATAGGTCCGCACGTTGTAGAACGGCACGACCACGGAGAGCTTGACCACCCACGTGACGCTAAGTGGCCCCGCGTCATTCGTACTGACCGGGCGAGGGATGACGGGTGAACACTGGGCGACCGGCTTATTAACCGGTTCGCTCCCCGGGCTCTTTCTTCTTTCGTAGACGCGCTGTTAACCATCTGTTGCGGTCCAGTTGGGCCGCCAATCCACCTGGATTCCTAGCTTCTTCGACGTGCCCGTACGTACCAGTCCCGCCGACGCCCCCTTGCGGATCGCCGTCGTCGCGGATTCCGACACCCGGTGGAAATGGGGTGCCCTCACCGCGCGCCGCATCGCCGGCCGGCCGCCCGAGCTCGCCGGCTTCCTGCTGCGCGGCCGTGCCACCCCCACCCCGCGCCAGCTGGCCGAGGTCGGGGTCGCCGCCGACGCGCTGCGCGAGGTGACGATGGCCGAGTTCCTGCGCGCCGCCGAGCGGGAGCCGTACGACGTGGTGGTCCTCGCCCTGGTCGGCGGCGCGGCGCAGGCGGCGCTGCACGGCCTCGCCCGGCTCTGGCCCGGCCACGCCCGGCGGCCCGTCCTGGTCACCGGCTACGTCGGCGTCGTCTACGAGAAGCTGGCCGACGGGCTGCTGCTGCGCCACGGCGCCGACGTGGTGCTCGCCAACTCCCGCCACGACGCCGAGCGGTTCCGGGCCGTGTACGAGGGGGTGGGCGCGGACGCCGCCGCGGTCACCGAGGCCGCCCTGCCCTTCCTGGGCGGCGCCCCCCACACCCCCGAACCCGGCCGCGACACGGTGGTCTTCGCCGCCCAGCCCTCGGTGCCCGAGAGCCGCGCCGACCGGATGTACCTGCTGCGGCGGCTGATCGGGCACGCCCGCCGCCACCCGGAGCGCGACGTGCTCCTCAAGCTGCGCTCCAAGCCCGGCGAGCACACCACGCACATCGAGGAGCAGCCCTACCAGAAGCTCGCCCGCTCCCTCGATCCGCCGCCCAACTTCCGGCTGGTGTACGGGCACATGGGCGAGGTCCTGGACCGCACCGACCTGCTGGTCACCGTCTCCTCGACGGCCGCCCTGGAGTCCCTGCACCGCTCGGTGCCCACCGCCGTCCTCACCGACCTGGGCGTGCGCGAGGCCCTCGGCAACCACCACTTCATCGGCTCGGGCTGCCTCGCCTCCTGGGACCAGCTGGACGCCGGACACCGCCCGAGCCCCGACCCGCGCTGGCTCGCCGCCCAGGGCGTGGCGCCCGGCGAGGCGTACGAGGGCGCCTTCGACGCGGTGCGCGCCCGGCTCGCCGAACTCCTCGCCCGCCCGGCGCTGGCGCCCGTCAGCCCGTACTACACGCCCGTCACCGCCCCCGGCTATCTGCCGGGCATCCTCGCCCGCCACCACCTCGCCCCCGACGGCACCCCGCTGCCGGGCGCCGCACCCGAGACGGAGGCCACCGGCGTGCGCCGTCTGGTGCGCGACGCCGTACGGGACGCGGCCCGCGGGGCCTACCGCCACGGCGTCCAGCGCGTGGCCCCGGTCATCCGCCGGATGGGAGAACTGTGAGCACAGCACCGCAGGCCCGCCGCAAGGTCCTCGCCGTCATCCCCGCCCGGGGCGGCTCCAAGGGCGTCCCGGGCAAGAACCTCGCCCCGGTCGGCGGCGTCCCGCTCGTCGTGCGGGCGGTCCGCGCCTGCCTGGCCGCGCGGTACGTCACCGACGTCGCCGTCTCCACCGACGACCCGGCCATCGCGGGCGCGGCGGGCGGCGCGGGCGCCGACGTCGTCGTGCGCCCCGCCGCGATCGCGGGCGACACCGCGACCAGCGAGGCGGCCGTGCTGCACGCCCTGGAGCGGCACCCGGACGCCGACGTGGTGCTCCTGGTGCAGTGCACCAGCCCGTTCCTGACCGGCGAGGACGTCGACGCGGTCGCCGCGGCCGTCGTCGAGGGCGGCGCGGACACGGCCGTCGCGGTGGCGCCCTTCCACGGCTTCGTCTGGCGCGAGTCCGCGGACCGCGACGGCGAGGGCCTGGGCCACGACAAGGCGTTCCGCCCGCGCCGCCAGGACCGCCCGCAGGACTTCCTGGAGACCGGCGCCGCCTACGCCATGGACGCCGAGGGCTTCCGCACCCACCGGCACCGCTTCTTCGGGCACACCGCGCTGGTGCCGACCGACCCGGCCCGGGTGCTGGAGATCGACGACCCGCACGACCTGGCCCGCGCCCGCGCGCTGGCGCCGCTCCTGGACGCGGCGCCCGTGCCCGGCCGCGCCGACGTCGACGCGGTCGTCCTCGACTTCGACGGCACCCAGACCGACGACCGGGTCCTCATCGACTCCGAGGGCCGCGAACTCGTCGCCGTCCACCGGGGCGACGGGCTCGGCGTCGCGGCCCTGCGCCGCGCCGGACTGGAGCTGCTGATCCTCTCCACCGAGCAGAACCCGGTGGTCGCCGCCCGCGCCCGCAAGCTCCAGGTCCCCGTGCTGCACGGCATCGACCGCAAGGACCTCGCCCTCAAGCGCTGGTGCGAGGAGCGCGGGGTCGACCCGGCCCGGGTGCTCTACGCGGGCAACGACGTCAACGACCTGCCCTGCTTCTCCCTCGTCGGCTGGCCGGTCGCGGTCGCCGACGCCCACGACTCCGTGCGCGCCGCCGCGCGCGCGGTCACCGCCACCCCCGGCGGCGAGGGCGCGATCCGCGAGATCGCCGCCTGGCTCCTCGGACCCGAGCTCCACCACACCCCTTCGCCCCACCCCACGCGCCACAACTCCCCTGCCCAGTAAGGACACCCCCTCATGAGCAACCGTCTGCGCACCTTCGGCAGCCGCACCGCCGGACCGGGTCAGCCGGTGTACGTCACCGGTGAGATCGGCATCAACCACAACGGTGACCTGGGCAACGCCCTCGCCCTGATCGACGCCGCCGCCGACGCGGGCTGCGACGCCGTCAAGTTCCAGAAGCGCACCCCGGAGATCTGCACCCCGCGCGACCAGTGGGACATCGAGCGCGACACCCCGTGGGGCCGGATGACGTACATCGACTACCGCCACCGGGTGGAGTTCGGCGAGTCGGAGTACCGCACCATCGACGAGCACTGCAAGAAGCGCGGGATCGACTGGTTCGCCTCCCCGTGGGACACCGAGGCCGTCGCCTTCCTGGAGAAGTTCGACCTGCCCGCCCACAAGGTCGCCTCCGCCTCGCTCACCGACGACGAGCTGCTGCGCGCCCTGCGCGCCACCGGCCGCACCGTGATCCTCTCCACCGGCATGTCGACGCCGAAGCAGATCCGGCACGCCGTCGAGGTCCTGGGCAGCGACAACATCCTGCTCTGCCACGCCACCTCCACGTACCCGGCCAAGGCCGAGGAGCTCAACCTGCGGGTCATCAACAGCCTGATGGCCGAGTACCCCAACGTCCCGATCGGCTACAGCGGCCACGAGACGGGCCTGCAGACCACGCTCGCCGCCGTCGCCCTCGGCGCCGCCTTCGTCGAGCGCCACATCACCCTGGACCGCGCGATGTGGGGCTCCGACCAGGCCGCCTCCGTCGAGCCGGGCGGCCTCGCGCGCCTGGTCCGCGACATCCGCACCATCGAGGCCGCGCTCGGCGACGGCGTCAAGAAGGTCTACGACTCGGAGCTCGCCCCGATGAAGAAGCTGCGCCGGGTCGCCGGTGTGGTCGCCGAGACCGAGGCGGCCGACGCCGGCCGCACCCCGGTCGCGGTCTGACGGGCCGGCCGCCGTGCCTCGGGACACCTCCGCCACGATCGCCTTCGTGGAGAGCCCGGTCCAGCTGCTCAACGTGCTGGAGTGGGCCCATTCCACGCGCCCGCTCCTCAACGGCGTGCCGGCCCAGCGGACCGGTCCCGGGGAGGCGGCCACCACCCCCGACGACCTGACCGTCGTCGTCCTGTCGCCCACCGACCCGATGTCGCGCGGCCAGCTGCGCCGGATGGCCGAACTCGCCCGCGACGAGGGCATGCGGGTGCGCTGGGAGGAGGCGCGCGGCGGGCCCACCGCGCCGCTGCGCACCATCGGCGGGCTCTCCGGGCTGCTGCGCCGCGCCGACCGGATCGTCATCGGCGACCCGTTCTCGCGCTATGTGCAGCTGCTGCTGACCGTGGCCCGCGCCGACGACCTGGTGGTCGTCGACGACGGCACGGCCACCATGGAGTTCGTCTCCCAGCTGGCCGACGGGGAGCGGCTGGTGCGCTGGCACCGGCGCGGCAGCCGGATCGGCCCGCGCGACCTGGCGTTCGCGCCGTTCGCCGCCTCGGCGCGGCGCCGCCTCACCCCCTCGGGCTCACGCGCGGTCGAGGTGTTCAGCGCCATGCCCGTACAGGCCCCGGACGCCGTCACCGTCACCCGCAACACCTTCGGCTGGACCCGGGCCAGATTCGGCCCGCCCCGCATCACCAAGGGCGCCGACATGGTGGGCACCTCGCTGGTGGAGACGGGCGTGGTCGACCCGGACCGCTATCTGGAGGCGGTCGCGGCCCTGGCCCGCACCCACGGCGTCACCCGCTACTTCGCGCACCGCCGCGAGTCCACCGAGAAGCTGCACACCCTGCGCGCCCGCACCGGTCTGGAGATCGTCCGCCCGGACCTGCCGCTGGAGCTGATCGCCCGGCGCGGGCCGGTGGGGCGGACGATCCTGAGCTTCCCCTCCACGGTGGTGCACACCCTGCCGCCCGCACTGGCCGGTACGGAGGTGCGGCTGCTGGTCTGCGACATCGAGCCGGGCTGGCTCACCGAGAAGGCGTCCCCGCGCGCCCAGGGCTTCCTCGCGGACGTCACCGGCACCGCCCGGGACGCCCACGGGCTGCGGATGGTGGCGGCCTGAGCGGGCCGCCCGGTCGGCGGACGGACGGCGGATCGGCGCCGGACGGGGGCGGGTGCGGCGGGTGGGCGCTGAGATCCCGCTGACAACGTACTGCGATACGGCTGGGACCCCACCGAGAAACGAGCGGCGAGTTTACCCAGCCCCCATGGCCCGTAAGCACCAGGTCGCCAGGATTCTTTCCCCTATCGGGCTGAACTTTTGTTGATCGACGGTTAGTTGGCCCTTGAAGGGGCCTACTCTTCAACAGGTGAACCAGTTGATGTCGCGCGCCTCCGACGAGTCCGAAGCCGATCTGCCCGGGGAAGCCCCGCTGCCCGGGACGTTGCCCGAGCCCCTGCGCGCCGAACTCATCGCCTTCCGCCGGGACTTGCACATGCATCCCGAGCTGGGAAACCAGGAGTTCCGCACCACCGCGGCGATCAAGAAGCGGCTGGAGGCGGCCGGGCTCAAGCCCCGGGTCCTCGCCTCCGGGACCGGACTCCTGTGCGATGTCGGCGAGCGGGAGCCGGACTGGCCGATGCTGGCGATCCGGGCGGACATCGACGCGCTGCCGATTCCCGACGCGAAGGTCAACGTGCCGTACCGTTCGACCGTCCCCGATCGGGCGCATGCCTGCGGCCACGACATCCACACCACCACCGTCCTCGGCGCCGGTCTGGTCCTGGCCGAGCTGGACCGCCAGGGCCTGCTGCCGCACCCCGTCCGGCTGGTCTTCCAGCCCGCCGAGGAGGTGCTGCCGGGCGGCGCCACCGACGCCATCCTGTCCGGGGCGCTCGACGGCGTGGGCAAGATCATCGCGGTGCACTGCGACCCCCGGGTGGACGCGGGCCGGATCGGGCTGCGGGCCGGGCCGATCACCTCGGCCTGCGACCGGCTGGAGATCACCCTGGACGGGCCCGGCGGCCACACCGCCCGCCCGCACCTCACCACCGATCTGGTGACGGCCGCCGCCCGGGTGGTCACCGACGTGCCCGCGCTGCTGGCCCGCCGGATCGACGCGCGGGCCGGGCTCGCCGTCACCTGGGGCCGGATCGACGCCGGACACGCCTGCAACGTCATCCCGATGCGCGCCGAGCTGGCGGGCACGGTCCGCTGCCTGGACCTGGACGCCTGGCGCGACGCGCCCGACATGGTGCACGCCGCGATCGACGAGGTGGCCACCCTGCACCGGGCCAAGTCGGAGATCAACTACGTCCGGGGGGTGCCGCCGGTGGTGAACGATCCGGCGGTGGCCGAACTCCTGCGCGAGGCTCAGACGGCGCGCCGAGGGGCGTTCTCGGTCGAGGACACCGAGCAGTCCCTGGGTGGCGAGGACTTTTCCTGGTACCTGGAGCACGTGCCGGGCGCGATGGCCCGGCTGGGCGTCCGCACTCCGGGGTCCAATGCCCGGCTTGACCTGCATCGGGGTGATTTCGACGCCGACGAAGCGGCGATCAAGGTCGGTGTGGAGCTGTTCACTGCCGCTGCGCTGCTGGAAGGACACCGTTCGTAACCGGACACTTCATCCCCTGTTCGCGACGATCCGATAACGGCTTCCGAACAGGTCTTTACGCGACATCTACGCGCGTTACGATCCGACGCGAAACCAGCGCCGGTAGGGGCGCTCTCGGTTCGTGTTTGAAGGGACCTCCTCGTGCGCCGGGTATCCAAGATCGCTGCGGCCGGTATCGCCACCGCCGCCCTCGCGCTTTCCGCCACCGCGTGTGGCAGCACCTCGTCCGAGAAGGACAAGGGCTCCTCCTCGTCGTCCAGCGCGGGCGGCAAGGGCGTCAAGGTCGGTGTCGCGTACGACGTCGGCGGCCGTGGCGACCACTCGTTCAACGACTCCGCCGCGCGCGGCATCGACAAGGCCAAGGGCGAGTTCGGCGGTGACATCAAGGAGCTGACCGCCAAGACCACGGACACCGAGGCCGACCGCGTCCAGCGCCTCACCGACCTGGCCCAGGCGGGCTACAACCCGGTCGTCGGCATCGGCTACGCCTACGCCAACTCGATGAAGCAGGTCGCCGCCAAGTTCCCGAAGACCACCTTCGGCATCGTCGACTCCGTCGTCGACGCGCCGAACGTCGACAACATCGTCTTCACCGAGGAGCAGGGCTCCTACCTCGCGGGCGTCGCCGCCGCGCTCAAGTCGAAGTCCGGCCACGTCGGCTTCATCGGCGGCGTCGACGTGCCGCTGATCAAGAAGTTCGAGGCGGGCTTCGTCCAGGGCGTCAAGGACACCAAGCCCTCGGACACCGTCCAGGTCCAGTACCTGTCGCACGGCTCGGACACCTCCGGCTTCGCCAGCCCCGACAAGGGCAAGGAAGCCGCGCAGGGCATGCTCGACAAGGACGTCGACGTCATCTACACGGCGGCCGGCTCCTCCGGCACCGGCGCCATCGAGGCCGTCAACGGGAAGAAGGGCGCCTGGGCGATCGGCGTCGACTCCGACCAGTACAACCAGGCTTCGCTGGACAAGTACAAGTCCTCGATCCTGACCTCGGTCGTCAAGAACGTCGACGTCGGCGTCTACGACCTGGTCAAGTCCGTCCACGACGGCAAGCCGCTGACCGGCACCAACGCCTACTCGCTGGCCAAGGGCGGCGTTTCGCTCGCCACCAGCGGCGGCTTCATCGACGACATCAAGGCCCAGATCGACGCGGCCCAGAAGAAGATCGTCGACGGTCAGGTCAAGGTCAAGACGACCCCGTGACCCGGGCCGTGACCCGGCCCCGTCACCGGGGCCGGACCACGTCACGGCACTGAGCAGTGCCGGGCTCGGCGGGGAGGGAGAGCCCCCTCCCCGCCGAGCCCATAACGATGTGTCAACTCTACGCGCGTAGGCGGGAGTTGGCGCGCTAGCGTCACCACGCCCTCTGCCCCCACCCCCCTCCTTCTCGTAGGAGAGTGCGCCATCAACGCGTCCAGCCCTCCCGCCGTCGAACTGCGCGGCATCACCAAACGATTCCCCGGCGTCGTCGCCAACAAGGACATCGACATCACCGTCAAGAAGGGCACCGTCCACGCCCTCTGCGGTGAGAACGGTGCCGGCAAGTCGACCCTGATGAAGATCCTCTACGGCATGCAGAAGCCGGACGAGGGAACCATCACCATCGACGGCGAGCAGGTGGCCTTCGGCAGCCCCGCCGACGCCATCGCGCGCGGGATCGGCATGGTGCACCAGCACTTCATGCTCGCCGACAACCTCACCGTCCTGGAGAACGTGGTCCTCGGCGGCGAGAAGCTGTACGGCATCGGCGGCAAGGCCCGCCAGAAGATCAAGGAGATCTCCGACGCGTACGGCCTCGGCGTCCGTCCCGACGCCATGGTCGAGGACCTCGGCGTCGCCGACCGCCAGCGCGTGGAGATCCTCAAGGTCCTCTACCGCGGCGCCCGCACCCTCATCCTCGACGAGCCGACCGCCGTCCTGGTCCCGCAGGAGGTCGAGGCGCTCTTCGACAACCTGCGCGAGCTCAAGGCCGAGGGCCTGACCGTCATCTTCATCTCCCACAAGCTGGGCGAGGTGCTGACGGTGGCCGACGAGATCACCGTCATCCGGCGCGGTACGACGGTGGGCACCGCCGACCCCCGCACCACCACCTCCAAGCAGCTCGCCGAGCTGATGGTGGGCAGCGAGCTCCCGTCCCCGGAGACCCGCGAGTCGACCGTCACCGATGTGCCGATGCTCAAGGTGGCGGGTCTGCGGCTGGCCGCGACCGACCCCGACGGCGTCGTCCGCGACGTGCTGGCCAATGTCTCCTTCACCATCCACAAGGGCGAGGTCCTGGGCATCGCCGGTGTCGAGGGCAACGGCCAGGCCGAGCTCGTCGAGGCCATCATGGGCATGCGCGACCCGGACGGCGGCGTCATCACGCTCGACGACGCCGACATCTCGCACGCGCCGACCCGCAAGCGCCGCGAGGGCGGCGTCGGCTACATCCCCGAGGACCGCCACCGCCACGGGCTCCTGCTGGAGGCCCCGCTCTGGGAGAACCGCGTCCTCGGCCACGTCACCGAGCGCCCCAACTCCAAGGGCGGGCTGCTCGACAACAAGGCGGCCCGGCTCGACACCGAGCGGATCGTGCGCGAGTACGACGTGCGCACCCCCGGCATCGACGTCACCGCGGCCTCGCTCTCCGGCGGCAACCAGCAGAAGCTGATCGTCGGCCGCGAGATGAGCCACAACCCGAAGCTGCTGATCGCCGCGCACCCCACCCGGGGCGTGGACGTCGGCGCGCAGGCGCAGATCTGGGACCAGATCCGGGAGGCCCGCCGCGAGGGCCTCGCGGTGCTGCTGATCTCCGCCGACCTGGACGAGCTGATCGGCCTGTCCGACACCCTGCGGGTGATGTACCGCGGCCGCCTGGTCGCCGACGCCGACCCCGCCACGATCACCCCCGAGGAACTCGGCTCCGCGATGACGGGCGCGGCCTCCGGCCACCTGGAACACGTGGCGGACGAGGAGTCCGGAACGGACGGGGGAGAGGACCGATGAAGAAGCTCACCTCCAGGATCGACAAGGAGCGCCTGCTCCTCGCGATCGCCGCCCCGCTGCTCGCGGTGGTCGCCGCCCTGGCCGTCACGGCCGTGGTCATCCTGATCACCGGCAAGAACCCGTTCACGGCGTTCAACGACATGCTGTCGTACGGGTCGGCCAGTGACAGCCAGATCTACATCCTGAACAAGGCCACCACGTACTACCTGGCGGGCATCGCGGTGGCCATCGGCTTCCGGATGAACCTGTTCAACATCGGTGTCGACGGCCAGTACCGCATGGCGGCGTTCTTCGCGGCCGTCGTCGGCGGTTCCCTGAGCCTGCCCGGCATCGTCTCCATCCCGCTGATGATCATCGTCGCGATGCTGGTGGGCGCGATGTGGGCGGCCGTCGCGGGTGTCCTCAAGGTGACGCGCGGCGTCAGCGAGGTCATTTCGACGATCATGCTGAACGCGATCGCCACCGCGGTCATCGCGTATCTGATGCAGCCCGACCGGCTCGGCCAGCTCGACTCGGCCGGCACCCTGGTCTCCACCAAGCCGCTGCCGAAGGACTCCTGGTTCTTCAGCATCGACACCGGCGCCGCGGGCACCCTGTGGGGCTTCATCGTCATCGCCGCCCTCACCGGCGTCGCGTACTGGTTCGTGCTCGGCCGCACCCGCTTCGGCTTCGACCTGCGGGCCGTCGGCCAGTCCGAGTCGGCCGCCGCGGCCAGCGGTGTCAGCGTCAAGAAGATGGTCGCCACCAGCATGATCATCTCGGGTGCCGTCGCCGGTCTGGTCGGTCTGCCGACGCTGCTCAACGACAGCCACCAGTACGACAACAGCTTCCCGGTGGGCCTCGGCTTCACCGGCATCGCCATCGCGCTGCTCGGCCGCAACCACCCGGTCGGCATCGCCCTGGGCGCGCTGCTGTGGGGCTTCCTGGAGCGCACCACCAGCCACCTCGAATTCATCGGCTTCGACAAGGAGATCCTCGGCGTGATCCAGGGCGTCATCGTCCTGTGCGTCGTCATCGCCTACGAAGTCGTCCGCCGCTACGGCCTGAAGCGCCAGCAGCAGCGCGTCGGCGCCGAGCTCGCGGCCCAGGCCGCCAAGTCCGACCAGCAGGAGGTGACGGCATGAGCGTCACGACCGACACGACCACGACCCCGCCTCCGGCCGGGGTCAAGCGGGGCAACATGAAGCGCAAGGCGTCCCTCGCGCAGATCCTGCTGATCGTCGCGGGCGCCCTGCTCCTGGTCTCCGCCGTCCGCGTCATCACCGGCGCCGACCAGCTCACCTCCGGCGGCCAGATCAGCGCCGCCCTCGGCCTCGCCGTGCCGATCGGCCTGGCGGGCCTGGCCGGTCTGTGGTCCGAGCGGGCCGGCGTGGTCAACATCGGCCTCGAAGGCATGATGATCCTCGGCACGTTCGGCGCGGGCTGGGTCGGCTGGCAGACCAGCCCCTGGCTCGGCCTGCTCGCGGGCATCGGCTTCGGCGTCCTGGGCGGTCTCGTCCACGCCGTCGCCACCATCACCTTCGGCGTCGACCACATCGTCTCCGGTGTGGCCGTCAACCTGCTGGCCGTCGGCGCCACGCAGTACATGGCCAAGCTCTTCTTCAACGAGGGCGACGCCGCGACCAAGGGCGGCAACCCCAAGCAGTCGCCGCCCGCCGACTCGCTGCCGAGCTTCACCGTCCCCGGCCTCTCCTCCGGCCTGGAGTCGATCGAGAAGCACCACTGGTTCCTCGTCTCCGACCTGGCCGGCATCCTCGGCGGCCTGGTCACCGACGTCTCCTGGGTGACCGTCCTCGCGGTGGTCCTCTTCGTCGGCACCTGGTGGCTGCTCTGGAAGACCGCGTTCGGCCTGCGCCTGCGCTCCTGCGGCGAGAACCCGGTGGCCGCCGAGTCCCTCGGCGTCAACGTGTACTCGTACAAGTACGCGGCGGTCGCCGTCTCCGGCGGTCTGGCCGGTCTCGGCGGCGCCTTCCTGGCGCTCGTCACCTCGCACATCTACCTGGAGGGCCAGACCGGTGGCCGCGGCTACATCGGTCTCGCCGCGATGATCTTCGGCAACTGGCGGCCGGGCGGACTCGCCATGGGCGCCGGACTGTTCGGCTTCTCCGACGCGCTCCAGCTGCGCAACGGCGGCGAGACCGTCCACGCGCTGCTGCTGCTCCTGGTGGTCCTGCTGGGCATGATGGCGGCCTGGAAGGCGTACAAGAAGGCGCTGGTCCCGGCGGTCGTCAGCGCGGTCGTCGCCGCGGTCATCCTGGTCTGGTACCTGATGACGGACACCGTCCCCGGCGACTTCGTCGGCGCCACGCCGTACGTGGTCACCCTGCTCGTGCTGTCGCTCTCCGCGCAGCGCCTGCGGATGCCCAAGGCCGACGGCATGCGCTACCGCAAGGGCCAGGGCAAGTGACGCCCGACGCCCCCGCCGTCGACTGGGAGGCCCTGCGCGAGGCGGCCCGGGACGCCATGTCCCGGGCGTACGCCCCGTACTCGGGCTACCCGGTCGGCGCCGCGGCCCTGGTCGACGACGGCCGCACCGTCACCGGCTGCAACGTCGAGAACGCGTCGTACGGCCTCGGGCTGTGCGCCGAGTGCGGCCTGGTCTCGGCGCTGCGCCTGGGCGGCGGCGGACGCCTGACGCACTTCGTGTGCGTCGACGGCCACGGCGCGGCCCTGGTCCCGTGCGGCCGGTGCCGCCAGCTGCTCTTCGAGTTCGGCGGGCCGGAGCTGCTCGTGGAGACCCCGCAGGGGATCCTGCCGCTCTCCGCGATGCTCCCGCAGGCGTTCGGGCCGGACCACCTGAAGTAACCGCTCAACCCACCACCGCGGCCCCTCCGTTGCCCATCGGCGCAGGAGGGGCCGCATCCGTCAGCACTCTCTATGCGCGTAGAGTCGCGTATACCGTACGGACGAACCGCACTTGCCGGAAGGAATGCCATGGACGTCATCTCCGTCATCCGCACCAAGCGAGACCGGGGCGAGCTGAGCCCGGAGCAGATCGACTGGGTCATCGACGCGTACACCCGCGGTGTCGTCGCCGACGAGCAGATGTCCGCCCTCGCCATGGCGATCCTGCTGAACGGCATGAACCGTACGGAGATCGCCCGCTGGACCGCCGCGATGATCGCGTCCGGCGAGCGCATGAACTTCGACGCGCTCTCGCGCCCCACCGCCGACAAGCACTCCACCGGCGGCGTCGGCGACAAGATCACGCTGCCGCTGGCCCCGCTGGTCGCCGCGTGCGGCGCGGCCGTGCCGCAGCTCTCCGGCCGCGGCCTCGGCCACACCGGCGGCACCCTGGACAAGCTGGAGTCCATCCCCGGCTGGCGCGCGCTGCTCTCCAACGAGGAGATGCTGAACGTCCTGGACACCACCGGCGCCGTCATCTGCGCCGCCGGTGACGGCCTGGCCCCCGCCGACAAGAAGCTCTACGCGCTGCGCGACGTCACCGGCACCGTCGAGGCCATCCCGCTGATCGCCTCCTCGATCATGTCGAAGAAGATCGCCGAGGGCACCGGCTCGCTGGTCCTGGACGTCAAGGTCGGCACCGGCGCCTTCATGAAGACCATCGAGGACGCCCGCGAGCTCGCCTCCACCATGGTCGCGCTCGGCACCGACAGCGGCGTCAGGACGGTCGCGCTGCTCACCGACATGTCCACCCCGCTCGGCCTCACCGCGGGCAACGCCCTCGAAGTGCGCGAGTCCGTCGAGGTGCTGGCCGGCGGCGGCCCCCGCGACGTCGTCGACCTCACGCTGGCGCTCGCCCGCGAGATGCTGGACGCGGCCGGGATCAAGGACGCCGACCCGGAGAAGGCCCTGGCCGACGGCTCGGCCATGGACGTGTGGCGCCGGATGATCGCGGCCCAGGGCGGCGACCCGGACGCCACCCTGCCGGTCGCCCGCGAGCAGCACGTGGTCACCGCTCCGAGCTCGGGCGTGCTGACCCGCCTCGACGCGTACGACATCGGCGTCGCCGCCTGGCGCCTCGGCGCCGGCCGGGCCCGCAAGGAGGACCCGGTGCAGGCGGGCGCGGGCGTCGAGCTGCACGCCAAGCCGGGCGACACCGTGACGGCCGGTCAGCCGCTGCTCACCCTGCACACGGACACGCCGGAGAAGTTCGAGTACGCCCTGCAGACGCTCGGCGGCTCGTACGACATCGCCCCGGCGGGTACCTCGTTCACCGCGAACCCGATCGTCCTCGACCGGATCGCCTGACGCCCCCCGGCGCCCCGGCGCCACCCCTCGCGGACCCGTGTCCGGCCGATGACTTTCACGGCCGGCGCGGGTCTGCTCCGTGTGGACCCCAACGAACCCGCGCTCCTAGTAGTCCCGTCGCCACTGACCCCGACCGACGTCCCCCCGCTGTGCGCGAGCCTGCGGGCGCTGTACGAGGCCGGGGCCCGGGAGGTGGTGTGCGACGTGGGCGCCCTGGTACGGGCGGACCTGACAGCACTGGAAGCCCTGGCCCGCCTCCACCTGACGGCCCGCAGAGCAGGCGGCCACCTGTCGATACGGGGCGCGACCCCGGGCCTGCGGGCCCTGCTGCATCTGGCGGGCCTGGCGGAGTAGCCACCACCGCTCCCCACCGGCTCGGGGCCGCGGTGAACGGCGCGAGAGGCGGGCACGGCCCGCGGACGAACGGGGCTTTCAGGGGCGCGGGGAACTGCGCGAGAAGCGGGCACGGTCCGCAGGGGAACGAGGGTTTTGAGGGGCGCGGGGAACGGCGCGGGCAACCCAGCACGGCCCGCGGACGAACACCGGGCCCTAGAGGGGCGCGAGCAACCCCCACCGGCCCGCAGCCGAACTCCGGGCACAACAAGGCCGCGGGGAACCGCGCGAGCGAGCCACTACTCACCCGCGCCCAGCACCTCCGGCAGCCCGAACAGCGGGAACCACCGCGCCGTGTCCAGGAACGCGTTGAGCCCGACTATCTTGCCGTCCGCGAGCTCCACCACCTGCAGCGCCCACGGCTCGTGCCGCCCGCCGGGCCCGCTCGGCCGGTACTGCCCGAACGCGGGCGTCCCGTTGGCCACCGTCGCCACCAGCCGCGAGCCCCGGCAGCCGTGGCCGGGCCCCACGTGCCAGGCCACGATGTCCTCGGGCCCGCGCAGCCACAGGTCGTACGGCGGCATCGACAGCGTGGCGTCCTCGTGCAGCAGTGCGGTGAGCGCCGACATGTCGTACCCCTCGAACGCCGCCACATAGCGGGCCAGCAGCTTCCGCTGCTCCTCGTCGAGCGGGTCCGCCGCGTCCGAGGGGCGGGGCTCCGACTCGGCGAGCGTGGCCCGCGCCCGCTGGAGCGCGCTGTTGACCGACGCCACCGTCGTCCCGAGCAGCTCGGCCACCTCGCTCGCCTTCCAGGCCAGCACCTCGCGCAGGATCAGCACCGCCCGCTGACGGGGCGGCAGGTGCTGGAGGGCCGCGACGAAGGCGAGCCGCACGCTCTCCCGGGCGACCGCCGTCTCGGCCGGGTCGTCGACCGCCGTGGGCAGCACCCGCGCGTCCGGCACCGGCTCCAGCCAGGTGACCTCCGGCCGGGAGCGCAGCACCGCCGAGGAGGCGGTCTGCGGGGCCGTCAGGTCCATCGGCCGGGCCCGCTTGCCGCTGGCGGTCAGCATGTCCAGGCAGACGTTGGTGGCGATCCGGTAGAGCCAGGACCGCAGCGACGAGCGGCCCTCGAACTTGTCGTGGCTGCGCCAGGCGCGGACCATCGTGTCCTGCACCGCGTCCTCCGCCTCGAAGGACGAGCCGAGCATCCGGTAGCAGTACCCCGTCAGCTCGACCCGGTGCTTCTCCAGACGGGAGTCCAGGTCCGTCGCCGTCGACAGATCACTCATCGCGTCCACCCCAGATCGACCGTGCGTCTTCAGTGCCCCAGCCCTTCGGAAGCTACCGGAGGCCACTGACAATCGCCCTCTGTGGCGGTGTTTCAGCAGGTCGCGTGGGTCGCGGCGAGCCGGCGCTCGACCCGGGCGGCGTGGCTGCCGTACAGCGTCACCGTGACGACGCCGAGGACCGCGAGCAGCCCGAGCAGGACCGTGGCGGGCCAGCCGCCCGCGTGGAAGGCGACCGCACCGAGCGTGCCGCCCGCGCTGCTGCCCAGGTAGTACGCGGACTGGTAGAGCGCGGACGCCTGGGCCCGGCCCGACGTGGCGGTGCGGCTCACCGAGGAGGAGGCGACGGCGTGGCCCGCGAAGAATCCGGCGGTGATCAGGACGAGCCCGGCCAGGACCGCGGCCAGCGAGTCGAGCAGGCTCAGCACCAGTCCGGCCGCGGTGGTGGAGACGGCCAGGTACAGCGCGCCCCGGCGGCCGAGCCGGGCGACCAGCTGCCCGGCTCCGGCGGAGGAGACCGTACCGACCAGGTAGACCAGGAAGATCGAGCCGACCACGCCCTGGGGGAGGTGGAAGGGGGCGGCGGTGAGCCGGTAGCCGATCACCGTGTAGACGGCGCCGAAGACCGTCATGAAGAGCGCGCCGATCGCGTACAGCCGTACCAGGAGCGGGTCGGCGAGATGGCCGCGCACGGTCGCCGCCAGGGCCCGCGGGTCCAGCGGGGCGGGCCTGAAGTGGCGCGAGCCCGGCAGCAGCAGCCGGAACGCGACCGCGCACCCGGCGGCCAGCAGGCCCACCGCCGCCAGCGCCGCGCGCCAGCCCCACGCCTGTGCCACCCAGCCGGTGAGGATCCGGCCGCTCATGCCGCCGATGGAGTTGCCCGCCACGAACAGGCCGATCGCGGCGACGAGCGCCTTGGGCCGGACCTCCTCGGCGAGATAGGCCATCGCGGAGGCGGGCAGCCCCGCCAGCGCCGCGCCCTGGACCGCCCGCAGGGCCACCAGCCAGCCCACGTTCGGCGCGAACGGCACCAGCAGGCCCACGCCGACCGCGACCGCCAGCGAGACCGTCATCGTCCGCGACCGTCCGAACCGCTCGGACACGGCGCTCAGCGGCAGTACGCACAGGGCGAGCGCCCCGGTGGCCGCCGACACCGTCCAGCTCGCCGCGGAGGCCGAGGCGCCCAAGTCGCCGGAGATCAGCGGGAGGAGGGCCTGGGTGGAGTAGAGGAGGGCGAAGGTCGCGACTCCGGCGGCGAAGAGCGCGAAGCTCATCCGGCGGTAGCCGGCCGCGCCCGGGGCGAGCTTGGTGTCGGCGGGGGACGGCGCGGTGGAGGCACCCGTGGTGGCGGGTGCCCCGGTACTGGCAGGAGGCATACGGCGACCGTAGGCCCGGCCGTGTTATGCGTCCAATGCGTGGACCGGCCATAATCGATCCACCAGTGCATAAGCAGAGTTCAGGCGGGTGGCTGTCATTGAACAGTAACGAAGAAGACATTGTCACGGCCCTCGCTCCGCGCCTCGCGTACTTCGCCGGGGTGGCCCGCCACGAGCACGTCACGCGCGCGGCGCAGGAGCTCGGGGTGCCCCAGTCGACGCTCTCGCGGGCCATGGTGCGGCTGGAGGAGGACCTGGGCGTCGCGCTCTTCGCCCGGCGGGGCCGCACGGTCTCGCTGACCCCGGCGGGCCGCACCTTCCTCGCCTCGGCCGAGCGGGCGCTGGCCGAGGTCGCGCGGGCCGCCGAGTCGGTGCGCTCCGACGCCGACCCGGCCACCGGCAAGGTCGCCTTCGGCTTCCTGCACACCATGGGCTCGGAGACGGTGCCCGGCCTGATCCGGGCCTTCCGGGTCGACCACCCCCGGGTGCGCTTCACCCTCGTGCAGAACTACGGCGAGGCGATGATCGAGCGGCTGCGGGCGGGGGAGCTGGACCTGTGCCTCACCTCGCCGGTGCCGGACGCGCCCGATCTGGTGGCCCGGCGGCTGGACGAGCAGCGGCTGCGGCTGGTCGTCCCCGAGGACCACCGGCTCGCGACGCGCCGGCGGGTCCGGCTCGCCGAGGCCGCCGACGAGACGTTCGTGACCCTGGAGCCCGGCTACGGGCTGCGGCGGATCACCGACGACCTGTGCGCCCGGGCCGGGTTCACCCCGAGGGTGGCGTTCGAGGGGGAGGAGGCGGAGACCCTGCGCGGGCTGGTGGCGGCGGGTCTCGGCGTCGCCCTGCTGCCCCCGCCCGCGGTGGCCCGGCCCGGCGTGGTCGAGCTGACGGTGACGGCGCCGCGCGCGGTGCGCGAGATCGGGGTGGCCTGGCTGGACGGCCATCCGGACACCCCGCCGGTGGCCGCCTTCAAGGCGTTCCTGCTCTCGCGCCGCGGTCAGCTGCTGCCGGTGTGAGGCGCGCGGGCCCGTACCGCCTCCGTGCGAACTGAGCCCGCGTCAGAGCCGCATGCGGCGCTACGACTTGAGGGACCTGCCGAAGCCCGCCGCCAGCGGCATCCGCAGACCCAGCGGGGGCGGGGCCGCCAGGGCGTCCTCGACGGGACGCGCGTACGCGTGCGCGAAGAGGGACCCTTTGACGAAGTCGACGGCCAGCGCGTGGACCTCGGAGCGGTGCTGGCGCAGCCCGTGGCCGTCGGAGTGGACCTCGAAGCGGCAGGTGTCCCGGTTGGCCTTCTTCGCGCGCGCGGCGAGCCGGAACGACAACTCCGGGTCGCTGCGGGCGTCGTTGGTGCCGTGGACTATCAGCACCCGCCGCCCCACCAGCTGCTTGACCGGCTCCGGCTCGGCCGCCAGGTCCTCCTCCGGCAGCCAAGGGGCCAGCGAGAGGACGCAGTTGACCGCCTCGTGGCCCGCCGCGCGCAGCGCCGCCCGGCCGCCCATGCCGTGCCCGGCCAGGCAGACGGGCACGTCCCCGTACCGCCGCACGACCTCGTCCGCCGCCCACCGGGCGTCCGCCGCGAGCCGGGCGTCGTCGCCGTTCCAGCCCCGGCCCCGGTAGCGGACCAGATGGGCCACCAGCCCGTCGTCGCGGCCCGCGCGCGCCAGCCGGCGGGCCAGCGGCAGCGCCGAGACATGGCTGAGGGGGGAGGGGCGGCGCGCCGAGACGGGGTCGCCGTCCGGCAGCACCAGCACCACTCCGCCGACCGAGGTGCCGGCGCCGGTCGCGCCGACGGCCCGTCCGAGCCGGGCAGCAGGCAGGGGAATCGCTTGCTGTGCCATGGCAGAACAGTCTCAGAAGCCGACGTGTACTCCACCCGTCCGCGCGGTCACTGTTACGTATCGGCAACCGATCAACTCCCGGTGATCTACGCGCGTAGGGGCTAGAGTGCGCAGATGACGAGCCAGACCACCGACGTACCGACCACGGACCAGATCCGCCGCGCCCCGAAGGTGCTGCTCCACGACCACCTCGACGGCGGTCTGCGTCCTGGCACCATCATCGAGATCGCTGAACAGACCGGGTACACCGGTCTGCCCGAGACCGAGGCCGACAAGCTCGGCATCTGGTTCCGGGAAGCCGCCGACTCCGGTTCCCTGGAGCGGTATCTGGAGACCTTCGCGCACACCTGCGCCGTCATGCAGACCCGCGACGCGCTCTTCCGCGTCGCCGCCGAGTGCGCCGAGGACCTGGCGCAGGACGGCGTCGTCTACGCCGAGGTGAGGTACGCGCCGGAGCAGCACCTGGAGAAGGGGCTGACCCTCCAGGAGGTCGTGGAAGCCGTCAACGAGGGCTTCCGGGAGGGCGAGCGCCGGGCCCGCGAGGCGGGCAACCGCATCCGCGTCGGCGCCCTGCTCACCGCGATGCGGCACGCCGCCCGCGCCCTGGAGATCGCCGAACTGGCCAACTCCTACCGGGACTCGGGCGTCGTCGGCTTCGACATCGCGGGCGCCGAGGCGGGCTTCCCGCCCACCCGGCACCTGGACGCGTTCGAGTACCTCAAGCGCGAGAACAACCACTTCACCATCCACGCGGGCGAGGCGTTCGGCCTCCCGTCGATCTGGCAGGCGCTCCAGTGGTGCGGCGCCGACCGGCTGGGCCACGGGGTGCGGATCATCGACGACATCGAGGTCGCCGGGGACGGCACGGTGAAGCTGGGCCGGCTCGCCGCGTACGTGCGGGACAAGCGGATCCCGCTGGAGATGTGCCCGACGTCCAACCTCCAGACCGGCGCCGCCGCTTCCTACGCCGAACACCCGATCGGGCTGCTGCGCCGGCTGCACTTCCGGGCCACCGTGAACACCGACAACCGGCTGATGAGCGGCACCAGCATGAGCCAGGAATTCGAGCGGCTGACCGAGGCGTTCGGCTACACGCTCGACGACATGCAGTGGTTCACTGTCAATGCGATGAAATCAGCGTTCATTCCTTTCGACGAACGCCTCGCGATGATCAATGACGTCATCAAGCCCGGATACGCCGAGCTGAAATCCGAATGGTTGTTCAAGCAGACCGCTGCGACCAGCGGGTCTACCGCGCCCATGGGGTAATAGTTCAATCGCCGGAACGGCCGGGGGAGTTGATTCACCGGCCGTTTCCCGGTGGTGTCGGGGTTTGCGGCGCGCACGGCGGTCTGACTAGCTTGCAGAGCCGCTCACATCCCCTTCCCTAGGATGAATTCCTGATGAAGCAGTCTGCCGTCAAGACACTCGGTACCGCCGCTGTCGGTGTCGCCTTCGCCGCCGCTGCCGCCGGTTCGGCCGCCGCCGCGCCCGCCGCCGCCGGCCTTCCCGAACTCCCCGTTCTGTCGGGCGTGACCAAGAAGCTCCCGATGGGTGCCGCCGAGTCCCTGACCGCCGGTCAGAACGCCCTGGGCAAGGGCGCCTCGGCCGTACCGGCCGGCGCCACCGACCCGGTGGGCGGCCTGCTCGGCGGTCTGCCGGTCGGCGGCCTCGGCGGCGGTCTGCCGCTCGGCGGCTGATGGCCGAAACGTACCGCCTGGCGGTGCTTTGAGGCGTTGTGGCGGGGCGCACACCCGGTTGCGGGTGTGCGCCCCGCCGCGCGTGTGTCAGGATCGCGGCTCGTACGCAGGCGATTGACAGGTGAGTAGGGTTTCCAGGATGCGTGTGAAGGCGACCGGACTCGCCGTACTGACGGTGTCGGCGCTGTGCCTCACCGCCGCGTGCGGCTCCTCCGGCGGGGGCGACGGCAAGGGGTCCGGGTCCGCCCGGGGCGGCACCCCGGCCTCGGCCGCCGGGCGCACCAAGCTGCAGCGGGCCGCCCTCGAACAGGGGGACGTGCCCGGCTACCAGGTCTCCGCCGACACCACCGCGCAGGGCCAGGGCCGCCCGCAGGCCGACCGCGGGCGGTGCCAGCCGCTCGCCGACGTCATGGGCGACCGGCCGAGCCCCAAGGCGCGCGAGACCGTCAACCGGGGGCTGGGCTCGCAGCGGCGCCTCGGCCTCGCGGTCGCCGCCTCGCTCAGCGACTACGCCCGGCCCGACGCCGAGAAGCTGATCAAGGACCTGCGGGCGGCGCTCGCCGGGTGCACCGGCTTCCGGGCCGAACTCGGCGGCACCAACTCCGTCTACCGGCAGGTGAGGGCGCGGCCGTACCGCGTCGGCGGGGACGAGTCGGTCAGCTGGTCGGCCACGTCGACCCAGGTGAACGTGGACACGCCGGTGCACATCGTCGTCGTGCGCCAGGGCCCGACGATCGTGCGCTTCATGACGATCAACCTCGGCGCGCCCGTCGAGGGCCGGGCGCAGCCGCTGGTGGAGGTGCCGAGGGAGGTCGCGGACAAGCAGCTCGCGAAGGTCCGCGAGGTACTGGGCTGAGCCCGGCGCCCCGCGCGGCCCGCCGCCGGGGTCACCAGGCGGTGCTCGGGGTCTTCTCGGCCGGGAAGAGGACCCACAGCGCGAGGTAGAGCAGGAACTGCGGGCCCGGCAGCAGACAGGACGCCACGAAGAGCACGCGCATCGTGGTGGCCGAGGTGCCGAAGCGCCGGGCCAGCGCCGCGCACACGCCGCCGATCATCCGGCCGTCGCGGGGGCGGGTGAGGGTGTTCATGAGGGCTCCTTCGGGGCCGAGTCGTGGCTGGTGCGTGGCGTTTGCGCCATGACTCGATCCTGCCCCCGGGAAGCGGGCAAAACGTCGGACTACGGGGCGATCCCGACCCTGGGAATCGTCGGGGTACGACCCTGAGCCGGGCCCGGGTGGGAGACCGGGGCCGGGCGCGGCACGGCCCGGTCCCGGCGGCGGCGCAGCGCGAGCCGGGCGGCGGGCACCACGGCGATGTGGGCGAGCGCCGCCCCGGCCGTGTTCAGGAGCAGCGAGTCCACGTCCGCCACCCGCCCCGGCACCCCCGTCTGGAGCAGGGCGATGCCGAGCGAGACGAGCGCCGTGGCGGCGGCCGTCCGCAGCAGGGAGGCCACCGGGGAGACGTCGAGGCGCCCGCCCACCAGCGGCAGCAGCACGCCCAGCGGGGCCAGGAGCAGCAGCCCGGCGCCGATGCGCTCGACCGCCTCCAGCGTCCCCAGCGCCAGGTCGGCGCGGATCCCGGCGAGCGGGGTCAGATTGGGCGCGGCCACCCACACGACGTCGCGGGGCCGCAGGGTGAGAGACGCGACCAGCGTCAGATGCGCGAGGAGAAGAGCGCATCCCGCCGCGCGGAACCGGATGGCGGCGCCGCCGCCCACACCATGACGCTGTTGCACGCCCCCCAAGACGACCGGTGCGGCACGATCGGTTCCGCGTGCCGAAGACGGCCCCGGCGCCCCCACCCGCGCGCGGCGGGGGCGGGGCTCACGGGGCCGGGCGCAACATGTCGCCCAGGGTGGGCGAGGCGTCCGGGCGCGACTTCATCTCCGCCGTGCAGGCGTAGCCCCGGGCGGGATCGTCGGTCGGGCCGCCGAGCACCACCTGGCGGCTGCCCGAGGAGGTCGGCGTGTTCTCCGCGAACGTGCAGACGATCTGCGAGAGCGCCGGTGCCGGCAGGTCCTCGGGGCGGCGCGTCAGCCGCAGCGCCCCGGCCGGATCGCCCTTGCGCGCGCCGGTGACCGTCAGCGGACCCCGTACGTCCGTGGTGTACCCGGCGGCCTTCTCGTCGCCGGACGGGGTGACCTCCAGCTCGGACAGGAGCGTCTGCGCGAACAGCAGCCGGTCGGCCGACGCCCGCCCCTCCGGGATCCGCACCGAACGCTCGGCCGCCACCAGCTGCGCCCCGCACACCAGGTAGATCCGTACGGTCACGCCCTCGAACTGCGGGGTCGGGTTGCCCGGCACCTCGCAGGGCACCCGGGACGGCGCGGGCCCGGCGTCCACCGGGACCGCCGTGGGCCGGATGCCGCAGCCGGTGGCGGCGCCGGCCAGGGCCAGCAGGGCGAGCGCCCCGCCCGCCAGACGCGTTCCCACCGAGTCCCTCACGCCTCCTCACCCCCGCCGAGCGGCAGCCGCAGCACGAACACGGCGCCGCCCTCGGGCGAGTTCGCGGCCGTGATGTCGCCGCCGTGGATGTGCGCGTTCTCCATCGCGATGGACAGGCCGAGCCCGCTGCCCTCCGAACGGGGCCGGGACGCGCTCGCCTTGTAGAACCGGTCGAACACGTGCGGCAGCACGTCCTCGGGGATGCCCGGGCCGTGGTCCCGTACCGCGATCACCAGCTCCTCGCCCTCCACCCGCACCGAGACCCGGACCGGGGAGCCGCCGTGCTTGAGCGCGTTCCCGATCAGGTTGGCCAGGATCACGTCCAGGCGGCGCGGGTCGAGCCGCGCCATGACGCCGCGTTCGGCATCCAGGTCCACCGCGTCCAGCCAGGCCCGCGCGTCGATGCACGCGGTGATCTGGTCGGCGATGTCGACGTCGTCGAGGACCAGCCGGGCCGTACCGGCGTCGAAGCGGGTGACCTCCATCAGATTCTCCACCAGCACGTTCAGCCGCCGGGTCTCCGAGACCACCAGCTGCACGGCGGGCGCGATCATCGGGTCGAGGCTGTCCGCCTCGTCCTCCAGGACCTCGGTGACCGCCGTCAGCGCGGTCAGCGGCGTCCGCAGCTCGTGCGACATGTCGGCGACGAACCGGCGGCTCGCCTCCTCCCGCGCGCTCATGTCGCTGACCTTCTTCTCCAGGCTCTCGGCCGTCTTGTTGAACGTCCGCGACAGGTCGGCCAGTTCGTCGGTGCCCGACACCCGCAGCCGGGTGTCCAGCTTGCCCTCGCCGAGCTGGCGGGCCGCGTCGCCCAGGCGCTGGACCGGCCGCAGCACGGTCGTCGCGGCGGCCTGCGCCAGCAGCGCGGAGCCGAGCAGCGCGAGCCCGGTGGCGATCCCGAGCGACCAGGCCAGCGAGTTGAGGTCCTGGCGCTCCTGGTCGAGCGAGGCCAGCATGTAGCCGGTCGCGCCACCGCCGATGATCTTCGTCCCGCCGATCAGGTACGGCTTCCCGCGCAGCGTGCGGCGCTGCCAGAACAGGTGGTACGGATAGTCGTTGCTGTCCGTGACCTTCTGCTTCTTGCCCACCGCCTCCTGGAGCGAGCCGGGCACGTCGTCGAGCGTGAAGCGGTCCACGTCGGACGCGCCCACGATCGGCTTGCCCGGGTCCCGCTCGTCCACCAGGAGCACCTGGTAGCCGGAGCTGACGTGGTAGCCGGAGCGGCTGCTGGCCGCCATCTGCTGGGCGGTCACCTGGAGGTCGTGCGCGGTCGGCCGCAGCGGCAGCGAGGCCGCCCGGTTCTGCATCTCCTGCCGGAAGTCCCCGAGCGCCGCGTCCTGGGTGCGGACCAGGACGGCCTCGCGGTTCAGCCAGTACGCGATCCCCGACGCGGAGACCGCGGCGGTCAGGGCGACGAGCGCGAACACGACGACCAGACGCAGGCGCAGGCTGGTCCAGCGGAGGCCGGCGAGTATCGCCTTCTTCACGTTTGCGAATCGCTGCTTTCTTGGGTTCGGCCGGGAGCGGTCACGAGGGGGTGTCGAGGCGGTAGCCGACCCCGCGCACCGTGCGGATCAGGGTCGGCGACGACGGTACGTCCTCGACCTTGGCCCGCAGCCGCTGCACGCACGCGTCGACCAGCCGGGAGTCGCCCAGGTAGTCGTGCTCCCACACCAGCCGCAGCAGCTGCTGGCGGGAGAGCGCCTGACCGGGGCGGCGGCTCAGTTCGAGCAGCAACCGCAGCTCGGTCGGCGTCAGTTGGAGGTCCTCGCCGTTCTTGGTGACCGTCATCGCGGCGCGGTCGATCACCACGCTGCCGAAGGTCGCCGAGTCGGTCGCCTCGCGCTCGCCGCGGCGCAGCACCGCGCGGATCCGGGCGTCGAGCACCCGGCCCTGCACCGGCTTGACCACGTAGTCGTCGGCGCCCGACTCCAGGCCGACCACCACGTCGATGTCGTCGCTGCGCGCGGTCAGCAGGATGATCGGCAGCTGGTCGGTGCGCCGGATGCGACGGCACACCTCGAAGCCGTCGATGCCGGGCAGCATCACGTCCAGCACGACCAGATCCGGCCGCTGCTCGCGCAGCAGCTTGAGCCCGTCCTCGCCCGTCGCCGCGGCGGCCACACGGTGGCCCTGGCGGGACAGGGAGAGTTCGAGCGCCGTGCGGATGGCGTCGTCGTCCTCGATCAGCAACAGGAAAGGCACGGAGGTCATTCTGGCCCATGGGGGAGCGGAGTTCGACCTCCCCCGGACTTCGCCCGCACCGCAACGCTCACAGCCTGCTGTGACAGGGCTGTGACAGTCGCCGGACAGCGCCATGAAAGTGGCCGGGCAAGCTCTTCCTCGTACCGACCGAAACAGGACTCCACCGACGGGGGGCGCGAGATGAACGCACTGCACAGCACCACCTCAAGCGCAGTTGTCACGCGTCTCCACGACGTCGTGCGGAGCGAGAAGTCCGGTGCCGTGAGCGGACGGGGGTGCGCTCGCGGCACCGGGCGTCAGCACCAGACGTACATGACGGTGCTCGACTCGGTGCCGACCTCGCCCTTCAAGGGCGCGGTGACCGGCGGGGATGCGGCGTACGGGGGGGCCACGGGGGAGCGTTCCGCCTCGGAGGCCGAGTTCACGGCCTATGTGCAGGAGCGCCGGGCCTCCCTGTACGCCACCGCCTACCACCTGACCGGCGACCGGTTCGAGGCCGAGGACCTGCTGCAGAGCGCGCTGTTCTCGACCTACCGGGCCTGGGACCGGATCAGCGACAAGGCCGCGGTCGGGGGCTACCTCCGCCGCACCATGACCAATCTCCACATCAGCGCGTGGCGCCGCCGCAAGCTGAACGAGTACCCGACCGAGGAGCTGCCGGAGACGGCGGGCGACACGGACGCGATGCGCGGCACGGAGCTGCGCGCGGTGCTCTGGCAGGCGCTGGCGCGGCTGCCCGAACTCCAGCGCACCATGCTGGTCCTGCGGTACTACGAGGGCCGCACCGACCCGGAGATCGCGGACATCCTCGACATCAGTGTCGGCACGGTGAAGTCGAGCATCTGGCGGTCGCTCCGCCGGCTGCGCGAGGACGACGTCCTCTCCTTCGGCCGTGACGAGGAAGAGTCCTTCGGCGAGCTGGTGGCCTGAAGGCGGGCCCGGCGGTGGCAGCCGCCGGAGTACGGGGAGCTGGGGGGAGCGTACGGGGGACGGTGTCTCGGGGGAGGCGCCGGGCGTACGGGCAACGGGGGAACGAGGCGGGACCGAAGGGGCCGGGGGGCCCACTCGGTCCCGCCTCTTCCGTTTCCGGCCGCGGGCTACCCGGACGGCGGGCGCGGGGTCAGACCTGCACGGCGGGTGCGGCGGCGCGCCGGCCCGCGGCTGCCGCGGCCAGCCGGCCCAGCGCCTCCTCCTTGCCGCACGGGTGCGCGCCCAGCGCGGTCTGGCGGGCCACGATGCCGCGCTCGGCCCGCATCAGCCGCCAGCCCCGCCGCAGCAGGAACGGCACCGACTTGCGCCCCTCCTTGAGGTCGCGGGCCAGCCGCCGCCGGAACGTGGTCGAGGGGCGGCCCCGCAGGCAGAGCGCGTCGGCCAGCACCCCGTGCTCGCGCAGCCGGTCCACGATGTCCGCCGCGAAGATGCCCTCGGCGACGAAGAGCGGGGTGCGGTCGATGCCGAAGAGGCTGGTGCCGGTCCGGGAACTGGTGGCGATGTCGTACTCGGGCACCGCCGTGCGTCCGGTGCGGCACAGCTCGACGACGGCGGCCACGGCCGCGTCGGCGTCCCAGGACCCCGGCGAGTCCCAGTCGACGTCCGTGGAGCCGGGCACACGCGGCAGGGTGGGGTCGGCGGCCTCCTTGTAGAAGTCGTCCAGGCGCAGCACGGGCAGACCCGTGCGGGCGGCGAGGGAGGACTTTCCGGAACCGGAGGGGCCCGTGAGGAGAACAACACGGGTCGGGATGGCGTGTGCGGTCACGGGACACCAGTCTGAGGCATCCACCCGGGAGGTGGACCCCCCGGGGAGCCCGTTGGTATCGAGCATCACACCTCAACTACGCTGCGTGCGCGAATCAATACGTAGAGGAGTGGACGACCATGGCACGAAACCACGCGGGCGGGGCCGGTCGCGGTCGCGCACTGCTGCGCGCCGGGCTCACCGTCACGGCGGCGGGCGCGGCGCTCACCGGGGCCGGGGCCCCGGCCCAGGCGGCCACCGACCCGGCGACGGCGGTGGGCGAGGCCGTGGCGGGCCCGGCGACGGCCGTGGACGCCCCGACACGCTCGGTGACCGGAGACCTGTCCGCGGGGGTGAAGTACGCGCTGGCGCCGGCCAAGACGCTCCGGCTCAACCCGTTCGCCCAGACCGCGGTGGACCCGCTGGACAACGGGGTGGCGACCCAGGTCGGCGACTTCAAGCCGGTCACCACGGCCGTCGCCACCGACCCGCTGCACGACAGCGGCGCGCTCAAGGACCTGCCGGTGATCGGCGCGGCGACGGGCCTGCTGCCGGGCTGAGGGCCCGGCCCGGGGCGGAACGGACCGAACGGCGCCACGGGTGGGGGCCCGGGGCGCCGTTCGGGGTCGGGAGGCGCTGGTGCGCGCGGCGGCTAGTACGCGGAGCCGGAGGCACCCAGCGAGCCGGTCGGGTGCCAGACCGTCTTGGTCTCCAGGAACGCCGTCAGGCGGTGGGTGCCCGGGTCGGCCGACCAGTCGGCGGCGGCCGGGCGCAGCACGCGCTTGAGGTTGTCCGCCGCCGCGACCTCCAGCTCGCGCGCGAGCTCCGCGTCCGCGCCGGTCAGGTCGATCGCGTTGACGTCCTGGTGGGCGGCGAGCGGCAGGGCGAGCTCGGCCGTCCGGCCCGACAGCACGTTGACCACGCCGCCGGGCAGGTCGGAGGTGGCGAGCACCTCGCCCAGCGACAGCGCCGGCAGCGGCGCGTCCGCACTGGCGATCACCACGGCGGTGTTGCCGGTCGCGATCACCGGGGCGATCACCGACACCAGGCCCAGGAACGAGGACTCCTGGGGCGCGACGACGGTGACGACACCGGTCGGCTCCGGCGTGGACAGGTTGAAGTACGGACCCGCCACCGGGTTGGCGCCGCCCACGATCTGGCCGATCTTGTCGGTCCAGCCCGCGTACCAGACCCAGCGGTCGATCGCCGCGTCCACCTGGGCGGCGGCCTTGGCCTTCGAGAGGCCCTCCGCCTCGGCGACCTCGCGGACGAACTGCTCCTTGCGGCCCTCCAGCATCTCGGCGACGCGGTAGAGGACCTGGCCGCGGTTGTACGCGGTCGCGCCCGACCAGCCGCCGAACGCCTTGCGGGCGGCGACGACCGCGTCCCGGGCGTCCTTGCGGGAGGACAGGGGCGCGTTCGCCAGCCACTTGCCCTTGGAGTCGCTCACCTCGTACACCCGGCCGCTCTCGGAACGCGGGAACTTCCCGCCCACGTACAGCTTGTAGGTCTTGAAGACGCCGAGACGCGTCGACTCGGACTTCTCAGACGACTTCTCAGACATCGAGGTAACCCTCCAGGCCGTGGCGACCGCCCTCGCGGCCGAAGCCCGACTCCTTGTAACCGCCGAACGGCGAGGTCGGGTCGAACTTGTTGAACGTGTTGGCCCACACCACACCGGCGCGGAGCTTGTTGGCGACCGCGAGGATCCGCGAGCCCTTCTCCGTCCAGATGCCCGCGGACAGGCCGTACTGGCTGTTGTTGGCCTTGGCGACGGCCTCGTCCGGGGTACGGAACGACAGCACCGACAGGACCGGGCCGAAGATCTCGTCGCGGGCGACGGTGTGCGCCTGGGTGACGTTGGTGAACAGCGTCGGGGCGAACCAGTAGCCGTTCTCCGGCAGCTCGCACGCCGGGGACCAGCGCTCGGCACCCTCGGCCTCGCCGGTCTCGGCGAGCGCGGTGATCCGGGCCAGCTGCTCGGCCGAGTTGATGGCGCCGATGTCGGTGTTCTTGTCCAGCGGGTCGCCGAGGCGCAGGGTGGACAGGCGGCGCTTGAGCGCGTCCAGCAGCTCGTCCTGGATCGACTCCTGGACCAGCAGGCGCGAGCCCGCGCAGCAGACCTGGCCCTGGTTGAAGAAGATGCCGTTGACGATGCCCTCGACCGCCTGGTCGACGGGGGCGTCGTCGAAGACGATGTTGGCGCCCTTGCCGCCGAGCTCCAGGGTGACCTTCTTGTCGGTGCCCGCCACGGACCGGGCGATGGCCTTGCCCACGGCGGTCGAGCCGGTGAAGGCGACCTTGTTGACGTCGGGGTGCCCGACCAGGGCCGCGCCCGCGTCGCCGTACCCGGTCAGGATGTTCACGACGCCCTTGGGCAGGCCCGCCTGGCGGCAGATGTCCGCGAAGAACAGCGCGGTCAGCGGGGTCGTCTCGGCGGGCTTGAGGACGACCGTGTTGCCGGTCGCCAGCGCCGGGGCGATCTTCCACGCCAGCATCAGCAGCGGGAAGTTCCACGGGATGACCTGGCCCGCGACGCCGAGCGGCTTCGGGTTCGGCCCGTAGCCCGCGTGGCCGAGCTTGTCGGCCCAGCCCGCGTAGTAGAAGAAGTGCGCGGCGACCAGCGGGAGGTCCGCGTCGCGGGTCTCCTTGATCGGCTTGCCGTTGTCCAGGGTCTCCAGGACGGCCAGCTCGCGGCTGCGCTCCTGGATGATCCGGGCGATGCGGAAGAGGTACTTGGCGCGCTCGGAGCCGGGCAGCGCCGACCACTTCTCGAACGCCTTGCGGGCGGCACGCACCGCGCGGTCCACGTCCGCCTCGCCCGCCTGGGCGACCTCGGAGAGGACCTCCTCGGTGGACGGGCTGACCGTCTTGAAGACCTTGCCGTCGGCCGCGTCGACGAACTCGCCGTCGATGAACAGGCCGTACGAGGGCGCGATGTCGACGACCGACCGCGACTCGGGCGCCGGTGCGTACTCGAAAACAGATGCCATGGGGATCAGTCCACCGTCACGTAGTCGGGGCCGGAGTAGCGGCCGGTCGCCAGCTTCTGACGCTGCATCAGCAGGTCGTTGAGCAGCGAGGAGGCGCCGAAGCGGAACCAGTGGTTGTCCAGCCAGTCCTCGCCCACGGTCTCGTTGACCAGGACCAGGAACTTGATGGCGTCCTTGGTCGAGCGGATGCCGCCGGCGGGCTTCACGCCGATCTGGACGCCGGTCTGGGCGCGGTAGTCGCGCACGGCCTCCAGCAGCACCAGGGTGTTGGCGGGCGTCGCGTTCACCGCGACCTTGCCGGTCGACGTCTTGATGAAGTCGGCGCCGCCCATCATGCCGAGCCAGGAGGCGCGGCGGATGTTGTCGTACGTGGAGAGCTCGCCGGTCTCGAAGATGACCTTGAGGCGGGCCCGGTCGCCGCACTCGGCCTTCACGGCCGCGATCTCCTCGTACACCTTGAGGTAGTGCCCGGCCAGGAACGCGCCCCGGTCGATCACCATGTCGATCTCGTCGGCGCCGGCGGCCACGGCGTCCCGCACGTCCGCCAGCTTGACGGGGAGGGCGGCGCGGCCCGCCGGGAAGGCGGTGGCGACGGACGCGACCTTCACGTCCGACCCCTTCAGGGCCGCCTTGGCGGTGGCCACCATGTCGGGGTAGACGCAGACGGCCGCGGTGGTCGGCGTGGTGCGGTCCAGCGGGTCGGGGTGGACGGCCTTGGCGGCGAGCGCCCGGACCTTGCCCGGGGTGTCCGCGCCTTCGAGCGTCGTCAGGTCGATCATCGAGATGGCCAGGTCGATGGCGTACGCCTTGGCCGTCGTCTTGATCGAACGGGTGCCGAGGGACGCGGCGCGCGCTTCCAGGCCCACCGGGTCGATGCCGGGGAGCCCGTGGAGGAAGCGGCGCAGTGCCGCGTCCGACGCGGTCGCGTCGGCGAGGGCAGCTGCAGGTGCATTGGTGGGCATGGTCACCAGATGAGCATATCTACGCGCGTAGCGTCCTGTACAGCCCCGCTGACCAGGGCCGCTTCGGAACAGGCCCTTCCGTTCCCTGTCACACCGCTGTGACAGAGAGCGGACGGCTCCGCCGAACAAGATCACTAAATTCGTTCACGCAGCCCGCCGAAGACTCACCCGGCCCCACTCCGAACGAGACCACAGCGGCATGCGGCTCTTCCCACTTCCACCACTTGTCTCCTCGGGAGTCGTCATGCGTCACGCCCTCCGCACCGTCCTCGCCACCGCCGTCGTCGTCGGTGTCGCCCTCACCCCGGTCGCCGTCGCGACCAGCGCGCTCGCCGCCCCCAGCGCGTCGGCCACCGCCAAGCCCGCCGCCACCGGCGACCGCTACTCGGGCCTGACCGTCTCGCTCGCCAAGGGCTACATCGCGGTGCTGCGCAACCACACCGCCGACGGCGGCGCCGAGGCGTGGATCCGCGCGGTCGGCCCGGACTGGAAGCCCTCCGACGGCCACGCGGGGAAGGTCCTGGAGGTCCTCACCGTCAAGCACACCTCGGCGAAGACCGGCCCGCTGTCGCTGCGGCTGTCCGCCCCGACCGCCGAGATCCCGATGCTGGAGGTCACCGACGCCGCCGGCACCCGCACGGTCCTCTTCCCCGAGCGCGTGAACGACGGCGGCGCCAAGGACCACGGCGGCGGCGGCCAGGGCCCGACCACCCCGGTCGGCACGGACCTCGGCAAGCGCAGGCTGGCCGACGGCACCTACGGCGAGCTGTGGAAGAAGGCCGACGGCTGGTACGTCCTGGAGCTGGCGGCGCGCGACGGCGTGCAGCGCGGCTCGGTCACGGCGGGCGGCCCGAAGGGACAGTCCGAGAACGGCAGGCAGGTCGGCGGCATGTGGGTGGGCCTCAACGCCGGCGGCAAGGTGGGCTCCTGGCTCAACCCGGCGGGCGGCTTCGACGGCGAGTTCGACACCGTCAAGGGCTGCACGGCCGTCCGCACCAGCGGCACCCCCTTCGGCGGGCTGAGCCTGCGGCTCTCCAACGGCTCCAAGGGCGCGGTCGCCGAGGTGCTGAACGCGGACAAGGGCTCGGTCTACGACCGGCTCTCCACCGGCGACCGGTACGGCGTGCTGGGCGGCGCCGAGGTGCGGGACCTGTCGAGCGGGCCGGTCTTCCGGATGCGGGTGCACGGCGGCAAGAGCGGCTGGGCCACCCTCGCCTTCCCGAAGAAGCCGGCCGGCCAGGGCTGCGCGGCCACCACGGGCACCGCGAAGCCCGCCGGGACCTCGGGGACCTCCGGCACCGGCACCACCACGCAGACCACCGCCACCGCCGCCACCGCCACCGGCGTCCAGGTCGTCCCCAAGGGCGCGGTCGCGGCCGGTGCCGAGATCAACGGCGGCGGCGGCCACGACACCGCGCTCCTCGCGGGCGGCGCGGGC